>CAZPWJ010000059.1:0-30552 GCA_964590195.1 uncultured Rhodospirillaceae bacterium | reverse complement strand
AATGGACAGATACTAGATGTAGCGGGTGTCTGCGTCAACCGGATAGGCACGGATTAATCCCCGTAAGCGCCATGATGATCTCCAATCCCCTAAAGATGCTGTATAGCTATATATAGCAAAACCTAGTTGCCTTGTGACGTATTAGACTATTTGGGCGCATCGGCCCGTGGGACAAGCCGTGCGCGCGGAAACAATCTGTTGCCCGAAGCGTACTGTTAAGAGGACAGCTCATGACCGTTGATAGCCATCGCCAGACCGTGGTCGATTTCTACGACACTCACCCCATCAACGAAGGGCAGATCCTGGACAAGTTGAAAGATGACGGCGTGGACCTCGCCGGCCTGACCGAGGATGTCTTGCAGGACTACGACATGGACCATTTCGATGGCCTGGCTGCCATCGATACCTTGGCGCAAAAGATCGCCGCCGATGGCGGCGGCCATGTGCTGGACGTGGCCAGCGGCATGGGCGGGCCGGCGCGCTATTTGGCGCATCACTACGGCTGCCAGGTCACGGGCATCGATCTGACCGCCAGCCGGGTCGAGGGGGCGGAACGGCTGACCAAGCTGGTCGGACTTTCCGAGACGGTGCGGTTCCGCAATGCGGATGCCCTGGCCAACCCGTTTCCCGATGGCCATTTTGATGCGGTGATCGGTCAGGAAGCCTGGTGCCATATCCCCGACAAGGCCCGGCTGATCGGCGAATGCGTCCGGGTGACCAAGGCGGGCGGTTATATCGCCTTCACGGATATCCTGGAACGCCGCCCCTTGGAAGGGGAGACCGCGGCGCGCCTGCAACGGGACATGGGCTTTGCCGAGCTTGGCAGCCTGGAGCGCTACCGGGATCTACTGGCGGCGAATGGCTGTGCGGTCCTGGAGGCCGAGGATATGAGCGAGCATTGGACCGTCGTTCTGCGCCAGCGGCTGGAAATGTACCGGGGCCTGAAGGAACAGACGATTGCCTCTTTCGGCGCGGCGCATTTTCAGGCCTGGGATGATTTCTATGCCTATTTCGTGGGACTGTACGAAAGCGGCGATCTGGGCGGCGGCCGTTTCCTGGCGCAAAAGCCTTGCCAATGAAATTCGTCAGGACCAAATAATTGCTAAGGCCTTGTGTATCCCTTATCAGTAGAGCATTGCAAAATGAGCACATCACAACCTGGTATTCTCGCCCCCGGCCCCGAATTGTCACGCTTCATGGAATTCAGCGTCATGGCGGGCGGTAATCCGTTGCCCGTTCTGCGCCAGCTTGCGGTGCGCCCGGCCACGCAGGAATTGGTAATAGGTCTTGGCCCCGGCTTGATACGCGGATTGGACCGCTCGGTGGAGGGTTTGCGTCCGTTCCCCAATCTCAGCGGGCCTGGCTGTGAAGTGCCCTCCACCCAGGCCGATCTCTGGTGCTGGATCCGGGGCAGTGATCAGGGCGAGATTATGCATGCGGGCCGGCAGATCACGGCGATGCTGGCGCCCGCCTTTCAGCGCGACCGGCTTGTTGACGGCTTCACGTATGGCGAGGGCCGCGATTTGTCGGGCTATATCGACGGCACGGAAAACCCCGAGGGGGCGGCTGCCACGGAAGCCGCCATTGTTACCGGCGCCGGCGCGGGCCTGGATAGTTCCAGTTTTGTCGCGGCCCAGGTTTGGCGCCACGATCTGGACTATTTCGAAACCCTGCCCCAGGACGAGCGCGACAATATCATTGGCCGTCGCTTGAGCGACAACGAGGAGCTGGATGACGCACCACTGTCGGCGCATGTGAAACGCACCGCCCAGGAGAGTTTCGAGCCCGAGGCGTTTATCCTGCGCCGTTCCATGCCATGGGCGGATGCCGGCGGCGAGGGTCTGATGTTCGTGGCCTTTGGCCGGACCCTGGATGCCTTCGAGGTGCAGTTGCGGCGCATGACGGGGCAGGAGGACGGCATCGTCGATGGCGTGTTCCGCTTCAGCCGCGCCCTGTCGGGCAGCTATTTCTGGTGCCCGCCCGTTGTCAATGGGCGCCTGGATCTTTCCGTCATCGGCGTTGATTGGTAGAGCGCTACCAATAGTCCGCCATGATTTCCCTGGCCCAGTCCGGTTCCCTGATTTCGCCACGGGGAGCGAAACCGCTGAGATAGGGTTTCAGATCCAATACCGGAGTGCCGTCGATGGCGTCCAGGCCCCGGACGGTCAGGCACAGACCGTCCACCGTGACAATTCCGCAGACGGTGACGGCCAGGCGATTGGGGCGCACCCGGCCGCGCTGGGCGAAGATGCCGACCTTGGGCCAATCGGTTCGGCCGCGGGGATGGCGGGCGGCGGAGACGATCTTCTCGGGCGCCACTTGGTGAAAATGAAACAGCACCTCGATATGGGAAAAATCCGACAGGCCGGCTAGTGCGTCGGCCTGAAATTGCGCGCCATCCAGTTCGATCACGGCCTGCTCGTGCTCCCAATCGTCATCACGGGCCTCGACCCGGCCGCCGCGTACATATCCGATGGGGGCAATTTCGATACTCATGAACCAGGTTCCTTCAGGCTAACCCGTCAGGCCGCGCAGGCGTTCGTTTCGCCGGCGCAAAAGCTCGAGGGTGGTGAGAAGGGCGATCGAAAAAATCACAAGTATCGTCGCCACCGCCAGGATAGTGGGCGAGATCTGTTCGCGAATGCCGTTCCACATCTGCCTCGGGATGGTCTGCTGATCGAACGAGGCGACGAACAGTACCACCACCACTTCATCGAACGAGGCGACGAAAGAGAACAGGGCGCCGGAAATCACGCCCGGCAGGATCAATGGCAAGGTAACCCGGCGAAAGGATGTGACCGGATCGGCGCCCAAATTGGCGGCGGCGCGCGTCAGGGAGTGGTCGAAACCGACCAGGGTCGCGGTCACGGTGATAATGACGAACGGTATGCCCAGGGTAGCATGCGCCATGATGATGCCGGCGTAGGTATGCGCCAGGCCGGTCCAGGAATAGAAAAAGAACAACCCGGTGGCGGTAATGATAAGTGGCACGATCATGGGCGAAATCAGTAACCCCATGATAGCCCGGCGAAACGGCATTTCCGGACGCGAGAGGCCAAGGGCGGCAACGGTGCCCAGCACGGTCGCCAATATGGTCGCTGCCACGCCGATGATTACTGAATTCTTGGCGGCTCGGACCCATTGCGCGTTGGCCCAGACATCGGACCACCAGGAGCCCCCGCGGGGCCCCTCCGGCGCCGACATGCCAAAAGTCAGGATTTTGTCGTACCAGCGCAGGGAAAAACCGTCGGGATCAAAACTCAGCATGTTTTGAGTGAAGGTAAAATAGGGCTCGGCGTTGAACGACAGGGGAATGATCACCAGGATCGGCGAAATCAGGAAGATGAAGATCGCGGTGCAAATGCCCAGATATGTGTAGTGCCAGACACGTTCAGCCCGGGATGCATGCGGAGGCAATGCCATGTCAGTTCTTCCTCATCACATCTAACCGAGTTTCATATTGTCGATCCCGACAATCCTGTCATAGAGCCAATAGAGAACAAGAACGCCGAATAGCAACAATGCGCCCAGGGCTGCCGCCAGGGACCAGTTCAATGATTGCTGCATATGAAAGGCGATCAGGTTGGATATCAACTGGCCTGACGAGCCGCCGACCAGGGCCGGCGTGATGTAGTAGCCGACCGCCAGAATGAAAACCAGCAAAATGCCGGCGCCGATGCCCGGCACCGTCTGCGGGAAATAAACCCGCCAAAATGCTGTCCACGGCGTCGCCCCCAACGAGCGCGCCGCGCGCATATAAGAGGGCGGAATGGTTTTCATCACCGAATAAAGCGGCAGCACCATGAACGGCAGCAGAATATGCACCATGGCAATGATGGTACCCATCTGATTATACATCAACTGGACGCGGCCATCCTCGCCGACAATGCCCAAAAGGACCAGGATATCGTTGAACACGCCCTGGCTCTGCAGCAGCACGATCCAGGATGTCGTCCGCACCAATAGCGAGGTCCAGAACGGCAACAGCACGAAGATCATCAACAGGTTTGAATAGCGCAGCGGCAAGGTGGCCAGTAGATGCGCGACCGGAAATGCCAGCAGCAGGCATAGCCCGGCGATCAGCGCCGACAGCCAAAGGGTGCGGATAAACAGCGGCACATAGATGCGCCGGTCTTCCGATACCGAAACCAGGTTGCCCGCATCGTCATAGGTCATGTCGATGGCGGCCATATAGAAGGCCAGATTATGGGGCTGGGCCACCCGTTGCATGGTCGTCCACAGCCGCACGCTGCCCCAATGCTTGTGTAGTTTAAGCACCGCCTCCTTGTAGGGCGGCTGCAAGCGCTTGGCCTTGCGCCCGGCCGAGGTGAAGAGACTACGGGTGCCTGGAAATTCATAGTTCACGCGTGTGCCGACGACACCGACTTTTCTGGTTTTCTTGGCTGCCTTCAGATCCGCCACCAGGGCGGCGAAGGCGGCTTCCCCCGGAACGCCGGAAATTTCGTTGTTTTCGAAATAGCTGACAAGGTTTGGCATGTTGTCGGAAAAGGCAGTGTTGTTGACGCTGCGGTACAGCATCTGCGCAATCGGAAAGGCGAAGGTAACGAGAATGAAAGCCAGCAAAGGCGCGACCAACAGAAAGGCGCGGATACGGGCCCGCCGGGTGGCGCGGGCCAGGGCGATGCGCAATGGCGTGCCATCGGCCGCCGTTATCGGCGCGTCGATCTGTGCGGCTTGGGTCAATGTGGCGTCAGACATACTGGATCGCGGATTTGAAATGTTTAAGGTCGCAAACGAAAAGGTGCCGGCGGCGGGGTTATGCCCCGGCCGCCGGTAGTCTCAACAACGATTAGTTCTTCGCCAGCCAGGCGTTGAACTTCTCGTTCAGTTCCGTGCCATGGTCCGCCCAGAACTCGAAATTGTTGACCAGAGCGGTTTTCAAATTTGCCGCCGCCGTGGGCATATGAGGGGCCATTTTGGTCTTGCCGTCTTTATACAGGCCGACCATGGCACCGGAAGATTTCCGCGCCGGACCATAGGAAATCCAGCTCGCCTGATCCGCCAGCGCCTTGGTGCCGGTCGAGAAGCGGACGAAATCCATGGCCAGTTCCTTGTTCGGCGCGCCTTTTGGGATGACGAACAGATCGAAATCGAGGATCTGACCGTCCCAGACCACCACGAAGGGTTTGCCTTCGCCAACAGCGGCGCCAAAGATACGGCCGTTATAGGCGGTGGTCATGACCACTTCGCCATCCGCCAGCAATTGCGGCGCCTGGGCGCCCGCTTCCCACCAGACGACATCCTTCTTGATGCTGTCGAGCTTTTTGAAGGCCCGTGCAACACCGCTGTCCGTGCCAAGCAGCTTGTAAACGTCACCGGTCGCGACACCGTCGGCGATCAGAGCCATTTCAAGATTGGCCTTGGCGGTTTTGCGCAGACCGCGCTTGCCGGGGAATTTCTTGGTATCGAAGAAATCCGCCATTGTTGTTGGCGCACTGCCTTTGACCTTGCTCGAATCGTAGGCATAAATTGTCGACCAGACGATGTTCGCAACGGCGCAATCGGTCAAACCGCCCTCAATGAAGTCCTTCGCCGCCGGTGTGCCGTCTGGTGCGGCTGGCAGTTTCGATGCATCGATCGTTTCCAGCAGGCCTTCGTCGCAAAGACGGACCGCGTCGGAAAATTCAACGTCGGCGACATCGATGGAGACATTGCCGGCTTCCACTTGTGCCTTGATCGGCGTGGCCGGGTTGGGTGAGTCAATGGAATTGACTTTGTTGCCGGTCTTCGCCATCCACGGTTTGTGGTAGGCCTCCACCTGGCTCTTGGTATAGGCGCCCCCCCAGGACATGACGTTGACTTCGCCGGCCTGAGCGGCTCCGGCAAAGGCAACACCGGCGGCAAGCGCCGTTGATGCGAGCAACACTTTAATTTTCATAACAGGTAGTCCTCCATGTTAGCTGGCCAATTATTTGACCGCGATTTGATACTCGGTTGTGAAACGCTGGTTACTAACTTTTACTGGCGACTTTTACGCGGGCCAGGTCTTCATCAAGGGCGCGGCAATCCTCGGACTGCCAGCCGACTGTTGTTTCCCGGCCCACGACCAGGTCCTGGCGGCCCGTGTCATTGGGCACCTTGACGATGAATTCATCCGTGTTCGCGACGGACATGCGGGCGCGGATGTGATCGCCAAGATAGATCAATTCCTCGATCTTGGCGGGTAGGATAACAGGTACGTCGCCAGGGCCCGGATTCAAGGCAACGCGCTCGGGCCGTATGGAAAGTGTCGTTCGGCCGCCGCTTTCCTCGACCTTGATCTTGGCCGCCTGCACGGTCTCGCCACTGTCCAGCTGCACTGTACAGACGGCGCCGTTGACCGTTTTGACGGTGCCTTGCAGGCGATTGTTCTCGCCAATGAACTGGGCGACAAAAGAACTTTCCGGCTTTTCATACAGCGCATCGGGCGTGGATAATTGCTGGATGATGCCGTCATCGAAGACCGCGATGCGGTTCGACATGGTCAAGGCTTCCGATTGATCATGGGTCACATAGACAACCGTGACGCCGAGGTTTTCGTGGATATGCTTGATCTCGTACTGCATTTCCTCACGCAGATTCTTGTCCAGCGCGCCCAAGGGTTCGTCCATCAGCACCAGTTCCGGCTCGAACACCAGGGCGCGGGCGACCGCGACGCGCTGTTGCTGCCCGCCCGATAGTTGCGCCGGCCGGCGGTGGCCGAATTCCGGCAGGCGGACCATTTCAAGGGCGCGCTGTACTTTGGCTTCGCGCTCGGCCTTCGCCAATTTTCTGACTTCCAAGGGAAAGGCGAGGTTTTCCGCCACCGTCATGTGCGGGAACAAGGCATAATTCTGAAAGACCATGCCGATGCCGCGCTTGTGCGGCGGCACCTGATTGATGGGCTGGCCTTTAAGGAAGATTTCGCCATTGGTTGCGGGTTCGAAACCGGCCAGCATCATCAGACAGGTTGTCTTGCCCGATCCCGACGGGCCCAGCATGGTCAGGAATTCACCCTCGGCGATTTCCAGGTTCAGATTCTTAACGACCAGGCTTACCCCGTCATAACTTTTCTGCACGCCGCGAAATTCGACAAACGCGTCGGGGCGATCCGGCTGACTCATGATGATTTGCTTCCGTGCTGTTCCGTTCTTGGCGCGGCGAATTTACTCAACACTGATGGGACCCCAACAGCGGCCTCCCCAAAAGACCGCGTCCCTTTATGAATGATCACCTGAAATGACCGGCGGCGCAAGTAGGCGATTGGTATTACCGCAATCTTTCAGCGCCCATTACGCCGCCCCTTACGCCGCTGCCGTCGGGGCTAAGTTAATAGGTTGCCCGTCCACCTGAAAGGTCGAACACACCACCGGTGGAGAAGCTGCAATCTTCCGATGACAACCAGGCAACCAGGGCTGCGGCCTCGTCGACACGGCCCAGACGGCCCATGGGAATGCGCGACAGCATATAGTCCACATGCTCCTCGGTGATCTGATCAAAGATCGCCGTGCGGATCGCCGCCGGTGTGACGCAGTTGATAATCACGCCGGTCTCCGCCGTTTCCTTGGCCAGGGATTTCGTCAGGCCGATGACGCCGGCCTTGGCGGCGGAATAGGCACAGGCATTGGGGTTGCCTTCCTTGCCGGCGATGGAAGCAATATTGACGATCCGGCCATAGCCCTGGTCCATCATATGGGTCATCAGGCTGTGGCAGCAGACGAACACCGCATCCAGGTCCAGGTTTATCACCGCCCGCCATTCGGCATAGCTGTATTCCCAGCTTTTCTTGGCCGGGCCGGTGATGCCCGCGTTGCAGACCAGGATATCGATCTTGCCACGGGCGGCCAGGGCGTCGTCGCGGGCGGCGGCGACCTGTTCGGGGTCGGTGACATCAACCTTCGCGCCTTGCAGACGGCCGTTGGCATCGGTGGCGCCTAACTTGGCATCCAGGTTGTCCTGGCTGATATCCCACATGATGACATTGGCGCCCGAGGCCAGAAACCGCTCGGTGATGGCGCCGCCGATACCGTCGGCACCGCCGGTGACAATGGCCGTGCGGCCATTCAGATCGATATTATTCATCTTCTTACTCCTGATCCCGGTCAGCGCTTGTCGCGTACGAAGGGAAAAATCCTGGTGAAATCGGCGCCGGGCTCGGCGGCGGTAAAGCGTTGCCAGATCGGCAGCAGGTTGGTGGCGATGGTATCCGACGTGCCCGCGTTGGCAGCGTTCTCCACATACAGGGAGATATCCTTTAGGTACAGGGTATTGAGAAATTCCGCGTCATAGGTTTCCGTCAGCACCCGGTTGGGGAATTTATCGGATGTCGCGGTGTTCTGTCCCGACGAGACATTCAGCACATCCAGCATGGTCGACATCTCCAGGCCCTGGGTCAGGCCGAATGAGATCGCTTCCGAAGTCGCGGTCAGTGCCAGGCCCGAAAGATAGTTATTCAACAGCTTCATGGCCTGGGCCTGGCCCGGTTCCTCGCCCACATGAAAGGGCCGCTTCGACATGGCCTGCAAAACCGGCGACAGGGCCTCGAACTGATCCTTGGGGCCGGCAAACATCAGGGCGATGGTGCCGGCGGCGGCACCCGCGATGCCGCCCGAGACCGGCGCATCCATATAGGCCAGATCGGCGCCCGCCAGACGGCCATGCACGGCCTTGGCCGCCGCCACGCCGATGGTCGAGGTGTCGACGATGGTGGAGACAGCGCGCTGATTGCTCTCGATGATCTCTTCCGCCACGGCGGCGGAAACATCGCCGTTGGGCAGACTCAGGATGATGACATCGGCCCCCGCCGCCACGCCGCCCACGGATGTGGCGATGCCGGCGCCTTCCGGGGCCCGTTCCTTGGTGCCGGCGACATCAAAGCAGATCATCTCGAAACCGGCGGCGGCAACGTTGGCCGCCATGCGGTTGCCCATGGCGCCCAGGCCGATAAAGCCAACGATGGGTTGTTGATTTTCAGTGGTCATGCTCAGTCCTTTCCCTCGATCTCGTCCAGCACGCCGCGGGCGATGCGGAATGCCTCGATCCCCGCCGGCATGCCGCAATAAATGGCGATCTGCTCCAGTACGGTGCGCAATTCCTCCTTGCTGCAGCCATTTCTGAGGGCGCCGCGAAAATGTATTTCGAATTCCCGCGGCCGGTTCAGGGCAGCCAGCATGCCGAGATTGACCAGGCTGCGGGTTTTCTTCTCCAAGGCGTCATCGCCCCAGACGCCGCCCCAGGCATATTCCGTCACCATCTCCTGAAAGTGGCGGTTGAAATCCGTGACAGTGTTGATGTTCCGGTTCACATAGTCCTCGCCCAGAACCTCTTTTCTGATGCCCAGGCCTTTGTCGTATAGCGCCTTATCCATGCTTGCCTCGCCTGTGTTCCTTGTAAAATCTGCCGCATACTACGCGCTGGGCATTTGATCTGACCAGCACTCTGCCTCATTCTGTGGCCAGAAATATTTTTGCGGGAGAAATTGATGGGTCGCGTAGCAGGCAAGGTGGCTTTGGTAACGGGCGGTGCATCGGGTATCGGCCGCGCCACGGCGGAATTAGTGGCGCGGGAAGGTGCCGTGGTGGTGCTGACGGATGTGCAGGATGAAGCGGGCGCCGAAGTGGTTGCCGCCATCGCCGGTGCGGGGGGCGAGGCGGCCTATCTGCACCACGATGTCACGGACGAGGCGGCCTGGGTCAAGATCATTGAAACCATACAGGCGGATCATGGCGGCCTGGATATCCTGGTCAACAACGCCGGGATCGGCGGTGCCAGCGGCGTGCCGGTCGAGGAAATAGCGCTGGAACAATGGCGCGACACATTGTCGGTCAATCTGGACGGCGTCTTTCTTGGCGTCAAGCATGGCGTCGCCGCCATGAAGGAAAGCGGCGGCACGATTATCAATATCTCGTCCATATTAGGTGTTGTCGGCCTGCCTTTGACCAGCGCCTACAGCGCCTCAAAAGGCGGCGTGCGTTTGTTGAGCAAGGCGGTCGCCATGGAATGCGCGGAGCGGGGCCTTAATATCCGGATTAACTCGGTGCATCCTGGTTTTATCGACACCCCCATGATAGGCGGCGCCATTCAAAAGAGCGGGCCGGAACGGCGGGAGGCTATTCTGAATTCCCAGCCCACGGGCGAGATGGGCCGGCCCGAGGACATCGCGGAAGGCATTTTGTATTTGGCCTCGGATGCCGCGAAGTTCGTTACGGGCAGTGAATTGGTCATCGACGGCGGCTACTTAGCCCGCTGAGGCAGGAAAGGAAACAAGACTATGAGCGGACCTGAAACCTATGAAGTTTTCGCCATTCGCTACGGCAGCGTGGCGGGGCGTTTGCGGCGGGACAATTTTATTATTGCGCCAGAGCATCCGGTCGATTCTCACGACAGCGAAATGCCGCTGGACTATTTCGTTTGGGCCATCGTCAACGAAAACCGAACCATTGTGGTCGATACGGGCTTCGAGCGGACGGAAGGCGACAAGCGCGGCCGCACCATTACGCGTCTACCCGCCGAAGGTCTGGAGATCATCGGCATCGAAGCGGCCAAGGTGGAAGACGTCATCATCACCCATCTGCACTATGACCATGCGGGCACGCTGGATGATTTTCCCGCCGCTAGGTTTCATCTCCAGGAATCAGAGATGAACTACGCCACGGGCAAGCATATGTGCCACGAACCCTTTGGCCACGCCTATGCCCCCGACCATGTCTGCACCATGGTGCGCCGGGTGTTCGATGGCCGGGTCGCATTCCATGATGGCGAGGCGGAGGTGGCGCCGGGTATCTCGGTGCATTGGATCGGCGGCCATACGGCGGGCGTGCAATGCGTCCGCGTACTGACCAAGCGCGGCTGGGTCGTCCTGGCCTCGGACGCGGCGCATTTCTACGAGAATATGGAAGGAACGGCGCCGTTTCCCATCGTTTATTCCGCAGCCGATATGGTTGCGGGATATGGCAAGATGCGCGGGCTGGCGGAATCGGGCAAGCATATCATTCCCGGCCACGATCCCTTGGTCATGGCGCGCTATCCTATCGCCAAGGAAGGCCAGGAAGACGTCATCCGTTTGGATGTCGAGCCTACGGGGTAGTGGAACAGGCCTGAAGGGTGTCTTCCTCGGCGGTGGCCGAATTTGCTTGTGAGAAAATTGCGGTTGCCGTCGTGCCCACGCCTTCTTCGCTGGTCAATTCAAACCGCCCGCTGTTCAGTTCTATCAAGGAGATGGTCAGGGGAAGCCCCAACCCGGTGCCGTGGCGATTGCTCTTCAGGATATCGCGGGACTGGCCAAACGGTTGCAGCACCTTTTGCATATCCTTGGCGGGAATGCCGATGCCTTGATCCTCGATCATTATCCGTACGTCGCTTTGCCCAAGGGCCATGGCGCGGACCGTTATGGTGCCGCCGTCCCTGGAGAATTTAGCGGCATTGCTTAAGATGTTCAGCAGTATTTGCTTAATATGCCTGGGATCCACATTAATCATGGGTAGTTGCGGGGCAACATCCTGAACCAGTTCAAGTTGTCTTTCTCGGAATTGCTCCTCGACCATGGCACGGCAGGACTCCAGAACCAGCGTCAGGTCCGTGGCCTCGGGCGATACGGATATCTCCCCGGCTTCAATCTTCGCGGTGTCGAGAAGATCGTTGATGATATTGAGCAGATGCAATCCAGATTGGCGGATATCCTGCGCATATCCCCTATATTTTTCATGACCCAAAGGGCCGTAAACGGCGGCGTCCATGACGTCGGAAAATCCGATGATGGCATTCAGAGGCGTTCTGAGTTCATGGCTCATGTTCGCCACGAATTGCGATTTTGCCTTGCTGGCGTTCTCTGCGGCTTCTTTTGCCGCGCGTAATTTGGCTTCGGCCTCGGTCCGTTCTGTGTCATCGCGCCCGGCACCCCGGTAACCCCGAAAATTTCCCTCGTCGTCAAATCTAGGCTGGCCATCAAGGCTGATGGGTAACAAGCTACCGTTCTTAAGGTGGATATTATAGCGCAGGTCGCGAAATGGCCGCCGCGCTTTCAGATCGGCCATGTGACTTTGCCATAGCTCATCCATGATGGGGCTTTGGTCAAAATCATCCCGGCGCTTGCCGATATAGGCATTGGAATCCAGCCCAGTGACCTGCCCATGGCGTTCCGAAAAATAGACATACCGCAGCTCTTCATCCATTTCCCAGAACCAGTCGGCGGACGCCGCGGCGAAATCGCGAAAGCGGTCTTCGCTTTCCTGCAATGCCTTTTCGGCCAGTACGCTGGCCGTGACATCCACCATTGAAACGCAGACGGCGGGCTCGCCGTCCCATTCGATGACGACGGGACGCATCTGCATCCATAATTCCCGATCATCGACGGCCTTGCAGTGAACGATATATTCCTCCGGCGCGGGCTCCCCACGCAGGCGCGCTTCACCATAGCGCTGCATGCGCTCAAACTCGTGCTCTTGCAGGAAATCGGTCACGGACGGCAGCGCCAGCAAATTTTCCAGCGACCCGTAACCGAAGCTGCTCACCAGGGCCCGGTTGGCATAAAGCGGCGTGAACTCCCGATGCACAAGCACGCCCATGCTTGAAGCTTCAATTAGGCTGCGAAACGGGTCCATGACCGGTCCAAAACGAGATTATTCGATGATTGGCAATCAATCGCGTCATATTGGCTCAAACTTTTAATAAAATCGTTAATTCTTGTTTATGCGAGGAACAATGCATGGTTGCGCGGCGGCTCAGGTTCGGGAATCCAGTATCGTCCGAAGTTTGGCGGCTAACTGTTTGCCCGTAAACGGCTTTTGCAAAAGGATGACGTCCCCGTCCGGGCTGCCGTGGCGAACGATTTCATTGTCCGCATAGCCGGACATGAACAAAACCTTGATATCGGGAATAATTTTACCCGCCTGGGCGGCGATATCCGGCCCGCTTAGCCCCGATGGCAGGATCACGTCGGTAAGCAGCAAATCGAACTGGCGGTCCTGGCGCATCAGCGCCAATGCGGCTGGCCCGTCCGCCGCTTGCAACACATGGTAGCCAAGAGATTGCAATAAAGTCACGGCAAGGAGGCGGACCTCGGCGTCGTCTTCAACGACCAGAATTCTTTCATTCCGTGCCACGGCCGGTTCCGGCCCAGGCGCCGCGTCTTCAGTCGTTTGTCCCTGGCTGGCCCGCGGCAAATAAAGTCTAACAGTGGTTCCGGTGCCGAGTTCGCTTTCAATCGAAACATGTCCCCCCGACTGTTTGGCGAAACCAAATACCATTGACAGGCCAAGACCGGACCCTTGGCCCACATCCTTGGTGGTGAAAAATGGTTCGAAGGCATGCTCCAGGGCATTGCCAGTCATTCCGGTTCCGGTATCCTTGACGGCCAGCATGACATAGCTGCCGGGCCGCAGACCGACATCGGCGCTGGTGTCGTCTTCACCCAGATCGACGTTGGCTGCCTCCATGCTCAAAACACCGCCTTGAGGCATGGCATCCCGCGCATTGATGGCAAGATTTAGCAATGCATTCTCAAGCTGCCCGGGATCCGCTTCGCAGGGCCATATTCTCGGCGCCTCGATGGTCTTGATTTCGATGGTTTCACCTAATGTTCGGCGTAAGATGTCCATGGTGCCGGCCAGCAGTTGGGGCAGGTCAATGACCTGAGGTTCAAGGACCTGCTTGCGGGAAAATGCAAGCAGCCGACTGGTCAATTCAGCGCCCCGGTTAGCGGCGCGTGTGATTGTTCGGACCGGCGCTTCCCTGACCGGCCCTGCTGCCTTGATATCGTTTTGGATAAATTCCGCGTTGCCTATGATCACCGCCAGCAAGTTGTTGAAATCATGCGCCACGCCGCCCGTGAGCTGACCAATCGCTTCCATCTTTTGGGCTTGGCGCAGCTGCTCCTCGCGCAGCTTGTGTTCGGATATATCAGAGGTAGTGCCCCGGTAGCCAAGAAAGGCGCCGTCATCGGAAAATAACGGCTTGGCGTTGGTTCTGACCCATTTGCCTGTTACGACCGAGGGCCGTTCGAGGCCGCGGTAAGGTCGGCGGGCCATCAGGGCCGAGACCATTTCATCCTGGCCGCCGGGAATATAGTCGTCACCCAGGGTCTCCATGAAGGTCTTGCCAATGAAGAATTCAGGTTCCAGGCCAATGTTGGCGATGCCGGGCGAAACATAGGTGTAACGCAAGTCCTGATCGATTTCCCAGAACCAATCGGCGGAAACTTCCGCCATGTCGCGAAAGCGATTCTCGCTGTCGCGAAGTTCCTTTGTGCGCCGCTGCACCCGCGTTTCCATTTCATCATGGGCACGCCGCAGAGCGGCCTCGGTCTGTTTGTGTTCGGCGATTTCGTGGCGCAGGTCACGTGTCCGGTCGTCGACGGTTATCTCAAGGCCGGCGTTGGCCTGGCGCAGGTCCTCGGCAAGCTGGCTTTCACGTTTCGCCTGTGCGTTGATCCTGACCAGGAGCTGGTTGTGGCGCTGCTCCCGACGCCGCGCCAGCCAAACCAGCGCGCTGCTGATCAATATAATCGCAACCAGCAACAGCGACCGCGTTATCAGAGTTGTTTGCCAGGCGGCGAAGATGTCTTCATAGTCGCGCCCCATTACAACGATCAGGGGGTAGTCGTCGAAGGATAGCAGGTTGACGTAGCGTTCCACCCCTTCGATCGGTGCCATTGCGCGGTGCCGGCTGATCTTTTCGCCACTTTCCAGATGGGCCCGGAATACCGGTGCCTGGGCCACGGATTTGGTGCGGTATTGCGCCGCCGGGCCGGGTAAGCGGGCGGCGATGACGCCATCCGTTCCGGTCAGCACGGCGATATAGCGTCCCCGGGGCCTGATGGAACGCAGGACATCATCAAAAAACGCGGCGGCAAACGAGGTGACAACAACACCATCAAATTCACCATGTTCATCCAGCACCTGGCGGGAGAAAAAATAGCGGATGGAACCGTCTCTTACCTTTGTCGGTCCGGTTAGATAGCTTCGTGCTGGTGATCCCGTCTTGGCGACCTGAAAATAGGCCCGTTTAGAGATATCGAAACCCGCTTGTTTGCCAATCGAGGAATAGGCGACTTTTCCGCTCTTGCTGGAACGGCCGACCGCGCGCAATTCCGGATACCCGATCAAACGAGCCCGAAGCAATTCCACGCGGCGCTCAACCTCCAAACCCGCAAGATATTTCGAATCCGCGCCGATCTCCGTCAGTAATATGTCGATGCTGCGCAGGCTGGCCGATATTTCCTTTTCCGCCACGATGGCCGCGTGGCGCAGAATCGCGTCGGTGTTGTCCTGGATCAGGCGGTGCTCATGGTACAAATTCCAGCCAACAAGGCTGCCGCAAAGCAGTACGACCAGGCAGCCAAAGGCAATGGGTGCATCGATTCCGAATTTACGCAACTGTCCCCAATGACCTCCCAATCCAGGCCCTGGGGCCGCCGTAATGGCACCGCGGGCCGGTTCAGCGTCAAGTTCTGATCATTTGATATAGATTTCGGCGCGTGGCCCGCCACCATGAAAACTGGTTTCAGCCGATGGCGATCGCTTTGAACTAGAACTGTTGCGCGGCTTGCAGTTCGGCAAGAGGCGCCACGTTGGAATGGGATTCCTGTGCGGCCAGTACGGTGGCGCCAAGCAACAGCAAAAAGGCAAGGGCAACCTTGGTCCAACGGCGGTCGGCTATTCTATCGTAACTGGCGGCTCGTAGCGTAGACAATTTTCGGCCCTCGAATGAATTCTGCATTGCGGCGATTGGCAAGGGCCATAATGGCGGGCAGGCGTAAAGAAGCCATTAAGGCCCGAGGTTAATGCGCGCCTAATTTGAGACAAATATGGAAAATGCCGCCTTCTGGTGGCGCCGCTTCAGGCACCCAAACGCATTTCATCAACGGCGGGACGCAGGTCCTGCCGTTCCAGCCGGGCAACGACGCCGAAAATCTCGGCGGCGGCAACAGGCGGGCTAAAATAGAAACCTTGCGCGAACTGACAACTGTTGGCGCGTAGGAAGTCCAACTGCTCCTCCGTCTCCACGCCCTCGGCTACCACGTGCAGGCCCAGATGCTGGGCCAGGGCGATAACAGTACGGACAATGGCGCCATCGGAAGGTTCACGCGTCACGTCGCGGACAAAGGAGCGGTCGATCTTCAGGGCATCCAGGGGGAAGCGTTTCAGATATGCCAAGGATGAATAGCCGGTGCCAAAATCATCAATGGTGACGCGCACCCCGGCCTCGCTTAGCCGGCCCAGGATACCGGCGGCTGCCTCCGGGTCCTGCATGATGGAGCTTTCCGTCAGCTCGACTTCCAGCAGCGCGGCATTCACGCCGGTTTTGTCGATCCAGCCTTGCACGTGGTCCAGCAGATCATCCTGATTGAATTGATGTGCTGACAAATTCACCGCGACCCGCAAAACAGGCATATCCAGGCGCTTCCATTCCGCGATCTGGTTGCAGGCCAGGCCCAGGATGACATTGCCCAGGGGTGTCATCAGGCCCAGTTCCTCGGCCAGGGGAATGAATTGATCCGGCGGGATCATGCCTCGTTCCGGATGGTTCCAGCGGACCAATGCCTCCAATCCCACGACCTCGCCATTGTTGAGGTCGATTTGCGGCTGATAGTGCAGCTCGAACTCGCCATGGCGGATGGCCCGTTGCAAGGCAACGCCCAGGCCGATGCGGCGCAGGGCCGAGCTGTTCATGTCGGGGCGGTAAAATTGATAGCCTTCTCCGCCGATCTGCTTGGCCTGGTACATGGCGGCATCGGACAGGCGCATCAGATCATCCGCGCCGTCGGCGTCATCGGGGAACAGCGCGATGCCGATACTGGCCGAGATCGTGGCCGCGTTGCCGCCGATTGTAATCGGCTGGGAAACGCTTTCGACGATCTTCGAGGCCACCGTGGCGGCCGACACGGCGGTATCCAGATTCGTCACCAGGGCGATGAATTCATCGCCGCCCAGACGGGCAACGGTATCGCTTTCCCGCAGGCATTCGCGGATGCGGCTGGCGACGGTCTTCAAAACGATGTCGCCGGCTTCATGGCCCATGGTGTCGTTGACGAACTTGAAACGGTCCAAGTCGATGAACAACACAGCCAGTTCGTGGTTGTAGCGCCGGGATTGGTTGATGGCGTGGGTCAGACGGTCAAACAGCAGGGCCCGGTTTGGCAGGCCGGTTAAACTGTCGTAGTGCGCCATATGGGCCCGGCTGATGGCACATTGAATGCTGACGGCGAGGCGCTCGTTACCCAGTTCGGATTTGACCAGGCTGTCTTGGGCCCCGAATTGAATAAGCTGTACCACCATTTCAGGCGTAAACTCGTCCATCAACGCAATTGTCGGCACAAACAGGAACAGCCCCAATAACTGCGCCAGATCGAAGCCGGGACCGCCGCCGGGACCGGAGCCGGCGCCAGCGCCGGCGTCATCAAAATCAATAACCAGGGCATCGAAGCGGCTCTCGGCCAGCAAGGCATTGGCCGCCGCCACGGTCCGGACACGCCGCACCGAATAGGCGCTAGCGTCCAAAGCGGCCAATACTGCCGCCTCGGCGTCGTCATCGCGACCAATGAACAAAATCTCGGTCAAGTCATTGATTCCCAGGCGCGCCCAATGCGGCGCAATAATGGCGCCACATGGCACCAAGGTAAACGTTAGCGGATGGCCGGTTAACGTTCGGTTTACATAGAATGGGACAGCTTGGCCGTTTATATATAGTATTTCTAATTCTAGATACTAGGTTCCCGCAATACTGCGGGCCAGTTCAAAAAAACCACGCTTGCGCTCGGAGCTGATTTCCCAGTTTACCGGCATGCTCTGATAGCCGTCGGCAGCGCCCTCGTCCTCCATGCGGTAGTCGAAAAATCCCCACGAGGCATATTCGTCCAGAGCGGCAATAAAATTGTTGTCCGGCTGATCGAAGGCAAAATGATCATCCTCGTTGAACAGGATCGGTTTTGGTGTATAGCCGGCGACCTGCCGGGTCTGTTGCACCATTTCACGGATCCGCGCCGGTGTGTCCACATGATTGCCGTGCAACAGTAGAAAATCGCTTTCCCGCACCACGTTGCCTTGTGGCACGACGCCGCCGCCATAGGAGGTGCCGACAAGCAGCCGCCGGCCATCGCGGCCGCGGCTCTTGGCCCGCGCTATCAAGGCATGCACGCCTTCCGGCATCAACAGTGGTTGTTGGTATCGGACGTTGCATTCATTGTTGATCTCGACCAGGACATGGCGGTAGCCCTGTTCGAGAAGCCAGTCCACGGCCCCTTCGACGCCGCGAATAATGGCGGACTCGCCGTCCAGGTTTTTTTCTTGGCCGAAGTAGAACAGGCTGATGATGACCGCCATGCCCAGGCTGTCGGCGGCATCGAGGATCAGGCGCAGCCGGCTCAGATAATCTCCGCGCAGGCTGCCGTCGGGGGCAATGGCGGAATTGATCCAGGGCTGATCCTTGGAATAGCCGTAGGGGCTGCCGCCCTGCAAATTAAGGGTAAAGGCCAGCACGCCGTGCGCCCGCCAACTGGGCATGGCGGCAATGAATTCGCGGGTATTGCGATCGGGATCCCACTGGCCAGTGTCGGGATAGGCCCACAGGCTGCGGGTTTCCGGGTTCAGATCATCGAAAATGCCCTGAACCATGCGGCTGTTGAGAAGCAGGCCCTCGATACGCCGGCCCTGCCAGCGGACGCCAGGATAAGTGACCTTGCCATTGATGAAGAACTGCTCGCCTCGAATGCTGATTTCGGTTTCGCCGGCCATCGTGAAGGCTCACTCCTCGTTGCCAGGTGCGAATTGTTTCTCGCCAATCGGCGAAAACACCCACATATCAAGGCTGGATCGGTCAAAGGCGCCGCTTTGGGTTCGTTCGTCCCGGCTGGCCTGAAGCTGCTCCAGGATCGCCTGGGGATCATCGCCTTCCAGTTCGTAAAGGGCTAGGTATTGCTGCCGCGGCTCACCGCCGGTGCTGGCGCTCAGCTTGAAACGCTGGCCGCTCACGAAGCCAGGCACCTCAAGGCATTCGGGGACATGGTTGGCATCGTACCAGGCGTTATACTCATCCTCCCGCCCCTCGACCGGATTGCTGAGTGCAATGAAAAAGTGCCGGTTCTTCTCCATGGTAAGATGCCTTCCCTGCTATAAAGACGTACGGCCACGACGCATGCCCACGTTGAGGCTGCGTCGTGGCCGTTTGTCAGCTGCTGTCGTTGTTCAGCCCTCGACGCGCCCGGTGGCGTTGCCCATGACGACGACGTCGCCTTTCTGGTTGGTGGTGGTGATCGCCAAATCCACCAGGGTTTCGCCGCCTTCCTCGCGGATCGCCTCAATCACCGCCTTGCCGGTCAGATCATCGCCGGGCCAGACCTGATTGGTAAAGCGAACGCCGTATTTCTTGACGTTTTCCGGTCCGAACAGGTTGGTAACCACCCGGCCCGTCATGCCCATGGTCAGCATGCCGTGGGCGAAAACACCGGGATAGCCCGCCGCTTCCGTGGTGTACTTGTCGTCCGAATGCAGCGGGTTGTAGTCGCCGGAGGTGCCCGAATACATCACCAATTGGGTGCGCTTCAGATCTTCGACCAAGACCTCTTCAAAGGTATCGCCGACGGAAATTTCACTTGCCTTGATTGTCATGTCCTAACTCCTTAACCCTGATCAACCTTGGTCCACGGGACGTTCGGTCTTCACGCCGACGCCACGGGCCGTGCAGACCAGTTCGCCGTCCGCATCGCGGTATTCGATGATGCGTTCCGAAAACATCAGCTTGCCGGCGCGCTTGCTTTCCTTTTCCCAGCTCTTGCCGGCCTTTTCCGTGGCGTAGAGCACATCGCCGGGGCGGACGGGACGCTCGAACTCGAAATGCTGTTCCGCATGCAGACCGCCCGACGAGGACGCCTGGCCTTCCACGCCCGAGGCATTCTTGCCCGAGCCGAACCAATCTTCGCCCGGCTTAATGCGCAGGAAATAGTCGGGATTGAACTGTGCCACTGCTTGCGGGAAGGTGGGTGGCGCGGCGGCATCTTCCATGCCCGTATCAGGAACGGAGTAGTCGCCGATGGAGCGCCGAAACATCATGATGTGAGTTGCTTCAACGGGAAATGTGAGTGTTTTTTCGTCTGCCATTGCCTCGTACCAATACCTTTTCTGGTTTCCATTGCCGTCTAGGGTTCCACATTTTCACCACTGTCCGCAAGCGATGAAGCCGGGCAAAGACGAATTTCGCTTTGCACGGGAATATGCCAAGGTTGCTATCTGGGTGGATGGAGATTGGTTATGAGCAAAACAGGCATTGGCGCTTCGGTTCGGCGGCGGGAAGATCCCCGTTTTCTGCTGGGTCAGAGCGAATACACCGACGATTTGAAACTGCCCGGTCAATGTCATGCGGTTTTCGTCCGCTCGCCCCATGCCCACGCCCGGATTGATGCCGTCGGTCTCTCCGAGGCGGAAAAATCACACGGGGTGCTGGCGGTATGGAGTGCCGCCGAGCTTCGTCAAAGGGTGCCGAATGTCATTCCGTCGGCCGTGGCGACGCCGCCTTTCGATTTGCGCGGCATTGACGGCAAGCTGGCGACCGACGCCTCACAGTATCCATTCGCGGAAGACAAGGTGCGTTATGCCGGTGAAGCCGTGGCGGTAGTGGTGGCCGAGAGCCTGGCGGCCGCACTTGATGCGGCCGAGCTGGTGCAAGTCGGCTACACGCCCCTGGATCCGATTGTCACTATTGAACAGGCCCTTGATCCGGCCTCCGACAAAATCTGGGAACAGGCGGACAGTAATGTATCCATTGATTGGCGCACCGGCGATGCCGAAAAAGTAGCCGAAATTTTCCAAGGCGCCGCGCATGTGGTCCGCCGTGACCTGATCAACAATCGCATCCTGCCCGCCTTCATGGAACCGCGCGCCGCCATCGCCTCCCACGACCCCGCTGACGACCGGTTAACCCTGCGCCTGGGCTGCCAATCGGTGCACGGCATGCAGGCCGGGCTTTCTCAGGTGTTGGATATTCCAGCGGAAAAGCTGCGGGTGATCGTGCCCGACATGGGCGGCGGCTTTGGTGCCCGTGGCGGCGTCTATATGGAATATCCGGTGCTGCTGGCCGCGGCTAGGGAACTTGGCCGGCCCGTGCGCTGGACCGCAACCCGGTCGGAAAGCATGCTGACAGATACCCAGGCTCGCGATCACGTCACCAAGGCCGAGTTGGCCCTGGACGGACAGGGCAACTTTCTAGCCATGCGCATCCGTGCCGATTGGCGCCATGGCGCCTATGTGCCCAGCCGCAGTTTGTGGATCATCATGCACTATATGCCGCCGACCATCGGTGGAGCCTATCGCCTGGCCGAGGCCGATATTGGCATTCGGGGCATTTTCAGCAACAGGGCGGCGCAGACCGCTTATCGCGGCGTGGGCCGCGCCGAGGGTAATTACCTTTTGGAAAGCCTGATCGATGCCGCCGCGCGGGAGATGCAAATTGATCCGATCGAGCTTCGCCGCCGTAACCTGGTGCAAAGCGGTGATCTGCCCTGGCGCATGGCGGGTGGCGGGGTTCTAACCTCTGGTGTCTTCAGCGGCAATCTGGATAAGGCCGCCGCGCTGCTTGCCGATGATGAAGCAACTGACGACGTGCCGTCCCACTGGCTGCGCGGCCAAGGTATCGCCATGTATGTGGAAAACGATGGCAGCATGACCACGGAATTCGCCGAGGTTGAAGCCTTCGACGACGGCAAGGTTCTGGTTCGGGTCGGCACCCAGGATTTCGGCATGGGGCATCAGACCATGTATGCCCAGGTGGCCTCCGACCGGTTGGGCCTGGCCTACGATGATATCGAGGTGGTCTTTGGCGATACGGACGTGGTCAAGCGGGGCATGGGGTCCTACGGCTCGCGCTCGGCCCGCATGGGCGGCGGCGCGGTGGTTTATGGCGCGGATAAAATGGTCGAACGGGGCCGGGAGCTGGCCGCCGATATGCTGGAGGCGGCGGCGGAGGATATTCAATACGAGAGCGGCAATTTCAGGGTCGCGGGCACGGACCGGCAATCCGGTTTGTCCGATGTTGCCGCCTACGCCAAGGATAAGGGCGAACGCCTCAGCGCCGAGATGGATTTTGAAACCGCCGGCGATGTCTTCGCCAACGGCTGTCATGCGGCCCAGGTCGCCATCGACCCTGACACGGGCTCGGTAAAACTTCTGCGCCATATCATGGTCTGCGATGTGGGCCGCGCCATCAACCCGATGATCGTCGATGGACAGCTGCATGGAGGGGCCGCGCAGGGCATCGGCCAGGCCATGTTCGAGAACGTGGTTCTGGACCCGGACAGCGGCCAGACGTTGAGCGGCAGCCTGCTGGACTATTGCCTGCCACGGGCCGACGATCTGCCCATGTTTACAACGGCTCTGGTCGAGATCGAGGAAGCGGATAATCCCCTGGGCGTAAAAGGCGTGGGCGAGAACGCCACCACGGGCGCGCCTGCGGCGGTGATGAATGCCATTCAGGATGCGCTGATCAGGGCCGGCGGTGCGGAAGTGCAGATGCCCGCCACGCCAGAGCAAGTCTGGCGGGCCTTGCGGGGCAATCCTTAGGTTGTCAGCACGACCTTGCCGATGGCCCGGCGTTCGGTGATGACATCAATGGCCGCGACACAATCCGCCAGATCATAGGTGCCGTGCACCAATGGGTGCAGGCGGCCTTCGTCACACCACTGAAACAGCGTCGCCATGGCCTCTTGCAGACGGCTGATGTTCGCCGCCGTGCGCGGCTGTTTGGCCCAGCCGCCGTAATAACCCCAATAGATGCCATGCACCGAGATATTCTTCACCAACAGGATATTGGCGGGGATCTGCGGCACCGTTCCACCTGCGAAACCAATGGGGAAAATCCGGCCTTCCGGCGCGATACAGCGCAGGGATTGATCGAATACATCGCCGCCAACCGGATCAAAGATGACGTCGGCGCCCCGGCCGTTCGTCAGCTCCAGCACCGCCGTGCGGAACTCGTCCTCGCGGTAGTTGATCAGATGATCGGCGCCGGCGGCCTCTGCCGCGGCCAGTTTGGCCTGGTCGCCGGCGGTGGCGATCACCTCCGCCCCCATGGCCTTGCCGATGTCGACGGCGGCCAGGCCGCTGCCGCCGCCGGCGCCGTGTACCAGCAGCACTTCGCCCGGTTGCATGCGGGCCTGCCAGTCCAGGCAGCCGTAGGCGGTGGCGTAAATGGTGGGGAAATTCGTCGCGGCGGCGAAATCCAAGCTATCGGGAATGGGAAAGATATTGTCCGCCAGGGCCACGCCCTGCTCGGCGAAGGCGCCATGCACCAGGCTGAGGGCAACCCGTTGGCCCGGCTGAACGCGGCTGACATCGTCGGCGACCGCGCTTATGGTTCCGGCGGCTTCAGTGCCGGGAACAAAGGGCACGGGCGGTGAGTTCTGATGCGTTCCGGCAATGGCCAGGACATTGGCGAAACCAATGCCGGCGGCGGCGATGTCCACCAACACCGTGCCCGGTTGCAAAGGTTGTTTCGGCGCGGCCACATCCTCGACCACAAGATTCTTGTAGGGGCCGTTCTCCCGGCAGACGACAGCGCGCATGCTAGCGCATGCCATCAAGGGCAGTGGCCAGATCTTCCATCAGGTCTTCCGGATCTTCCAGGCCGACGGACAGGCGCACCATGCCGTCGCCGATGCCTACCTTGGCGCGTTCCTCAGGGCCCACCGCGCGGTGGGTGGTGGTTGCGGGATGGGTGATCAGGCTTTTCGCATCGCCTAGGTTGTTGGAAATATCAACGATTTGCAGGCCGTTCAGGAACCTGAACGCCTCATCCTTGCCGCCGCGCAGATCAAAGGTGATGACCGAGCCGCCCGCTGTCATCTGCCGTTGCGCCAGCTCGTATTGGGGAAAGCTTTCCAGACTCGGATACAGCACCCGCTCGATGGCGCCGTTGCTTTCCAGCATCCGGGCGATGGTCAGGGCGTTGCGGCATTGTTCGGCCAGGCGCAATTCCATGGTCTCCAGGCCCTTCAACAATATCCAGGCGTTAAAGGCGCTCATGGCCGGGCCCGTGTGGCGCATGAAGTTCATTAGATGATCGGCGATGAATTCTTCGCTGGACAGTACCGCGCCGCCCAGGATGCGGCCCTGGCCGTCCATATGCTTGGTGCCGGAATAGACCACCACGTCGGCGCCGTATTCCGCGGGCCGCTGCAGGATCGGCGTGGAAAAAACATTATCCACCACGACGCGGGCGCCAACCCCATGGGCCAGTCCGATAACAGCCTCCAGGTCGATCAGATCCAGGGTCGGGTTCGACGGAGTTTCAAAGAAAACCACCGTTGTGCCATCATTGATCTTGTCTTGCCACTGGCTCAGATCGGCGCCATCCACCAGGTCGACCTTGATGCCATAGCGCGGCAGCAGCTGGGTCAAAATGTAGTGGCAGGAGCCGAACAAGGCGCGCGAAGCCACCACATGGTCGCCGCTTTGCAATTGGCAGAGCAGGGCGGCAAACACCGCCGCCATTCCGGACGCGGTGGCAAAGCAGGCTTCCGAGCCGTCGATTTGCGCCAGCCGCTCCTCGAACATGGAAACCGTTGGGTTGCCGTAGCGGGAATAGATGAAGCCTTCGTCATCGCCCAGAAAGCGCGCCTCGGCCTGCTCGGCATTGTCATAGACAAAGCCGGAATTGAGGAACAGCGCTTCCGAGGTTTCGCCGTGGGGCGAGCGGTCCAGTCCGGCGCGGACCGCCCGTGTGCGCGAGCGCCAGCCCGGATTATTTTTATCGCCCATGGTTTTGTATCCCCCCGTTAATTTAACTTATCAGCCCTGGACCCAGGGCAGGCCGGCGAATTTCCAACCGCCGACCGTGCCGCGATGGCCGCTATCGCCCTTGTCACCTTCAAAGCCGCCGGCCACGTTGTAACAGGTCTCGAAATCCGCCGCCGTCAGCAGAATGGCCGCGTTTTTGCTGCGCACGCCGGAGCGGCAAATCAAATAGATCGCCGCGTCCTTGGCAATGCCGGAACCTTCGACATGAGACTGAAAATCCATGTTGCGTTCCGAAGTGGGAAAGAATTGCCATTCAATGCACAGCGGCTGTTTGCCCAGGCTCGACAAATCCGGCAGGCCCACATAGTTCCATTCCGCCTGCGTACGCACGTCGATCAAAACCGCGTTCGGGTCTTCCGACAACCGCTGCCAGACTTCGCTGACGTCTATATCACCCGCGTAATCCATCTCTTAAACCCCCGGCCCTAAGGCCTTGATTATGTGCGAGGCCCGGATGTTACGTGGATCCCGCATTCAGTTTTTTCATCGCCCGCCCAGCGCCCGCTTCGTGAGCCAAGCCCACCGGAAGACGCTTTCGTGCAGGTGGCGCAGCCGATAGAGGGATAGCCTTGCCCAAGCAAAGGGTGGGCCGGCAGTCCGCGCGCCTTGAAGGCGGTTTCTACCTGATCTGGGGTCCAGTTGGCCAGGGGATTTACTTTTACCTGATCCGCCACATACTCAATTGTGGGCAGCGCGGCCCGTTCGCCGCTGTGAAAGCGCTTGCGCCCGGTGATCCAGGCCTGCAACGGCGCCAGCGCCCGTTCCAGCGGCAAAACCTTGCGCAGATGGCAACACTGGTCCGGATCGCTCCGCCACATATCGCCGCCTGGGTCGGATCTGCTCAGATCGCCCGGGTCAGGCCTGATGTCGCGCACGTCGGTAAAGCCAAAGCGTTGCACCAGCACATCGCGATAGGTCAGGGTTTCGGGAAAATGTTTGCCGGTGTCGAGAAAGATGATGGGGACATGGCGGTCAATATCGGCCAGCATGGCCAACAGCAAAGCCGCCTCGGCGCCGAATGAAGAGACCAGGGCGATTTGCCCGGGAAAGGCCCGCCGCACCATCGCCGCCAGCAGTTCCTCGCCATCCAATCGACCAAACGCCGTCTGCCAGGCCCCGGAATATGCCGTCAGGCTGCGGTCTTCGACCGATGGGTCGGGCTGGATATCCTGGCGGATCGACATGACAATGAACTCTCCGTGGGCTTTTCTTAGTAGGCCCAGGCCGCCGTGCAGCCGCTGTTGCCGGCTTCGGCATCCTTCGGCGCGTGCCGGCGCAGGGCGGGTATGGTGGCGCGGCCATCCAGGGCCGGTTGATACCAGTGGGCGAATTCTTCCACCGCCTCCAGCAAGGCCTGGGCCTGTTGCTCCGTGGCGAGCGAGAAACTGTCAAAGCCGCAACGCAGCATGAAGGTCAATTGATCCCGCAAGACCTCGCCCACGGCGCGCACCTCGCCCTTGTAGCCGTGCCGTTGCCGCAGCAGGCGGGCTTGCGAATAGGCCCGGCCATCGGTGAACTTGGCGAATTCCAATGCGATCACCTCAAAGCGATGCAGATCGGCGGCCACAAGATCCGGGGTCTGACCCGGCGCTAGGCGCAGACCGATGGGGCCGCCGAAGGCCAATATGGCGTCCTTGTGCTGCCGCCAAACGTCCAGCGGGACGATGACCGGACCCAGGGGGGCAAGAGTCTGCACTTCGGCGAAATCGTCGGTCTCGTGCCAGCTGTCTACAACCAGCCTACCGTGCTTGATCAGAGGCATAGAGCTTCTCCTTGAAAGGTTGCGGGCCGACCCGCTGATAGGTCTCGATAAATTTCTCGTCGTCTTCACGCTGTTGCAGATAGACATCGACGATGGTTTCGATGGCGTCGGCGATCTGCCACTCGTCAAAGGCCGGGCCGATGATGGTGCCGATGGCGGCGTTCTCGTTTGAAACACCGCCCAGGGTGACCTGGTAATATTCCGTACCCTTTTTATCGACGCCCAGGATGCCGATGTTAGCCACATGATGATGCGCGCAGGCGTTGATGCAGCCGGATATGTTCAGGCTGATATCGCCGATCTCCCGCTCCCGGGCGATGTCGGTAAAACGTTCGGAAATGCGCTGGGCGATGGGGATTGAGCGGGCATTGGCCAGATTGCAGTAATCCAGGCCGGGACAGGCGATAATGTCGCTGACCCGGCCCGCGTTGGCCGCGCCCATGCCCAGATTTTCCAGAGCCTGCCAAAGCGCATGCAAGTCGGTCTTCTTGATGTCGGGCAGGATCAGGTTTTGTTTGTGGCTGATGCGGATTTCGTCAAAGCCGTATTGCTCCGCCAGATCGGCGATCGCGTCCATCTGCTCGGCACTGGCATCGCCGGGAATGCCACCGTGCGGTTTGGTTGAGATGATGGCGATGGCATAGCCGGGCTGTTTGTGTTCATGCACGTTGCTCTCGACCCAGGCCGCGAAGCGCGGATCGTCCGCCACGGCCCTGTCCAGGGCCGGGCAATCGCCGGGCAGGTCGTCATAGCCGGGTGGTGCGAAATAGGCCGCGATGCGTTGCCGTTCCTTGACGGGCAGGTCCAGAACGCCGTCGCGGATCTGTTCCCATTCCGCCTCGACCAATTCGCCCAGGGCTTCCACGCCCAGGCTTTCGACCATGATCTTCAGCCGCGCCTTGTAGATATTGTCGCGCCGGCCCAGCTGGTTATAAACCCGCAGGATCGCCTCCAGATAAGACAGCAGATGATCCACGGGCAGAAACTCGCGCAGCGTCTTGGCCAGGATCGGCGTGCGGCCCTGACCGCCCCCCGCCATGACCTCGAAGCCGGGCTCGCCATCCCCGTTGCGGTGCATGCGCAGGCCGATATCGTGGCCCCGGGTGACAGCCCGGTCATTGGGCGCGCCGGTGACGGCGATCTTGAATTTGCGCGGCAAGAACGAGAATTCCGGATGCAAAGTGGACCATTGGCGGATGATCTCGGCATAGGCGCGCGGGTCGTCGATCTCGTCGGCGGCGACGCCGGCCAGGGGATCGGCGGTGATATTGCGGATGCAGTTGCCCGATGTCTGGATGGCATGCATTTCCACTTCCGCCAGCTCGGACAGAATCTTGGGCACGTCTTCCAGCTTGGGCCAGTTGTACTGAATGTTCTGGCGCGTGGTGAAATGGCCGTAGCTGCGATCATAGGTGCGCGCGATATGGGCCAGCTTGCGCAGTTGGTGCGAGGACAGGGTGCCATAGGGAATAGCGACCCGCAGCATGTAGGCGTGCAGTTGCAGGTACAACCCGTTCATCAGGCGCAAGGGCTTGAATTCATCCTCGCTCAACTCGCCGGAAACCCGGCGCGCCACCTGGCCGCTGAACTGCGCCACACGCTCGGCTACGAAAGCGTGGTCGAATTCGTCATAACGATACATGGTCCTACCCCTGCGCTAAATCGGTTGCTTTAGATCGGTGCCGGCGCTGGGTCCCCTGGTGCGAATAATCTCGCGCCGGCCGAGGGCGACAGGTGTACCATTTTCGTGCTCGATTTTGAACAGATAGGGGCCGACGACCTGGCCGTTGTCAGCATGGCGCTGGGCCTGGCGCAGCAGCTTTTCCGCCGCCTGCGCGTCAGGCGCGGACTGGCAGTCCTCAATCCGCTCCGACCAGTTGTCCCGGGCCGTCAGATAAATGACATAGCCGTCGGACAGACGGTTGGCGGTAATGGCCTGAACGGAATTTGAATTGCTGCGGATGGACATAGTTATGCTCCCTGCTTGGCCTATAAACGGGCCCACGGAGCATTTCCCCGTGGCGCTTTAGCAATTGTTGACGCGGTTGCAAGCTGCCCAATCAAATTTCCGCGGTCGATCTTGAAGCTTGAATATATATTTACGCTAAAAATCCGGCTTGTCAATAAAATACAGCATAAAAAACAGTAAAAATATTATATACATTTTAAGAATGTAAAATAAGTCTGCATTTGATGCATGGCGCTAGGACATCGCCATGGGGTAGCATGCGACCATGAGAACATTAATTACCGCGATAATTTTAGTCCTGCTGGCCGGCCCCGCCTGGGCGGATTCCAATCTGAAGGACCCGACCGGCGCGGTCGAGGTGGTGGACGGCGACACTTTACTGGTCGGCGGCCAGCGGGTGCGCCTCTACGGCATCGACGCACCTGAAACGGGGCAATATTGTGCGACAAAGCACGATCAGCCATTCGATTGCGGCCGTCTGTCGGCCAGGGCGCTGCGGCTGTTTCTCAGCGGCGCCAAGGTGCGTTGCAAGGCGCGTGGCCGGTTGCCCGACGGTGGCGTGTTGGCGCAGTGCTTTGCGGGCCGCAACGATCTGGCGCACCAGATGACCGTGGTGGGTTGGGCCGTGGCGCACCCAGAAACAGGTGCTGCCTATCGCCGGGGCGAACTGGCGGCGCTGGCGACCAAGGAAGGCCTGTTCAAGGGCAAGTTCATACCACCGTGGGAATGGCGTGCCGGCAAACGGGAAATCGCCCCCGGTTTGCCCTGGGCGGGACCGGCGAAGGCCGAATAGTCCGCTTTTTAAGACGCTACGACGGGCTGCGCTGGATCGGTACGCCGCTGCCGTCAACTTTCATGCGCTGGCCATAGGCATGCACGCAGCCTTGACCATCGGGCGTCAACTCCACCAGGGTCCAGGTGCCCCGGCGCGAGGCAAACAGTTCCACCTGATGACCATTGTCCAGTTCGGCCCTGGCGATGCGTCCTTCGCCATAAGCGCGGTCGAGATAGTTGCTCAGCCTGTCCTGGGCCAGACAGCTCTCATCCATGTGGTCGGGCATGCCCATGGCGCCGGCCTGGCCGCCGAGGATGCTAAGTGGCAATGCCAATACCGCGCATAAGACTAAATGTCGTTGAGTCATGATGATGCTCTCCGCGAATTTGCTTCCCCATATATGGGGCGGCATCAGCGCACGGAGAATTCACGCCGTCTCAACTGTGTGTGAGGGTCTGATAAACCAGAAATAGCGCGATCGCGGCGGTGGCGGAGACATTCAGGCTTTCCATGGCGTCAGCCATGGGCAAATGTACAACGGTGTCGCAGTTACGCTGGGTCAGGGGGCGCAGGCCCTCGCCCTCGGCACCCAGCACCAAGGCAACCCGCCCGCTCAAGGAGATCTCATTCAGGGCCTGGCCCTCGCCCATGGCCAGGCCGTGCCGCCAAAAGCCCATGCCGGCGAGCTGTTCCAGGGCCCTGGAAAGATTGTTAACCCGGACCAGCGGCACGGTTTCCAGGGCGCCGGATGCGGCCTTGGCCAAAGCGCCGCCTTCAGGCGGCGCGTGGCGGTCCTGCATGATCACGCCGGCGGCGCCAAAAGCCGCCGCCGAACGCAATATCGCCCCGACATTGCGGGGATCGCTGATCTGATCCAGCACCAGTACCACGCCGTCGCTTTCCGGGTCGGGCAACAAGCTGTCCAACTCCGGATTGGCCAGGGGGGCAACCTGGGCGGCGATGCCCTGATGCACCGCTTCCAATGGCAATAGCTCTTCCAGGCCCCGGCGGTCGATGATTTCGGGCCGCAGGCTAAGATCCCCGGCGGCGGCGGGCAGGGCGGCATCATCAGTGCACAAAAGCCGGCTGATTTGCCGCTCCGGGTTGGCGCAGGCGGCTTCCACCGCATGCTGGCCGTAAATCCAATAGCCGGCCCGATGGCTGCGGCCACGGCGCGCCGTTGGCTGATCAGGCCGGCCCTCGGCCCAGCCTTCCCGCCTTTTACCCGCGTGCCGGCTGCCATGCCGTCCGCCTGATCGCTTGCGCCCTGCCATGGGACCGCATATAA
>CAZPWJ010000058.1:0-30674 GCA_964590195.1 uncultured Rhodospirillaceae bacterium | reverse complement strand
TGGACAGATACTAGATGTAGCGGGTGTCTGCGTCAACCGGATAGGCACGGATTGATCCTTATGTTGGCTCATCGCCTGAAATTGCGCACGCTGTTGCCAAAGCCGCAGAACAAACCAGCCATTGGCAAGAACGATGCCAAGGACACTCCCAAGGGTAACATTGGCCGCGTGCTATCGGCATTACACGCAATTGCCCCGGCGCCCGCCAGTCAGGCAGCCGCCCGCTCCCGGACTTCACCAGTAAATCCCAAAAGAAAAAAGCCGGCCCGTCAATCGCCGGGCCGGCCTTAAATTCTTTAACCTCGTACTGGCGCTATAGGTCCGCGTAGCGCTTCAGGTGGTGATCCTTGTTGCCGAACATGGTGTCGATCATGGTCAGGCGTTTGAAGTAGTGGCCGACATGCAATTCGTCCGTCATGCCCATGCCGCCGTGCAATTGCACTGACTGCTGGCCCACGTAGCGGCCGGAATTGCCTATCTGCACCTTGGCGGCGGAGACAGCCTTGGCACGTTCGGTGGGATCTTCATCGGCGATCTTCAGATTGACCATGTAACACATGGAACGGGCCTGTTCGCATTCCATGAACATATCGACCATGCGATGCTGGAGGACCTGGAATTTCGACAGAGGCACGCCGAACTGCACCCGGGTCTTCAGATATTCGTTGGTGGTTTCCTGCAGGACATCCATGCAGCCCACGGCCTCGGCGCAGATGGCGGCGATGGCCTGGCCAACGACCTCGTCCATCAGCGCGGCGCCGCCGCCGACTTCGCCCAGAACAGTGCCGGCGACACCGTCCATTTCCAATTCCGAGGCGCGCAGGCCATCCACCGTGGGATAGTCGCGGCGGCTCAAACCCGATGAATTATTATCGACCAGGAACAGCGTGATGCCGTCCGCATCCCGGCTGCCCCCCGACGTGCGGGCGGAGACAATGATCTTGTCGGCCGTGGCGGCATGGAAGACCACGCCCTTGTGGCCGGAGATGCTATAGCCGTCGCCGCTTTTCTCGGCCTTGCATTCCACATCGTTGAGGTCAAAGCGCGATTGCCGCTCGGCATAGGCAAAGGCCAGTTTCAATTCGCCCGCCGCCAGTTTGGGCAGCAGTTCGGTCTTTTGTTCCTTGCTGCCGCCGGCCACCAGGAAGCCGCCGCCAATCACGATGGACGACATATATGGCTCGACCACCAGGCCGCGGCCAAATTCTTCCATCAACACCATGGTTTCCACCGCACCGCCGCCGATGCCGCCAAATTCTTCCGGCAAAGGCATCGCCAGCCAGCCCAATTCGGCCATCTTGGCCCAATTTTCCTCGCTGTAGCCGGTGTCGGAGGCGACGAGCTTCCGCCTCGATTCCAGTTCATACTCGTCACGTACGAACCGTTGCACGCTGTCCTTCAGCAGTTGCTGTTCTTCGCTGAGGGAAAAATCCATGACGCTCTCCTACTAATATTTTCTATCTATCAACTAACACGATCCGCGCAGGCGGAAAAGCACCCATTGCCCCAGTAGGAACATTGGCTACGAACATTGGCCCCTACATTCCCAAAACAGCCTTGGACAAGATATTACGCTGGATCTCGTTGGAGCCGGCATAAATCGCTGTCTTGCGGTAGTTGAAATACTGCGGTGCTGCCGGCGCGGCGTAATCGGGACCGACCGATGGCTCGTTATAACCATGCACCAGGGCATCGCGGATATAGGGATTGCCGTAATGGGCCACCGCCCGCAAGGTCAATTCCGAGGCCAATTGCTGTAGATCCGTACCAATGATTTTCAGGTACGAGGCCTCGGCGCCGGGATTGGCATTGCCCAGGGTGCGCAGTTCCAGGAATTCGTAGGTTCGCAGCTGCACTTCATAGTCCGCCAACTGCGCGGCAAAGCCCGGATCAGCGCTCAAGGCCGCACCATTGGCCCGCTCCTGATCGGCAATGGAGCGCAAACGGTGCAACTGTTGCTTTAGACCGCCCGTCAAACTGTTGGAACGTTCGAACAGCAACAGGAACTTGGCATAGGTCCAGCCCTTGTTTTCTTCCCCGATCAGATTTTCCACCGGCACCCGGACATCGGTGAAAAAGACGCTGTTGACCTCGTGGCTGCCATCAATGGTGATAATTGGCGTGACCTCGATGCCGGGGCTTTTCATATCAATCAAAAGAAACGAGATACCTTCCTGGGGCTTGCCTTCGTTCGATGTGCGAACCAGGCAAAAAATCCAATCGGCGAACTGCGCCAGGGTAGTCCAGGTCTTGGTGCCGTTGACCACGTAGTGATCACCATCCCGCACCGCCTTGGTTTGCAACGAGGCCAGGTCAGAGCCCGAACCCGGTTCCGAATAGCCCTGGCACCACCAGGCCGTGCTATCCAGAATATCGGGCAAAAAGCGCTGTTTCTGTTCGTCGGAGCCAAAGGTAAAGATGACCGGCGCCACCATGCGCACGCCAAATGGAATGACCGGCGGGCAGTATCCTTCAACCTGTTCGTTCTGGAACATGTAATGCTGCGTCGGGCTCCATTCCACGCCGCCCAGCTCCACCGGCCAATGGGGCGCGAACCAACCCTGGTCGTTCAGTTTCTTCTGCCAGAAGACGAAATCTTCCTTGTCCAGATGCAAGCCGCGTTGAACCTTTTCGCGCAGATCCGCCGGTAGGTTTTCACCGATGAATTGACGCACCTCCGCCTGAAAGGCCAGATCCTGGTCTTGAAATCGCATATCCATGTGACAGGTTCCCCAATAGGCCTAAAGTCCCAGCACCATCTTGGCGATGATATTGCGCTGGATCTCGTTGCTGCCGCCATAAATGGTCGCGGCCCGGCTGAACAGATATTGCGGCATTTGCGCCGCCGCATATTCGGGCCCGATGGACGGCTCGTTCCAGCCGTCGCTCAATTGTTCCAATTCAAACGGTGCCGCGTAATAGCCCAGGGCCTCGATGGTCAATTCGGTGAGCTGCTGGCGGATTTCGGTGCCGCGGATTTTCAACAACGAGACCTCCGCCCCGATGGGTCGCCCGGCTGCTTCCTCGGCCAGGAAGCGCAGGTTGAGATATTCATGGGAGGTCAGCAGCACCTCGACCTCCGCCACCTTTTTGGCGAAGGACTTGTCGTCCATCAGGCTTTCGCCATCCGAACGTTCCTCGCCCGCGATGCTTTTCAGCCGGCGCAGACGCTGTTTTGATAGCCCAACCTCGGAGATCGACTGACGCTCATGCCCCAGCAGATACTTGGCATAGGTCCAGCCCTTGTTCTCCTCACCGATACGGTTCTCCACCGGCACCTGTACGTCGGTATAGTAGGTCATGTTGAAATGATGACCGCCGTCGATGGAAACGATCGGCGTTGGATCGATCCCCGGCGTTTTCATATCAATCAGCAGAAACGAGATGCCTTCCTGTTGCTTGCCCTCGCTCGAGGTACGCACCAGGGTAAAGGTCCAATCCGCGATATGGGCCGATGAATTCCAGGTCTTGGTGCCGTTGACCACGTAGTGATCGCCATTCCGCACGGCCTTGGTCTGCAGCGAGGCCAGATCGGAACCGGCGCCAGGCTCGGAATAACCCTGACACCACCACTCTTCACCGCTCAGTATCTTTGGCAGGAAGCGTTCCTTTTGCGCATCGGTGCCGAAGGTATAGATCAACGGGCCGACCATCAGCAGGCCAAAGGGAACGGTTTCCGGTGTGTCGCACTCCGACATCACCTCATCAAAGATATAGCGTTTCGTTGCATCCCACCCAGTGCCGCCATATTCCTCCGGCCAGCCGGGCGCGGCCCAGCCTTGATCGAACAGAATACGTTGCCAGCGTTGGATATCCGGTTTGTCGACGGCGCGGCCCTGGCGTACCGATTCGGCGATATCAACCGGCAAATTCTCCTTAACAAAGGCCCTAACCTCGTCCCGAAAGGCCAGATCGTCATCGCTGAAAGCCAAATCCATTACGCGTCACCTGTTTTGATATTGCCGAATTTGGCGGAATGCTAGTGCCTGAGGGCCGCGAAAACAAGAGAACACGACGTCGCACCATCGGCCCGAATATAGTTAACAAAAAAGCGCTGTCCAATGGCTTGGAGTCAGGGAAAAAAAATGCTACCAAATTGTAACACTCTGGGTCGAAGTAGTCGGCCAGCGGGCGACGAAATTGCGCCGTTTTGACATTTTTGACTTTGATTGCTCGCGAGTTATGCCGACATGATCAGCCCATATTTGCAAAAGCCGCTGCGAAGCCTCACCGAGGCGGAGGAAGATAAGCAGATCAAGGATCTCCGCAATCGGCACAAGACGATTAAACTCGCCAATAAACGGGCCGAACGGGGCCAAGCGGAAAATGTCTATCGCTTTGGCCCGCGGGTACTCACCAAGTTCGGCCCCCAGTCCACCTAAGTTTCTATCTTGATTATCGTCTTTGGCTCCATCGGACTGGATATTGTCCAGACGGTGCGCCAATTGCCGCGTCCTGGCGAAACCGTATTGACGGCGGATTACGTCATGCTGCCGGGCGGCAAGGGCGCCAACCAGGCCCTGGCCGCGGCCCGGGCCGGCGGTGATGTCTGCTTCGCGGCCTCGATTGGCGATGATGATTTTGGCCAAAGGGCGCTTGCCAATCTGGTGCAGGCAGGTGTCGACCTGTCGGCGGTCATGCGCCGCGCGCGCCCAACCGCGTGCGCGACGATTTCCGTTGATAGCGAAGGGGAAAATCAAATCGTCGTCTCTTCCGGCGCCAATCTGGAGACCACGGCGGCGCAACTGCGGGCGGCGCCAGGCGATCTGGTCCTGCAGCAAATGGAAATTCCAATAGCTGAAATTTGCGCCGGTGTGGACCTGGCCCGGCAGCAAGGCGCGCGAACCATATTGAACGCGGCCCCGTTTCAGGCAATCCCTCCATCAACCTTGGCTAATCTGGATATCCTGATCGTCAACGAGGTCGAGGCGCAAATGCTGGCGGACGATCTTGGCCTTGGCGAGGCAGACCTGGCAAAAGCCTGCGCGGCCGTGCAGCTGCGCTTTGCCGTGACGGTCATTCTGACCTTGGGCGCCGACGGCGCCATGGCCTTTGCCGCCGAGCAAAGCTTGCAGGCGGGCACGCTGCCGCTTCGGGCATTGGATACGGTCGGCGCCGGCGACGCCTTTGTCGGTGCCTTCGTAGCCGCCATGGCGAACGACGCCAGTCTGGCCGACTGTCTGCGCTGGGGCAGTGTGGCGGGCGGTCTGGCATGCCTGGAACCCGGCGCGCAAGACGGTGTGCCCGACCGCGCGGCGATCGAAGCCCGCCAGGACGAGATCAGTATTACCAGTCTCTAACGAAGTGCGGCGGCGATATTGCCGCCGTCCACCGTCAGGACCGCGCCAGTGGTTTTTTCCGCCTTGGCCAGGCTTAGAAATGCCTGCGCCACATCTTCCGCCGTGACCTCCCTGCGCAACAGATTTCCCGCCATATAATCCGCCTCGCTCACGCCGCGCGCCGTTGAGCGGGCCGCGACCATATCCTCGGTCAAAAGGCCGCTGCGGATACGGTCCGCGTTGATCGCATTGGAACGGATACCCTGGTCGCCGTAATCCACCGCATATTGCCGCATCAGGAACATGGTCGCCGCCTTGGGCAGGCCATAGGGGCCGAAATCCGGACCCGGATTTACCGCCTGTTTCGAGGCATTGAACAGCAAGACCCCGCCCGTTCCCTGCCGGGCCATAACGGCCACGGCTGATTTCGCGATCAGTTGATGGGCAAAAAAGTTTAGCTCAAAACTGCGGCGTAGAAGCGCATCGTCAACCTCGCCAATCTTGCCCTGCCATGCGGCCCCGGCGTTGGAGACGACGATATCAATGCCGCCATGACGCGCGCAAATCTGATCAAAGGCCGCCTGTACAGCCGCCGCATCGGTAACATCGCAACCGATGCCCATGCCATCAAGCGCCGTTGCCGTCCTGGCTGCCTCGTTGCCGTCGAGATCCAACACGGCGACAGCGGCCCCTTCGGCGGCGAATGCGGCAGCCGTCGCGGCACCGATGGCGCCCGCCCCGCCTGTCACGGCAACCACATGGCCAGCCAGAGGAGATTGCTTCGCGCGGCCCAGCTTGGCCTGCTCCAACGACCAGTATTCGATATCGAACAAATCCTGCTCGGCAATCGACGCAAAACTGCCATTGCCTTCCGCCGCCGTGATCACGTCGATGGCATTTTCGGCGATATCGGCCACGATGGCGGCGTCATCAGCCGTGCGGTCAGCCGCGAACAAACCCACGCCCGGCACCAGAATGACCTTGGGCAGTGGATTTACCATGACCATGCCAGCGGAGGCATGACGGTCGAAATAGTCCTGGTAGGCAGTCACATAGTCAGCCACCGCCGTCTTCGTCTTTCCGGCGAACGCCTCGGGATCGTCACCATCAGGCGCCGGCAGAACCAGCGGCAGACCCTTGGTGCGAATGGCGTGATCGGGAGTGACCACGCCGGCCTTGCTATAGCGGGCCAGATCCTGGCCGTTAACGTAATTCATCACCTCTTCGCCGCCGCGATGATCCAACACCACGCGCCGATAACCGCCGGGCATGGCGCCATCCGCTTGCGCCAGCGCGGCCCGTAAAATCGGCCCGACTTGGGCAGCCGTCGGTGTATTTTTCGGCAGAGCGGCAGAAGGAAAGATCTTGCGCCGGCCCCATTGCAGGTGATCCTCGGCCCGGTTGACCAAATCTATCATGGCCTGATACGACGCCGCCGCCGAGGCGCCAAAACTGACCAGGCCGTGTTTGGACAAAATCAGCCCTTTGCAATCCGGTTGTCCGGCATAGGCATCCGCCGCCGCCTTGGCGAGGGCCAAGCCCGACATATGATAGGGCACGACGGCCACCTCGGCCCCGAACAGCTCGGCGCAAATGGCGTCTCCGTTCGGTTGATCGGACAGGGCCAGAATGGCCGAAGCATGGCTGTGATCCACATAGGCCTGGGGCAGAAAGGCATGTAATAGGGTTTCCACGGATGGGTCCGGTGCGTTGGACTCCAGCAGGTTTCCCCGAAGCAGGTTGACCATGGCCAGATCATCCAGGCTTTCCAACGATTGCAGACGGCGCAAGGGTTCCAGCCGCACCGCCGGCATGCCGGCGGCTTCAAGCACCGCCATGTCCCAGCCGCTGCCCTTGATAAACAAGACCTCCGCCTCATTGCCGCCGGCATCCGTGGCACGGGCCTTCAACGATGCGTTGCCGCCGCCATGCAAGACCAGATCCCGATCCTTACCTAACAGCCGGGCGCTATACAGCCGCAAGGCTAGTTCTTTGCTAATACCCAGCTCGCCGCAATGATCGGCGTAGGCCTGGGCCTCTTTATCGGACCAAAGATTTTTCATTCCGCTATGCGGCGCTGGCGGCTTGTTCGGGGTACAGGCCGACCAGTCCGTCCCGGCTGGCCTGACAGACGCCCCGCTCGGTAATCAGACCGGTAACCAGGCGGGCCGGAGTTACATCAAAAGCATAGTTGCCCACGGCCGAGCCTTCCGGGATCAAGCGCACCGTGGCCCCTTGCCCGGCATCCGTCACGCCATGAATATGAGAGACCTCCAACCCGTCGCGCTGCTCGATGGGAATTCCGGCCACGCCGTCGCCCAGCGTCCAATCGATGGTGCTATGGGGTAGGCCGACGTAAAACGGCACCCCATTGTCATGGGCTGCAAGCGCTTTTAGATAGGTGCCGATCTTGTTGCAAACATCACCATGAGCGGTGGTGCGGTCCGTGCCGGTGATGCACAGATCGACCATGCCGTGCTGCATCAAGTGGCCACCGGCATTGTCGACGATCACCGTGTGCGGTACGCCGTGGCTGCCCAGTTCATAGGCGGTCAACGCGGCGCCCTGGTTACGGGGCCGGGTCTCATCGACCCAGACATGCACCGGAATCCCCGCATCATGGGCGGTATAGATGGGCGCCAGCGCCGTGCCCCAGTCCACCGTGGCCAGCCAACCGGCATTGCAATGGGTCAGAACGTTGACCGGGCGCTGCTGGCCGGCGCGCTCGTACGCTGCCTTGATCAGAACGGCGCCATGGCTGCCGATGCCCTGGCAGGTCGCAACGTCGTCATCGCAGATCTCGGCCGCCCTGGCATAGGCCAGCTCACGGCGTTGGTCCTGTGCAACCGCCAACAACCGCCCCCGCATATCATCCAGCGCCCAACGCAGATTGACCGCCGTGGGCCGGGTCGCCAACAGTTCATTGTAGGCCCTCTGCAAGGCAGCGTCCGAGGCATCTGCGTGGGCCGCCAAGGCCATGCCATAAGCGGCGGTGGCGCCGATCAGCGGCGCGCCGCGTACAACCATGGTCGCAATGGCCGATGCGGCCTCGGCCACATTTGTCAGACGCATGATTTCAAAGACATGGGGCAGCAGGGTCTGGTCGATCACTTCAACGGACCAGCCGTCCGCTCCAAGCCAAATGGTGCGGTAGTGTTTACCGTCAATGTTCATGATCGGCGTCCTCTAAAAAATCGACTCATCAACCTACAAATAACCCGCCATTGACGTCGAGGATAGAGCCGGAAAAATAGGATGCGGCGGGCGAACACAAAAAGGCCGCCGGCCAGGCGATTTCTTCCGGCTCGCCAATCCGGCCAAGGGGATAGCGCTCCTTGGGATAAGGCGTGGTGGCGGTCATGGCCGAAGCGATGGGCCCCGGCGCGATACCGTTGACCAGCACGCCCTGGGGTGCCGCCCGTTGCGCCAGCCACCAGATCAGCGCATGCACGCCGCCCTTGGAAGCGATGTAGTGGGGCTGCACGATCGGAGAGGTTCCGCCCATGCGGCCGCCGATCGAACCGATCATGACGATCTGGCCGCCGCCCCGCGCCGCCATGCGCGGGATCAACTCCCGCGCCAGATGGATCGGCCCCAGCAGATTGACATCCATGACCCGGTGAAACACATCATCCCAATCCGGGTCATCGGCCCAGTCCTCCTCCAACGGACAGATCCCGGCACAGGCAATGGCGGCGTCCAGGTCGCCGGCGGCGGCAACCAGATCCGCATTGTCCTGGCGCCGGCTGACGTCACATTGATGGCCGGCGGCATCGACACCCTGATCCCGCAATTCCTGACATAAATCATCCAATGCCTTTTGCGGCCCCGCATCCGCCAGAACCAATCCGGCAACGCCCAAACTCGCACATGCCCGCGCCGTGGCAAGGCCAATGCCGCCCGTGGCGCCGGTTAATAAGATGCGCCGCCCGGTCAAGTCGATGGCGTTCTTGAGTGACATTAGCAATTCCTTTTTGATTCTAATCAAGGCGATTGTTGGCAAGTCTGCAATAATGTGGCTTATTGTATGCTAGACAATCAATTAACCAACATGCCCAACCATACAACGGAATAACAGCACCACAAAATTAGCCCATGACTGTACAAACCGAACTTCCCGAATATGAACCGCATGAAACAGCGGACCGCAATGTCGGCTTTCTCCTGAATGACACCGCACGTCAAATGCGCACGATCTTTGACCGGCGCATGCGCGAACTGGGCCTGACCCGATCTCAGTGGTGGGTACTCAACCACCTCTATTTCAATGAAGGTCTGTCGCAGACAAGCCTGTCCGAGATACTTGAAATTGAAAGGGCGACCCTGGGCCGTCTTCTGGACAGGCTGGAAGCAAAGGGTTGGATCGAACGGCGTTCCGTTGAAGCAGACCGCCGCGTGAAATTGGTTTTTCTGGCGGGTGCGGTAGATCCTTTGCTGCAGACCATGCGCGCGATAGCAGCGAATTTACGGTCCGAGGCTCTGGCTGATCTATCGGAAGACGAGCAAGAAAGGTTCATCTCCACTTTGATTAAGATTAAGAATAATCTCTCTGCCATGGTAGAGAACGGCAACGGCAGTGTAGATAGTACGAATATGAAGGATAGCCAAGATGGCTGAGCCCGCGATGCAGGACGACGAAACAAAAACGGGCGAACCAGCGGGTGCCACCGTTTCGGAGCTGCCAAGCTCCACACCACGGCTACGCCGGCGCTGGATACAGGGGCTGATCCGGTTTTTCCTGATGCTAGTGGTGCCGATTGTCGGCATTGTCTATGGCGCCGGTCTGTGGGCGGAAAGTCTGCGCTATATCGGCACGGAAAATGCCTATGTGAAATCCCATGTGGTGGCGGTCAGCGCGGATGTCTCGGGCCGCGTGGTGGAAATCAACGCGTTAGACAACCAGGCCATCAAAAAAGACGATGTTCTTTTTCGTATCGACCCCCACCCCTTTCAATTGGAAGTCGATGCGGTATTGGCACAGCTGGATGGTGTAAAGCTGGAGATCAAGTCGAAACGAATGGCCTATCAGGCCGGGCTGCAGGCGGTCGAGGAATATCGTGAATCCGTCCGCTATATGAAGCAGGAATACGACCGCGCCACCGAATTGACAAAGCGTGGCGTCGGCACCACGGCCAAACTGGACGCGGCCAGGCATGATCTGGAAATGGCCAAACAGCATCTGAAGACCCGCAAGGACAACAACCAGATGGTCCTGGCGGAATTAGGCGGCAACCCAAACCGGCCCGCCGAACAAGACCCGGAATACCAAAAGCTGGTAGCCGACTATGGCACCGCGCAACTGGATCTCGAACGGACGGTCATCAGGGCGCCCACGGACGGTACGGCATCGAATGTCAAATTGCGGCTGGGTGAATACGTACGGGCCGGCACGCCGGTCTTCGCCATGGTGGAAAGCGGCGATACCTGGGTCGAGGCGAACCTAAAGGAAACGCAGCTGACCCATGTGCAGTTGGGTCAAAAGGCCACGATCGTGGCGGACGCCTTCCCAGACAATACTTATAGCGCGGTTATCGACAGCATTTCGCCGGCGACGGGGGCCGAATTCGCCCTGCTGCCGCCGCAGAATGCCTCCGGCAATTGGGTTAAGGTGGTGCAACGGATACCCGTTCGGTTACGGATCGTCGATGAAGAGGGGCGCAAGGTACTGCGCGCCGGCATGACGGTTACCGTCACCATTGATAGCGAGCGGGAGCGGAGCCTGGGCCTGGTCATCCACGACAGCCTGAAAGGCACGGCCGCCGAGGGTTTCGTCCCCGATGTCGTCCTTGGCTGGCTGGCTGAAGATTAGACCGTAGAACTCACTTAGGCCGCGTTCCGCCCCGGTTTTAACCGACGCTCAGACCGTATAACTCGGCCACGTTGTCGTGTAGCACCCAATCGCGCTCCTGCTCGGTCATGTCAGCCGTGTGCTCGGCCAGCATTTCCTGGCTCCACGGCCAGGTCGCGTCCGAGTGGGGAAAATCATTGGCCCACATCAGGCGGCGAATATTGCAGCTGTCGCGGAATTGAAATGCGGTCCAGTCATCCTGGAATGTCATGTAGACATTCTCCTTGAAATACTCGCTGGGCAGCCGTTCCAGCTCGTCGCATTTCAGCCAATAGCGGTGCCGCTTATAGGCGTGATCCATGCGGTACATATAATGCGGCGCCCAGCCGGCATCGGCCTCGACGCAGACCAATTTCAGGCGCGGGTGGCGTTGGAAGACGCCACCGAAAATAAACATTGAAATAATATCCTGGCAGCCACGGATGATACTGCAGAAACCACTGATGCGCGGCCCTCGCCCGCCGCCCAGCTGATCGGCGCTTGAAGTCAGGATATGAAACGACAGCGGCAGGCCCAAATCCACCGCCGCCTCGTAAAACGGGTCATAGTCGGGATGATCGTAGTCCGCGTGCTGGGGATTACCCGGCATCATAACGCCGCGAAAGCCCATTTCCCTGGCCTGGCGCAATTCCGCGATACCTTCCTCGACCGAAGCCATGGTGATCTGTGCCATGCCATAGAGGCGGTTGGGCGCGGCGGCGCAATATTCCTGAAGCCAGCGATTATAGGCGGCAAAACAGGCGCGCTTGTAATCAAAATCAGGATGGTTACAGAGCACCATGCCGACGGACGGATAAATCAATTCGGCACAAACGCCATCCCGATCCTGGTCCGCCAGGCGATAGGCAGGATCCCAGCCGCTACGGTGCATTTCGTCGAACTTGCCGCCGCCCCAACGCAAATCCTTGGGATCCCGCCCGGCAGCCGCCACCAGGCCCATGGAAATGGTTTTCTCCATGCCGTCGATGACATAGACGTCACCGAATTTTTCTTTATTGACCACATGGGGCGCCCGCTCGCGAAAGCTGGGATCGATATAGTCGATATAGCAGTTGGGCGGCTCGGTGATATGTGAATCAGCCGATATCGGCGTCTTGGCCATTTTGGATACTCTCCCCCATATTTCCCCCGATGCCGCGGCTCAAATTCTTCGAATGACGCGCCGGCACCAAATCCCTAGCAAATTATCCCCTGCCCCAAATCAATTCGTCAACAGACGCAGCGCCTCCTCACGCAGATCGACCTTGCGGATCTTGCCCGATGCGGTCATCGGGAAGTCATCAACGAAGATCACGTGGCGCGGAATCTTGAAGCTGGCGACCTTACCCCGGCACAGGTCAATCACCGCATCTTCCGCGATATCGCTGCCCGGCGCGCGCTGTACGAAGGCCACCGCGACCTCGGACAGTTTTTCGTCCGGGTAGCCAACGACGGCGATCTGGAAGATTTCCGGATGCGCCAGTAATAAACCCTCGGTCTCCATTGGGTCGACATTCTCTCCGCCGACCTTGAGCATATCCTTGTAGCGGCCGAGAAAGCGCAGGTAGCCGTCTTCGGTCCATTCCGAGGTATCGCCAGTGTGAAACCAGCCGTCATCATCAAAAGCGGCGGCCGTTTCCTCCGGCTTCTTGTAATAGCCCAGCATCAGGCTGTAGCCCCGGATCAATAATTCGCCCGGCACGCCCGGCGGCTGGTCGGCGCCGGTCTCGGGGTCAATGACGCGGATTTCATAACCCAGCCCCGTCTTGCCGGATGTTTCACAGCGGTGGGTCTCGTCATCGTCCAGGGAATTCAGCGCCGCGCCCAGCCAGACCTCGGTCATGCCAAAGCCCGACAAATTCTTCAGCGGCGCCAGGGCCCGGGCACCGGCCCGCGTTACCGGTGTGGCACTATGCATGCCGGCAGCGAAAATGCCCGTGCGCAGGGTGGAGATATCACGTGGCCGGGCATCCTGGGCCTCCGTCAGGCCCTTCATGTGCGCCTCGAAACCATGCATGACGCTGACGCCTTCGGAGACGACCAAATCCAGGCTCTCATCCGGCACGAAGGTCTCGGTGAGGATCTGCTTGGCGCCGGTCAACAGCGACATCAAGGCCCCCTCCGAGTATCCAAAGGCGTGAAACAGTGGCAAATAATTCAGGATCACATCGCCTTCCCAGATGCCCATGCGAAAGGCGCGTTCCTCGATATTGCGGATCAGCTTGTGGCTGTGCATGGCACCCTTGGGAAAGCCGGTGGTGCCGGATGTGTACATTATAAAAACAGGTTCATCGGGATTAACCGCCGCCGCCCGCGCCGCCAAGTCCCCATCACTGACCATATCGCCGCCGCGCAATGTTTCATCATAAGAGGCAACGCCAGGGTAGTCGTCCCGGCCCAAAATGATCACGCGCCGCATTTCGGGGAAACTGGCATCCTCAATATCGCTGCCTGCCTCGGGCAGTGCGATGACCTGACGCACCATGTCCAGATAGTCGATGGGGCCGGATACATCATGGGTAATCAGAAAGGCGCTGTCCGATTGGCGGATTACGTATTCCAGATCGGTGGTGCGAAAGCGAGTGTTGATGGGCACCTGCACGGCGCCGATCTTGGCCAGGGCGAAGGAGATAAAAATCCATTCGGCGCAATTGTTAAGCCACAGCGCAACATGATCGCCTGGCGCGACACCTTGCGCGATCAGACCCTTGGCGGCCCGGTCGACCTCCGTCCGAACATCGGTGAAGGAGTAGCGCTGGTCCTGAAAAACCAATCCCTCGCGGTCAGCGAAACGCGCTGCAGCTTCATCGGCCAGATCGCCGAACCGCCGTTTACCGTACCACTCCATTACCCAACGTCCCTAACTCTTGCATCATCAAACAAACAGTATTCTCGACCAGATTAAGCCGGCTGGTCAAATGGGTCTTTGTTATAAAGGAACAAGTCAGTTGTCTGTCCACAGGAGCCGCCAATGCCACCAGCCCAATTAGGCCGCAATGAAGACGAACAATTAGTCATACGGGCTATTGCCCAGGGTGGAGACGACCGCCCGGTTCTGATGCTGAACTTAAACCGTTACAAGCCAGATGCCGGTTTTCCCGGCAGCGGCCTGCATCAGGAATATATGGCGGGACTGGAGGCTTTTCTGCCCGTCGTTGGCGGCAGGATTCTCTGGCGCATGCCGGTATACGGGCAGGCCGTGGGAGAACAGAAAATTGATGAAATCCTGGCTGCCTGGTATCCCAGCCATCAAGCCTTTCTCGATCTAGCCAGCGCGCCGGGCAGCGAAAGCAATTACCGCCTGCGCGGAGAATGTGTGGAATATGCGGTGATCCATCGTTGTCCCGGTGACCAATCAGGCCTGATGCCCTAAAGCTCCACTTCATCACAGGGGCATACGCTGGCCGGGCCGCCAGGCGCGATAAAGTCGGCCCAAATTGCATTATGATGGGCAATGATCTGCTGCGCGCCTAAATGCGGGCGGTCGGCAGTGGTATGGCCGTCGCTGGGCGCTGTCGTACGATAGCCTCGCGCCAGGGCGCCGCGCACGGTGGTATCGACGCAATAATCCGTGGCGCAGCCGGTAATGATCAGATGACCGATATCGTGGGCCGCCAAAACCTCCCCCAGCTCCGTATCGAGAAAGCTGTCGCAGGCGGTCTTGGCGACGATCCTGTCGCGACCCTGAACCTGCAATGCCGGCAGCAGATGCCAGCCCGGTTGCGAAGGGTGGTGCGGATCGCCCACGGGGCCGTCATGGCGGATGAAGATCACCTGACCGCCATGCTGCCTGACCCGCGCCGCCAGCACGTTCAGGCGGGCGACCAGGGCATCTGCATCGTAACGTGGACTGGCATCGGTGAAGGAGCCAATCTGCATATCAATGATGATCAGGGCGCTGGCAGGCATGGCTAGGCACCTTCAGGCCAAAGGTGAGCCCAGGGGTGGGCCTGTTCCACCATCGCGGCGAGGCGGATAATGCCGGCATCGGCCATCATCGGCCCAACGATCTGCACACCCGCAGGCAGGCCGTCGGCCATGATGCCGCAAGGTACGGTAATCGCCGGGTGTCCCGTCATGTTGAAGGGATGGGTGTAGGGGTACCAGGTCTGCCGGATACCGCCGGCGGTCTGGTTGCCAATGGTGATGGGCTGATAAAAATCATGATCGGCATTGATGGCGGTGCGGCTCAAGGTTGGCATCATCAGGAAATCGACCCGTTCGAACCAGGACTGAATGCGCCGATAAAGCTGGGTGCGGAAGGTGATGGCGCGTTGCAGCTCCACCGCCGAATAGGTCTTCCCTTCCTCGATCCCGCGCAGCAGGGTCGGTGTCATGCGCGCACCGAATTCCGCCAGCTTATCCTCGAACCGGGCGACCCAAAGCGATTGCGTGATAACCAGCCAATAGGGTTCGGTATTCTCGAACGGTTCATCAAACTGGACAATCTCGGCCCCCGCCGCCGCCAGGGCATCCCGGCGCAAGGCGCAGGCTTCCAGTACTTCGGGATCGATCAGTTCGTTGCCCATATGGCTGATCCAGCCGATTTTGACGCCGGACAAATCGCCCGCCCCCCGCCCGGCGGCAACATAATCGTCGATGGGCAGGCCGTGGGAATGGGGATCGTTGGGATGCGGCCCCGCCATCACCGCCAGCATCTGGGCGGTATCGGCGACCGTGCGCGCCATGGGGCCAAGGTTGGAGAAATTGCCGAACCCATCCGGCGCGTTATCATGGGGCACCAGGCCCATGGTGCCCTTCATGCCGACGACACCGCAACAGGCGGCGGGAATGCGGACTGAACCACCGGCATCCGTACCGATGGAAAGCGGCGCCATACCCGAGGCCAGCGCCGCCGCCGAGCCGCCGGAGGAGCCGCCGGAGGTCCGCGTCAGATCCCAGGGGTTCAGCGTCCGGCCGAACAGCGGCGACTCGTTCATGGGCTTGTGGCCAAACTCCGGCGTAGAGACCTTGCCTACCATAACCGCGCCGGCCTGCTTCATCCGGGCCACGGCCATGGCATCCCGCGCCGGGACATTGTGCTCCAATATGGCCGAGGCATAGGTGGTGCGCACGCCGGCGGTATCCACCAGATCCTTCACCGTATAGGGCACCCCCAGCAAGGGCGGCAGTGCCTCGCCATTTCCCCCGGACGCAAGCGTCGCCTCCGCCGCCGCCGCTTCCTCCCGTGCCCGTTCCTCGCTGATCGTAATGAAGGCATTCAGGGGCGGATTGGTCTTTTCGATATGGGCCAGGGTGGCGTCCAGGGCCTCGGTCGGGGTAACCCGCCCGGCCCGGATTTCAGCAGCCAGATCATTGGCGGATAGGCGGACAATATCGCTCATGACTAACCGCCGCGTGCCTTCGCATACAAGGGCCGGCCCAGGCAGCGATCCAGCCAAGCCGTTAAATTGGGCCAGGCGGACAGGTCCAACTTGGCGATCTTGGCCCAGCCGACCACGGCGGAGGCGTTCAGGTCGGCGACGGTAAAGCGCCCACCCATCAGGTATTCCTTGCCCGCCAGAGCATCATTCAGGACCCCGAGTGGCTTGGCCAGTTTTGCCTCGGCTGCTGCCACAATGGTTTCATCCCGTTCCGCCTCGGGCAGTAACAGGCGGTTTTTCAGGGCATCCAATGCGGTCGATTCCACCTCCGTCGCCGCCCAGAAACTCCATTGCGTGGCCAGGCCCATTTCGGCGTCATCTTTGGGGCCCAGGTCGCCGCCATGCTTGTTGGCAAGGTACAGATTGATGGCAAGGGATTCGAATAGACACAGATCGCCATCCTGAATTGCCGGCAGGGTACCGTTCGGATTGATAGCCAGGAATTCCGGCGTTTGTGTGCCACCACCGCTGTAATGGAAATTGTTGTGTTCAAAATCCAGGCCCAGTTCCAGGGCCAGCCAAATGACACGGCTGGTCCGTGTGTTGTGGGCGCCGTGTATGATCAACTTGCTCATTGTCTACTCCGCTACTTTCCGAAAATCAGGTTTGCGTTTTTCCATGAAGGCGTTCACCGCCTCCTTGTGTTCGGGTGATTTATAGGCCAGCTCCAACGCCTCGGTTTCCCGCGCCAGGATGGTGTCCAAGTCGGCCTCGCTGCCGTTCTGGGTCAGCAGTTCCTTGACCATGCGGAGCTGGCGGCTGGGGTTCTGGGCCATCATGTCGGCCAGGGCCACGGCCTCGTCCAGCAGACTGTCATGGGCGACCAGACGATCCGCCAGGCCCAGTTGCACCGCCTCCGCCCCCTCGATGGTGCGGGCGGTCAGGGCCGCTTCCGAGGCATTGCCCCAGCCCATGCGCTGCACCAGATAATGCGAGGACGCCAGTTCCGTCACCACGCCCATCTTGACGAAAGCACAGGCGAACTTGGCCTTGTCCGAGGCCATGATGAAATCACAGGGCAGGATCTGGGTCAGGCCGACACCAACGCAGGCGCCATTGATGGCCGCGATCATCGGTTTGGCGGCGCGCACGGACTTAACCCAACTGGCGGAGGTGGAGGGACGCTTGGGTCCATCGTCGTCCAGCCGCGTCTTGAACATGGCACCAATGTCCGCGCCGGCACAAAAGCCGCGGCCGGCGCCGGTGATCACCATGGCGCCCATGTCGCGGTCGTTGTTGACCCGCTCCATGGCATCCAGCAGCTCGTCGCGCATTTCGTAGGTCCAGGCGTTCAGCTTTTCGGGCCGGTTCAGGGTCAACAGGCCAACAGCACCGTCCGTGCCGGTTTTCTCGAACAGGATCGTTTGATAGTCCATCTGGTGTCATCCTCCCAACTGTGTACCCAGCTACCAATAAAGCGAAACCACCGCCTTGTCAGCGGTGGTTTCTCATTGCGGAACCGCCGGCGCGGTTCTATGGGAGCAAAATACCCTAGACGCCCTCGCCCAGCTTCTCCTTGACCCTTGGCATTACTTCCGTGGCGAACAGTTTCATGGAACGCATGGTATCTTCATGGTTCATGCCGCCGAACTTCATTTCCGCCATCCAATGGTTGACGTTGGCTTCCTTGGCGTAGGTCACGATCCGATCCGCCACGTGCTCCGGATCACCGAAGGCACTGCCCCATTCCGCCAGATCGTCGTAGGTGACCTTGGCATGGGCTTTGCGCACGGTGTCATAGATTTCATAGCCCTTGTGGATCTCCTTTCCGGGCGCGCCAGGCAGCACCACCTGGAACAGGTCGTGGTACCACATGGCATGTTTCTCGGCGACCCGCTTGGCGTCCGCGCTGCTTTCAGCGACGAAAGTCTGCATCAACATGGGTTGGTCAAGCGCCATGGGATCGCGGCCCGCCGCCTGCATGTGCTGGCTGTATTCGGCGAATTGCTCTTGCACCAGATCCAGGGATGTAAAGCGCGGCGCCCGCAAAATTGAGAGTCCATGTTCGGCGGCCAGTTTGTATGATGGTGGCGAGACGGCGGCCATATAGATCGGCGGATGGGGATCCTGCACCGGCGAGGGGTAAAGCTGCACATCCTTGACCTGCCAGAAATCACCTTCGTGGGAAAAGCGCTCGCCAGAGAAACATTTCAGCAGGATATCCATGGATTCAAAGAACATCTCGCGGGAAACGTCCGGGTTCTCGCCAAAGCCGGCGAATTCGCCCGGCTGATAGGCCCGGCCCACGCCCAGCAGCAACCGGCCCTCGCTCAAGCAGTCGACCAGGGCAGCCTGTTCGGCAACCCGGACCGGATGCTGCAATGGCAAAAGAACGACGGCGGTGCCGATCTTGATTTTCTTGGTGCGTTGCGCGATGGCGGCTGCCATGGTCAGGGTGTCCCCCAGCATGCCGTAGACGGAGAAGTGATGCTCCGGCAGCCAAATGGAATCAAAGCCTAGTTCTTCGGCCAGCTCCACTTCTTCCAAAAACTCCTTGAAAACTTGAGCCTGTGGAATTTCCCCGTATTCGCTGAACAGATACATCATGCCGAATTTCATCGCGTTCCTCCAATCGCATTTATTTAAATTCTAACATTTGTTAGATTATTGCGGATTAGGCAATGTGCGTCAATAACGTCTCAATATTTCTTACATAATCTTTTTTCGCACCAAATGACGGTTTGACAAACTTCAAAGTCAACTTATATATGTATTGTAAGTTTTCAGTAACATTTCAATTGGAAACACCAGATGCAAGACTCATTGGTCGTGGTGACAGGTGGCAGCGACGGCATCGGATATGTCTGCGCCGAACAACTGGCATTGATGGGTGCACGGATCATACTGGTAGGCCGGAACGGCCAAAAATGCGCCAACGCGGTGGCAGCGTTACAAAACAGCACGGGCAATGCCAATATCTCGTTCGAAGTCGCCGATCTTTCCCAGCTGCGCGAAGTTCGGGCGCTGGCCAAGAGGCTGCTGGACGGCTATGGCCACATAGACGTTTTGCTGAACAATGCCGGCGCATATTTCGAAACACGTACCGAGACCGCCGAAGGGCTGGAACACACCTTCGCCCTTAATCACATGGCTTACTTCCTGTTGACCGATCTGCTGCTGCCCAGCCTCACCAAGGCCAAGCAAGGGCGCATCATCAACGTAGCCTCGCGGGCCCACCGCAACGCCAGCCTGAATTTTGACGATCTGCAGGGCCAAACGACCTATGCCGGCTGGCCGGCTTATTGCCGCTCGAAACTGATGAATATTATGTTCACCTACGCCTTGGCCCGCCGCCTAACCGATACGGCGGTCACCGCCAACAGCCTGCATCCGGGCTTTGTACGCAGTAAATTCGGACACAATAATCCAGGCCTCACCGGCCTCATGGTCCGCACCAGCCAGGCATTGTTGGCAATCTCTCTCAAGGCGGGCGCGAAAACATCCGTTTATGCGGCAAGCGCGCCGGAGCTGGCAGAGACGAACGGCCTGTATTTCAACAAATGCCGGGCCGTGGCGTCCTCCGCCGCCAGCATGGATGTGGAAGCCCAGGAACGGCTGTGGGAGATCAGCGCCGAAATTGCCGAAAATATTCGTTAAACGGCGCCATTGGCGTGGGGCATCAGGGCGCCCAGGACAACGCGGTGGAACGGCGTGTCGATGCCGTGTTTTTCGCCGAGACGGCAGATCGTGCCGTGCAGCCACTCCACCTCCAGCCGCCTGCCGGCTTCCAGATCGGTGACCAGGGAACCACGCCAGGTCGGCGGCATCATGTCGCGAATGCCCCGCACGCCGGCTTGTCTGTCTTCCTCGCCCATTTCCACGCCCTCGGCCCGCGCCACGGCAATCAGTTCATCCATGGCTTCCTCGATCAGGCGCCAGGACGGCGGCGTCTCGCGAATTCGGCCCATGGGCAACCGCGTCAGGCAGCTCATGCCAGAGGCCGGGGTGAGTACCAGAAACTTTCGCCATAGTTCCAGTTCGATGTCCGGGCTAATGCTGACATCCAGGACCGCCTTTTTGCCCAATTCTTCCAGCGCCTGCATGCGTGCGCTGGCGCGCCCATCCGGCTCGCCGGCAACCAGGCCATTCATGGCGTTGTGCTGGATCACGCCGGGCGCGGCGATCTCGCCGTTGATAAACGCGACACCGGGTACATTGTGTTGCGGCCCCGCGATCTTGGATATGATCGCGGGCGTATCGATGCCGTTTTGCAGGGAGACCACGCCGGTATCCGGGCCCAGCATGGGCAACAGGTCCCTGACGGCGGTTTCCACATCGTAAAGTTTGACGCCAAGAAAAATCAGATCGACCGGCCCGACCGCTTTTGGATCATCGCTGGCGGAAGCCGGATTGACGTGCACATCGCCCTCGGGACTGGTCATTTTCAGGCCGTCCCTGCGGATCGCGGCCAGATGCGCCCCACGGGCGATAAAGGTCACATCGGCGCCCGCCTCGGCCATTCGGGCCCCGATATAGCCCCCCATGGCGCCCGTCCCCATGATCGCAATTTTCATGTCCGCCCCTCCCCTTTGAGAGGACCAGTGTAGCGATCAATTGGTCAGGTTCAAAACTTCAATCTGTTCGGGATGGGTGGCCTCGATCGACGGGCCGTTGAAATGTTTTAGCCAGCCGCGCACCCGGACCCGTCGGCCGACCATGGCGGCATGCTCAAAACCGGCCCGGTCGAACAGCTTGCGGTCCCGTGGCGAGACGGTGATGGTGAAATCCTGGCGCCAGTCCTGGCCGAAATTGAGATAGATCCGCCCCCGTATCTGGGCCGATTTCAGTACAATGCCCTCGATCAGGAAAAATCCGTCCAGACCGCCCTGCAGCTCTTCCTGTTGCCAGACCCGGTACCAGCCATGGTTCCAGATCCCCGCCTTCTCCGTTCTGGCGCTACGTTCAGCAGCCAGCATCTCCGGCACCACGGCACGGTTGTCGCGAAAGCTATAGACCCGGGCCATTCCAAGGCGCAGCAATTCCTGCTGAATCCAAACGCCATCCTCGCGGTGCAGATGGGCCAGAGCGCGGCCGTAACGGTCCGTGCGGCGGCCGCCATAGGATAATTTCACCACCCGGCCCAGGCTCAAGGCCTCCAGCGTCTGCTTGGCCTCCCGCGCCAGGGGCCAGGTTTTGAAATTACGCCGGCCCAGGGGCAATTTTGGTGCCTGAATACCCACCAGACGGACCTGCACGCCGTCATCCAGATACAGCGTATCGCCGTCAACGACGTCCACCACCCTGCCCTGGCCGCTTTTGACCAGCGGGCCGGCCACGGCGCCGCCAGCATAAAATAACGCGATAACGAGAAATAACCGGATAATCATGCGGCTTTATAACATCCCCGGCGGAAAATGCCGCGCCGCACGCTTCCCCCCGCGCCTAGGCTCCATTAAACTCTCGCGAAACGTGGGAGGAGACGCGGTATGAGGTTACGGAAATTGTATCATGTTGCCTGGATCGGCGCGGCCATGGTGCTGTTGCTGGGGCAGCCTGCGCAGGCGGACGATCCCGATTTCATTGCCTTCAGTGCCGGCGCTTTTGATATCGGCAAGGACCAGACGGCGGCCGAGGGACGGTTGGAATACCGTTCCGACATAAAGCTATGGATTTTCAAGCCCTTCGCGGGCGTCATGGGTACCTCGGACGGCGGTGCCTATGGTTATGCCGGTGTGCTGGTGGATGTGTTTTTCGGCAAGCGCGTGGTCAGCACCATCAGCTTCGCACCCGGCGCCTACGCCAAGGGCGACGGCAAGGACCTGGGCCATGACCTGGAATTCCGCAGCCAGCTCGAGATCGCCTACCGTTTCGACGACCGCTCCCGCCTTGGCCTGGCGCTCTCGCACATGTCGAATGCCTCCATCGGCGACAAGAACCCCGGCACGGAAAGCCTGATGCTGACCTACGCCCTGCCCGTCCGCAAGATATTTGGCGATTAGGAGAGACCTGTGCGCGTTTATACGGAACTAGTGTTGGGCAAGACGGACCCTGGTCTACGCGCCCCCGAGATGCCCATCGATATCACCAAGGCATACGATAGCGCCGCCCTGATCGACACCCTGGGCTTTGACGGTATTGTCTCGACCGAGACCAAGGAAGATCCCTTCATGGTGCTGGCCCTGGCCGCCCAGGCCAGCGAAAAGGTCTCGCTGGCGACCTCCGTCGCCATCGCCTTTCCACGCAGCCCGGCGGTGACAGCGATGTCGGCGTGGAATTTGCAGCGGCTGTCGGCGGGGCGCTTCACCCTGGGCCTCGGCCCCCAGGTCCGCGGGCATATCAAGCGCCGCTTTGGGCTGGAGCCGCACCCCATGGGACCATGGATGCGCGATTATGTCCGTGCCGTCCGGGCCGTCTGGGATTGCTGGCAGAACGGCACGGCGCTGGATTTCGATAGCGAGCATTACAAGCTGAACCTGATGGTGCCGCTGTTTGATCCCGGCCCCATCGAGCATCCCCATATCCCCATTCACCTGGCCGCCCTGAACACCTATATGTGCCGGGTCGCGGGCGAGGTGGGCGACGGCATGCGGCCGCATCCGGTCTGTACGCCGAAATATATCCAGGAGGTGATGAAACCCGCCTTCGCCAAGGGCGCGGACATCGCCGGGCGTGATCCGAACGCCATGGCCATCGCCATGAAACCCCTGGTCGCCACGGCACCCGATGAAGACAGCCTGCAAGCCCGGATCAGGGAAGTACGCGCGCGGGTGTCGTTCTATGCCTCGACGCCGGCCTACCGCAAAGCCTTTGATATATTCGGCCTGGGCGAGCTGGCGGAAAAGTTAAGCCATCTTTCAAGGGCGCAAAAATGGGATGAAATGCCGGGCTTCATCGATGACGAGGTGCTGAATACCTACGCCGTTGTTGGCACTTATGAGGAGATCGGGCAAAAGATCGTTGACCGCTTTGAAGGCGTGCTTACGGACGTGGGCTTTTCCATCCAGGTCAACAACCCCGGCGACAAGGAAATCTTAATGGATATGGTGCGTAAGATACAGGCGGACAACGGCACGAACTAGATTGCTTGTGCCCGCGGGGTCCGCGACCCCATGTCACACGGCTATATATTAGAAATTACGCTATTCACGATCTTGATGTTTTTGCACTGGCGCTATTCGGCCAGTCGGTGTCTGAGCATATCAGGAATTCGCATGCTCTCTTACACCCGAGGAAAGACGATGAAAAAAAATAACGAATTGGCGATTTGGAGTTCGGTGGCCATGGGCCTGGTGCTCTATGTATTCACTTTTGTCATGGTGTGGGGCTCCACGTCCGACTATCGGGAAAATATCAGCCGACCCATGACATCAAGCTCGGCCACGATCCAGAGCAGCCTTAACTAACCACAAGGCATCAGGGCGCCGGAGCCCGGTACAAAGGCCGGGCCCCAGCTTTTTCGCCTGCTTCTAGTTTAACGACCGCAATTCCAGTTTGGCGATTGCCTCCCGGTGAACTTCATCCGGGCCGTCACCGATGCGCAGGTAGCGCGCTTCGGAAAATGCGTGGGCCAGACCGAAATCATCGGAAACGCCGCCGCCGCCGTGGATCTGAATGGCCCGGTCCAGGACCCCTTGCGCCATCAGCGGCACCACCACCTTGATCATGGCGATTTCCTTGCGCGCGCCCTTGTTGCCTTCCTTGTCCATTTTCCAGGCGGCATTCAGGACCAGCAGGCGGGCCTGGTCGATCTCGCAACGGGAATTGGCGATATCGGCCCGCACCGTGTCACGCTCCGCCAAGGGCTTGCCGAACGCAACGCGCGCCTTGGCCCGGCGCATCATCTCTTCCAAGGCGCGCTCCGCCTTGCCGATCAGGCGCATGCAATGATGAATGCGTCCAGGCCCCAGTCGGCCCTGGGCGATCTCGAAACCGCGCCCCTCGCCCAGCAGCATATTGGCGGCCGGCACTCGAACATCCTTGAAGAGCACTTCGCCATGGCCGTGCGGGGCATGTTCGTAGCCGAATACGGGCAGCATGCGAACCACTTCCAGGCCCGGCGTATTGGTCGGCACCAGGATCATGGATTGTTGTTTATGGCGTTCGGCGTTGGGATCGTTCTTGCCCATGACAATGGCGATCTCACACTTTGGGTGGCCGATGCCGCTGCTCCACCATTTACGCCCGTTGATGACGTATTCGTCGCCATCCCGGTCGATACTGGTTTCGATGTTGGTGGCATCGGACGAGGCCACATTCGGCTCCGTCATGCAAAAGACAGAGCGGATCTCACCGTCCAGCAACGGTGTCAGCCAGCGTTCCTGCTGGGCTTCGTTGCCGTATTGGGCCAGCACCTCCATATTGCCCACGTCAGGCGCGGCGCAATTGAAGACTTCCGGTGCCATGGGCGTGCGGCCCAGAATTTCCATGATCGGAGCGAATTCATAGTTCGAAAGGCCAGGGCCGAATTTCTCCTCGGCGATGAACATGTTCCACAAACCCTCGGCCTTGGCCTTCGCCTTCAGCTCTTGCAGGATCGGCGGGAAACCGTCCCACTGGGTGGCGTGCTCGTGGGTCTGCTCGGCATAGATCTGCTCCGCCGGATAAACGTTGCGGTCCATGAAGTTCTGGACCCGCTCCAGATAATCTTTGCATCGATCCGTAAACTCATACATTTGCTGTCTCCACGGTAAGCTTGGGGTATGTTGGGGTCCAGTATAGACGATGTAAGGGAGTGGCGTCATGGGAAGCTTTGATCAGACAGCGCTTAAAGAGGAAGTCGCGGAATTTGCGCGAACTCAAATCGCGGTGCGCGAGGGCCTGGGTGAACGGCATGATTTTCCCACTGATCTATGGGCCGCCATGGGAGATGCCGGCCTGATGGCGATTGGTTTGCCGGAACAGTATGGCGGCCGGGGCGGAGACTACCGAGCCCTGGCCACGGCCCTGGAAACCCTGGCGGACGTTGGCGGCTATCAGGGCGTGGCCATATCCTGGATGGGCCAGGCCCTGAACGCGCGTCTGCATATCCTGGGCCTTGGGACTGAAGCGCAAAAGCAGCAATACCTGCCGGGCATGGCCCAGGGCCGGCATACAGCCTGCATGGCGATATCAGAGCCGGGCGCGGGCGCGCATCCAAAGAAGCTTTCGACCCGCGCCGAATTTGTCGGCGACGACGTCATTCTGAACGGCGAAAAGGCCTACCTGACCAACGGTCCCCTGGCGGATCTGTTTTTGGTGCTGGCGATCACGGATGAAGTCGATGGCCGGCGTTCCTTCTCCACCTTCATTGTGCCAAAGGACTGCGCAGGCTTGGAAATCACCGCCGGGGTGGAAGTGGATTTCCTACATCCCTCGCCCCATTGCGGCCTGAAGCTCACGGATGTGCGCATTCCCGCCGCCAACCGCCTTGGCCCCCTTGGCGATGCCTTCAACGCCATATCCCTGCCCATGCGCCGGGTCGAGGATGCCTTGGGCGCGGCCAAGACCGCGGGTGCCATGCGCCACCGTTTTCGCCTGTTGTGCCGGGCAGCGGCGGAAAAACCATTGGATGCTGATATAGAATTGACCTTGGGCCGCCTGGTCGCCATGCCCGAGGCACTGTCGGCAATCGCCCTGAGAGCGGCGGAGCTGCTGGATAGTGGCCGCGATGACGTTGATGAAACCCTGTCGCTGCTGGCCGCCGCCGCACGGGAAACCGCCAGAAAGGTGGAGTGGGAGGTTGAGGCATTCATCAACACGTGGGATATAGAGGTGTCGGACGCGCTTTCCATCGCCAATCGAGACCTCGTGAAATCCCTGGGCATTGCCGCCACGGCACGAGACCTGCAGGCGCAAAAGCGTGGACAGACATTGTTGAGTGGTTGATTTTTGACCGCGACGCCTTAAGCCGAGACCGTAAACGAAGACCGTAAATCAAGTGATTGAAAAGAGACCCATGACAGAACCCAGCGCAGCCAAATTCGACAACGTGGAAAACATCGTCACCGGGCTTGGCGATCAGGGCTATATCGCCTCCCGGCAGATCGCCACCGCGATCTTCGTGGCCGAAAATTTGACCAAGCCGATCCTGGTCGAAGGCTCCGCCGGTGTTGGCAAGACCGAATTGGCACTGGCCAGCGCGGCCTGGCTGGGCCTGCCGCTGATCCGCATGCAATGTTACGAAGGTCTGGATGAATCCAAGGCCTTGTACGAATGGAAGTACGGCAAGCAGCTGCTCTATACCCAGATCCTGAAAGATAAAATGGGCGATGTGCTGGGCGATGCGCCGGGCCTGGAAGCGGCCATGCAGAAACTGCACGGCTTCGGCGATATGTTCTTTTCCGAGGAATTCCTCGAACCCCGCCCCCTGTTGAAGGCCCTGCGCCAGAAACACGGCGCGGTGCTGCTGATCGATGAGATCGATAAATCCGACGAGGAATTCGAAGCGTTTCTGTTGGAAATCCTCTCCGCCTATCAGGTCACCATTCCGGAAATCGGCACCGTCAAATCCACCGTGCCGCCTCTGGTCTTCCTGACCTCGAACAATATGCGTGAAATGGGCGATGCCCTGAAGCGGCGCTGTTTGCATCTGTATATCCCCCTGCCCGACGCCAAGCTGGAAGAGCAGATCGTCGCGGCCCGCGTACCGGATATCGAGGCCAAACTGCGGCGCAAGCTGGTTTCCTTCGTGCAACAGCTGCGCGAACAGGATCTGAAAAAGCTGCCCTCCATTTCCGAGACCCTGGACTGGGCCCGTGTCCTGATGCTGTTGCATGCCGATGATCTGGCCCCCGACATGGTGCGCGACACCCTGAATGTGCTGTTGAAGTTCGAAACGGATATCGACGCAATACGACCGCAGATCGCCGAATTGACCCGCAAGGCACGTCAGGACGGAGACCGAGGCTATGCAGCGACCACTTGAGAATTTCTTTCGCGCCCTGCGCGCCGCCGATATCCGCGTCTCGCCGGCGGAAAGCATTGATGCCCACCGAACGGTCGATGTCGTCGGCTATGGTGACCGTCAGCTGTTCAAGGACGCCCTGTGCGTTGCCCTGGCCAAGACACCGGAAGAAGTCGCCAGTTTCGATGAATGCTTCGAGATGTTTTTCCAGCGCGACGAGTTTAGCGAGCGCAATGAAGGCGAGGATGGTGAAGACGGCGGCAGTCAGGCCCCCGAGAGCGCCGAGAGCGATGCGGACTTCGCCGATCAGCTTGGTAATGTGCCCCTCGCCGAAATGGTCATGGATGCCGACGGCAGCGAACTGGCGGCGGCCATGGAACAATCCGCCAATCGGGTTGGCGCGACGGAAATCCGCTTTTTCTCGCAGCGGGGCTATTTCGCCCGGCGCATTCTCGACGACATGGGCCTGCGTGATCTGGAACGGCTGATTGCGTCGCTGCGGCGCAGCGGCGAAGGCGATGAGGACGGCGACGGCGAAGCGGCCCAGGATCTGGCCAACCGCCTGGAACAGGGCCGGCGGTATCTGCTGGATGAATCCCGGCAATATGTGGAACGGCAATACGAGCTATATGCCCGCGCCAACGGTGAAAACCTGCGCGAGGAATTCCTCATGGAAACCCGCATGTCGAACCTGGAACACCGGGATTTCGACCGCATGCACCGTATCGTTCGCCGCATGGCGAAACGCCTGGCATCTCGCTATAGCCGGCGGCGCAAACAAACCAAGCGCGGCCAATTGGACATCCGGCGCACCATGCGCCGGAACATGCCCCACGACGGCATCCCGTTCGAGGTTCTATGGAAACAGATTAAGATTGAGCGGCCAAAAATCCACGTTATCTGCGATGTTTCCAAATCCGTCGCGGCTGCCGCGCGGTTCCTGCTGCTGTTCCTCTATTCCCTGCACGAAGTGATTGCCCATCTGGAGGCCTATGCCTTTTCCGACAGCCTGGTCAGTGTCGGCGATATTCTGGAAAACAACGACGTGGAACAGGCCATACCGGAAATCATGAACGCCATCGGTTTCCGCTCCACCGATTATGGCCAGGCCCTGATGGATTATGAAGAAGGCTTCATGGATGATCTGGACCGGCAAACCACGGTCATCATCCTGGGCGATGGCCGCTCCAACTTCACCGACCCGCGCATTGATATCATGCGGCAAATCCACGACCGCTCCCGCAGCGTCATTTGGCTGAACCCGGAACCGGAAACTTTCTGGGGCACGGGCGATAGCGAAATGCCACGCTATCGGCCTTTCTGTCATGTCGCCAAGACATGTTCGACAGTGGTCCATCTGGAACGCGTGGTCGATGATATTCTGAAAAGCTACGCCCGGGCCTGAGCGCGGATAGCGCCATGCCGTCAACGGATTACGAGCGAATTCAAAACCATCTCGCCCGCTATTGTCATATCGTGGACAGAGACGGCGTCGATGCCATCGCCGCGCTGTTTTGGGACGATGCGACGTTGGAATTTGACGGCACGTTCCACGGCATTGCCGAAATACGCGGCTGCTACAGCCAATGGATCGAAAAGATGCGCGATCCGGTTGTTGGCCTGCGCCACTTGATCCACAGCCCGAGCATTGAAATCCTGGGCACACAAGCCACCGCCGAATGCTATTTCGATGCGGACTGCCATATCAAGGCGAATGACAAGCCCATTCACCTGCGCGGCATCTACAAAGATCGCCTGGCAAAACGAAACGGCGAGTGGCGGTTTCTGGAACGGCAAATTATCCTGTACAAATCCACCCTGTAGGCTGCGGCACAACGCCCCAGGCCGTTGCTCCATCGACCGCCCGCACCCATTTATATCATACCATTAGATCTAACTAATCTTGGAGATGGGTCATGGTCGAAACTCACACTCAACCGCTATCCAATTGGTGGCCGAGCATTGCGGACCCCGTGCGCCGCTTTGGCAACAAGGTCGTGGATTACTTCAGCCCCGCATCCGATGCGGCAGCCACGAACGATGCCTATATCGTCGAGGTGGAGCTGCCGGGCGTCAAGGATGAGGACATTACCATTGAGCAGCACGGCAACATGCTGATCGTGAAAGGTCACAAGCACTCCTCCCACGAGGAAGAAGATAAAAATTATTACTTCTCCGAACGGACTTACGGCGCCTTTCAGCGCACCTTCAGATTACCGCTGGATGTTGAAGAGGGCGGCATCAAGGCCTCCGCCGAGGACGGTGTGTTGACCTTGCATCTGCCTAAACGCAAAGACGTCGAGCCCGCGAAACGCACGATCTCCGTGCAAAGGAAATAACTTGCGTTAGATCTATGCGGCGCGTCCGGGCATAACCTCCGCCTGGACGCGGTTGCGGCCGGCATCCTTGGCTCTGTAAAGGGCGGCATCACTTCGCGCGATCAACTCTTCCAGATCTTCGCCTGGGCAATATTGTGCCACACCGGCGGATATGGTGATTGCGGCCATTTCCTCGCCCGTGCTCTTGCGGACGATGCGGCGCTTGGCCACCAAGGCGCGGATGCCGTCACCGACTTTCAGCGCATCCCGTAATCCTGCCCCCGATAGGACAACCGCGAATTCCTCGCCGCCATAACGGGCGACGACATCACGGCCCTTTACGCTTTCCTTCAGTGTGCGGGCAACCAGGCGCAAAACCTGATCGCCGACTTGATGTCCGTGGGTATCGTTGAAAACCTTGAAACGATCCACATCGAACAGCAACAGAGACACCGGTTCATCCTCCGCCACGGCCTTGGCGGTCAACTCCCGTAGTTTGATATCGAAGTATTTTCGGTTTCCGATATCGGTCAACACATCGGTCATGGCTTCGCGTTTAACCGATTCAAGACTGCCGCGCAGCTCTTGAACCTCGCTGGATGAACGCTCCAGTTCCTCGCGCAATTTGTTGTTCTGCTGCTGCATTTCCTGGGTTTGCATGATCATTTTGGCGATCAAGGCCTGAACTTCCTTGCCGTCATCAAGCGAGATGGCGCCGCTGAATGCTTCCAGGGCATTGCTGTATGCATCCGCATCCACATTCGCCGTTTGCAGAATCTCTTCAATTCTGCCGACGGACTCGGCCATTTTATCGCCGACATTAAGTATCTGCCCGGCCGTTTCCAGATCTTCTACGTCGTCAGGTTGGTCGCCAGATGCCATGGCTCGCCTCTGTACACTTAAGTTAATGGTGCTTCATGCCTTTCAGCATATTCAGATAAGCATGAAAGAAGCTAATTTCTGATTAATTCAAACATTACATTTGATCCATATTCCGTGCCTATCCGGTTAACGCAGACACCCACTTCATGTAGGGTGCTTCCA
>CAZPWJ010000057.1:0-31018 GCA_964590195.1 uncultured Rhodospirillaceae bacterium | reverse complement strand
GATCCTCCCTTTGGAAACAGGATCACATGTCCCAAATGTTTTGATGACGGACAGACCGGGTATTCGAGCCATTTTACACGACCAAGGACGTCGGCAAGGGCAGTGGCTTGGGTTTGAGCATGGTTTTTGGCTTCGCCAAGCAATCTGGTGGGCAGGCTACGATTTACAGTGAAGAAGGCGAAGGCACCACGGTAAAGATCTATCTGCCGAGGGCTGAAGAAACGACAATTCAAGAGAGTGCCGCAAAGGGCCCTGAGGAGGACAGGCCGACTGGTAACGAAACGATCCTCGTTGTCGAAGACGACCAGGATATGCGGAGCTATCTTGTGAAAGCACTTGGCCGTCTCGGTTATGGCGTCCTGGATGCGGAGGACGGCCCGGCGGCGCTTGAGATCATGGAAACCGACTGCGTGATCGATCTGTTATTAACCGACGTAATTCTGCCCCGAGGCATGAATGGGCGCGATGTCGCCAATGCCTTTCGCGAACGATATCCGGCGGCCGGCGTGCTGTATTCATCGGGCTACACGCGGGATGTCCTCGATAATCGTGGCCAGCTGGATGAAGGCGTGGCCCTCATGAGCAAGCCATTTCAGAACCGGGATCTGGCTCAACAGGTACGGCAGGTTTTGGACGATCAAAAGTGAAGTTCCAGCTACCGCCTACTTTATGCCAAAACCGGACATGCGGCTTAGCCAACCCAGCACATGGTATTCCTCGACAATGGCAGCTACACTCTGCCCTATGGCGGCGGGAACGCAACGTCGGTTAACAGCTATGGTATCGGCTGATGTGGCCAGCTATTTGCGCTTCGTGGGCAGCGACGAAGGAGGCACGCTGCAACGCCTGAATGCACATTGATCTGAACTCGTCAATGCATTGATTGAGAAACACGACAGACGCATCATGAAATCAATGGGGAAAATCGGATACCAATGGCAAGAAGATGTCCCCGTACGATATCTTCATCTACGGCCATTGAATCAGCCGACGGAGCATGATTGGGTCGATGCGGTCAAGCGCATACTGGATGGTTATAAATTCGACAGCATATTCATCATTATCGATGTTGTCGGCTTTGCACCGGTCCTGACAAGGACCGGCCTCGATGAAATGATCAGGCATCTGCAGAAGCGTGGTCTGAGAAAATCGACTGTAGCCGTGACGTTGGACAGCCCGTACTACGAAAGGGTCGCCCGCATGTTCGAAGCCTCGAGTGATGGCTATGGTTTCAACCTCACCATGGGTGTGTTCCGCGCTTTGCCTGATGCCGTGCGTTGGCTCAACGAGCAAAATGCCGAGGACCGACCGGCCTAAAGACCGAACCCGTGTTGTTGTTTGAGGCGCGCCCAGGTTCCTCTATGCTATCAATGGAGGCGGGATTCATGATTGATCTTGAGTCATGTGCCGAGCTGTTGCGCGACTCACCACACAGACTTGCCTTGCTGAATGCTTGGTTGGGTTGGCGCGGCGATGACCTTGTCCCGGCTGTTGTTGCCATCAAGGCGGAGGACCTCGGCAGCGCGCTGGGATACGTCTCGGTACTTGAAGTGCAATCCCCTGATCGAGCTATCTTCCGGCTGGCCGGAGCGTGGTATGACGAGGTAGCCGACCGAGACCTCGTCGGCGAAAATTATAACGACCTGATTGTCGAAGAGCGTCGATCGACCAGCAGAGAACGCATATGGAACATAGCGTCTGTTCCGTGCGGCGCGGTAGCCCTCTCGAAGCTGGTTCGACCCAGCGGTCAGGAGGTTCTCGTCCGGGGCTTGATGTTGCCGGTCAATCCATCAACGCCTCAAGAACCGATGAAGATATACGCAGCGGTTGATGTGCTCGCCAAAGCGTCACAGGGGGCCGGCGACAACATCAGCGAGTACGCAGCCGCTTATGAATTCGACTACGTAGACATAGGTCACGGCGCGGTCGAATAGCCAAACAAGTCTTTCAGACCTGCCTTCCATTGCCAGTGACTGAACCTCACCACCATGATCTGATGGTTCGCCGGTTAGGCTCTATGACGGCTCGGGGTCAAAATTTGAGCGTCGCAGACGCCCAAATTGTCCCCGTCACATTAACCGCGCGAAATTGACTTGTAACTGATGCGCCTAAAGTGAAGTTCCAGATACAGTCTGTTTTGCGCCAACACCAGACTCGTTGGATTTCCTAATGCATTGCGCTAAATAGCGGTGGGAGCCGTCCGCGACATCACAAGCCGACATTCAAGCATCGATATAATCCCGAAAAAAGCCGCACCTTACTCGGTTTCGTCGATGATTGCCTGTTCGGCTTGCCGGCGGGCCTCGATAACGCGACGGGCGGTTTGGTCGGGAAGCCCAACGCCCATCAATACCATTTCCCCAAGCTGCAAACTCGCCTCAATGGTCTCGGGAATCGCGTGGCTTGCGCCGCATGCGATGAGCCGTGCCGAATGCACGCGGTCGCGAGCGCGGGCATAGATGACGAGTTCCGGCCAGTTCCGCCGTGCCGTCTCGACCACCCGTTCCGCATCATGCGGACTGTCCATGGTGACCACCAATGCCGCGGCTGAAGCTATGCCGGTCTTGCGCAGTATGTCGGGTCGGCTCGCATCGCCAAAGAAGATGCTGGCACCGTCATCGCGAAAGCGTGCAACGAGTTCCGCATCGATATCCAGTCCAATATGAGGCAACTCTTGGCCCTCGAGTACCGAGCCAAGCATCTGGCCGACACGGCCATAGCCGACGATGATGACGTGCCCGGAAAGACCGACCGGTATATCGCTGTCACGCTGGCCATCCTCTGCTTCCCGGACCTCGACGGAGCGCGCTATCTTACGGGCGATATAGGCCACCCCCGGTGTTGCGATCATCGTCAAGCTAGCGACGATCAACATGAACTGTGCGGTCTCGTTGGGCATCAACCCGAGACCATAAGCCATGCCAATGACAACAAAAGCGAACTCGCCACCTTGACCCAACAGAAGGCCAGCTTCCAGGGCGACCGGACGGGCGTCCCCGAACCATCGCGCCAAGAGGTAAATGATCGGGCTCTTGATCAGGTAGAGCCCGACAACCGAAGCCATCAACCACAAGGGTTTAGCGGTAACCTGCGAGATATCGATGCTCATGCCCACGGAGACGAAAAACAAACCAAGTAGCAGGCCCTTGAATGGCTCTATGTCGACCTCGATCTCGTGCCGGTACTCGGTTTCGGCAAACAACAGCCCGGCGAGGAAAGCGCCCAACGCCATCGACAGACCGACTTGTTCGGTGGCCAGCGCCGTCCCGACAATGATCAGAAGGACAAAGGCAAGAAACATCTCGCGGCTTGCCGTGCTGCCGACAAAGCGGAATGCCGGTCTGATAACCAGCCGCCCGATGGCCAAAATCGCGACGATTGCCAGAAGTGCCTGACCAATGGCCCAGACAAAAGCGAGCGCGACGGGTGTGTCATCTTGGGCGGCAAAAGCGCCGACCAGGAAAAGGATCGGCAGTACCGCAAGATCCTGACACAACAAAATAGCAAAGCTGGTGCGGCCCGTCGCTGTACCCAGTCGGCGGTTCTCGGATAACAGCTGCATGACGATCGCGGTCGATGACAGTGCAAAAGCGCAACCGAGTACGATAGCGGCGGCCAGGCTATTATCAAAAAGCGAGGCGATGACCCCGATCACCGCACCAGTGACGATGACTTGCGCGCCGCCCAACCCGAAAACGCGCAGCCGCATTGCCCATAGCCTATCCAGCGATAACTCGAGGCCAATCATAAACAACAGAAACACGACACCCAATTCCGCCAGCAGGCGCACGCCCGCCAGGTCGGTGATCACGGCATAGGTCAACCATGGCAAGGATTCCGAGAAACGCGCAAGACCGTGTGGCCCGATGACTATGCCCACAACCAAGAAGCCAAAAACCGGGCTGACCCTTAGACGGCGAACCAATGGCACTATGACTCCGGCGGCAGCCAGATAAACCACGACCTCGCGTAGATTTAATGCCTCTACCTGCATGCCTTGCTTCGATTGCGTCCGATATCGTTCGATCTAGTCTAACTTGATTACGAGGAGCATTGGAACATAACGCTCCCCAAACTTCCCGGCCAATGAGCAAACGCGGATTAGAACGTTATTGGATATTTATATGACAACCCCCTATGAGGCTGCTCCGGGTCAAAAGCAGACACAAGGAGCATCGGGGGCGCCCCCACTGCATCAACGGGATATTGGTTTGTACTTGATGCGTCAAAAGTGAAGTAACAGGATTTAACTGCCAGGCGCCAACAGGTGACACCCGGGCCGTCTCGTCAACGTACATAGATTTAACGAGAACGCGCCGCTACACTCCCCCCATGGGAGAGGGCACACAACGCAGGTTGGCGGCCATCGTATCGGCTGACGTGGTTGGCTATTCACGCCTTATAGGCGTGGACGAGACCGGCACGCTCGATGCCCTGCGTGCCCACCGAAATGAATTCATCGATCCCAAGATCGCTGAATACGGCGGTCGCATCGTCAAGACTATGGGCGATGGCTTGCTCCTGGAATTCACGTCCGTGGTCAACGCCACCCAATGCGTGATCGAAGTTCAGCAGGGCATGGCGGAGCGTAACGAAGGGGTCGATGAGGGCCAGCGCATCACGTTTCGTATTGGTATCAATCTCGGCGACATCATCATTGAAGGCGAGGATATCCATGGCGACGGCGTGAATATCGCTGCCCGCCTACAGGAAATCGCGGAGCCCGGCGGCATCGCCATTTCGCGGCGTGTTTATGAGGATGTGCAAGACCGGCTCGACGCACCGTTCGATGACGCCGGCGAACAAACACTGAAGAACATCGCACGACCTGTTAGCGTCTGGCGTTGGTCAACGTTTTCGACGGCGTTGACTTCCGTGAGGGCGACCGAACCAGTCGCGCTGCCGGATAATCCTTCCGTCGCAGTGCTGCCATTCGACAACATGTCCGGTGACCCGGAACAGGACTATTTCGCGGACGGCCTCACAGAGGAAATTATTACCGCGCTCTCGAAAATTTCTCGGATGCGCGTCATCGCACGCAATTCCGCTTTTGCTTACAAGGGCAAAGCGCTCGACCTGCGCCAAGTCGCTAGTGAACTAGGCGTTCGCTTTGTTCTCGAAGGGAGTATCAGGCGTGGCGGCAACCGATTGCGAATAACAGCGCAGCTCATAGATGCCAGCGATGGCAGCCATATATGGGCGGAACGTTTCGACCGCTCGGTAGACGACATATTTGATATTCAAGACGATATTACCAAGGAAATTGTTACCGCGCTTCGGGTCAACCTTACCGATGGAGAACTTGCTGCGGTCTGGTCGCGCGGCACTAATAATATTGAGGCATGGCAACATTGCGTCCGGGCGAACGAACTGCAATATCGCTTCAACACTTCGGACTATCTTGAGGCCCGGGCGGCGGCCGAGACGGCTGTCGCATTGGATCCGAACTACGCGCAAGCATGGGCGACGTTGGGTTTCACACATTGGTGGGACGGCCGCTTGGGCTTCACCGGCGACAGCGAGGCGAAGTTCGCCAAGGCCGAGGAATTAGCGAATCAGGCGTTGGCTTTGGACGATACATTGGCCCTGGGCATCGGTTTGAGCGTGATCGTCGCAGATGCTGTTGGCCGCTATGACGAGGCCATTGCGATTGCAGAACGCGGCTGCAAGCACCATCCAGGCAACGCAGACATTCGCGCCTTCCTTGCTTTTGCAGTTTTGCATGCCGGGCTCTACGTCGAAGCAGCCGAACATTACCGAGCGGCGATGTCGCTCAATCCCTTCGCGCCGAACTGGTATCACAACGGCTTATGCCGTGCCTTGATGTTGCAAGGCGAACTCGATCAAGCGCTGGAAATTTCAGACAGCATTATCAAGACCGATCCAAACCACCTGCAATCGCACCTTTACCGCGCCTATATTCTGCAACGGAAGGGTCGTGCCAGCGAAGTACACGAGGAAATTCGAAAAATTCTCAGGCTTGCGCCGAAACTGGGCGTACGCCATCTGCCGCGCCTATTTCTTCACAAGGGTGACGATGACACTCAGCGGTTCTTGGATGCCATGCGAAAAGCTGGTCTGCCAGAATGACCGCTCCGGGTCAAAAGCGGGCTCGAGGAGCTTCGAAGGTGCCCCCATCGCATCAACGCGATATAGGTTTGTATCTGATCCGGTGGGGCTGATCGGCGTCGTGGCCTAGGCGGCGTTTGCGGTCTTCCTCGTAGGCCTCGTAGTTGCCTTCGAACCATTCTACGTGGCTGTCGCCTTCAAAGGCCAGGATGTGGGTGGCGATGCGGTCCAGGAACCAGCGGTCATGACTGATCACCATGGCGCAGCCGGCGAAATTCAACAAAGCCTCCTCCAACGCGCGCAGGGTATCCACGTCCAGATCGTTGGTCGGCTCATCAAGCAGGATCAGGTTGGCGCCGGACTTCAACATCTTGGCCAGATGCACCCGGTTGCGTTCGCCGCCCGATAACTGTCCCACGGGCTTTTGCTGGTCCGGACCGCGAAAGCCGAACCAGGTGCAATAGGCCCGGCTGTTGACGCTGCGCTTGCCCAGCTCGATCTCCTCCGCGCCGCCCGAGACCTCCTGCCAGACCGTGGCCTCACCGGCCAAGGCATCGCGGGACTGGTCCACATAACCCAGCGCCACCGTGTCGCCGACCCGCAGGCTGCCCTGATCCGGCGTCTCCTCGCCGACCAGCATGCGGAATAGGGTTGTCTTACCCGCGCCGTTGGGGCCAATCACCCCGACGATACCGCCGGGGGGTAGTTTGAAATCCAGCCCGTCGATCAACAGACGCTCGCCATAGGCTTTTTCCAGGCCCTGGGCCTCGATAACCAGATCGCCCAGGCGCGGCCCCGGCGGGATGACGATCTGCGCCCGCTTGGCTTGGGCGTCGATGTCCTGGGCCAGCAGCTCCTCGTAGGCCCGAATGCGGGCCTTGCTCTTGGCTTGGCGCGCGCGGGGCGATTGCTGAATCCATTCCAGCTCCGTCGCCAGGCTGCGTTGCCGGGCTTCTTCCTGCTTGCCTTCCTGTTCCAGGCGTTCTTGTTTTTGCACCAGCCAACCGGAATAATTGCCCTCGTAAGGGATGCCCCGGCCCCGGTCCAATTCCAGGATCCAGCCGGCCACGTTGTCCAGGAAATAGCGGTCATGGGTGATCGCCACCACGGTGCCGGTATAATCGTCTAAATGCCGCTCCAACCAGGCCACGGATTCCGCATCCAGATGGTTGGTCGGTTCGTCCAGCAGCAACAGATCCGGTTTTTCCAACAGCAACCGGCACAGCGCCACCCGGCGCCGCTCGCCGCCCGATAGTTTGGTGACGTCCGCATCACCTGGTGGGCAGCGCAGGGCATCCATGGCGATGTCGAGTTGGCGGTCCAAATCCCAGGCGTCCGCCGCATCGATTTTTTCCTGCAGTTCGCCCTGTTCCTCGATCAGGGCGTTCATCTCGTCGTCAGTCAGTTCCTCGGCAAAGCGGGCGCTGACTTCCTCGAATCGGTCCAGCAAATCCTTGGTGTCGCGGACGCCGTCGGTGACGTTGCCCAGCACGTCCTTTTCGGGGTCCAGTTCCGGTTCCTGGCTCAACAAACCGACGCGGACGCCCTCGGCGGCCCAGGCTTCGCCGGTAAACTCGGTTTCCAGGCCGGCCATGATCCGCAACAGGGTAGATTTACCAGCACCGTTGCCGCCGATAACGCCAATTTTTGCGCCGGGGAAAAAGGCCAGGGTGATGTCCTTGAGAACCTCCCGGCCGCCGGGGAAAACCTTGCGCAGATCGCGCATCGTGTAGATGTATTGATAGGACGCCATGCCTGATCGGTCCGCCGTTGTTGAATAAAAGGAGCCGTGGGAGCCTGAAAGCCGCCCGCTGCCTTGCAGATACCCGTCCCAGGCCCCGGAAGTCAATATTATCGGGTCCAAATTTGGGCCGCAATTCGTTCACCCACGGTTCAGGTGGTCTGGGGTAGTATCAGATATGCTTCGTGGAATTCTCGGCATAATGTTGCTCCTGACCGCCACTTTGGCTGCGCCTACGGCGGCGTGGGCGAAGCAGCGGCCGTGGCCGCCGTCGCTGGCGCAGGCCGCGCCCTGGATACACAACCACGGCTTGCTGCTGGCGAAACAGGACCGGCGCAAGGGCCGCGACAGCGAGCAAAACCGGGCCCGCGACGCGGTCAGCGCCGGCAATGTACTGCCCCTGCAACAGATAATGCGGCGCCTGGGCCGGCGCTATCCGGGCCGTTTGCTGGACGCGGATTTGGCCCGGAACCGGCAAGGACGCTGGATTTACCGCCTGAAACTGCTGGCGCCCGGCGATCAGGTTCACCGTCTGACCGTTGATGCGCAATCAGGCCGGGTGCTGCAAAGCAGGAGGCGTTAGCAATGCGGTTGCTGGTGGTTGAAGACGACAAGGATCTGGCCCGGCAGCTACTGGCCGCGCTGGGTGATGCCGGCCATGCGGTGGATGTGGCCCATGACGGCGAGGAAGGCCATTTTCTGGGCGATACCGAGCCCTATGATGCCGTGGTGCTGGATCTGGGCCTGCCGGCGATGGACGGTATCACCGTGCTACAGCGTTGGCGTCGGGATGGCCGGGATATGCCGGTGCTGATCCTGACCGCGCGGGACCGCTGGTCCGACAAGGTTTCCGGTATCGATGCGGGCGCCGATGACTATCTGGCCAAGCCGTTCCATATGGAAGAGCTGCTGGCCCGTATCAGGGCCCTGCTGCGCCGGGCGGCGGGGCATGCCAGCAATGAACTGGAATGCGGGCCCCTGCGCCTTGATATCGCCGCCTCGAAAATCAGCCTGGATGGCCAGGCCGTCACCCTGACCGCCCTGGAATTCCGTCTGCTGTCATACATGATGCACCACCAAGGCAAGGTCATTTCCCGCACGGAGCTGGTGGAGCATCTCTATGATCAGGATTTTGACAAGGATTCCAATACCATAGAGGTCTTTATCGGGCGTCTGCGGCGCAAGACCCGGGCCGATCTGATCGAGACCGTGCGCGGCCTGGGCTATCGCCTATCCGACCCAGACAACCCGGATCGCGCCGGCGATGAAGATTAAGGTCCGCTCCCTTCGCCTGCGTCTGATCGCCATGGCGGCGCTATGGTGCGCCGTGGCCCTGATCGCGGCCTGGGCCATGTTGTCCGCCTTGTTCGCGGATCAGGTCCGGCGCGGCTTCGATGAACGGCTGACGGCGCAATTGGAGGGCGTCATGGCGGCCAGCGAATGGGACGCCAAGGGCGTGCCCAGCCTGCGCCGGCCCTTGCCGGACCCGCGCTTCCAACAACCGTTGTCGGGTTGGTATTGGCAGATTTCAGACTCTGACGGCCCCGTGTTGCGTTCCCGCTCCCTATGGGATGCGACGTTGCCTAAGGCGACTAAAACCGGATCCGGAACAATATTCGAGAATTTTGTCGGCCCCAATGGCAAGCCTCTGCGGTTGGCAGCGCGGCACCTGACCGTGGATCAAGCCCAGGACGAGGATGGGGGCGTGTTCCTGTTCCAACTGGCCGGTGACGGTGCCGCAGGTCAGGCCGATATTGACCGCTTTGACCGCTTGTTGGCGGCGGCGCTGATCATTCTGGGTCTGGGTCTGATCGCGGCGATGGTGTTGCAAGTGCAGATTGGCCTGCGCCCCCTGGCCCATATTGGCCGTGCCCTGGCCGCGATCCGGGCCGGGCGGACGGAGACACTGGAGCGCGCGTTTCCCAGCGAAATTCAACCCCTGGCGGACGAAATTGATACCCTGTTGGGCCACCAGGCCGCCGTCATCGACCGGGCACGGTCCCATGCCGGCGATCTGGCCCACGCGCTGAAGACCCCCCTGGCGGTGCTGGCCAATGAAGCCGATGGCGATGGAGGTGAATTAGGCGCCCAGGTCCGGCGCCAAGTGGTCGAGATGCGCCGCCAGGTCGACCGCCATCTCGCCCGCGCCCGCACCGCCGCCGCCGCCGGCGTCCTGGGCGCCCATTGCCCGGTTCGCCCGGTGCTGGAGGAATTGGCCAGGGTCCTGACCCGGCTGCATGCCGGACGTGGCGTGGAGATCAGCATTGATGCCGGACCGGACCTGGCTTTCGCAGGCGAGCGTGAGGATCTGCAAGAGATGCTGGGCAATCTTATGGACAACGCCTGTCAATGGGCTCGGGGCAGGGTGCGGGTTGGGATGCACGCCTCCGATACGAAAATACATTTGAGCATTGATGACGATGGCCCTGGCCTGCCGCCGGAGCGCCGGGAGGAGGTCATGGCGCGGGGCGGGCGCCTGGATGAAAGCAAACCGGGTACGGGCCTGGGTCTGGCTATCGTGGCGGACATTGCCGGGCTTTATCAGGGCCTTTTAAGCTTGCATGACTCCGAGTTGGGCGGCCTATCGGCCTGCCTCGAACTGCCCTTGGCGCCTCAATAGCAGACAGGTATTGCAGTACGCCTATTGCAAAACACCTATTGTAACACGCTGGGCCAGTTCTTGTCGGCGGCGGCGATAAAGGCATCCTGGTCCGCCGTCCAGGTTTTCTGAATATCATGGGAATAGTTCAAATACAGCTTGCCGTCCACGATGGCCCAGGCGGTGGGGTCGATCTTGGCGGTTGTGTTATTCGCCACCGCATAGGCGCAATAGCCACCATATTTCGGGGCGTATTTCTCCGGCATGGCGATGAACATATCCCGGTTGACGGCCGAGGCGAAGCGCCAGTTGGCGCCCTTCCATTTGGCGGTGAAGTCGCCGTTGCCTTCCACCGGCTTGCCCGCGGTGAAATAGGCCACCGTGTCATAGCCGCCGATGGCCTGACCCAGCCAATTGCTGTAGATCGCTTCCTTCGCGCTTGCCGGTGCCGCGAAAAGCAAGGCCGCGGCCAACGCCAGCGCCGTCAGGTAAGTGTTTCTGGCCATCATGGTTTTCCCCATTAGCTATTCCGGATCAGGCTGATGGGAAAAATATAAGAGATTTCGCGGTAACCTACCGTTCAACTTTTCGCCATCAATCCGTAGTCGCCGAATTGAACTTGGCTTTGACTTGACGAAATCTAAATGTCTCTATGCGCCTATTGCGGTTTTATCATTGACCGGAAATGGTCATGGATTTGAATGATCTGAAACCCGAAACTAAGAATTGTCAGATTCTGGCGGCGGCCTGGCCCACCTGGCGTGACGGAAAACTTATGCCCCAGCGGTCTGACATGCGCCTTGAGGATATCACCGCAATTCTGCCCTGGATTACCCTGGTTGACGTTTTTTCCGAGACCGAGATCAGCTTTCGCCTGGCCGGCACCATGATCCGCGAGCTCATGGGAGTCGAACTGACAGGTCGCAATTTGCTTGAGTTGACGAAGCCCGAGAACCGCGCCGCGCGTGGCACACGTACGATGCGTACCGCGACACAGCCCTGTGGCGCCATTTGGATCTGGGAGATAGCCTTTGCTGACCGGAATAACCGGCCGGTGGAAATCCTAAGCCTGCCCCTGCGGCCCAATGGGGAGGGACGTCCACCGCAGATGCTGAATGTGTTCGGCATGTTCGACAGCAATAACCCGCCGCCGTCAGCCGATCGGTTTCAACAGCTCGCCGCTGCCGAACAACACCGCTTCATCAATATTGGTGCCGGAGTGCCAGATTCCTAGAGTGCCGGAGTCTTAGTCGTCGCCGCCGGCGGCACCCACATGTTCGAAATACTGCCGCTCCATGCCACGCTGGTTTTCATAGATCGAGCCGCCATGGGTGGCCAAGGGATACGGCATGCGCACCGGCACGTCTTCCAGACGCGGCACTAGGCTGCCTTCTCCCCGGATCACCCAGCGCTCGAATTCCTCGTAACCATCGCGCAGTCCAGCCAGGGGCCAGGCATCGGCGGCTGTCATCTCCCAGATCATCAGGCGTCTTTGCCGGTTCGAGCGGTTGGCGGGCGAGCCATGCACCGCTCGGGAATGAAAGATCAGCATATCCCCGGCCTTGCCGGTCATTTGCGCGGCCTGGGAAAAGTCCATTTCGTTGGCGTCAAGGTCCAGGGCGCCGCAAAAGGCGCCGTCGGCATGGTGGTCGAATATGGGCCCCTTGTGACTGCCGGCCATGATGCCCAACGAGCCATTGTCGGCGTCCATGTCGTCAAGCAGGATGGCGACCGTCAGCACGTCGTCGTTGGTATGCGGGTAAAACGCCCAGTCCTGGTGCCATTCCACCGGCGCGCCGTAGCCGGCGGCCTTGATGTTGATCTTGCCGCCGTACAGGCGGATATTTTCGCCGATCAGGGCGGCCACGGGCGCGGTGACATCCGGGTCGCGGACCAGTTCCTCGAAGGCAGGGAAATGCAGATGCGGCGTCTTGATACGACGGACACGCGGCGCGTTGGGCCGGTGGCTCGCCTCCAGATCATAGATCGCGTCGTGATCCTGCACGCCGGCGGCGGCCTGTACGATGCGGTCGGTTTCGGCCTGCGCGGCGCGCAGTTTTTCAGGCGATAACACCCCCGGCACCAGAATAAAGCCGTGCTCGGCAAAGAACTCCGTATCGATCGTCATGTATGCTACTCCCCAAATTCCGCCGCCAACTTAACCTAACGAGAGAATTTGGCAAATCCGCATCAGTTTTTGTCACGGGCGATAACCGCCTTGATCAGGGATACAGCCTCGTCGCTGGCCCATTCCGCCGGTCCCACCAAACGGCCAACCTCACGGCCCTGGCCATTGATCAGTACCGACGTGGGCAGGCCATAAGCGCCAAAGGCCCGCTGCGCCTTGGTGGTCTTGTCGATCCAGACATCCAGATAGCGGATTTTGTTCTCGTTGTAGAATTTCCGCACCACCGCCATGCCCTTGCGGTCCGACGAGATCGCCAGAACGCTGAATTCAGGGCCGCCGATCTGTTTTTGCAAATGGTCCAGATCGGCCATTTCCCGGCGGCAGGGACCGCACCAGGTGGCCCAGAAGTTGATCAACACCACCTTGCCCGCGAAATCCGCCAGGCTATGTTTTTCGCCCTTTTCGTCGCGAAACGTTATGGCCGGCGCTGGCGGCAACTCGGGCGAAGCGTTAAAGTTCGCCATTGTGCCAACAGCGTGTTGGGACAGACCGGCGGCATGGCCCGCATGGGGCATTGTCAGAGCCAGAAAAATGCTCATGGTGGCGGCAAACGGGATCAGGTATACGGATCGAAACTGGACCATGGCCTCCTCGGGGGGCGGGAGTAATAAGATGACCGACCAAACACCTGATGGCGAACAGCCGGACGGCAAGCAAACCGGCGCCAATGCCCTGTGGGGCGGGCGTTTCGCCGGTGGCGCGTCGGATATCATGCAGCGGATCAACGCCTCGATCTATTTCGACAGGCGTTTCTACCGCCAGGATATCGCCGGCAGCCGGGCCCATTGTAGCATGTTGATGGCGCAAGGCATCCTGAACGAGGCCGACGGTAACGCGATCTTGAAAGGCCTTGATCAGGTCGAGGCCGAGATCGCGGCGGGTACCTTCGAATACGATCCGGTCAAGGAAGACATCCACATGCACGTGGAAGCCAGGTTGAGCGAGCTGATCGGCGAGCCGGCGGGCCGGCTGCACACCGCGCGCTCGCGCAACGATCAGGTCGCGACGGATTTCCGGCTTTGGCTGCGGGACGAGATCGATGCCCTGGACCCGGCCCTGCGGGAACTAATCGTGGCCTTGCTGGACCGGGCGGAGGAGCACGCGGATACGGTGATGCCCGGCTTCACCCATCTACAGGCGGCCCAGCCGGTGACCTTTGGCCACCATCTGATGGCCTATGTGGAAATGCTGGGCCGCGACAGAGGCCGTTTCAGCGATTGCCGGCGGCGCTTGAATGAAAGCCCCCTGGGTGCCGCCGCCCTGGCCGGAACCTCGTTTCCAATCGACCGGGAGGCAACGGCCAAGGCGCTTGGTTTCGAGCGGCCCGCCGCCAATTCCATGGACGCGGTGGCGGCGCGGGATTTCGCCATGGAATATCTGGCCGCCGCCTCGATCCTGTCGGTGCATCTATCGCGCCTGGCCGAGGAACTGGTCAACTGGGCCTCGGCGCAGTTCAATTTCATCTCGTTGGGTGACGGCTTCACCACCGGCTCCTCGATCATGCCGCAAAAGCGCAATCCAGATGCCGCCGAATTGGTCCGGGCCAAGGCCGGCCGGGTGATCGGTGATCTGAATGCCCTGCTGGTGGTCATGAAGGGCCTACCCATGACCTATTCCAAGGACATGCAGGAAGACAAGGAACCGGTATTCGAAGTGGCCGATACCCTGACCCTGACCGTGCCGGCGATGACCGGCATGCTGGGCGATCTGACCGTCAACGGGGCGGTCATGGAAGCGGCGGCCGGGCAAGGCTTCACCACCGCCACGGATCTGGCGGATTGGCTGGTCCGCGAACTGGGGCTGCCGTTCCGCCGGGCGCACCACGTCACCGGCACTTTGGTCAAGCAGGCCGAGGAACAGGGCGTCGATCTGGATGGCCTGTCCCTGGCCGATATGCAAGCGGTTGAAGGCGGCATTACCGAGGCGGTATTCGAAGTACTGGGCGTCCGCAATTCCGTCGCCTCGCGGGTCAGCCATGGCGGCACCGCGCCGTCCCAGGTGCGCGCGGCCATTGCCGCGGCGCGGGCACGGTTATGATCCGGCGCCGGACAGTGCTGCGTTTGGCGCTGGCGGCGCCGCTGTTGGCGATCCTCGCCGCCTGCGGCAAGAAAGGCCCGCCCAAGCGTCCCGACGGCAGTACTGGCATGAAGATCGATCCGGCAAAACTGAAAAAGAAAAAGGCGGGGCAATAGGGCCATGGATCATTTTCAATATCGCGATGGGGTCTTGCATGCCGAGGACGTCCCTGTCCCCGACATTGCCGCCGCCGTCGGCACGCCGTTCTATTGCTATTCGACCGCGACCATGACCCGGCATTACCAGGTCCTGGCCGGTTCGTTGGAGGGTACCGGCGCGCGCATTTGCTATGCGGTGAAGGCCAATTCCAATCAGGCGGTGATCCGTACATTTGTCGAATTGGGCGCGGGCGCCGACGTTATTTCGGGCGGCGAATTGCACCGTGCCCTGACGGCGGGCGCCGACCCTGACAGCATTGTTTTCGCCGGGCCCGGCAAGACACGGGACGAGCTGGCCCAGGCTCTGCGCGCGGGCATCTATCAGTTCAACGTGGAAAGTGAGCCGGAATTGCGGCTGTTGAGCGCCGTTGCCGCTGAAATGGGCAAGCTGGCGCCGGTCTCCGTCCGGGTTAATCCGGACGTGGACGCGGGCACGCACGAGAAAATCACCACCGGGCGCAAGCAGAACAAATTCGGCATACCCATCGACCGTGCCATGGAAATCTTCGACCTGGGCGCCAGCCTGCCCGGCCTGGCCATGCTGGGCGTCGCCGTGCATATCGGTTCGCAAATTACCGACCTGGCGCCGTTCGAGGAATCCTTTGACCGCGCCCTGAAACTGATCGACCAGTTGCGCGCCGCCGGCCATGACATTCGCCGCTGTAATCTGGGCGGTGGCCTGGGCATACCTTATGGCGGTGAAACGCCGCCACCGCCGGCGGAATACGGCAGCATGGTCAAGCGTCTGACGGCCAACAGGCAGCTTGATCTGGTGTTGGAGCCGGGCCGCGTGCTGGTGGGTAACGCGGGCATTCTGGTCGCCGGCGTGATCCATGAAAAGCACGAAGGCCGCCGCTTTATCATCATCGATGCGGCCATGAACGATTTGATCCGCCCGGCCATGTATGACAGCTGGCATGACATCGTGCCCGTGCGCGAGGCCGCGTCTGGCGCGGCCTTGACGGCGGCGGATGTGGTTGGGCCGATCTGCGAGTCCGGCGATACACTGGCCAAGGGCCGGCCCATGCCGCCGCTCGCTCCCAATGATTTGATCGCAGTTCGCAGCGCAGGGGCGTATGGTGCGGTCATGGCCTCCACCTACAACAGCCGCCCCCTGGTGCCGGAAGTACTGGTGCACGGTGATCAGTTCGCCGTCATTCGGCCGCGGCAAAGCATCGACGATCTTTTGGCTCTGGACAAAACACCGCCCTGGCTGGCGGCGACCCTGGAATAGCCATATGAGGACACCGGACCGCATCGACTACCTATTCGCCTTAGCGCGGTTGGTGCTGTTCTGGGAGATTTTGTGGCGGGCCCTGTTGCCTTTGATCTGCGTGATTGGTCTGTTCGGTGCGCTGGCTCTGTTGCAGCTGCCGGCTCAACTGCCGGCCTGGGGCCATGCCGTGTTGCTGGCTGTTTTCGCGGTACTTTTGATCGCCGCTATCTGGCTCGGCTATAAGTCCTGGCGCGTTCCTGAAGAAGACGCCGCCCTGCGCCGGCTGGAGCGCGACAGCGGCCTGCGCCATCGGCCCCTGGGGAGCCTGCGGGATCATTTGGCCAACAGCCACGATGCCGGCGCCCTTGCCTTGTGGCGCGCGCATCAAAACCGTTTGCAACGGCAGCTGCGAAATCTGCGCCTCGGGCTGCCCCGGCCGGGCCTGCCAAAGGGCGACCCTTGGGGCCTGCGGTCGGGGGTGTTTTTGCTTCTCGTCATGGGCCTGTTTATCGGCGGGGCAGAGGCGCCGCAACGTTTACGGGGCGCGTTACTGCCTGATTTCAGCACCAGCGGGGGCGTGGCGGCAGAGCTGGAAGCCTGGCTCACCCCGCCTGGCTATACCGCCCTGCCACCCGTCAAGCTGGATCCGCAAAGTGCCGCGACGTTGCAGGTGCCCCAGGGCAGCACCTTGATGGCCCGGGTCTTTGGCGGCGGCGCGACGCCACGGCTGTCAATTGACGGTGCGGTAACGCCGTTCCAGAAAATCGACGCGCGCAATTTCGAGCTGAGCCAGAGCATCGAGGCCGGCCAGCGCCTGAGCATCGCCTCGGCCGAGCGGCCGTTGGCGGATTGGCCCCTGGCGGTCATCATCGATCAGCCGCCAACCATTAGTGCCGACGAGGCGCCAAAGGTGACCCCGCGCCAGGCCCTGCGCCTGTCCTATCACGCCGCCGATGATTACGGCCTGGCCGCCACATGGGCCGGATTGCGCCTTGCCGATCCGGATGGCGATACTGCTGCCAATACGGATGCTGGTGCGGCGCCGGATGAAGCCGACGGTGTTCACAGGCTGGAATTGACGGTCTCGCCGCCCGGCGCCCGGGAGTCCAGGGACAGCCGCTACTTCGATTTGACGCCGCACCCCTGGGCCGGCCTGGATGTTGTCTTGCATTACCTGGCCAGGGATGAAAAGGGCCAGGTCGGGCGCTCGGAAGCGGTCAGCCTGAAACTGCCGGAACGCCAATTCAGCCATCCCGTGGCCCGGGCGATCATCGAGCAGCGGCGGGATTTGAGCCGCCTGCCGGAACGGCGGTTTCTTGTCGCCCTGGCGCTATTCGCCATTTCATCCGGTCCGGAAACCTATGCTCACGATCAGGTCGCCTATCTGGCCCTGTGGACGGCGGCCCGGCGCCTGCAGTTGAGCCGTGACGAGCCGTTGCGCGAGGTGGCGGCACTGTTATGGCAGGTCGCCCTGCGCATCGAGGATGGCGGCATGTCCCTGGCCGAGCGGGATTTGCGCGCGGCCCAGGATGCGCTGATGGCGGCCTTGGCGGAGGGCGCCGAGCAAGAGGAAATTGAACGCCTGATGGACGAGCTGCAAAGGGCCATGGAAAAATATCTCCGGGCCCTGGCCGAGCAGGCGCAAAAGAATGACCAGGCACAAGGCCCGCAACCGCCCGATCCCAACGCCCGCAATATCGATGCGGCGGATTTGCAAAAGATGATGGACCGCATCAGGGAGTTGAGCCGCCTGGGCGCCAAGGACGCAGCCCGCGAGATGCTGCGCCAGTTACAGGAGATGTTGGAAAACCTCCAGGGCCAGCGCGCGACGGCCCAGCAGCAGGGCAACCGGGCGGGCGAACAGGGCATGCGCCGCCTGGGCGAGCTGTTGCAGAAGCAGCAGGATCTGATGGACAAGACCTATCAACAGACCCCGCGCCGCCGCCGCATGCCCTGGGAGAAGCAGCAAGGTGAAGCGAAAGGTGACAGTCAGGGCGGCCCGCAGGGCAAGGGCCAAAACGGCCCCGGGACCTCTGGCAAGCGCGAGGCCATGGGTCGGCTCGCGGGCAAGCAGGGCAACCTGCGTCAGCAACTGGGCGATGTCATGCGCCGACTGGGCCAGGGTATTGGCGAGATCCCCGATGCCATGAGCGATGTTGACAGGGCCATGCGCGAGGCGCAGCAGGCCCTGCGTCTGGGCCGGGGCGGCCAGGCGCTGTCCGCCCAGCGTCAGGCGATCGATGGTCTGGCCAACAGCTTCCGCGAACTGGCGGAAGAGATGATGAAAAATGCCCAGGAGGACGGCCAGGGGCAGATGAGCGGCAACAAGGAAGATCCCGCCGGGCGGCCCTTCCAGGGCGGCGGCATGGATACCTCCCGGGTCATGGTGCCCAATGATTCCGAACTTGCCCGGGCCCGGCATATTCTGGACGAGCTGCGCCGCCGCGCCGGCGAACGCGCCCGTGCCCGCCTGGAACGGGAGTATATCGAACGCCTGTTGGAGCGTTTCTAGGCCACGTGCTATCGTTTGGATTGAACGAGGCAACAAGGGTTGGCCGGAATGAAAACGCTACGCGTCAATGATTACGATATGTCCTATCTGGAGATCGGCCAAGGTACGCCGCTGGTATGCGTGCATGGCTCGCTCAACGACTTCCGGGCCTGGTCATCGGTCCTGAAGCCGCTGTCGGCGAAGCGGCGGCTGATAATCCCCAGCCTGCATCATTACTTTCCAGAGCATTGGGACGGCCAAGGCGGCCAGTTCAACATGGCCCAGCACGTTGAAGATACGATCGCTTTTATCGAGGCATTGGCCCTTGGTCCGGTGGATTTGATCGGCCATTCCAGGGGCGGCCATCTTGCCTTTCGCCTGGCGTTGCAGCGCCCGGAACTGTTACGCAAGCTGGTTTTGGCCGAACCAGGCGGCGTGCTTGAAGATTCGCTGCTGCCCGACGGCGCCGATGATGGAACGCCCGCCGCGGGTTCGCGGGCCCATGTGGCGGAGGCATCGGAAAAAATTGCCGCCGGCGATCTAGACGGCGGCCTGCGCTCTTTCATCGACGGCATCAATGGGCCGGGCACATGGGATACCCTGCCCGCGTCCGAGCGGCAAATGCGCGAGGATAACGCCTATACCCTGCTGGCCCAAGTCAACGAAGGGCGGCAACCTTTTGCCAAGGCGGAAGCGGAGGCGCTTTCGCTGCCGACCCTGTTCGTCGGCGGTGCCGATACGCCGGGCATGCTGCCGATTGTCCTGCGGGCGCTGGCCGCGCACGTTCCGAACGCCAGAACGGTGATAATTCCCGACGCCAGCCACAGTATGTTCCGTCAACAGCCGCAGGCGTTCTGCGAGGCCGTATTGCCTTTCTTGGAATAGCTGGATGATGCGGCAGTTAGGCGGTCAGGTCCTGGCGCAATTCCGTGCCGACAACCTTGAAGCCATACTTGGCATAGAACGGTCGATTCTTTTCCGTGGTTTCAACTAGATACAGACCCATTTCGGCGCAGCCGCGTGCCCGGGCATTGTCGACAATGCGCTGTACCAGCAAACCGCCGATGTTCTTGCCCCGTGCATTGGGCGTTACCACCAGTTCTTCCAGTTGGCAGTATTCACCGCCGTAGCGCATGGCCAGATTGTAGCTGACCGTCGCCATGCCCAAGATCTCCGTGCCTTCAATGGCGAGGATGATTTCTCCCCGTTCCTTGGTCAGCAATTGCCGAAACGAATCCGCTACCGGCAGGGCGGGCCGTGACCCGGTCGCGGCTTTCAACTCGGACATTAATTCGATACAGCGCGCCTCGTCACTGGCAACGGCATTACGCATTTCGATACTCATGTGCGGTTCCTTCATAAAAAAGCGGCGGGCCCCAAATGGCTGGGGCGCCGCCGCCTGAGGTCTTGCAGTTGTTACGGTCGTCCGGCTATTTCCAGTACACCGCACGCATGTCGTTGACGAACATGGGTGAAGAGGTCCACACGCCCATCAAATTCTTTTTCCGCACCGTGGTCTTGGCCAGCTGGAACAGATAGCCGTTGACCGCGTCGGCGGCCAATTTCTTCTGGGCCTGCTTCAAAAACTTCGAACGCATGGCGGGATCACGGGCGCCATCGGCCTTGGCCATGATGTCCCGGAAATCCTTGTCGTCATACTGGAAGTAATAGCCGGGCCGGGCATAGATGCCGATATCCATGGGCTCCACATGGGAGACGATGGACAGGTCATAGGTCTTCTGCTTGTAGACCTGTTTCAGCCAGACCGGCCATTCCACGTTCTCAATAGTGATCTTGAAGCCGACCTTGTTCAATTGCTGGGCCACGATCTGGCCGCCATCGCGGGCATAACCCGTGGGCGGCAGCTTCAAGGACAATGCCAGACCGTCGCCATAGCCCGCCTCGGCCAACAACGCCTTGGATTTGGCCCGGTCCAGGGGATAGGTGCCGGTCAAGTCCAAATAGTCGGGATTATGCGGCGCAAAATGGCTGCCGATCGGCGTGCCGGCACCAAACATCGCGCCTTCGATGATTTCCTTGCGGTCGATGGCATGGGCAATGGCCTGCCGTACCTTAAGCTTGGACAAGGCCGGGTGCTTGTTATTGGTGGACAGAATGGTCTCGCCCTCGGTGGTGCCGAAGGTCACGGAAATATCCGGGTTGGCCTTCAGGGGCCCCAAACTCTCCGCCGCGCGCGAGAACGGGATCAAGTCCAGATCACCGGACATCATGGCGGCGATCTGCGCCGCCTGATCATTGATGAAGCGGAATTTGACCTTGGCCAGCTTGACCGAGCCGGCGTCCCGGTGGCCTGCATTCTTTTCCATCAGGACGCTATCGCCCTTGACCCAGCGGACGAACTTGAACGGTCCGGTGCCCACGGGCTTGGTAGCATTGGAGGCGGCGGATTCCTTGCCGACGATCACGGCGGTGGATTCGCCCATCCAGAACAGGAACATCGGCCGCGGTTTTTTCAGGGTGATGCGCACGGTATTGGCATCCGGCGTCTCGATCTTGGCCATGTTCACGAAACGCTTCTTGCGCTTGATCTTGCTGCCTTCCGCCGCATTGGCTTCGAAGGTGTATTTCACATCGGCCGAGGTGAAGTCCGTGCCGTCGTGGAACTGCACGCCCTGGAGCAGATTGAAGGTATAGACCAGGCCGTCATCGGATACGCTCCAGCTTTTCGCCAGCATGGGGCTGACCGTGGCGTCCTGATTAATGCGGGTCAGGTTTTCATAGATGTTGTAAAGCGCGATTTGTCCGATCGCGGCGGACGCATTGGCGCGGGGATCCAGCCCCGGCGGTTCCAGCGTCATGGCGATATTGACGGAATTCTTGGCCGCCTGGGCGGTGAACGGCAAAGCCGCGACGGCTGCCACTGCCAGGGCATAGGAGAATTTTCTAGCTATGGACATTGTTATGCCTCCCTGTGGGAATTCTGGGTTTGAAGCGTTTGTTACAAATTATTCTGTCGGGCTCAAACTATAGAACCTTTTTAACCTGTCTTAGCACCATCGGCAAAGGCCTCCGGGTGGCTGTCACGGTAGCTGGGATGGCTTCCAAGGGCTTTCGCCTCGAACACCGCCCGCCCAACGGCCCGCGCCAGACAATCGGCGGCGATGGCACCGATGCGCCCGACATACATCTCGGCCGGCATCGCGGCGGAGCCGGGTAGGGCCATGCGGCCGGTCGACAAGGTAAAAACCGTATCGCCATCAAAGGGCGTATGCACCGGCCGGATGGCGCGGGCCATGCCGTCGTGCGCCATGATCGCAACGCGCTGGGCCTGTGCCTTGTCCAGGGTAGCGTTGGTGGCGATTACCGCCAAGGTGGTGTTGCCGCCGACCTGGGCTTCCATGGGAAAATCATCCGCCCTGTCTGCACCGAAACGGGCGCTGGGCGGGTGCTGGCCGCCCATCTCGTTGTTCTGTTCCAGGTCCCAGGACCACAATGCGCCACTGCTTGGCATGACCACTTCGCCCACCGGGTTGGCCACCACCAGGGCCGCAACTTGCAGGCCGCCATCGCCAATGGCAGAGGCGCTGCCCAGGCCGCCCTTTAGGCGGCCGGCGGTGGCGCCCATGCCGGCACCGATATTGCCCAAGGCAAAATCAAGCCCGGCATCATCGCAAGCCGCCCGGGCCAAATCGCCATAGCCGGGATAGCGGCCCCTGTCGCCCGTGCCGCCCATGCCAAGATCGAAAATAATCGCACCCGGTACGATGGGCAGATGCCAGGAGCCGACGGTGAAGCCCTGGTCCCGCTCGTGCAGCCATCCCACGACCCCATCGCCCGCCGCAAGGCCATGTACGGAGCCGCCCGATAGACAAATGGCGTCAATGCGCTCGACCATGCATGTGGGGTTCAATAGATCGATCTCACGGGTGCCGGGGCCGCCACCGCGCACATCGGCGCCGGCGACCGCGCCGCCTTCGGGCAGTACCACGGTGACACCCGTTCGGGCCGCCGCATCGGCGGCATTGCCAACGGTTATGCCGTCAACATCGGTAATCAGATTTCGCGGGCCGGGTTTGATCATGCCCGCAAACAGACCAAAGTTCCCGGAGCGGGTCAATTGACAATTCGGGGTAATAAACTATATAACTACGACTAATTTAATCGGAGTTTTAGAATGAGCCAATATGGCAGCGCCGTTGAATATGCCCTGCATTGCCTGTTGTACCTGGTCCGGACCGGTCAGGGCACGGCGCGCAGTAGCCGGGATATCGCGGAATTTCAGAAACTGTCGCCGGATTATGTGGCGAAACTGTTCACCCGTCTGGAAAAAGCCGGCCTGGTGACCGCCACCGAGGGGGTTCGGGGCGGCTTTCATCTGGCGCGGGCGGCGGCGGAGATTTCCGTTCTGGAGGTGATTGACGCGGTGGAGGGACGCAAACCGCTGTTCGAGTGCCGCGAGGTACGCGCCAATTGCGTTCTGTTCGAGGACGCGGCACCCAGCTGGCCGGGCCGTGGGGTCTGCGGCATTCATGCGGTGATGCTGAAGGCGGATGCCGCCATGCGAGACAGTCTGGCGCAAAGCACCCTGGCCGACTTGGCGGCACATGCGTCGGAGGTCGTGCCGAAGGCGCATCAAAAGGCGGCTCAAGACTGGTTTGCCGAGCGTGGCCGGAACAGAGGCAGGAGAAGGAGCAAATCAGATGCCTGAATTACTGATCATTGGCGGCGGCTATGCCGGGCTGTGGGCGGCCATGGCGGCGGCGTGGCGGGCCCAGGATGCGGATAACGGTGACGCTTTGAATATCCGTCTGTTGACCAGGGATGCTTACCTGACCCACCGCCCGCGCCTGTATGAACGCAACCCCCAGGACATGCGCACGCCGCTTGCCCCGGTGCTGGAGCCGATTGGCGTCGGGCTTGCGCTGGGCGAGGTCACGGCCATTGATCCGGCGGCGCGGCGGGTCCGGGCCATAGGCCCGGACGGCGGCGGCGAATATCAGTACGACGGTTTGATCCTGGCGGCGGGCAGCGTCTTGCGGCGGCCCGCCATGGATGTCGTCAATGCCCAGACCTGGTGCATCGATGATCATGCCGCCGCCGTTGCCCTCGACCAGCATCTGGCGGCGCACATGGCGATGCCTAAATCCGATGATGATGCCGATGGGGACACGGTGGTTATCATCGGCGCCGGCTTTACCGGCATTGAATTGGCTACCGAGATGCGCGGCCGCCTGGCGGAACACGGGGGCGCGGCGCGGGCCGATCGGGCGCGGGTGATCCTGCTGGATGCCGCGCCCATGGTCAGCGAAGACCTGGGCCCTGGTCCCCGCCCTCATGTTCTCGAAGCCTTGCAGGCGGCACGGGTCGAGGTTCGCCTGAACACGACAGTGCGGCGCGTTGAAGGCGATCAGCTGACCCTGAGCGACGGCGGCGCCATTACAAGTTCAACGGCAATCATCACCACGGGCGCCCGCGCTAATGTCCTGGCTGCCGGCCTGGGACTGGAGACCGACCCATCGGGCCGCCTGTTCGTGGATGAAAACCTGGCCGTGAAGGGGTTGGCGCATATCCATGCCGCCGGCGATATCGCCCACGCCCTTACAGAACCTGGAATAGATAACAGCCATGTGGCCCTGATGTCCTGCCAGCACGCCATGCCCATGGGCAAGGCGGCGGGCTACAACGCCGCCTCCGCTCTTCTGAACCTCGCGTCCCGGCCTTATGAGCAGGCGCGCTATGTCACCTGCGTCGACCTGGGACCGTGGGGGGCGGTGTTTTCCACCGGTTGGGAGCGGCAGGTGGAACTGGTCAAGGCGGAAGCCAAGGCGCGCAAACAGTTCGTCATGACGGAAGTCATTTATCCGCCCATGAATGACCGCGCTGCCATTCTGCAGGCCGGCGCACTGGACTAGATTAGACTTACCGGATGGCCCAGGGAGAGGCCCAGATCGTGGGCGGCGCTACCCTGATTGACGGCAATCTCCACCAGGCCATTGGCGTTTTCATACCAGAAGGCCCGGCCCACCGGCACTTCGCTAAAGGTGCGGGCTCTGGCCATTGTGTTGCCATTCACCTGGATCAGTTGATCCTTGTCAATTTTTTCAGCGCGTAGGCCGGTAATCGCGTTTCCGAAATGATCCAAATAGATCACCTGGGCCAGATCGTCGGGCCAGTCCGGCTGGCGCCAGAGGCTATCGGCCATGGTGCTCATGGCGACGTCAGTGCCCCTGGCAAGCGCCGCCGCGGCTGGCGCGAAAAGGTCGCGGCCATGAAATGACGGGGACAGACGTTCAGGGCGCCAGCTGATGGCCTGGGCCTCGAACGCGCCCGCCCGCCGGGCGACGATTTCAAACAGGCCATTGCCGGGACCGACGTAAACCTGTCCGCCGGCATGCAGGACCATCGCCGGCCTATCGCCGCCGACGCCGGGATCAACGACGCAGACAAACACCGTGCCGGGGGGAAATTCAGGTGCGTGGGCGGCCAATAGATAGGCCGCCGCCCTGGCATCATAGACCGGCGCATCGGCGAACAGATCAATGATTGGCACCTCCGGCGCGCCCTGGTGCAATACCGCCCGCATCTGCCCCATGTAGGGGCTGCCAATGCCGAAATCCGTGAATAGTACGATCATGGCCCGGCAACCGTATTTGTCATGACGGCCGGCCCGGCAGGTCGATGCGAAAAATGGTGCCGCGGGCATCGCTGCTTAACAAAGTCAGATCGCCGCCATGGGCGATCACCAGCTCCTTGGCGATGGCCAGGCCCAGACCGGTGCCGCCGCTGCGGGCCGAACCGGTAAAGGCTTCGAACAGATGCGCCCGCGCCTTTTCCGGCAGGCCCGGACCATTGTCGCTGAATTCGATGATGACACCGGCGCCGCCCCAATTGGCCGTCACGGTAATCTCGCCACCCATGGCCATGGCCTGAATGGCATTGCGGGCGAGGTTCAAGAAGACGCGGAAGATTTGTTCCCGGTCCGCCTGCAACATCAGGTCGCCGGGGACGTCGTTGCGCCAGACAATCCGGCCATCGCTGGGCAGGCCGGCGAACGCGGCGACATCATCCAGAAGCTCAAGCAGGGAAAATTTCACCGGGTTGGGCGCGGCCTCGTCGGCACGGCCGAAACTAAGAGTCTGATTGCACAGCGCTATGGCGCGGTCGATGGAGTTCATCAGGCGCGGCACGACCCGGCGGACCGCCGGATCCTCGACCTCTCCCAAGCCGTCGGAAACCAACAGCGCCGTGGCCAGAATATTGCGCAGGTCATGATTGATCTTGCTGACCGCGACCCCCAGGGAGGCCAGATGCGCCTTCTGCGTCAGGGATGTGCGCAACTCGTCCTGCATGTGACGCAATTCCCGCTGCGCCGTGCCGATCTCATCACCACGCTTGCTGTCGGCAATGCTCGATTGGGTGTTCTCCGGCGCTTTACGAAAGGTCACCATGGAGGCGGTGATGCGGCGCATGGGCAGCACCATCAACAGGTGCAGGGAGAGAAAGACCAGACCGGCGGTCAGCAACGAGATCACCAGGGACAGCTTCACGATATTGGTCGAATACTCGATCATCGCGGTGTAAAGCTGCCGCTCGTCAACTATGACTTCCAGGCTGCCCTCTGACTGATCGGGGAAGGCACCAATAATCCGCAGGGTCCTCTCGCCCTCGGCCAACGTCATGAAGGCATCGGCGATCAGGGGCAGGGCGGAGACACCGCGCAGATCATAGCTGGCATCCACCTTTGGCGGCATGTCCTCCATCAACATCATGATCCGCGCTTCCGGCCGTTTCAACACGACGCCCCGCACCATGGCGTTGGCCAGCAATTCCATCTCCAACTGTTTGGAAACCACGTTATCCGGCGTTGCCTTCAACGCCAGGGAGGCCAGATGGGCATCCGCGACGCGGTTTTCCAGGAACATCAGGCGAAAGCGGGCGATGGAGGGGACGTAGATCAGGACTTCGGAGATCATGATGAAGACCATGGTCAGAACAAGCAAACGCGCCGACAGCCCGCGCAGCCAGCGCGGCAGGGATCTTCCCCGTGTTGGGAGCGTTGCTTGTTGCCCTGTTTCTTTTTCTGTTTGCATCAATAGGAAAGGTAACCCATTTCCCAAAAACCGCCACCCAATGCTTATACGTAGACGCTTAGGTGTTGATCCGCAAACGTCCCCTGGTGGGCCAAATGAACCAGACGAAGGCCAAAACCTGGGTCAATATTGTCGCCAGAAAGCCCCAGAGATAGGCGACGCTAGGATAGCCGCCATCGGCCGTCATGGGCCACTGCTCGATCACCCAGCCGATACCCCACTGATAGGCGAAGGCCATGGCGAAGACGATGACGTTGGCCGCCGTATTGGCGCGGGCCGCCTGACTGACGGGAAAATGATGCGCCAGGGCGGCAAAAACCAGCCCCGTCAAGGCAACGACCAGGCCGATATAGCCCCACAAAACATAGCTGGAAGGAACAATATCGGTGACCAACAGCAACATCGCGACAATGGAAAAAAAGGCGGCGAAGCCGCAGACGCCGGCCATGTCATAGCCCATGCGCTGCAAGACGCTGGCGAACAGGCCGCTGCCCGTAACGCCGACGATCATGCCCACGGCCATGATTGTCAGATGGGTCGCCGTATCGGCCTGACTGAATCCATCCACTTCTAACAGCCAGGGCCCCGCCCACAGGCCTTGAATAGCCATGAAGGATGAGGCGCAGGTGAACATCAGAGGTACGATGCGCCAAAAATACGGGTCCAGATAGATCTGGCCGATTTCCCTGATCTGTTCGCCCAGGCTGCCCGCGGCGGCGCTGCCGGGGCGCTCGGGCACCACCAGCAGGATCAGGGCCGCGACCACCAGGGTAACAGCCGCCAGCAGCATGAACATCTGCCGCCAATCCATGCTTTGCATGGCAAAATCCACCGGCCCGGTGGCGGCCAGGGCGCCCAGGCCGCCAAAGGCGAAGTACCAGCCGTTGATGGTGGCGACGCGGTGCAGGGGAAACCACATGACGATGGCCTTAAGTGCCGCCATTAGGCCGCCTGAAACGCCGAAGCCGATCATCGCCCGGGCCAGGATCAGGGTGGAGACGCTCTCACCCTTGGCGAACAGCAATGCGCCCAGGGCGGCGACACAATACAAGGTACCCTGCACCCGCCGCGGCCCATAGCGGTCCAGCAACAGCCCGAGGGGAATTTGAAAAGCCGCGAAGGTCAGGAAGTAGGCCGCCGACATCAACCCCAGATCAGCGGGTCCCAGACCAATATCCTGCTGCAGGTATGGCGCGACAACCGCATTGACGGTGCGATAGAAGTAAGAGAAGAAATAGCCGCAGGCGAACGGCATGAAGACAAGCAGCATGGCGCGGGCCATGCTGGTTTTCGGGCTGGGGTTTTCGTTATCTAACTCGACTGGTGTCACGGCACCATGACTAGAGCATGATCGCGGCCAGCGCAATTGTGGGGCATGGACAATGAGTGAAAAACTTTTGCTGGCGGACGAGGTTGCCCAGGCCCTGGCCAATGATCATGCAGTGGTGGCACTGGAAAGCAGCATCGTAGCCCAGGGTCTGCCGGAACCGGACAATCTCGAAGTCGGCCAGGCCATGCAGGCGGTGGTGCGCCAACAGGGCGCCATCCCGGCCATGACGGCGGTGCTGGATGGCTATTTGCGTGTGGGTCTGACACTGGACGAAATGACCCGCCTGGCGGCTGCTTCCGATTGTTGCAAATGCGGCGCCCGCGACCTGGGCCCGGCTCTGGCCTTGGGCCTGCCCGGCGCCACCACGGTCTCGGCCACGGTGGCGATCGCGGCGGCGGCCGGCATCCAAGTCTTTGGCACGGGAGGGATCGGCGGTGTGCACCGCATGACGCCGGGCAGCGCTGCCAGGGCGGATATCTCCGCTGATCTATTGGCCATGTCGCGGGCGCCGGTGGCGGTGGTCAGCAGCGGCGCGAAATCATTGCTGGATCTGCCCACCACCCTGGAAACCCTGGAGGCCCTGGGCATACCCGTACTTGGATTTGGCTGCGACCAGTTTCCCGCCTTCTATGCCGCCGACAGCGGCCTGGATGTGAGCTACCGCTTTGATGATCTGGCATTGCTGGCCGGGGCCTTGCGAAGCCATTGGTCGTTGCCCAATGCCGGCGGCGCCCTGGTCTGCAACCCACCCCCCGAGGATACCGCCATGGCCGCCGATGAGGTCGAGGCCCTGGTTCAGGATGCGACCGCCGCCGCCGGCACGGCGGGCGTCGCCGGTGCCGCGCTGACACCTTTTATTCTCGCGCACATGCGCGAGGCATCAGGCAGCCGGACCCTGCGCGTTAACGCGGCCCTGGCCGTTGCCAATGGCGCCCTGGCAGGCCGCCTGGCGGTCGAACTCGCGATGCCGCTTTAGGGCATCAAGGCTTGCAAATAGGGTGGCGTGGCGAAGGCGCCCAGGTGTACCGCCGGGCTGTAATAGCGTAGATCCAGGGCCAGATGGTCATGCCGCGCTTGTAGTTGTTCCAGGGCGACGGCGCCAGCATCGGTGCCGTCCGAGGCGCAGCCAAAGGCCATGGCGCCGCCCATGTACATGGGCACGGCGGCGAAGCAAAAGCGTGGATATTTGAACAGGTCCTTAAAGGCTGCCGCGGATGCGGCCAATTCCTCGGCCTGAATAAACGGCACGCCGTTCTGGGTTACCAGAATGCCCGAGGGCCGCAGACGACGGCGGCAGTCGGCATAGAATTCGGGGCTGAACAGCACCGCGCCGGGGCCGATGGGATCGGTGGAATCAATAATGATCAGATCGAAACGCCGGTCCGTTTCAGCCAGGAATTTGGCGCCGTCCTCAATCCGTAGTTCCGTGCGTGGATCGTCGAAGGCGGCACCGCAGATCATGCCCAGATGCGCCTGGGCCAGCTCCACCACCTGGCGGTCCAACTCGATCATGGTGACCTGGTCAACGGGGTGTTTCAGCACTTCCTCCCGACAGCCGCCGTCACCGCCGCCGATGATCAGAACCTCGCGCGGGCTGTCCAGGCTGAACAGCGCCACATGGGCCAGCATTTCGTGATAGATGAATTCGTCCCGCGCCGTTGTCTGCACCACATCGTCCAGAATCAAAACCCGTCCCAACAGATCGTTGTCGAAAATAAGTACTGATTGGAATTCCGTCCGGCCGCGATAGATCAGATGATCCATGCGGATTCCGGCCTGTAGTTCCGGGTGCAGGGTTTCTCGAAACCAGTCTTCCGCCATCGTTTCGGGCCTTGGCAAATTGCGATAGGCCAACATAGGCGGATCGGCGTCCCTGGCAAGGCGCCTGCGGTATCAGGCGGCGGCTTCGCCGTCGTCCTGGGATTTCTGGCGAATGGCCCAAAAGCGCATGGCGCGCTTGGCGGTCTCCACGGGAACTTCCTTGTACAGCTCCAACAGCTCGGCCACTTCCTCGGGCCGGCGCAGCTGTTTCTCCACGCCTTCGCCGCCATTATCGATGGCACCATCCAGCAACAGCACAATGGTGGAAAAGGTGGAAAGATCGAAGCCCTTGGCCCGGCAGGCCACGGCCACGGCCTCGTGACCGGGCGTGAAGACGATGCGGCGGGCGGTCTTTTGATCGATGTCGGTCAAATAACCAAGGCCGGCGATGAATTCCGAGACCTGGCCCCGGCGCAGATACTGCACCAGGGCATCCTGGTTAAGCTGGCCCAGCCGCATGCGCCGGCGTACGGCGCGTTCGACCCGGCTTAGCCTGTCTTCTTCCTCTTCCGAATCCCGTACCATGCCCTGCTCGGCTTCCGCCAGTATGGCATCGACGGCGGCTTCGTCCACATGGGTCTCGGTCAGAATATGCTTTTTCAAGGCGGAGGAAACCCACCAGAACATGTTGTGCATCAAATCGGGCGGCAGATCCTCGCGTTTCAGCAGCGGTTCATGCAGTATTTCGCTGGTTTCCGAGCGGTCAACAATGGTTTCCATGGCGCCGCGGGAAATTTCAGCCCCGGCATTCTTGATCAGGGACAACATCACTTCGTCATCACCCGTGGCAACCAGGGCATCGGTGACGCCCTCGCTGACGCTGCCGCGCAAAGAGACCGAGAGCTGATGCTCCTTGCCTTGCTTATTAATGATCTCGATCAAATCCTGATCGCTCAAAACGCCACTGCGTTCCAGCAGAGGCCGGGCGACCTGGATCTCGTCCGAGGCCAATTGCCGGATCAGCTCCGCTGGCGCATTGTCCAGATCGGCCAGACGGTAGCTCAAGCGGGCGCGCACCTCGCGCTCAACTTCGGTGATGACCTTGCCCAGAATGTCACTGGCGATGACCTGTTCCTGATCATTCAGGCCCGGCCCGTCATCCATGAACAGATCGGTCACGCCTTCCAACAGCTCGCGACGCTTCTCGGAGGAGGCTTCATGCGCCACCTCGATCAGATTTTCCAGTTTTCTCGTATGTGCCGTCATGCCTTCGTCAGGCCCACAAAATGAATTTACGCACGGACATGAAGATTGGGCCGAATTGGTTAAGAAACAATG
>CAZPWJ010000056.1:12882-31271 GCA_964590195.1 uncultured Rhodospirillaceae bacterium | reverse complement strand
TTGGAAGCACCCTACATGAAGTGGGTGTCTGCGTTAACCGGATAGGCACGGATTCAAGGTTGTGTTGCTTGCCCTTGTCTTTTCTGGATTCTTGTCGGCGGGGGTGGTTATTACCTTGTCCGTCAGTTTTTCCGATGTCGAGCGGTCGCGGTTGAACAAGTTGCGTAACGAGCTTAGCGATCACTTGAATAAAGCCGCCGGCATTGAGGCTGTCGAACGCGGCGTCGGCAGTACGATTATTGGCGGAAACATTGGATTATTAAAAAAATTCAAGGAGTTGGGCGCCGACGGTGACAGCCATGTCAACAAAGCCAGATTGACCGCCAATGCTTTGCTCGAAAATGGTTCCATCTCCGTCGATTTCAATGACAAACTGAAAAAGTGGAATGATAGCCAAAATGCGCTGCGCAAGGCCCGTGCCGATATTAAATCCAATGACATAAGTCTATCGGACTGGTTCAAGATCTCGACGGATAACATCGCGCGTGCATTTGATCTTCAGGATTCGACATTCTCCCCGACAAACGAAGCCGAAGCCGTTCTGTATTACAACTCCCTGCTACGCCCCAATATCGCGAATCTCGCCGAATATGCCGGCAGGGAACGGGCCATTCTTGGCAATGTAATCGCAACCGGTTCCCAGATAAGTGACGAAACAAGAATTAAGCTGGAACGCTTCCGCTCGCATGTGGATGAAGCGGTCCGACGAATTCATATTATCCGGGACAACGCCACGACATCGCCGGAGCTTCGGGCCGCCATCAAGAATTTCGAGGCGGCGTTTCTTGGTGACTACCAAGACCTGCGCCTGCAAATATTTCAGATCGCTGACAGAAATCGTCAAGCTAGTCAAAAAATTCGGGCGCATTTGAAGGATGCGAACGTTGCGCTTCTTGAGCAGCTAGATGGCGTGATCGACATGCTTTCGAGGTTGACCAACAATCGGTACATGAAAGAACAGGCCAGTATGGTGGACGGCGGCGCGGAGTTTGACGCATCGCGGATAGAACAGGTTTTCCAGGTTCTGGCCGATCTGGATCCAAAGCTTTTGCAAATTCGTTATCTGGACAAGTATGGAATGGAGCGGTTGCGGGTCGAGCATCATGACGGGCGAAGCAGGGTCATCAGTACAGATGAACTACAGGACAAAAGCGAGAGGTACTATTTCGCCGAGGCCAAGGATATCGAAGAAGGGCAAATTTATATTTCGCCCATGGACCTGAACATGGAACGAGGCAAACTAGCGATCCCCGTTACGCCAACGCTGCGTTTTGCCGCGCCGGTTTTCTCCGCCGGGAAGCCGCAGGGAATAATTGTTCTAAATATTAATGCGGAATTATTGGCCCACCTTCCCGAAGGCCCGACAATTCTGGCGAACAGGGACGGCTACTATCTGCATCATCCCGATGCGGCGAAAGAGTGGGGCATGATGAAGGCGCTGAATCGGGGCGCGAACAATCTTCGCGTGGATTATCCCAAGGCCGCCACCGAAATTCTGTCGGGACGGCAAAAGGAAATCGTATCTGGCAACAGGTCCTTTATCGTTCAGCCCATTCGCTATCATCCCGGCGACCCGGATCGCCATTGGCTTCTTATCGAGGCACATAGGAATCTACTCTATCCCGTCAACGGTCCGCGATGGATCGAGGAGTCGACGGCGGCCATAAATACCGCCCTGGCGATTTCACATTTGATCGGCGACATGGCTGCGCGATCCAGTGACGACAGGGCGCGGAGAGCGAATATTTTTGTCGCTATTGCTCTGGTGCTGGTTGTCATGCTGATCGCTTTCCTATTTTTCTTCTTCCGCGAAACCGTAACAATCGGCAACAAGGCGGAGACGATCAGGACCGAATTGAGCCATCTGGCATCCGGTGATCTCAGCCGCCGTGTCTTATTCGCCGACGCTCACGAACCTGACCGCCAGGCGCATGCGTCCCTGGATGAATTTGACGCCGTGGGTGCGGATATCAACAAAATGGCCGTGAACCTGGAAATTCAAACCGCCGAACTGCAGGTCGCCAAGGAACAGGCGGAAAAGGCGAACCGGGCAAAAACCGAATTTCTTGCCATGATGAGCCACGATCTGCGCACGCCGCTTAATGCCATCATCGGCTTTGCGTCCATGATGCAGTCAAAGATCTTTGGCCCGACCGGAGATCGCCGCTATGGGGAATATCTCGATCATATACATGACAGTGGGATACTGCTTCTCAACCTCATCGACAACATTTTGGATATCTCAAAAATCGAGGCCGGTAAATTCGAGCTTGAGGATGAAAAAGTTGACTTGCGGCCTTTCCTCATGGCCTGCATCGAAATGAGCAAGCCGCAGGCCTTGGAACGGAATATCCAGATCGAGAATTCAGTTCAGACTGACCTGCCCGCCCTCGTCTGCGATAAGCGAACCCTGGTTCAAATCACCAATAATCTGCTGTCGAACGCCATAAAATTCTCTCATGACGAGGGCAGCGTTACACTGACCGCGATGGTTACCGCGGAAAATGCGGTCGTCATCCGGGTCAGTGACACGGGCATTGGGATGAACGCGCAGGAGCTGGAATTGGCTCTGGAGCCTTTTGGCCAGGCAAATAGCAGCAAGGCACGAAAATACAAGGGCACCGGGCTTGGCCTGCATATTAGCCGCCTGCTGATGCAACAACACGGCGGCGATATGAATATATCCAGCGAGACCGGCAAGGGAACCACGGTCTCCCTATCCTTCCCGCCGCACCGGACACGGCATGACGCCGAAAAACAACCGCCAAAACTGATATCGAACGCTTAATATTCGACGAAATCACAGACAAAGGCGTTGGAGGCGCGTTCCCAGGCGAAGGTCGACATATCACCGTGGCCGGGGATGAATTCAGTGTCATTGCCCAGCGGCCACAGCTTGTCGCGAATGGCATTGACCAGGGCCATATGGTCACCCCTTGGGCCGTCGCAGCGGCCGATGGAGCCGCGAAACAGGACGTCGCCGACCACCGCCAGCTTGCTGTCCGCGGCATGGAAAACGATATGGCCGGGCGTATGCCCGGGACAATGGATAACGGATAATTCAATCTTGCCAAAACCGACGCTTTCGCCCTCTTCCAGCCAACGGGCAGGCGTGAAGGCGCGCGCGCCTGCCAGGCCCGTGCGCTGGGCCTGTTTGGCCATGGCCTCGATTAGAAAATCGTCGTCCCGATGCGGTCCTTCTATGACGGCATCCTGGCGTTCGGCCAGTTCCGCGGCGCCGCCCGCATGATCCGCATGGCCATGGGTGATCAGAATTTTTTCGACCGTAACACCTTCCTCGGCAATCGCGGCCTCGATCTGGTCAAGGTCGCCGCCGGGATCGACCACGGCGCCGGCCATGGTGTCGGGGCACCACAATAGGCTGCAATTCTGTCGAAATGGCGTTACGGGTACGATACGATAGCGCATGAAATGTCCTATACTTTGCCTCCAGACAGTTTAGACGAGCCCGACCCCGGACGGAATGACTATCCAATATGAATGACGAGAAGAACACGGACAGCGCCGCCAAGCCCGGCGCGGCCCGTCTGGTTGCCCTGGTCTGTACGGCCCAGGTACTGGCACAGGTCGGCGCCTACACCTGGCCGGCCCTGTTGCCGGAATTCATCCCCCTTTGGAACCTTGATTACAGCCAGGCCGGCTGGATCACCGCCAGCTTTTATCTGACCTATATGCTGACCGTACCCATTCTGGTTACCCTGACCGACCGCATTGATCCGCGCCGCGTTTATCTGTTTGGGGTCGGCTGCACCATCATCGCGCATTTCCTGTTCGCCTTTTATGCCGAGGGGTTTTGGAGCGCACTGGCGATCCGCGCCCTGGCAGGCATGGGCTGGGCCGGTACCTATATGACGGGCCTGAAATTGCTGGCGGATCAGGTCGAAGGCAAGTTGCTGTCCCGCGCCGTAACCTGGCACGCGGCAACCATGGGCGCCTCGGGCGCGCTTTCCTTTGTTATCGCGGGCGCCCTGGCTGGGCAGTGGGGTTGGCAAGGCGCTTTCGTGGTGGCGGGCAGTTGTGCGCTTTGTGCGTGGCTGATCGCCGCGATCTTCGCACCGAAACAAACGCCCCAGCCGAAAGCCGATGGTCCACGCCCGGCATTGTTTGATTTTCGTCCGGTCTTTGCCAATCGCAATGCCATGGCCTACAGCGTTGGTTATTGCATCCATACCTGGGAAATGGGCGCCATGCGCGGCTGGGCGGTTGCCTTTCTTGCCTATATTGCCTTGCGTGATGGCGTCGAGACGACATTATTCGGTCCCACGGTGATGGCCACGGCCATGGCCCTGTTCGGAACCTGGGCCTCTGTTGGCGGCAACGAGTTGTCGATCCGCCTGGGCCGTCAACGTCTGGTCCGCCTGGCCATGGCAGGTTCCATTGTGTGCGCCCTGGCCATGGGCTTCATTGGCGCCTTCAACTATCCCCTGGCGGCAATACTTGTGGTGCTCTACGGCATGGTGATCTGGCTGGATTCATCTTCTCTGACCGCCGGCGCCGCCGGCAACGCCGACCCGGAACGCCGGGGCGCCACCCTGGCTGTTCATTCCATGCTGGGCTATGGCGGCGGTTTTGTCGGTCCCATCGCCGTAGGCTTGATCCTGGATCTGGCGGGTGGTCCGTCCCATATGGCCTGGGGACTGGCATTCGGCCATATCGCCCTGGCCATGCTGGGTGCCCGCATCGCCTTTACCTTGTTGCGCCCGCAAAGCATGGCGGGAGACAAGGGGCATTAATCTGGATATTGGCTGTCCGCGATGATGACCTCCAGCATATGGCGCTTGGGGTGGCGTCGCACTTGGCTCAATAACTTCTGGGCGGAGGCCTCGTCGCCTTTGACCAAATACCATTGCGCCAGGAAAAAGGCGCCCTGTGCCCGGGCATCTTGGTCCTGCGTCGTTAAGGCCGCCGTGGCGGCATCGGCATCGACAGTCCCGGCCCACAGTTGCACCAGGGGCGCCGGCCAGACGCCGTCCTCCCACCACCACGAATAGGGCTCCAACACTCTTTCGGCGGCCCCACCTTGGTGGGCGGCTGCCGCGGCCAGCCACAAGGCGGCAATGGGATGCTGCACTGGCGCAAGGGCCAGGACCCGCCGGAATAGTCCCTCGGCCTGGGCGAAGCGTTGCTGTTGAAAACGCAGCACGCCTTTGAAAAACAGGGCGGAGGAGGCGCGGGGCTGGATTGATAGCGCCCGGTCGAAATCCGCCAGGGCGGCGCCTTGATCGCCGGCCTGAAGATGTACCATGCCGCGTTGGGCCATGGCCTCGGCAAAAAACGGGTTCAAACTTATTGCCCGGTCCATATCCGCCAAAACGATGTCAATGGCGGCCGCGCCCGCGTTGCGCCGCATCAAACCGCGCAAGAGAAACGCTTGAGCCGAACCAGGGTTCAGCGCCAGGGCGCGGGCCAGATCGCTGGCCGCCGCATCGTGATCGCCAAGTCTTAGCAGGGCGGAAGTCCGGCTGGTCAGCAGTGCGGCCCGCTCCGGCGCTGGTACATTCGGCTTGCTCAAGGCGCGGCGGCAATAGGCTTCGTCCAGGTGCGCCCGGCCACTGCCTTCGAGGCAGGCCTCACCGTCGCCCATGGGTTGCGCGGCCAGCGGAGCCGCGAAAAAAGTCAGGCTAGCCAGGGCGGCCAGGGCGGCGAGGCGAAGCTGAGAAATCATAAGATATTATGGCGGTAAAGCCGCCGTTAGGCCCATCACATATTCTTGCGGTATGTCACCAGGCCCTGACCCGTGGGCAATTCCAAAATCGTATGATCGTGCTGGTGCCACCAGTCCAGGTGCGCCTTGCACAGATCTTTTTGTTCCTGACGGCCAAAATCGTCCAGCACCACCATGGCGCCGTCGCTCAACAACGGTAGCAACCGATCCAGGGCAGCGGTTTCCGCCGCGCCGGCGTTCAGGTCCAGATGCAGAAAGGCGATTTGTTCAGGCACCACACTATCGAAAACTTCCGGCACGACGCCTTTGGTGACCTGCACATTGGGATAGATGCCGAACCGGTCCAGGACATCCTGGTGGACACCATCCCATTGATAGCCTGGGTTGGCCTGTTCACGTTCCAGTTCCGAGGACCATTCGGCGGGCAGGCCGGCAAAAGTGTCGTAGAGGAAGAATTGCCGGGGCAGGGTCTCGAAACGCAGATATTGCATCATGACGCTGGCATAAAAGCCCTTATAGGTGCCGCATTCGACGAAGTCCCCGGCAACCGCCAGGGCCGAGCGTGCCGCCCAGCAACAAGTGTGCAGACGCCAGATCTTGGCGGTGTCGCGGTCATCCTCGGAATTCGCCAAAATGGCGGTTACGAATGCGGTGTCGGCCGCGAAGGTTTCGTTGCGCATCAGGGCAACCATATTGTCCTGCATGAACGCCGTCAGACCTTGCTCTTCGTAGATCGCCTCGACGTCTTCAAGATTTGATACTATCTGCCCCAGTTTTTCCCGAGGCGGGCCATAGAAGCTCATCTGCCGCATAACCCCATGCTGCGTAATGTGCAAAGTTGAGCCATTTTTAAGGCATCGCGGCCTAATGAACGGTTAACCACGTTTCATTTGCCGGCGCGGCAAATGTTAGTTCGGCCTGTACTTGTCCAATGATCCGGCATGCATGATGCGGCCATTCAGGGGCCGCCCGATGATATCCTCGGCCAGACGGGCGCTTTCGATCAGGGCGTTAAGGTCGACGCCCGTCTCGATGCCCATTTCGTGGCAAAGGAAGACCATGTCTTCGGTACAGATATTACCGGCGGAGGTGGCGGAACCGTGGCCCGCGAAGGGGCAACCGCCAAGGCCGGCGACGGAGGCATCGAACAGGTCCACGCCCATTTCCAGGGCGGCATAGACATTGGCCGCGCCCAGGCCCCGGGTGTCATGCAGATGCAGGCCGATGCGGGCATCGGGCACCAACTCGCGGACGGCGCCGATCTGCCGTTTCAAACCTTCCGGATTGGCCCAGCCCACCGTATCGGCAAGATAGATCGCCGGCAGCGGCGTCTTGCGGTCGGCGCACAGATCGACGGTCCATTTAACCAGGTCCGTTACCGCCTCCAAAGGCACCGGGCCGCCGAAATTGCAGCCGAAGGCGGTCATGATATAGGCCCCCGACGGCACCAAACCCTGTTGCAGATACATGTCCAGGAATTCCACCTGACGGTCGCGCATTTCCGTGGCGGTGCAATTGTTGTTGGCCATGGAAAAGGCATCCGTGGTGTAGAACAAAATTCGCGCGTCCATGGCCACGTCCTTGGCCTCGTTGGCCAGCATGACGCCTTTTTTGTTCAGCCACAAAGCGGTGTAATCGACGCCTTCCTTGCGCTTGATGCCTTCGAACAGTTGGGCCGTGTCGGCCATGGTCGGCACCGCCTTGGGAGAGACGAAGGAGCCAACCTGGATCTGTTTCAGGCCGGTTTCGCTAAGGCTGTCGATCAGCTCGATCCGGCGCTCGATGGGGTGGATTACCGGCTCGATCTGGAATCCCTCGCGGACGCCCTCTTCGTGAAATTCGACGAATTTGGGAAAATCAGACATCTTCGGTTCCTCTTCAATACGACACTTAGTACGATCGGGGCATGCCCAGGACACGCTCGCCAATATAGTTCAAAATTTGCTCCCGGTTTAGGGGCGCGGTGCGCATCAGGCGGGCCAGGGAATATAGATCATAGATACCATACTCGTTGGTGAAGCCGTTGCCGCCATGGGCCTGCAGGGCTGCTTCCACGGCCATGATGGAGGCCTCGGCGGCGGCGTATTTCGCCATGTTCGAAGCCGCGCCGGCCTCTTCGCCCTGGTCATACTGGCAAGCCGCCTGGCGCATGATCAGGGAAGACATTTCAACCTGTGTCTTGGCTACGGCCAGGGGGTGTTGCACGCCTTGATAGGCGCCGATGGGGCCGTCGAAGACCACCCGTTCCGAGGCATAGGCGGCCGCTTTTTCGATGGCGAAGCGGCCAATGCCGCAACTAAGGGCGGCAACGGTCACGCGCTCCGGGTTCAGCAGATCGAACAAGGTCTCAAAGCCCTTGCCGACTTCGCCGACGACGTCTTCGGGGCCTAGGTCCACCTCGTCGAAGAACATGGTGAACTGACGTTCCGGCAGGATCATGTTCATATCGATGGGATGAAAATCGACGCCCTTGGTTTTCAGATCGACGATGAACACGATGAAGCCGTCGGTCTTGCGCTTGACCTGATCAAACGGCGTGGTGCGGGCGACCACAATGGCATAGTCGCAGACATCGACGCCGGTAATAAAGACCTTCGAACCGCTCAGCTTAAAACGCTCGCCATTCGGCTTGGCGATGGTCTGAATGCGCATGGAATTGCTGCCCGCGTTGGGCTCTGTAATGGCAAAGCAGAACAGGGTCTTGCCGGCGGCGGCGTCGGGCAGATAGCGGGATTTCTGCTCTTCCGTGCCATGCAGGTTGATATGGCCCATGGACATGGTCGGGCCGACCACATACATCAATAACGGTACCCCTGCGTTGCTCAAACCTTCGATAAACAGGGACATTTCCAACAGGCCCAGACCGGCGCCGCCGTAGGCCTCGTCGACCATCAGGCCGGCAAATCCGTCGTCAGCGGCCTGGCGCCACATATCTTCGGGAAATTCGTTCTTGCGTGCCTTTTCCAGCCAGTACTTGTGATCGAACGACTGCGCCAGCTTGCCGCCGTAGTCATGAATTAGTTGTTGTTCCGGGCTGAGGGTGAAATCCATTTGTCTCTGCCTTCTTGAAATCGTGCTTACTCTGGATGCGACTGGCGGCGCCAATTTTGCCTTGGCCCACGCTACCACCACGGCTGGTCTATTTCCATCGAACGTTAGTTAGAAAATTTTTGCTGGTTGAGTTAATCTGCTTATTCAACTTGGGCATCCAATTTTTTGGGGGGAGAGTATTGCCATGAACGATCTAGGCGATCTAGGCGATCCGGGCGATCCGGGCGATCCGGGCGCGCCGCCGCGGCGGGGTCGCAAATCCGAGATCTCGCGCGGGCAGATCCTGGACGCCGCTGCCCGCATGTTGCGCCGGCAAGGCTATGGCAATACCACTCTGCGCAAGATCGCCGAGGTCGCTGGCATTCAGGCCGGCAGCATTTATTATCATTTCGCCTCCAAGGACGAGATCATGGATGCGGTTCTGGAACGCGGTGTCCGCGCCGTCTACGAGGCGGTGCGCGACAGTCTGGCAGCACTTCCCGCCGGGGCGCCGCATCAGCGCCGCATCGAAGTGGCGGTCGTTGCCCATTTGCAGGCCTTGTTGAGCCATGGCGATTACACCTCCACCTCGATCCGCACCTATGGCGAGGTACCCTTGGCCTTCCAGCAAAAAAGCCAGCCGCTGCGCGATGCTTATGTGGTTTTGTGGCAGGATCTTTTGGGTGCGGCCCAGGCGGCGGGCGCCATCCGCGCCGACCTCGATGTTCGTGTTCTGCGGCCGTTATTACTGGGCTCTTTGAACTGGACCGTGGAATGGTATGATCCCAGCCAACGCCCGGTGGAGGAGATCGCCGCCCAGGCGGTGGAGATGCTGTTTCACGGGGTGCTGCCCGCCGAGACCTGATACAAGAGGAGCCAGCCATGACCAATACGGTTCAAGACAGCCCCGTTACCCTGGAAGAATACGGCGCCATGGACTGGGACGGTAAACGCCGGGTCTGGCTGGATATTTCCGATATCACCGAAGAACAGTTCGAAACCCACATGGCGACGCAACAGGCCCGCGAGGGAGGAGTGCCGAAGGTCGGCGAGACGGCGCCGGATTTCGTCGCCGATGTTCTGGACCGTGAACGCAAGCGCACGGGCGAGACGGTGTGTCTGTCGGATTTGCGGGGTAAACTGGTGGGGCTCGTCTTCGGCTCGTACACCTGACCGCCCTTCCGCAAACAAGCCGTGCGCTTGAACCAACTCTACGCCACATACAAAGACCAGGTTCACTTCCACATTGTCTATATCCGAGAGGCGCACCCGGCGCGCGGTTGGCAGGTGCCCAACAACCTGATCGAAGACATCCTGTATGACGAACCCGCCACCGATGACGAACGGACGGCGGTGGCCTCGGCCTGTCAGATCGGCCTGGATCTGCACATGCCCATGCTGGTCGACGGCATCGACAATGACATTGACGAAAAATACGTCGGCCTGCCCATGCGCCTGTTCGTCATCGACGGCGAGGGCAAGATCGCTTACGCCGGCGCGAAAGGCCCCTGGGGCTGGGACGACGCCGCCTTTGAGGCGGTGTTGAAAGAGCTGATTGGCTGAGGCTGGAGTTACTGGTCAACGGCTTTAACAAGAAGGATACGAAATGCCCCCAACCCAATCCCTTAACACGACGTTCCTGGGCGAACTGAAGATCGATATCCTGGGCTCCCACATCTTTGGCGCCACGCCCATGGGGCAGTTTCGCCGAGTGGATTATTTCGAAAGCGGCCATTTTCAGGGCCCACGGATCGATGCCCGCATCGTCAAGGGCAGCGCCGATGCGTTGTTGCGCCGCTTCGACGGCGTGGTCCAGCCAGACGTTCGCCTGACCCTGGAAATCAACGGCGGCGGACATTTGTTCATCCAATACAAAGGCTATCGCCATGCCGCGCCGGAGGTCATGGAGCAGATCGTGCAGGGCGAGACGGTCGATATGGCGGACGTCTATTTGCGCACCGCGTTGTTCTTCGAGACGGATTCAAAAGAGCACGACTGGATGAACCGCACTGTCGCCATCGGCGTCGGTCGCCGCGAACCCGAGGCGGCCGTCTATGATGTCTACGAGGTGCTGTAGGGCGCGTTCTAACCCGTACTCTCCAGCACCATGGCGGCTGCTTTTTCGCCGATCATGATCGACGGCGCATTGGTGTTTCCGGACGTCAACGTGGGCATGATCGAGGCATCGGCCACGCGCAGGTTCTGGATGCCGTGGACGCGCAGGCTCTCGTCCACCACCGCTTTATGATCCGTGCCCATCTTGCAGGTGCCGACCGGGTGATAGGCGGTTTCCGCAGTGGCCCTGACCCAGTCCAGCAACTCGTCGTCGCCCTGCAAGGCCTGGCCCGGGGCGATTTCCTCTGCCCTTAGGGCCGTCATGGCCGGCGCCCCCATGACGCCGCGGACGATCTCCATTGCCGCCAGGGTGACCTGGCGGTCATATTCGGCGGAGAGGAAATTGAAACGGATTTCCGGCGGCGCGTCCGCCTGCTCGGTGCCGATATGGATCGAGCCGGTGGATTCCGAGCGCAATGGATGAGTAATCACGGTCATCCCTGAATCATTGTGCAGCTTGTAGCCGTCCTGCACCAGGAACGGTATCCACGAGATGCCGATATCCGGGCTGTCCAGGCCCTCGCGGGAGCGCACATAGGCCCGCATGGGCGAGGCCGGCAGGCCCAGCAGACCCTTGCCGGTGGTGGCATAACGCAAAGCCTGCCAGACCATTTTCACACCACGCGCCTTGTCGTTGTAGGTCAGGCCCGGTGATTTGACGTTCCACATCATGCGGGGGGCGTAATGATCGCGCAGGTTCTCGCCAACGCCCGGCAGGGCATGGCGCACCTCGATACCATGCCGCTTCAACACTTCCGGCTGGCCGATGCCTGACAGCTCCAGCAATTGCGGCGAGTTGACGGCGCCGGCGGAGACGATGACCTCGCGGCCCGCCCGCGCCTCCTGGCTGACGCCGCCGACCGTATAGCGTACGCCGAGGCATTTGGTGCCTTCCAGGATCAGGCCTTCGGTCAGGGCGCCGGTCTGGATGCGCAGGTTGGCGCGGTCCCGGGCCGGGTCCAGATAGCAGTACGCCGTGGACATGCGCCGGCCCTTGTTGATGGTGACCTGGGTCATGGCGATGCCTTCCTGCACCGCGCCGTTGTAATCAAGGTTATGTTCGATGCCCTGCTCCGCCGCCGCCGCAATCAGGGCATCGTAGAGCGGCCCGCCCTCGGTGGTGTCGGTGACGCGGAGCGGCCCGTCGCGGCCGCGGAATTCATCCTCGCCCTCGTCATAATTTTCCATGGCCCGGAAATGCGGCAGCACATCGCGATAACTCCAGCCACGGTTGCCCAACTGGGCCCAGGTATCGAAATCCTGGGCCTGGCCACGCACGAAGACCATGCCGTTGATGGATGACGAACCGCCCAGCAGCTTGCCGCGCGGCACGGGGATTGGCCGGTTGGCGGAGCCTTCGTCGGGCTTCGATTCATAGAGCCAGTTGGCTTTTGGATTGTCGATCAGGCGGGCAAAGCCGATGGGTACACGTGACCAGGGGTGGCTGGGGCGCCCGGCCTCCAACAACAGCACGGAGTATTTTCCCGATGCGGTGAGCCGGTTGGCCAGCACGGCGCCGGCGGAACCGGCGCCCACAACTATGTAATCGTACGTCTGGCTTTCCATCTCACGCATCCCATTTCTTTACAGTTACAAGGCTTCAGTTACAGGGCCCCGATTGCGGTACCTTGGCGCAGGACCTGGCCGGGCCTCATATTAGTGGCCGCGCCATCGTCCAGCACCAGGGCGCCGTTGACCAGAACAAATTTCATCCCCAATGCGGTTTGGTTCGGCTGCCACAGGGTCGCGGCCTCGCCAAAGCCCTTCGGATCAAAGACCGCGATATCCGCCCGCGCGCCCGGTTTCAGTACGCCCCGGTCGGCCAGGTTAAGCACGGCGGCGGGCTGTCCGGTCAGTTTATGGATCGCTGCTGCCGGGCTCAGCAACCCGCGCTCGTTCACACAGACGCGATAGAACCAGGCCGCCCAGCTATAGGCACCATGAAAGGCCGAGCCCGCCAGCGGTCCGTCCGGGCACAGGGACGTGGCATCCGAGCCGGGCATGCAAAGATCATGGCCAAAAGCCAGATCCTGATCAGCTTCGCTGTAAACGGGCCGGATGATCATCAGGGGCCGGGGCGAGGCGGCAGAGCGGCAGAGCAGTTCCAGGGTGGCATCACCCGGCGCCATGTTCATGCGCCGTCCTATGGCGTCGAAATCAAGGCGGGCGAATTCGGGCGCCACGTCATTGTCCAGCAGGGTCACCCGCCCCCAGCCGCCACTGGTGACAATGGAGGGGTGAGCGTGGATGCGCTCCCGGCTGCCGGTGGCCGACAATACCTTGGGCAGTCCGGCCAAGCCGTCCGCCATGGCCCAGGGCGGCAGCATGGCATGCAGAAAAGTCAGGGAGAAATCACGGGTATGCATATCAAAGGCGACATCCTGGCCGCCGTCCCTGGCGTTTGCCACCAGCTCCACGCTGGCCTCGCAATCGTCCCGGCCGCCACGGGGTAGCAGATGGGATATTTGCAGCCGAACCCCGGCATCGCGGGCGGTCCGCAGGGCCTCCTCGATCGCCGCCAAGGCACCGTCGTCACGCTTGCGGGTATGGGTGGCATAAAGCAAGCCACGGCGGGCGATGGGTTCCAGCAGGGCGGCGACTTCCTCCGCGCTGGCGCCCATTTCGATCGGGTATTCCAGGCCCGTGGAAAGACCGTGGGCGCCGGCCTCCAACGCCTCGTCCAGATGGCGGCGCATCTCCCGGCGTTCCTCGGTGCTGGCCGGGCGCTCGGCTAGACCAACCGTGGCCTGGCGCAACTGGCCATTGGGCACCAGGGTCAGGACATTGATCGCCGGCCTGGCCGCTTCCAGCCGGTCCAGATAGGCGGCGGGTGTTGACCAGTCCAGGTCGAGATCGTCGCTGATGCCATAGATGGTGTTTTTTGCCAGCTGCTTGTCTATCAGGGGAAAGCAGCCATGGCCGCAGTTGCCGATCACCTCCAAAGTGACGCCCTGATGCACGGCGCTGACCGCGCGCGGGTCGACCAGCAGGGTGAAATCGGAATGGCTGTGAATGTCGATGAAGCCGGGCGACAGGTACAGCCCGGAGGCATCGATTTCTCTGACGCCGGAACCATCAAAGCGCCCGACCTCGACAATGCGCCCCTGATGCACGGCAACGTCCGCCCGAATGCCGGGGTTGCCCAAGCCGTCGAACACAGTGCCGTTTCTGATTATCAGCTCTGGCGTCATCGCTTCCTCATGCCGGAATATTAGCGTGCCGCGGGTATATGCTGCTAGACTTCGTATCTGGACATTCGTGATGGAGGGAGGGCTGTTATGTTTGATCTGATCGTACGGGGCGACCAGGTGGTAACACCGCAAGGCACCGGCGCCTGGGACGTCTGCGTCAAGGGCGAGACCATTGCCGCCATCGCCGCGCCCGGCACCTTTGATGATAGCCAGGCGGGACGGGTGATCGATGCCCGCGGCAAGATCGTCATACCGGGTGGTATCGATCCGCATATTCATTCCCTGTGGCATATTCCGGCCATTGAGGAAGGCGGCGAAGTCACCATGACCGACGGCCCCGATATTGTCAGCCGCGCCGCCATTCACGGCGGTACCACGACGTTGCTGGATTTCGCCACTTGGCAGCAGGATCGTACGATCGAAGAAGTGATCAATGTCCGCAAGCAGGATTGGACCGGCAAGTGCTATACGGATTACGGCTATCACATCATGTTGCAGGGTGCGATCCCGCCGGAAGTCCTGCCCCAGGTGGGAGAGGCAATCCAGGACGGCTTCCCCTCCATCAAGATTTTCACCACCGACATCACGCCCTCGCGCAAGGGCCGCAAGATCACCCATGGCCATATCTGGGAGATCTTCAAGGTTCTGAAGAAAGAAGGCGGTATCGGCGCCATTCATGCCGAGGACGATGAAATCGTCATGCATATGTACGACGTTCTCCAGCGCGAAGGCCGCACCGGCTTCGAGAACCTGGCCGAGGTGCACAATTCCATGTCCGAGGATCTATCGTTCAGGCGCATTATCCGCCTGGCCGAGCACGTGGACGGCACGCCGCTTTATATGATGCATGTCAGTGCGGCCAGCGGCGTCGCTGCCATTGAAGCAGCGCGCGCGAAAGGCTTCCCCATTTATGGCGAGACCCTGCACCAGTACCTGATGTTCACCCACGAACATTACAAACGGCCAAACGGGCAGATCTATCACACCTATCCCAGCCTGAAGGAAACCTCGGACCAGGATGCCCTTTGGGAGGGGCAGTTGCGCGGCTCGATCTCCACCGTGGCCACGGACGAGATCTGTTGCACCCTTTCGACCAAGACCCAAGGCCACCGTATTGACGACACCACGGGCGGCAACGCCGGTTGTGAGCCGCGGGTTTCGGTGATGTATACCGAGATGGTCAAGAAACGCGGCTATAGTTTGGCCAAATTCACCGACTTGGTGTCGACCAACGCCGCCAAGATCATGGGCATGTACCCCAAGAAGGGCGCGTTGGCGGCGGGCAGCGATGCCGATATCACGGTGCTGGACCCCGGCCAGAAACGCACGGTAACGGCGGCCCGTTTGCATGAGACGGATTACACACCCTGGGAAGGCTATGAAGCGGAGGTCTGGCCCTCGCTGACGGTACTGCGCGGCAAGGTGATGATGCAGGACGGCGAGTTCTTTGGCGATGTGAAGGATGGCCAGATGCTGAAACGCAAAGTGGACGAGGCAATCCGCAACCGCCCCGTGGTATAGCTGTATACGCCCCGGTTTCGGGGTAGCAAAATCAAGGAAACATCATGAGTACGCATTTGTTTGCTCCCTCCTACAAGCCGGAGCCCTTTTGGTGGGAGCGCAGCCCACTTTGCGCCGAGCCGGAACCTGCCCTGCCCGCCAGCGCCGATGTGGTGATCATCGGCTCGGGCTATACCGGCCTTTGCGCGGCGATCCAGACCGCGCGCGGCGGGCGGAACACGGTGGTGATCGAGGCAAATGCCATCGGCAGCGGTTGCAGCAGCCGCAATGGCGGGCAGGTCTCCACGTCGATCAAACCGCAATACGGCGACTTAAGCCGTAAAGTGGGTGATAAAATGGCCTACGATATCATCAAGGAAGGCCATAACGCCCTGAAATGGATTGGCGAATTCGTCGAGGCCGAAGGCTTGGACTGCGATTTCAACGTTGTCGGCCGCTTCTATGGCGGGCACACGCCAGGTCAATTCGAGCTGATCGCCAAATCCATTGAAAACCCGCCAAAGGGCCTGGAAACAGATGCCTATGTGGTGCCGAAGGCCGAGCAGCATGCGGAGGTCGACAGCCCCGACTACCACGGCGGTGTCGTGTTCCCCCGCCATGCCTCGATCGATCCCGGTGCATATCATAAGGGCCTACTTGGCCGGGCGCGGGAGGCGGGCGCCACCGTGATAGGCCATTGCCGGGTAGAAGGCATTTCCGGCACCACGGGCGACTTCACGATTGCCACGGCCAAAGGGCCAATCAAGGCCCGCAATGTCATCGTCGCCAGCAATGGCTATACGCGCGGCCTGTCGCCCTGGCAGCGGCAGGTCATTCCCATCGGCAGTTACATGATCGCAACAGAATCGTTGGAGCCAAGCTTGATCCAGCGCCTGATCCCGAAAAGGCGGGTCATCAACGATACCAGAAAGCTGGTGGTCTACTACAGCACCGATCCCGCGGGGGAGCGCATCCTGTTTGGCGCCCGCGTATCGATATCCGAGACCGACCCGACCGCCGCGACGCCCGCGTTGCACGCCGAATTGGTCAAGCGCTTCCCCGATCTGGCCAGTACTGCAATCACGCACGCCTGGATGGGGTTTGTCGCCTATACGTTCGATGAGATGCCTCATTTGGGTGAGCGGAACGGCATCCACTACTCTATGGGGTATTGTGGCTCCGGCGTGTCACTCGCCAGCTATTTCGGCACCAAGATCGGGCAGCAGGTGCTGGGCCTGAAAGAAGGCGACAGCCCCCTAACCCAAATCGCTCCCCCAACGCGCCCATATTATTGGGGCGAGCCGTGGTTCTTGGCGCCCGCCGTTCGCTACTACCGCTGGCGGGATGAGCACGTGGCCTAGAGGCCCTGCATCAGGCGAACGGGATCATCGACCGGGATCGTCGACCGGGGCGCGTCCTACGGCACACCGGCGCCGATATCGATGTACTCGAAGTCGCGCGCCAGATCGATGTTGGTCGAAACCTCATCGAGCTTCCACTCGCCCGTCCTGCGGAAATCCTGACCAACGTAGATGAAGGGCTGGTCCGGTGCCTTGTCGTTGGAGACCGGCAATAAAACGGCTTCCAACGTCCCTACCCCGCCGGTATTGCTGACAGCCTGACGGGAGAGCCAAGCCCCGCATGGGACATTGACCATGTTCTGATGCCGAAGGATGCGTTCCTCTCTTTGTTCCGGCGGCGCGAGGTCGACCATGTTCTCACCATCTCTTTTACGCCCGGTGAACTCGACGAGCGCGGAACCGGACATTCGCCGAATGATTTGGTCCGGCGCACGGACGTGCAGGATAGAGATCGCCGCCAATGATGCCCTGAGCATGACCGGATCGACGCCGGACCGCTCCGGCACCATTTTGTCACCGCGCCACTGCTGCCAGACGTCGATAAAATTCCGGCAATGGGGGGCCGACGTCAATCTTTCCAGAACAGTCACAAGCGTTAGCATGGCTCCAATATACGACCGGACGCCGTGTCCCTGCAATATTAGAGCCTGACGGCAACTATTGGCACGGCGCGGAAGTCTGTCAAAAAACCAGCAGCCAGCCCGTGGTCTAATCCCTGTAGTCCGGCTCCTCTTTATCAAGGATGCGTTTGATCTCGGCCAGGAAGCGGGTGGCCTGGTCGTCGCGGTCGGCCTGCATTTGTTCGAAGGTGGCGGCGCAAACGTCCTGGGGGATGCGTTGTAGCGGCTGCCCCGTCGAATAGGCCAGGATCTGCGCCTGGGCGGCGCGTTCCAGATAATACAGATCGTTGAAGGCATGGGCGATGGTCGGGCCGGTGGTGATTACGCCGTGATTGGCCAGGATCGCCACGCGCTTGTCTCGCAGCGCCATTGATAACCGGTCGCCTTCCTCTGTATCCAAGGCAAGGCCGTTGTATTGATCGTCATAGGCGATCTGATTATGGAATTTCAGGGCCGGTTGGATGATCGGTTCCAGCCGGGCGCCGGCAATGGCGCTCAACGTTGTCGCATAGGGCATGTGGGTGTGCAGGACGGCGCGCGCCTGGGGGCAATTCACATGGATGCGCCAATGGATGAAGAAGGCGGTCGCTTCCGGCGGCTCCGCACCCTCGATCAGATTGCCGTCCGCATCAACCTCGACCAGGTCGGAAGCCTTCATATCATGCCAGTGGCGGCGGTGCGGATTGATTAGGAAGCGATCATCCGTTCCCGGAACCATGACGCTGAAGTGGTTGTCGACGCCTTCGTGCAGTTCCAGCCGCGCCGACCAGCGCAAAACCGCCGCCAAGTCGATGCGGGCTTGCTGTTTAGCATCCATGCGATGTTTGTCCTCCGGTCCTAGGCGCCGGGCACCAATTTCCGGATCTGTTCAAGCTGGCCGGGATCG
>CAZPWJ010000056.1:0-12782 GCA_964590195.1 uncultured Rhodospirillaceae bacterium | reverse complement strand
GCCGGGATCGCAGACCAGGTTGATCTTGGCTTTCGCGACCAATGGATGCGGCACCGCGTCCGGGCGCAGGTCGGTGAAGACATTGGCCAGGATAATCCGGCCCCCAGCCGCGCCACTGTTCCCATCGGCAGCGCGGAACTTGCTGACGCCTTCGGCCACCCCGTCAATGGTGCTGTAGATGCCGGAGCCCATCCAGCCCTGGCACTCCGTGGCGGCATATTCGATCCAGCGCGGGCTGGCCCAGGCACCCAGAAACAGGGGCGGCCCCTGCTCGTGGCCCGGCCAAGGTATGACGCCCGGTCCGTAAATCGCCTCGCCCTGCCAGGTCCGCCGCATCACCGCGAGATTTTCCGTCAAGGCTTTGAAGCGGCCTTGGTAGTCCGCTTGAACGGCCTGGAAATCGCCCTCGGTCGAGCCGGCGCCGATGCCCAGACGCAGACGGCCTTCGCTCAAAACGTCCAGGGACATCACGCGATGCGCCAGCTCCACCGGATGGCGCAGCGGGATCTGCAAGACACAGGTGCCAAGTTCAATTCTGCTGGTAACCGGCGCCACCGCGCCCAGCAGGGCCAATGGGTCCAGGCTGGCCATGGCACGTCCTATGGAATCAGTGATCCAAAGGCCGGAAAAATCCAGCTCCTCGGTCAGGCGGCCAATCTCCCCCAGGCGCGCCGCCACCGACGTGCCATCTTCCAGCGGCATCGGTGCCGCGACTATTCCAACCCGCATTTCATCTCCTCATTCTTTCATTCGGGCAAACCGGCCGCCCGCATTAGATCGTGTACCCGCGTGCGTTCGTCAGGTGAACTCAGCAGCTTGAAGAAATTCCAGTTCTTCAGCCTGAAAGCGGGATAGCGGCTTTGCAGCAGCGCCAACACGCGGGCGGCATTATCCGCTTCACCAAGCGCATGATAGGACGTTACCAGCCAAGATAATACCGGCGGGCCGGCGGGGCCTTGCCGGCCGATATTTTCCTCGATGGCCTGCACCGCTCCCGCAAAGTCCCGCGCCAAAAACAGCACGCCGCCAAGCAGGTTGAGATAGGGGCTGTTGACAAACTGTGGGTTCAGACGAATAGCCCGTTCGATCGGCTCGGAACCCCTTTCCGGCTGGCCCGCAAGGCCCAGGGTAAAGCCGCGATAACAGTGGGCATCGGCATCATTGGGTTGCCGGACAACGGCCTCGTCAGCGGCGGTGACTGCCTCTTCGTGCCGGCCTTGCAGTTGTAGGGCCAGGGCGAGTGACGTGTAGGACAGGGCAAAGCCGTCATCAAGCTCGATCGCCTTGCGGGCGAAGGTTTCGGCCTGTTTGGCGGCGTCCGCAATGTCGCCGTGGGCAAAGGCGACGGCAAAACTGATCATCTGGGACACACCGGCGTAACCGCCGGCAAACTCAGGGTCCAACTCGATCACTTGTTCAAACATTTTCCGGGCGGCCGCGATACGCTCGGCCACCGGTGGATAGGGCGCCGATTTCGCCTGCACGAACAGCTCGTATGCCTCTAGGTTCCGGGTATGGATATGGCGCAGCCGTTCTTCTTCCTCACCGCTTAAATGCACCGCCAGGGCCGAAACAACCTTGGCGCCAACATCGTCCTGTAGCTCAAAGACGTCTTCGACCGAGCCGTCGTAGCGCTCCGCCCACATGTGGCCGCCGCTGGAGGCATCGATCAGCTGTACATTGATGCGGACCCGTGAACCCGCCTTGCGCACGCTGCCTTCCACGATATAGCGCACGCCCAGGCTGCGCGCCGCCTCACGGACATCGACCGCCTGCCCCTTGAAAGTGAAGGAGGAGTTGCGCGCGACCACGAATAGGCCGGAGATTTTCGATAGATCGGTGATCAGATCCTCGGTCATGCCGTCTGCGAAAAATTCCTGCTCCGGATCGCCGGACATATTGTCGAACGGCAGTACGGCTATGGACGGCTTGTCGGGCAATGCCAACGGCGCGGCTTCCACTGTTTGCTGGGTGGGTATTTGCCCAGCAAGATCCGGCCATTGCCATACCCGGATCGGCCGGGAAATATTTTTGGTTTCATGCTCGCCGCCATCCCGCCATGTCACATCGAGACGGTCGCGGACCTGCCGGTAGGCATCATCCGACAGGCTGACGCCGCCGGGTTCGGCCAATGGTTCAATGCGGGCCGCGATGTTGACGCCATCGCCGAAGATGTCATCGCCTTCAATGATTACGTCGCCCACATGGACGCCAATACGCAAGCGAACCGCGCGGGCATCGTCGATGCCCTGGTTCCGTTCCTCCATGCCGTTTTGTACCGCCATGGCGCAGGCGACGGCGGCGACCACGGAGGGAAATTCCAAAAGCAGGCCATCGCCCATGGTCTTCACGATCCGGCCGCCGTGTTCGGAAATCTTCGGATCGATCAACTCGTCCCGGTGCTGGCGCAACGTCGCAAGCGTGCCGACCTCATCCGTGCCCATAAGGCGCGAATAGCCCACGACATCCGCCGACACGATTGCCGCCAATCTACGTTGTGTTGTTTCCGACATGGGCGCAGTCTAGCCGTGGCCGACTTGAGAATCCATGCGGATTAACAGCCTCCACTTGCAAACCGGTGGCGGCGTTATGTCTCATCGCGGCGCCGGCCCGCTTATTGTAGCTAGCGCAGAAATATCCATTCCGAAGTTTCATCATGGGGGATACATCATGACCGCCGTTCAATCCGTCGAAGTCGACTATTTTTCCGATGTACTCTGCGTTTGGGCCTACTGCGGCGATGTGCGCATTGCCTACCTGAAAGATCAGTTCGGTGATCAGGTCGTGATCCGCAGCCATTATTTCTCTCTGTTCGGCGATGCCCATGGCCGGATTGGCGGCCTGTGGGCGGAGCGGGGCGGCCTGCCGGGTTTTGGCGCCCATGTAGCCGAGGTCTGCGGCCAATGGGATCATATTGCCCCGGCGCACGATGGCCTTTGGCGGGAGGTCCAGCCAACAACATCGATCATGGCGCATGTGACGTTGAAGGCGGCGCAGTTGCATGAGACCAAGAAAAGCCCAGGCGCAGCGACACCAAGGTCCGACGCCCTGGCGCAGCGGGTCCGCGAGGCGTTTTTCGCACAAGGCCAGGATATCTCCGATCTGACGGTGCTGCGCCGTCTGGCCCAGGACAATGGCCAGGACTGGGCCAAGGTTGCCGCCTATATCGAGGACGGCCGGGCCCATGCCGCCCTGCACAGTGACGAGCTGGAAAAGGAACGCCTGCAGATCAGCGGCAGTCCGACCCTGGTGATGAACGACGGCCGGCAAAAGATCTATGGCAACGTCGGCTACAAGGTCATGGAAGCCAACGTGGCGGAGCTGCTGAGTAACCCGAAAAGCGGCGATGCCAGCTGGTGCTAGAGCGTTTCCGGGTTTATCGGTAGGGAAAGCAGTCCGCCCGCTCGAGGGCCAGACCGAAATGCTGGCCCAGGGCCTGGATGGCCGCTTCATGATCCCCATAGGGATCACTATTTTCAACGCCCACGACGATAACCCTGAAGCCGGACGCCTGTTCGCCGCCAGGCGGCAGCATGGCCGTGGCCAAGCCGTCACCGTTCCGGTCCCGCAGGGTCAGAAACAGCGGCATTCGGCGCTGCAGGTGCGCCGCCAGCCCGATGTTCTGTTCGATATAGACGCTTGAAGTCGGCTTGTAGCTGGCCTTGGCCTTGTCCTGGGCCAGTTTGAAATGCTTCGCCACCGCGTGCCGCATCAGGGCGGATTCCTGTTCCGCCTCCACCTCGGTTTCCATGCGGAACCAGGTTTTGCCATTTTCCGCATCGCAAACGAATTTCATGGCGCCATCCCCACATATCCCCGCAGTATCGCCAATGGCTCTTGAGGCCTTTCCAAGTGTACCTTAGCCTACCAAACCATTCCACAGGGGAGAGGCCCATGACCTACACCGTAATCGCCCGCTGTGCCCGTACCGGCCAGATGGGTATCGGCATAGCAACAGGTTCCCTGGCCGTGGGGGGCTATTGCCCCGCCATTCGGGGCGGCCTGGGCGCGGTCTCGACCCAGGCTTTCGTCAACCTGAAACTGGGAACCTTGGCCATGCGGCTTTTGGAGCAGGGCTTCGCGCCAGCCAAGGTTATGGCCGAACTGGCGGATGACGACCCGGAGATTGCCTATCGCCAAGTGGGCATTGTCGATGCCGCAGGCGAGGTGGCGGTGCATACGGGCGAGAACACGCGGCCCTGGTCAGGACACATCACGGGGCCGGGCTATATCACCATGGGTAATGTGCTGGCTGGCGAAGGTGTCGTCACGGCAATGGCCGCGGCGTTCGAGGATAATGCCGACGAGGTCTTGGAAGAGCGTCTGTTGCGCGTACTGGAAGCAGGCCGCGATGCGGGCGGGCAGCAGGCCGCCGACGGCAGGCACCTGGCCGAACGCTCGGCCACGGTGATTGTTCACGGGCACCGCGATTATGGTCATATTGACCTGCGGGTAGATGCCCACGAGACAGCGGTGGAGGAACTGCGCCGGGTGTATGGCGTCTACGAACCCTACATGCCGTACTATCAAATGCGCCATGAAAATCCGGCGGAAACGCCGGCTCAGGATGTCTGGGCCCGGGAGAATTTATAGCTGAAAGTAGAGCTGATTTCGTCATTTCTTGAGGCAAATCAAGGCAGCGGAACCCGCCGGGTAGCACTCTTGATCCATCATCATTACAGAGTGGAGAGGCGGTCATGTCACATGTACCTCACGAATTGGCGGAAGAATTTCCGGCGGACACGGACAAGATTCATGCGCTTAATCAAAGCGACAGTCATTTCTCCAAGCTGACCGAGCAATACCATACGGTGAACCGGGATATCCACCGGATCGAAACCAATGTTACGCCGGCTGACGAAGGCTATGAAAAACAACTGCGCCGGCAACGATTGGCCCTGAAGGATCAGATTGCCGTCTATCTGACGAAACCCTGACGCGGCTATGAAGCGGTCACGAAGCCATGGAATTCGTAAATATCATGGCTTTCGATATTGCCGAAGCCGGCGCCGCTTAGATGCGTTTTGATCGTGGCTTCGGGCACGCGGCGGCCCTTGGCGGGGCTTTTGCCGTTTTCCTCGTCCTTCCAATCGATCACCGCGACGGTGCCGCCTGGCGCCAATAGGCGGCGGCATTCGGCCATCAGGGGCTCCGGCGCATCCAGTTCATGATGCAGCTGCGCCATGGTGATGAGGTTGGCGCAGCCGTCGGGCAGATCAATGGCGCTGGGCTGCATCAACAGCGCTTGCAGATTATCCAGCCCCTGGGCCGCCGCGTCCTGGGCCAGCAGGCCGACCATGCCTTCCAGGATATCGCAGCCATAGGCCTTGGCCCCTGGATAGGCCTTGGCGAAGGGCAGGGTGAGAAAGCCGACGCCGGCGCCGATATCAACCAGGGTGCAGCCGGGGCCGGGCTGCAAGACCTGCCAGATCCTGGCCGGGTCGAAGTAGGCCAGCCGGTCCGGGCTACGCAGCCGCCCGATCCTGCCTGGGTCCATGCCCAATAAATCCGCCATGATTTTTTATCCCCTCTGATTTCCCTGGGCTCAGTTTAGCACGGGTGTGATTTCAAGTATTGCCATGACCCCGGCTTCGGCACGACAATAGCCGCCTGCATTCGAGGAGAGAACCGCATGTCCAATTTCGATCTGTTGATCCGCAACGGCACCGTCGCCACCGCCGCCGACACCTTCCAGTCCGATGTCGCCATCAAGGATGGCCGGGTGGTGGCCCTGGGCCATGATCTGGGCACGGCGGACCGGGAAATCGATGCCGCCGGCAAGCTGCTGTTGCCCGGCGGCGTTGAAGGCCACTGCCATATCGAACAGATTTCATCCTCGCGGGTGATGACGGCGGATGATTTTTACTCCGGCACCGTGTCCGCCGTGTTCGGCGGCACCACCACGGTGATCCCCTTCGCGGCGCAGCAAAAAGGCGACAGCCTGCGCCAGACGGTGGAGGACTATCATGCCTGCGCCGGACCCAAGGCGGTGATCGACTATGGCTTTCACCTGATCATCTCGGACCCCTCCGATCAGGTCATCGGCCAGGAGCTGCCGGCCCTGATCAAGGATGGCTATACCTCGTTCAAGGTTTACATGACCTACGACGATTTGCGCCTGGATGACTATCAGATGCTGGAGGTGCTATCCGCCGCCCGGCGCGACGGCGCCATGGTCATGGTGCATGCGGAAAACCACGACATGATCCGCTGGCTTAGCGAAAAGTTGCTGGATGCCGGCCATTGGCAGCCGCAATACCACGCCATCAGCCACTCCCGCGCCGGTGAGGGCGAGGCGGCGCACCGGGCCATCGCCCTGTCGCGGCTGATGGATCAGCCGATCCTGGTGGTGCATGTTTCGTCGGAAGAGGCGATGGACGAAATCCGCCTGGCCCAGGACAAGGGCTTGAAAATCTTTGCCGAGACCTGCCCCCAGTACCTGTTTCTGACGGCGGCGGATCTGGAGCGCGACGGCATGGATGGGGCGATGTTCTGTTGCAGCCCGCCGCCCCGCGATGCCAAGGATCAGGAGGCGATGTGGCGCGGCCTGGCCAATGGCACCTTCACGGTTTTCTCCTCCGACCATGCGCCTTACCGCTATGACGAAAGCGGCAAGCTGGCGGCGGGGCCGCAGCCCACTTTCAAACAGATCGCTAACGGCGTGCCGGGCATTGAATTGCGTCTACCGCTGCTCTTTTCCGAGGGCGTCGGCAAGGGCCGCATCGATTTGAACCGTTTCGTGGCCCTGACCGCCACCAATGTGGCCAAGCTGTACGGCGTCTATCCGCAAAAGGGCACCATCGCGGTGGGTTCGGACGCCGACATCGCCATTTGGGACCCGGATCTGGAACAGACCATCGAACATGCCATGCTGCATGACCAGGTGGGCTACACGCCCTATGCCGGGATCAAGCTGAAAGGCTGGCCGACGACCGTGTTGAGCCGGGGGCGCATCGTCGTGGCGGATGACGAATTGCATGCTGAACGGGGCAGCGGGCAGTTCCTGGCCCGTGCGGTGTCGGAGGCCTCCCAACCCCTGAACCGGTTGGAGCCCGAGATGGACCCGGCCCGCAACTTCGGCGCCAAGCTGCTGGGCCGATGACTGCCAAAAGCATCAGCGTCAATGGCCGCACTTATGCCTGGCCGGACAGGCCGGTGGTGGTGCTGTGCATCGATGGCTCCCAGCCCGGCTATATCGAGGCGGCGGCCGAGGCCGGCGTGGCGCCGTTCTTCGCCAAGATGCTGCAAACGGGCACCAACCGTTTGGCCGACTGCGTGGTGCCGTCATTCACCAACCCCAATAACCTGTCCATCGTTACCGGTGCGCCGCCCGCCGTGCACGGCATTTGCGGCAACTATTTCCTGGACCCCGAAACAGGGGGCGAGGTGATGATGAACGAACCGCGGTTTCTGCGCGCGCCGACATTGTTTCAGGCCTTCCAGGAGGCGGGCGCGGCCATCGTTACCATCACGGCCAAGGACAAGCTGCGCGGCCTGTTGGGCCATGGTTTGGCAATGGGCGAAAAGGGCATTTGCTTTTCCTCGGAACTGGCTGATCGGACCAGCATGGCCGAACACGGTATCGAGGGCGTGCCGGAAATGGTCGGCCTGGAAGTGCCGGACGTCTACAGCGCCGAATTAAGCGGCTTTGTCCTGGCTGCTGGCGTGAAGATCATGGCGTCCCGGCGGCCGGAGCTGATGTATCTCTCCACCACCGACTATATCCAGCACAAACATGCGCCGGGTACGCCGGTGGCTAATGATTTCTATGCCCTGCTGGACGGCTATCTGGGTCAGCTGGACGCCATGGGCTGCACCATCGTGGCCACCGCCGATCACGGCATGAACGCCAAGCATGACGACACCGGCCAACCGCGCGTGATTTATCTGCAAGGCCTGCTGGATGACTGGTTGGGCGAGGCGGCGGCGCGGGTTATCCTGCCCATCACCGATCCATATGTGGTGCATCACGGCGCCCTGGGCTCGTACGCTACCGCCTATTTGCCGGATGGCGCCGATGCTGCCGGGACCGCGGAACGTTTGCGCGCCATCCCCGGCATGGAACTGGTGCTGGACAAGGCGGCGGCGGCGGAACGTTTCGAACTGCCCCCCGACCGTCTGGGCGACCTGGTCTTGGTCTCGACCCCCGATCATGTCCTGGGCACGGCGGCCGAGCGTCATGACCTGAGCGGCCTGGAAGAACCCCTGCGCTCTCACGGCGGCATTTCGGAACAGCGGGTGCCGTTGTTGATGAACCGCCCCACGGACCTGGCCGAGGGCCATACCCTGCGCAATTTCGATGCCTTTGATCTAGCCCTCAATCACGCGGTTTGAGCCCGGCCTCTAGGGTGGGATGTATGCATCCAATTCAACGGCGAAATTCATGTCGGCTTGGGACGGGTTTGCGCTGCGCTCCCGATAGTATGCGGCTCTTCTTTTATATTGTACGAGCAAGAAGGTACCGGGGCTGGCATCAACCTTTCCCCGTACGGTGCCGTCGATAAGCAAGCCCTCCATTTCAGCGGCGTCCTTGACTGAACTGGTGCCTGTGAACGTCATGCCGCCAAAAATACCCGGATGCCAGGATATCCGCATCCCATCAATTTCCCCTTGCGCGTAGCCGGGCTCACCGGCGTCGATCCGCTCACGCACGCGTGCATGAATTTCTCCAATATCCAAAACCATGGTTGCTCCCCAAAATGTTATGCAATCATGGGAAGTGAAAACTATTGGCCTTTTCATGTCAAATTATATTATGTCAAATATAACCTGAAATCGAGATGTAACGAAACATGCTTGGGCTAAACGGCGGCTGTATCTTGGAAGGCGGAAGTTTGATAATTGCCGCCAATCCTTCTTTTCGAGCCTGACCATGCGGTATGAACTTGCTGTATAGGGGATTTTAGCGGAATCTGTAGTTAGGCAACCGTTGCTGGGAAGTGAAGACCGCATGACGAATTATCAAAGCGATGTTGTAATAATCGGTGGCGGTATCGCTGGGATCGTGACCGCCCTTGAATGCCTGGAAGGTGGCAAGTCGGTCACCATTATCGACCGCGACGTGGCGGAAAATTTTGGCGGTCTGGCCAAGGAATCCTTTGGCGGCATGTTCTTTGTCGACAGCCCGTTGCAACGCAAATCCAAGATTGTGGACAGCCCCGAGCAGGCCTTCAGGGATTGGTGCAGCTTTGGCGAAATGTCGCCCGCCGACGGCCTAGCCTATCAGTGGGCCCAGCGCTATGTGGAACGCACCACGGCGGAGGTGCATGACTTCGTCACCCCCATGGGCATCGGCTTTCTGCCCGTGCTGAACTGGGTGGAACGCGGCCTGGATCATAAGGGCAACTCCGTGCCGCGCTTTCACATGGTCTGGGGCACCGGGCATGAACTGGCGGCCGTGTTGGCGCAACGCTTGCAAAACCATGCCCGTGCCGACCGTCTGACACTTGTGTTTGGCCAGCGGGTCGAGGCGTTGATCAAGACGAATGGCCGTGTCACGGGCTGCCGTGGCGTCGACGAAGCCTCCGGTCAGGCTTTCGAGGCGGCGGGCGAGGCGGTGGTCGTCGCGGCGGGGGGCAGCAACGGCAACGACGGCTTTATCCGCGACCATTGGCATGGCGACTGGGGCGCCAGTCCGCCGGAGACTATTCTCAACGGCTCCCACAAATTCGCCGATGCCACGTTGCACCATGCGGCGGCGGCAGTAGGGGGCAATCTGGTAAATCTGGACCGCAACTGGAATTATGCCGCCGGTATCCACCATCCGCGCCCGCGCAAGCCGCGCCATGGGCTGTCCCTGGTGCCGTGCAAAACGGCGCTGTGGCTGGATGCGGCGGGGCGGCGGATCGGGCCAAGGCCGTTGATCGCCGGCTTTGATACCCGGGAAGTGATCAGGCGGATCTGCCAGAATGCCGAGGCCAATGGCCTGCCGAAATATTCCTGGCAGGTGATGAACCGCAAAATCATGTTGAAGGAATTCGCCGTCTCTGGTGCCGAATTCAACCATGCCATCCGGGAAAAGAGCAAGCTGGGCCTGTTGCGCCAGTTGCTGTTCGGCTGCGGCCCCCTGGTTGACGAGACGATCAGGGATTCCAAGGATGTGGTCATGGCCGCGAGCGTGCCGGAGCTGGCCGTGAAGATGGATGCTCTGGACCCAGGCACCAAAATTGATGGCGCCGGCATGGCAGCGGACATCGCGGCCTTTGATGCCGATATGGCGAAAGGTAGCGGCAATTTTACGGACGAGCAGATCAAACGTATTGTTGAACTGCGCCAATGGAAGGCCGACAGGATACGGACCTGCAAGTTCCAAAAGATTGACGAAGCCAAGGCGGGGCCGTTGGTGGCGATCCGCAGCTTCATCATCAGCCGCAAGGCCCTGGGCGGGATCGAGACCGACCTGGACTGCCGCGCTGTTGATGGCAACGGTGCGGCGCTGGAGGGGCTTTATGCAGTAGGGGAGGCGGCCGGTTTCGGCGGCGGCGGCATGCATGGGTTGCGCGCCCTGGAGGGAACATTCCTGGGCGGCTGCGTCTTTTCCGCCCGCATGGCGGCCCGCGCCATTGTGCATGGCAGTTCCGGCGCGGGAGCGGGCCAGTGAGGAAAACCGGCGCGGAGTTGACGGTTTACGCCCTGTGCAACTTCAACGCCTTTGATCTGGCCCTCAATCGGGCGCTTTGAATATTGCCAGCCATTGCACCACCGGCTACCAAATCATGCTCAATGGGCGGCCTCGTCGAGGAGCGCCTGGGCCTCGAGCAATGGCTTGCTGCCATGCCCCTCGCTAAACCCGGCGAGCAATTCGCGTAACTTCTCCAGTGTCCGTGTCCGCTCGTCCGGGTCCGAGAGTTCCTGGTAAAGCGCGGTCAGCGCGCGCAGCTCCAAGGAACGTGAGCCCTGCATGCTGGCCGTGGCGAACGCTTGCCGCAGGCATGCGACGCGCTCGTCGGTTGGCGCTTCGGCTGCCCGCAGCAATTCCGCTCTGACGCAATGAAGTTCCGGTTCGTAGAACCGAATATGGCCTGTTTCCGCTAGCGTCAGCGCCTCGTCGACCGCCGAGAGGCCTTCGCCGATCCGGCCGACACGCCGCAAGGAATCCGCCAGCAGTCCGAGGAAGTATGGCCGCATTAGGTTCGCCCCGGTCGCGCGATAGGCCTCGATGCCATCTTGGGTTTCTTCCAGTCCCGCCATGCCTTCGCCCGCCATCACCCGCGCCCAGCCGCGGATGACATGGCCCCATGGTTCCCAATAGGCGAAGTGGTGGCGGTCGGCCAATTTGATGACCGCATCGGCGTGCTCGCGCGCTTGCTCCAGATCCCCCTGGAACTGAGCCAGCGAGGCCGCCAGACTGAGCGCGAATGCTTTGCTGTGCGGGTGCAGTTGGGGCTGCTCCGAAAGCTTGATCGCGGCTTGGCCATGTCGGTGCGCTCGCTCGGGAAAGCCAAGGAACCATTCGGCCCAGGCGAGGTTGCATTCCGCAAGCACACCGGGGTCCGAACTATAGATAAACCGAAGCGGCAGGTGCCGGACTGGATCGTAGAGTGATGCCGCGCACTGCAAATGGTGACGTGCCGCTTCCAGTTCACCCATGTAGAGCAGACATAGGCCGTGCGGGCGATGCGCCTGCATGAGCAGATCTTTATCGCCCGACCGCCGTGCCACTTCCAGTAGGCGCTCGCCAATTGGGTGCGCCTTCGGCAGTTCACCGCGCACAATGTAAAAGGTATGGAGGCCCCGCAGCACTCTGGATATCTCATGGGTTTCGCCGACCTTGCGGCTCAGGGCCATGGCTCGGCGGTATGCTCTGCCGACCTCGTGTGCCGCATTGCCTTTGACGGTGATAAGCTGTGCGCCGTAGGTAATTTGCAGGTCCCGTTCGTGCCGGTCGCGCTCCTCGTTTTCCGGCATTGCGCCGAGCAGTTCGAGCGCCCGGGAAAAATGTGCGGCGGCCTCGGCGTTCGCAGATCGGCCGCGGGCGATTTCGGCCGCGCGCTCATACTGCGCCACGGCCTGGGCTACCTTTTCGGCCTCGGCGTAATGGTGGCCAACCACCTCTGGCGCGGTGTCGAGGAAGTGTTTGTGCAGGGTCTCGGCAATTTGCCCATGTACCGCACGGCGCCGCCGGCGTAGCTGGCTTTCATAGGCGATATCCTGCACCAAGGCATGCTTGAAGGTGTAGGTGGCGCGCGGCGGCAGGCCGTGTTGGTATATCAACTCGCTCTTCAACAGTTCGCCAAGCGCGTCATGCAGCATGGACGCTGGCATCGGCGCCACCATGGCGAGTAGTTCATAGGAAAACTCCCTGCCGATCGACGCGGCGATCTGCGCGATAAGCCGCGCATCGGGATGCCGGTCGAGGCGCGCCATCAAGGTGTCGCGAAGCGTCCCCGGTACTTCCTCAAGGGCCGGCGCGCCGGCGGGCGCGGCCTCGTCCCGCAATTCGAGCACCGCCTTGGTCAACTCTTCGAGGAACAAGGGAACGCCGTCGGTCCTGGCGACGATTTTTTCGGCTACCTCGGCTGGCAGGTTGCGATGGCGCGAGACGCCCTTGACAACGTCAACGCAGGACTTTGCATCAAGCGGGGCCAGGGTCAGATCCGTCACTCCCGGCAGATCGTGCCATGGTAGGGATGTCCCGGTCCTGAAGGTTACTAGGAGAAAAATGGGCAATGTCCCAACCCGCCGTACCAGCCGGTCGAGAAGTTCATACGTGGTCGCGTCGATCCACTGAACCGTGCCTATCCGGTTAACGCAGACACCCACTTCATGTAGGGTGCTTCCAA
>CAZPWJ010000055.1:0-31426 GCA_964590195.1 uncultured Rhodospirillaceae bacterium | reverse complement strand
ATGGACAGATACTAGATGTAGCGGGTGTCTGCGTCAACCGGATAGGCACGGTCTGATCTTGCTAAGATGTGGCTCAATGCAGAAACGGCTAAAATCTGCCGTTTAGTTATGGAAACAGCTCTATTTCCGATCAACAAATGCTAAAAACAAAAGCGGAACATATTTACATTTGTCGCATAGCGCGCAGTTTTTTGGGCGATTCACGTTGTTAACGATTCGGCTACTTGTCCTCCAAAATGTCAGATTCTCAAAAATTGACGCCTGAAAAGCGCCCGCCAATGCAGAAATGCGTCAAGAAAGGAAGTAGTTTAGTTCCTTACCCCTTTTAGAAACCGAGAAAAATTACCCTGGCACCAAATCCTCGATACATTCCGTAATCGCCGCCATGGACGCGCCCGGCGTAAACACTTCCCGCACGCCCATTTCCTTCAAGGTCACGATATCCTCGCCGGGGATGATGCCGCCGCCCAATACCGGGATGCTGTCGCCGGCTTCGGCCCGCAGCAACTCCATGATTTCGGCGAACAGGGTCAGGTGGGCGCCGGACATGATGGAGACGCAGACGATGTCCACGTCCTCCTCCACCGCGATGTTGACGATCATCGCCGGCGTTTGCCGCAAACCGGAATAGACCACTTCCATGCCGGCCTCGCGCATGGCGTGGGCCAGTACCTTGGCGCCGCGGTCGTGGCCGTCCAGGCCGGGCTTGGCGATCAGCACCCTGATCGGGGCTTGGCGTTCCGTACTCATACGCTGTCCAATGCTCTTAGATTGATGCCGCCTGGTATTCGCCAAAAACAGCCCGCTCCACATCGCAGATCTCGCCGATGGTGGCATAGGCGCGCACGGCCTCCAGAATGGGATACATCAGGTTGCCACTCCCCCGCGCTTCGTCTTCCAGCCGGGCCAGGGCGGCCTCGACCGCGCCGTTGTCCCGCTCCCGCCGCAGCTGTTGCAGCTTGGCGATTTGCGCTGCGACGATTTCCGGGTTGGGGCGGTGCAGCTCGATCTTCGGGTCGCTGTCGTCCTGGAACTGGTTGACGCCGACCATGACCTTTTCGCCCGCGTCGATCAGCTGCTGCTGGGCAAAGGCGGCATCGGCGATCTGGGCCTGGGCGCGGCCGTCTTCAATGGCCTGCAACATGCCGCCCTCGGCCTCTATCTGCGCGATGTATAAATTCACCTCGGCCTCGATCTGATCGGTCAAGGCCTCCACATAGTAGGAACCACCAAGCGGATCAATCACTTCGGCGGCACCGCTTTCGTGGGCCAGCACCTGTTGCGTGCGCAGGGCCACCAGGGCCGAATGCTCGGTCGGTATCGCCAGGGCCTCGTCAAAGGATGCACTGTGGAACGACTGCACCCCGCCCAAAATACCCGACAGGGCCTGCAGGGCGACGCGGACAATATTGTTTTCCGGCTGCTGCGCCGTCAGGGTGCTGCCCGCCGAGCCCGCGCCGGTGCGGAACATCAACGATGCCGCCTGCTTGGCGCCGAAGCGGTCCTTCAGCAGGCGCGCCCACATGCGCCGGGTGGCGCGGAATTTCGCCGCCTCCTGAAAAATATTGGCCGAGGCGGAGAAGTTGAAGGCCAGGCGCGGGGCAAAGGCATCGATATCCATGCCCCGTTCCAGGCAGGCTTCGAGATAGGTGATGGCATTGGCCAGGGCGAAGGCGACTTCCTGCACCAGTGTCGAACCCGCCTCGCGCACGTGATAGCCGCAGATGTTGATGGCGTTCCAGCGCGGCAGATTGGCGGTGCAATATTCGATCACGTCGGTGGTCAGGCGCAGGGAGTGCCGGGGCGGAAACACTTGCGTGCCCCGGGCGATGAATTCCTTCAGGATATCGTTTTGCGTGGTGCCCGATATTCGGTCGGCGGCAACGCCTTCTTTCTCGGCCACGGCCACGTACATGGCCAGGGCCACGTTGGCGGCGGCGTTCATGGTCAGAGATGGCGAGGCCTTTTCAAGAGGCAGGCCGGAGAAAATCGTCTCCATATCCGCCAGGCTGTCCACCGCCACGCCGACCACGCCAACCTCGCCCTTGGCCCGTTCGTCATCGCTGTCAAAACCCAATTGCGTGGGCAGGTCATAGGCCACCAGCAGGCCGCCCTGGCCCTGGCTCAGCAGATATTCGAAACGCTCGTGGGTTTCTTCCGGCGTGCCGAAACCGGCGTACTGGCGCATGGTCCACAAACGCCCCTGATACATGGAGGGTTGGACGCCGCGGGTGTAGGGATACTGCCCCGGAAAACCAAGGTCGTTTTCATAGTCGCGGCCATTCCCGTCCAGGGGCGTATACAGGCGTTCCTGTTTGACGTCCGAAGGCATGCGCGGGCGGCTGACCTTGGCCAGGGCCGGGTCCAGACGCTCCGCCTCCCAGCGCTCCCTGGCCTTTTGCAATTCGGTTGGTTCGTATGGTTTGTCCATGGCTCCAATCTCCTGACCGGGAAGTCTAGTCCACCTGCTTGACCAAGGCGATACGTTGGGTGGGCTGGAAGCCGGAACGGTAGAGGAATCCCAGCAGTTCGAAATCATCCAGCGCGATAGTGGTCTCGGCGCTTTCCACGCGCAGGCCGTTCAGATTGACCATCAACTGCGACAACAGCGCCTGGGCAATGCCACGGCCGGCGAACTCAGGGTGCACGCCGATGGTATCGATCACGGCCACCGCATCCGTGCGGCCAAAATCACCGAAGTCCAGCCGCGCCATGATAAAGCCGGCGACGATACCGTCGATGCGCGCCGCCAGGGAAATACGGATGCCGGAATCCAGCAAGGCCTCGTCAAGCTTGGCCGTCATGTAGGGCCGCCGGTCCCGCCCGGTCAGCTTGCCATCGATTACGACCAGCGCGTCCAGATCGTCAGCCGTCAACGAGGCCACGGCGACGCGGTCACGGGGCAGGGCCTGGAAATTATCGGCCTGCTCAATGTTGCCGTCATCTTCCTCGTCGTCATCATTATTGTCCGGCCCAAGGGCGGCGCCGTGCGCGGGGTCGACCGCGGCGGCGATGATATGGCGCGGCGCCTTGACGAAACCGCTGGCGGCGAAAAACTGCGCCATCACATGATCGGTCCAGGCAATGGTCGTTTGCAGCTCGGCAATGCCGCGCCGGCGCATTTCCGCTTCCAGGGCCCCTAGCAAGGCGGCGCCGTGCCCCGCGTTTTGCTGGGCCGGGGCGACGTCGATAACCTCCAGCATCACGGACGATGCATCGCGGCCAAACTCGCCGCTTTGCACGCGGGCCAGCACGGCGGCTTCGAGACCGCCCGTGCCATCGGCACCATCGATGGCGAATTGGATGTGGCCGCCAGGATCGCGCAGGGCGGCGGCCAGACGTTTTTCGAAATAGCCGCGCCGGGAATAACCGACAATAGCGCGGTCGATGGCGACGGCGGCGTCAAGATCATCGGCCGTGAGGTGGCGGACGTTAGGTTCCGATGCCGTGTTTTGCGCCTGCATGGTTATTTCCCCCAAGTGCCGCGAATATTGATAGCACTATAGCTTATTGCAGGCCGACGATCATCAATCACCAGGCGTCAATCCAGGCGCGTTTCTTGCCCTCCCGCGCCGGCGCGGGCGGGGACGCGCGCAGGCCGGCCATGATCCATTCCCGGGTATCCGCCGGGTCGATGACATTATCCAGCTCGAACAAGGCGGCAGTGTTGATGGCCTTGCCCTGGGCGTACATGGCGGCGACCATTTCCTCATACTTGGCCATGCGTTCCTCCGGATCCTCGATGGCCTCCAATTCGGCCCGCCGCCCCAGCTTGACCGCGCCTTCGAGGCCCATGCCGCCAAATTCACCGGTCGGCCATGAAATAGTAAAGAACGGTGTGTGAAAGCCGCCGCCCGCCATGCCTTGCGCGCCCAGGCCATAGCCCTTGCGCAAAACGATGGTAAAGGTCGGCACGGTGACATTGGCGCCGATCACGAACATACGGCAGCAATGGCGCACCAGGGCCTCCTTCTCAGCCTCGGGCCCGACCATGTTGCCCGGCGTATCACAGAGAAAGACCAGGGGAATGTCATAGGCATCGCAAAGTTGCAGGAAACGCGCCGCCTTATCCGAGGCATCGCTATCGATGGCACCCGCCAGATGGCTAGGATTATTGGCGACAATGCCCACGGGCCGGCCTTCGATGCGGGCCAACGCGGTGACCATGCCCAGGCCGAAGCCCGCGCGTAGTTCAAGCACCGAGCCAGTGTCGCACATTTGCTCCACCACCTTGCGCACATCGTAGATACGCAGGCGGTCTTCGGGGATGGCCTGGCGCAACAGGCGCTGATCGACGCATTCCCAATCTTCGATCGTGCCCTGAAAATAGCTGAGATATTTCTTTGCCGCCTCGACCGCCTCTTCTTCATCCTCCACGGCGATATCGACCACGCCGTTGGGCACCTGAACGGACATCGGGCCCACTTCCTCCGGCCGGAAGACGCCCAGGCCACCGCCTTCGATCATCGCCGGACCACCCATTCCGATGGACGAATTCGCCGTCGCGATAATCACATCGCAACAGCCCAGCATCACCGCGTTGCCGGCAAAACAACGGCCCGAGGTGATGCCCACCAGGGGCACCAGACCGCTCAACTTGCCGAACAGATGAAAGGCGCCGACGTGCAGGTTGGCCGAAAAGATCATGTCCGTGTCGCCGGGCCGGCCGCCGCCGCCCTCGGTGAAGAAGACCACCGGCAGGCGCATTTTCTCGGCAATCTCGAACATGCGGTCCTTTTTCTTGTGGTTGTTCTTGCCCTGGGTACCGGCCAGCACGGTGTAGTCATATGACAGCACCATGCAGCGGGCGGCCTCATCGGGGAAATGGCGGCCATTGACCCGGCCCAGGCCGGTGATCAGGCCATCTGTTGGGGTACGCTCGATCAACTCTTCGACGCTGTGCATGCGCCGCCGTGCCGCCAGCACCAGCGAGCCGTATTCGGTGAACGAGCCTTCATCGCATAATTGTTCGATATTCTCCCGCGCCGTGCGCTGATTGGTCTTGCGCCGCCGGGCCACGGCGTTGGGACGGCGGCCGTCCAGAGTAACGTCCTGGCGCTCCATGACCTCGGCCAGATCGGGGCGGATATAATCCAGATCCACTTCGGCCACTTCGCCGGAATCCGGTATCACCACGTCCTGCTCGGCCACATAGGCCAGGGCATGGCCCTCGAATACGGTATCGCCGGGTCCGACGGGCAGTTGCCGCAAGACGCCGGAGATCTCGGCCTCGATCACGTGCTGCATCTTCATGGCTTCCATGATCAGTACCTGGCGGCCCGGATAGACGTCGTCGCCCTCGACCACGTCAATACTGACGATGGTGCCCTGCATGGGCGCGGGAATGGCAACGGTACCGTCGGGGCCGGACAGATTGTTCTCTGCCGCCTCGCTTGCCGCCGCCGCGACCTCCGAGCGGCCATGGCTGAGGACCGCCAGGGGATCGGACGCATCGACCTTGGCGCCGACCAGATTGGCATCCGCCTCCGGTTCACTGGCTGGCTCGAAGAACATGCGCTGATGCGCCGCGCCGCCGACCAGGGCATCCAGGTGGGTGTCGATAAAGTGCGTGTTGATCTCGCCGGCCTGGAATTCGGAATGACACAACAGGTTTTGCAGAAAAGGAATATTGCTGGACAGACCGGCAATGCGGCATTCACACAGCGCCCGGTAGGTTTTCCGCGCCAGAACCGCGAAATCATTACCCGGGGCGTGCACGATTAACTTAGCAAGTAAGGAGTCGTAGCTGGGTGAGGTGCGGTAGCCCGCATAACCGAAGCTGTCGACGCGCACCCCGGGGCCCGATGGCATCTCGAAACTTTCCAGGATTCCGCCCGAGGGGCGCACCCCGCCATCGGCCTCGATGGTTTCCATGTTGATACGGACCTGCATGGCCTGGCCGCGCGGCGCGCCGGCCTCGACCTGGGTCAGGCCCAGCTCGGCCAAAGTGGCGCCACCGGCAATGTGTAACTGGGTTTGCACCAGATCGACGCCCCAGACTTCCTCGGTCACCGTATGTTCCACCTGCAAACGCGGGTTCGCCTCGATAAAGAAAAATTCGTCTTCCGCGACCAGAAACTCGAAGGTGCCCAGGTTGCGGTAGTCCACCGCCCCGGCCAGGGTCACCGCCGCCTGGGTCAGCTTGTCCCGCAGTTCGGGCGCCAGGCCGGGCGCCGGCGCCATTTCCACCACCTTTTGATGGCGGCGCTGGATCGAGCATTCCCGCTCGCCGAGATGGCAGATGGCGCCGCTGCCGTCACCGATGATCTGAATTTCCACATGCCGGGGTCGTTCCAGCAGGCGTTCGACAAAGACATCGCCGTTGCCGAACGCCTGTAGCGCCTCCGCCTGGCACAGCTCCAGCGCCGCCGCCAGGTCGCTCTTGTCGTAGATGGCACGCATGCCCCGTCCGCCACCGCCACCGATGGCTTTGATCATGGTGGGGCCGTGTTCGTCAAAGAATGCTTCCGCCGCCGCCAGATCGGTCGCACCCTGGCTGCCCGGCAGCACGGGCACGCCGTTTTTCTCCGCCAGATCGCGGGCCGCCGCCTTGTCGCCAAACATATCCAGGGTTTCCGCGCCAGGACCGACAAAGGCGATGCCGGCCTGACCGCAGGCATTGGCGAAATCGGCATTCTCACTCAAGAAACCATAGCCGGGATGAATGGCGTCGCAGCCCCGTTCCTGGGCAATGGCCAGGACCGCCGCGCCATCCAGATAAGCCGGGACGCCACGACCCGGCAGGGCCACGGCCTCGTCCGCCTTGCTGAGATGCAAGGATTCGGCCTCATCCTCGGCATACACCGCCACCGTGGGGAGCCCAAGGTCGGCGGCGGCGCGCAGAATACGGATAGCGATTTCGCCACGATTGGCGACCAGCAGTTTCTCAATACTCATGACGATGGATTTCCTATGCTTCGGGATTTTGCGCTCTACGATAAAGGCGGTTCGGCCAAATGCCAATCAGTCGCCGCCTGATACGCCGCCCCGGCGCGCAGCAACATGGGCTCCCGCCACCAGGCCGCTTCCATTTGCAGGCCGATCGGCAGGCCCCCCGGATCAAAGCCGCATGGCAGCGACAAGCCTGGGTTGGCGCCAAAGCCGCCAGCGTAGGTGTTGCGGGAGGCATCGCGAGTCGCCTCCAACAATGACTTATCTTCCTCGATGGGCGGTGGCGGTGAAGGCGTGGTGGGCGAGATCAGGATATCGATATCCTGGTACAGGTCGGCCAAGGTGCGTTGCCAGGCCCCCCGCGCGCGGCAGGCATTGGCGTAATCGACGCCGCTGAAACTCCTGCCCACCAGCATGCGCTCCAGCACCGAAGGCGAGAACAGCTCAGGCTGTCGGTCCAGGCGATCGGCGTGATAGGCGCAGGCATCCGAATAGATCTGAATGGTGGCCCATTGGTGGGCGCTCTCGGCGCCGTCAACATCGACCTCATGCACCTTTGCGCCCTGAGACTCCAAGACACCCACTGCATGCGAGACTGCCTCCGCGATGCCATCACCGCAATCGAGAAAATAATGATTGCGCGGAATGCCCAGGCGCAGTCCCGCCACGCCGTCATGCAGGCTGGGCAGGAAATTGCCCAGATTCGGCGCCGATGTTGGTGCCGAGCCGGGTTCTTCACGGGCCGTGACGGCCAGGATACGGGCAAGATCTTCCACCCGGCGGGCCATGGGGCCGATGGTGTCGTAGCCGGAACTAACAGGGGTGGAGCCATGATTGGGCACCCGGCCATGGGTGGGCCGCAAACCCGCGATGCCGTTCATGGCGGCGGGCAGGCGAACCGAGCCGCCGGTGTCCGTGCCCAACGCGCCCCGCGCCATACCGGCGGCGATCACCGCGCCGGAGCCGCCCGAGGAGCCGCCGGGCACCTTTGTTTGATCCCAGGGATTGCGGCACTGGCCGCTGACCGGATTGTCGGAGCGGATGCCAAAGGCCAGTTCCTGCATGGTCGCCTTACCGACGATTACCGCGCCGGCGGCTTTCAGGCGTTGCACCACGAAGGCATCCTGGTTCGGCACCACATCCTTGAAATGCAGCGAGCCCGACGTGGTCCGCACCCCGGCGGTCTGGATGTTGTCCTTGATGGCGAATGTCATGCCGTGCAACAGGCCCAGCCAGCCTCCCTCCGCCGCTACCTTGTCGGCGGCGTCCGCCGCTTCTCGGGCCTGCTCGGCGGTGACCGTGATCATGCCGTTGATGGCACCGTCATGAGCCTCGATTGCGGCCAAGGCAGCCTCGAGATTGTCGCGGGCGCTAATGGGCATCGAGGTCCTCATTCCGTGTGTTGGCGGCCTGAAATGCGGGCCGGGCATAGGCGTGGTCGCGGTAGGCCCGGCAGGAGGGGGGCAATTCGACCTCGTAGCGTTCGGCGAAATCGATGGTGGTAGCGAGTAAAATATCGGCGGCGGAGATTTTTTCGCCAAAGATATAGGGATCGAATTTGGCCACCGCGGGTCCCACCGCCGTGATCTGTTTCAGGCAATATTCCGCCGCCGAAGCCACCGCCACCGGCGCCTCGCCGTAAATCTCGGGCAGGAACTTGTGGCGGCGGATCAGGTACAGGGAATGGGCGTCCAACTCCATCATGGCAAAATAGCTCCATTCGTCCCCCCGCGCCTTTTCTGCCGCTGTCGCGGGCAAAAACACGTCCTTGCCGGCGCCATAGGCATTGAACAGATAATTCACGATGGCCGGGCTTTCCGTCAGAGTGAATTCGCCGTCCTGCAAACAAGGGATTTTCTGCTTTGGATTATGCCCGGTGTATTCCGCCGTCAGGGTCTCGCCGCTGCGCGATTGGATCGGGCGGAACTGATAGGACAGGCCCAGTTCCTGCAAGGCCCAATGCACCCGCAGGGCCCGGAGCGAGATCGCGCCCCAAAGAATAATACCGTCGCTCATTGTTCCCAGCCCTCCTTCAGGAAACCGTCGACGGCCCGTTGCAGGGCGCCGCGCTGGTTCTCGATCAACATGGAATGTGTGGCGCCGCCAATCATGACATAGCGCCGTTCAATATCGTTCGACAAAAGCTCGAACGCGGCCCGGCCGTGCTCCGGCCTGGTCTCCCGGTCCCATTCTCCGACCACGATCATGGTCGGGGCGGTTATCAGGCCGGGATCATAGGGCTGTACGCCGCTTTGCAGGCGTGCCTGAACATCCTTGACCACGCCGGCGGGCGCGCGGGCCTGGGGCGGGTCATGGCGGACGGATTCAGGGTCCGAGGCCAGGAACGCCTCGGCCCAGGCGGCCATATGCGCCGGACTTGCGATACTGGCAATCTGGCCGTCGTCCAGCTCCCTGCACCAACGGGCAATGGCCGCTGCCGCATCCACCATGCGGTAGGCGCCGGGCATCTGGCCGGTGGAAATGGCCCCGCCCGTGCCCATCCAGGCGCAGCCATAGAGAACAAGACGCTCTACTTTCTCCGGCTGTTGGCCCGCATATGTGCCGCCAATCAAGGTGCCCCAGGAATAACCGATTAGGGCCAGGCGGGGCAGGCTCCGCAGCCCCAGAATGTAATCAATCACCAGGGTGACATCGGCCACCGCATCATCGGTATCCACCACGGGCGGATTATCGTCGGCGGGCACGGACATCGCGGGCGGGCGGTCGGACGCGCCATAGCCCAGCAGATCGACGCACCAGACATCGAAGCCGGCCCTGGCCATGATATCCATCCAGGATTCGCCGTCGATGGCATAGTCGAAGGTTATGGTCGATGGATAGGTCGCGCCATGCACGAACAGCACCGTTTCCGCCGGCGAAAAACCGTCGCGGCGCGTCAGATGCTTGTTACGGACGTAAACCGATAGACCGGCTTGGCTGCTTTGGACCTTATGATCGATGGTGGTGAGATCGGACATGGGGGTTACTCCGGAAATAGCACTAATGGATCGTCCAGCCACCGTCGACCAACAGCGAGGTGCCGGTGATCATGGAGGAAGCGGGTGAGGCCAGAAACAGCACGGCGGCGGCAACATCGCCGATTTGGCCCAGGCGCGGCAGCTTGATCTTGCCCTCCACATAATCGCGGAAGTCCTTTTGCGCCAGGCCGGCCTGGGTCATGGGGGTTTCAACGAAGGTCGGCGCCACGGCGTTGACGCGGATGCTCTGTTCCGCCAACTCGAAGGCCATGGCCTTGGTCAGGCCCTCAAGGGCGAATTTCGAGGTGGAATAAACACTGCGGTCACGCAGGGCGCGATGGCCGGCCTGGGACGACATGTTGATGATGGAGCCACCCTGACCATTCCTGGCCATCAAGCGCGCGGCGGCCTGGGCCGCGAAAAAGGCCGCCCGCAAGTTTAGGTCCATGACCATGTCATAGGTCTCGGCATCCACTTCCAGAAACGGTTGCGGTCGGTTGGTGCCCGCGTTGTTGACGAAGACTCCGAATGGCGGCAGCTGTCCCAGCATGGTGGCTAGGTCATCGCTGTTGGTGACGTCGATGGCCAGGACATGTGCGGTGCGGCCCAGTTTTTGAATGTCCTTGGCGACGGCCACCAGATCATCCTGGTTGCGGCCAATCAGGGCCACATCCGCCCCGGCCCCGGCCAAAGCCAGGGCGCAGCCTTGCCCCAGGCCCTTGGACGCACCCGTGATAACGGCCAACTGACCGTCCAGGCGAAATCCTTCTATGGTATCGGCCAGCATCAGGTTTGCCCCTGATCCTGTTTGGCCTTGTGCGCCGCCAGGGCCATCAGGCGCCGGTCGCGCCAATTTCGCCGCTCCGCCAGCTTGTCCGTGGGCAGCTCGGCCCGGCGCTCCTTGTCCACATCGCCGATCAGTTCTGCGCTCCAGGGCCGGGGATCGGTGCGGGACTTCTGGATCGAGTGATACAGCGGCCCCAGACGTTCGGCATAATCCGCCACGCCGCCCGGCGCGTTCAGATCGATGGTTTCGAACGGCCCCATGAAGGACCAGCGCAGGCCCAGGCCTTCGGACACCGTCTTGTCGATATCCTCGGCCGAGGCGTAACCTTCCTCGAACAGATCCCAGGCCTCGCGCAGCAGCACGCCTTGCAGGCGGTTAAGGATAAAGCCCTCGACCTCGCGGCGCACCAGCACGGGGGACTGGCCGACCTGCGCCATCAGGGCCAGGGCGGCATCAATGCCGCTCTGTGCTGTCCAGGGCGTCGGTACCACTTCGACCACGGGCACCAGATAGGGCGGATTGACCGGATGGGTGACCAGGAATCGTTCCCGGTTCGGTGCATGTTCCGTAAAAGCGGAACCGGGAATGCCGGAGGTGGAGCTGCCGACGACGGCACCGTCATCAAGCAAAGGCCCGATGGCCTTGGAAATTTCCGCCTTTACCTCCGTTTGCTCCAGCACGGACTCCTGAATGAAACGCGCGCCCTTGACCACGTCCTCCAGATTATCGCAGACCTGAATGCGGGCCAGGATCGCGGCGGGATCGTCCACCAGATCATAGCTTTTCAGATCATCCAGCTGCTGCCCGATCACGGCCTTGAAGCCATCGCGAATGGCGAGGGCGGCATCGAAAACCCGGACCTGTTGGCCGGCGCGGGCGAAAACAATGCTCCAGCCGCCGCCAACCAGGCCGGCGCCGACAATGCCGATATGTCCCGCCATCAGGCCGGCTCCACGGCTGTGTAGGGCGGCACGTTGCGGCCGCCATAGCGGCGCACCCGCGCATTGGCCTGTTCCGCATGGCCGGCGAAACCTTCCAGCATGCACAGGCGGGAGCAGTATTCCCCTACCAGGGCGGAAGCTTCGTCGGTCAAAACCCGCTGATAGGTGTGGGTCTTGATGAATTTGCCCACCCACAGACCGCCCGTATAGCGCCCGGCGCGTTTGGTCGGCAGGGTATGGTTGGTACCAATCACCTTGTCACCGTAGGAGACATTGGTGCGCGGGCCTAGGAACAGCGCGCCATAGTTGGTCATGTTATCCAGGAAGTATTCCGGATCCCGGGTCATCACCTGAACATGTTCAAAGGCCAGGCGGTCGGCCTCCGCCAGCATCTCCTCGTCGCTATCGCACAGGATTACCGCGCCGTAATTGTCCCAGGATTCCTGGGCGATCTCCGCCGTCGGCAGGATGGCCAGTTGTCGTTCGACCTCGGCCATGGTGTCCTTGGCCAGGGCTTCCGAAGTGGTCAACAATACCGCCGGCGAGGTCGGGCCGTGTTCGGCCTGGCCCAGCAGGTCGATGGCGCAAAGCTCTCCATCGGTGGTGTCGTCGGCGATGATCAGGGTTTCGGTTGGCCCGGCGAAAAGATCAATACCGACCCGGCCATACAATTGCCGCTTGGCCTCGGCGACGAACATGTTGCCCGGCCCCACCAGCATATCGACGCCTTGGACGCTTTCGGTGCCCAGGGCCATGGTGGCGACGGCCTGAATGCCGCCAAGAACCAATATCTCGTCAGCCCCTCCCATGTGCATGGCGGCAACGATGGCCGGATGTGGCGCGCCGCCCTGGGGCGGCGCCGAGGCAATAATACGGGGCACGCCGGCGACCTTGGCCGTTACCACGGACATATGGGCCGAGGCGACCATGGGATACTTGCCGCCCGGTACGTAGCAACCGACAGAATTGACCGGGATATTCTTGTGACCCAGGACCACGCCGGGCATGGTTTCCACTTCCACGTCGCGCAGGGTATCCTTTTGATGCTGGGCAAAGTTGCGCACCTGCTCCTGGGCAAAGCGGATGTCGTCCAGATCCCGCTTGGCGACCTTGGCCATGGCGGCCTCGATCTCGGTTTCGGAGAGGGTGAAGCTTTCCGGATTCCAGCTATCGAATTTTTCCGACAATTCGCGGACGGCGGCATCGCCGCGGTCCTGGATGTCGGCCAGAATAGCCTCGACCTGGGCCCGCACCTTGGCGTCGGCTTCGTCGACTTCGGCCTGGCCAAGCCCTTGTTTTAGATATTTCGCCATTTTCGTCTCTCCTGATTTCACCTTTGCCGGCAACCCTACCCCATCCTTTCCGACAATCGAAATATTATGCTATGGAGGCGGCGGCTATCGGGTTTTTGGGGTTCTTTTGTGGGGTAAGTGAGTAATGAATGGGCAAATAAAGCGCTCGCCGCGGATCGCCGTGATCGGCGCCGGCATGTCGGGCATTCTGACCGCCATCAAGTTGCAGGAAGCCGGCATCACGGATTTCACCATCTATGAAAAGGCCGGCCGCCTGGGCGGCACCTGGCGCGACAACATCTACCCCGGCCTCTGCTGCGATGTGCCCTCGCACATGTACCGCTATTCCTTCGAGCCGAACGCGGAATGGAGCCACCGCTTTTCCCCAGGTGCCGAAATCCAGGCCTATTTCGAGGGCGTGGCGAAAAAATACAACGTCGAAAACTTCATCAAATACAACAGCGAGATAACCCGGGCCCGCTATGAAAACGGCAAGTGGCATCTGGAATGCGGCGAAGAAACACTGGACGTGGCCGATATCATCATCTCCGCCGCCGGCGTGCTGCACCATCCGGTCTATCCCGATATCGAAGGCGTGGATGATTTCGCCGGCGCGGTCTTTCATTCCGCCCGCTGGAATCACGACGCGCCCCTGGATGGCAAGCGCATTGGCATCATCGGCACCGGCTCCACCGCCGTGCAAATCACCGATGATCTAATCGACAAGGTATCGCATCTGTCCCTTTTTCAGCGCACCGCACAGTGGATCTTCCCACAGGAAAACCCGGCCTTCACCGAACAGGAGAAACAGGTTTTCCGCGACCAACCGCAAGCCATGGACGATCTGCATGCTTCTCTGACCCGCCTGTTCGCCGATACCTTTGGCCGGGCGGTGATCGGCGACAAGGAGCAGATGCAGCGGGTGGAGGACACCTGCCGGGCCAACTTGGAAGACAACGTTCACGATCCCGATTTGCGCGCCAAGCTGACCCCGGACTATCAGGCGGCCTGCAAGCGCCTGATCATATCGCCGGGCTTTTACCAGGCTATCCAGCAGCCCAATGCCGAACTTGTCACCGAACCCATTGAGCGGGTCGAGGCCGGCGGCGTACGGACCAGGGATGGCCGTTTGCATGAACTGGATGTGCTGGTTCTGGCCACGGGCTTTGACGGCCACAGCTTCATGCGGCCCATGGATCTGATCGGCCGGGACGGCGTTGATCTAAATGATGTCTGGGCCGAGACGACCCAGGCGCACCGTTCCATTTCGTTGCCGGGCTTTCCCAATTATTTCATGTTGGTGGGGCCGAACAGCCCGATCGGCAATTTCTCGCTGATCGATATTTCGGAACGCCAGCTGGGCTATATCATGCAGCTGATCGAATTGTGGCGCGAAGGCACGGTCAACGAAATCTCCGCCAAACAGGATGCCGCCGACCGCTTCAATGCCTCGATCAAGGATGCCATGGGCGACACGGTCTGGGTCACGGGCTGTCAAAGCTGGTATCTGGACAAGCACGGCAACCCGGCCATGTGGCCCTTTACCTATGACAGATTCCTCTACGACATGGCGGCGCCTGATCTGGAGGAATACGAGCTAGTGCCCTGATCCGTCAATTGCGTTATGATCGAGTTTAACCAATCACAATGAGAAGATGATCGCCATGCCTTCCTTCGATGTGGTCTCGCGCACGGAAATACCCGAAGTCGATAACGCCATTCAGGGCGCCATGCGGGAGATCTCCACCCGCTTTGACTTCAAGGGCAGCCAATGCACCATTGAGCGCACGGAAGAGGTGGTAACCCTGCGCGCCGACGACGAGCTAAAACTGAAACAGATGCAGGAATTGCTGCGCGGCTACCTGGCCAAGCGCAAGGTGGATCACAACGCATTTGATTTTCAGGAGCCCGAGAAAGCAGCCGGCAATACCATCCGCCAGACGGTGGCGATCAAGCAGGGCATCGAACGCGATCTGGCGCAAAAAGTCGTCAAGGCGGTCAAGGCCGCCAAGCTGAAGAAGGTTCAGGTCGCCATTCAGGGTGACGAGCTGCGCGTTACCGGCAAAAAGCGCGATGACTTGCAGGCCGCCATTGCCCTGATCAAGGACATGAAGCTGGAACAGCCCCTGCAATATGTGAATTTCCGGGACTAGCGCTTTTTTTAATGCTGGCCGGGCCACCCGCTCCCCCTCCCGGCCATTCAACGAATGTTGAAAAACTCTATGCAGCAGTGTCCTTGAAGCTATCCCGCTCGGATACCTTGGCGAAATAGGCCTGCAGGTTGGGGCAGTTCGCCATGTTTTCCTGGCCTTCGGGGAACATCTGCACCGCCGCAAGGATCGGCATCAGGAAACAATCGGCCATGGTGAAGCTGTCGCCGCCCAGATAGCCGTCCGCCACCGATGCTTCCAGAAAAGCGAACATTTTCGGCAGGCGCTTGACGGTCTGATCGATCACATCGCGCACCACGTTGCCGTCCTTGTCCTTGTGGAAGGCGTATTCGACCACGTAACGGCGCATTAGCATCTGATCGACGGAGGTAATCACCGTGGCGATCCAACGGTTGACGGGCGCGGCTGCTTTGGGATCGGTCGGCACCATTGCCGGGCCGTCGAACGCCGTATCGATATAGCGGGCGATGGCCGAGGATTCGACCAGGTCCAGGCCGTCATGGCGCATCACCGGAATCAGGCCCAGAGGATTGATCGCCTTGACCTCGTCGGAATGGGGCATGGCGGGGATATGCTCGTAAGGCACGCCCTTTTCCTGGGCCACCATGCGCACCGTGCGCACGAAGTTAGAGCGGGGAAAGCCAATAATTTCCAAAGCCATGTGTTTTCTCCATAAGCATTACTTGTTTAGATTCATTGCCGCCAAACTACGGCTGAAGCACGGGTCCTGGCAAGGCCCCAGGACACATGGCATTAATTCTCCGCACCCTTCATCAAGATCGCCCGCATGGCGGCATTGGCATTTTCGCGGAATGCCATGGCTTCTGGGTGCATGTCGGCCTGCGGCCGGGGCACCGGATCGAAGTGATTATACCGGTCCTCGCCCCGCACCAGTAACGAGGTGGTGCGCCCGCCGATCTGTTTGCAATAAGTCGGGATATAGCGGATCACGAAGCCGTGGCGCGGCAGGTCACTCCGGTTGACCTCGGAACCATGCACGATCAGGACATCATGCAGGGACATCTCGCCCGGTTGCAGGATTAGATCGACCGCCTCGTCATCATCCACAGCCACATCCAGCACCTGGCCGCGGCTCAACAGATTTTCCGCCACGTAAGTATCACTATGCCCCAGTTGCCCCTGGTTATGAGTGCCGGGCACAACGCGCATGCAGCCGCTTTCCGGGGTGCTGGGGGTCAAGGCGACCCAGGCGGTAATGATATCGGCGGGTTCAAGGCCCCAATAGGTCAGGTCCTGATGCCAGGATACGTAGCTGGGGTCGTGGGCCGGTTTGGAAAAGAACGCCGCCGACCAGCACAGAATATCCGGGCCCAGCACCTCTTCCACCCGATCAAGGATCGCCGGGTTACAGACCAGATCAAACAGATCCGGAAAGATATGATGCGCATTTGAACCCAACAGGGCCTTGGCCTCGGCCCCATGCTTGTCATAAATTCCACCGATTTTTTCGGCCAGGTGCCCGGCCTCCGCCTCCGACATCACCCGGATCGGGCTAAGGTAACCTTGCGCCTGGTAGACCTCGCCCGCAGCCGCGCCGACCGTCATGGATTCCGACATATTTCCACGTCCCCACTATTCCCCTGAAACTAACTGGCGGCATGATAGTGGCCCCATCGCAGATCCGCAAACAAGGCGATGCAGACCACTAGATTAACTGATAGTTGACAGCGCGCGCGCCTGGACGGCTAAATTAAGCCGCAATGCGCCTTTTTCAGTACCATTTGTACCAATCGTACCAATCGTTTTTGGGAGTCATGCGATGAACATCATGCCCAATTCCGCCGCCGCACGGGATGTCGCCTATTATATCCATCCTCAGACCAACCTGCGCCGCCACGCCGAAGTCGGCCCCGCCATCATCAGTCATGGTGACGGCGTCTATGTGGTGGACGAAAACGGTAACCGCTATATGGAGACCGTGGCGGGTTTGTGGTGCGCCGCCCTGGGCTTTTCCGCCAATGAACGCATTGCCAAAGTGGCCTACGAGCAGATGCTGAAACTGGGCTATTACCACACCTACCGCCACACGGCGCACGAGAGCAGCATCGATCTGGCCGAGAAGCTGATCCAACTGGCGCCCGTGCCCATGTCCAAGGTATTGTTCCAATGTTCCGGTTCGGAAGCCAACGACACGGCGGTGAAGCTGGCCTGGTATTATCAGGCGGCCATGGGCCGGCCCGAGAAAAACAAGATCATCGGCCGGGAACGCGGTTATCACGGCAGCACCATCGCCGCCGTCTCGGTCTCGGGCAAGCCGGACATGCACGCCGATTTCGCCCTGCCACTGCCGATGATGCGGCATACCGAATATCCGCACTATTATCGCGGCCATCACGATGGGGAGTCGGAGGAGGACTTCGCCACCCGCATGGCCCAGGCCCTGGAAGACCTGATCCTGGCCGAGGGGCCGGATACCGTTGCCGCCTTTTTCGCCGAGCCGGTGATGGCGGCGGGCGGCGCCATCGTGCCGCCGAAGACTTATTTCGCCAAAATGCAGGCGGTGTTGAAAAAGTACGACGTGCTGTTCATCGCCGACGAAGTGGTCTGCGGCTTTGGCCGCACGGGCAATTGGTGGGGCAGCCAGACCTTTGATCTGCAGCCGGACATGATTTCCTGCGCCAAGGCATTGTCGGCTGCCTATCAGCCGATCTCGGCCCTGATGCTGAACGACAAGATGCATCAGGCCATGCTGGCGCAAAGCGACAAGCTGGGCGCCTTTGCCCATGGCTACACCCATGCGGGCCATCCCGTCACCACCGCCGTGGCCCTGGAAGTTATCAAGATTTACGAGGAAATGGATATCGTCGAACGGGCGCAGCGGATTGGCGGGCGTATGAACGCCGGGCTGCAATCGTTCGCCGACCATCCCCTGGTCGGTGATGTGCGCGGCGTCGGTATTCTGGCGGGTATGGAACTGATGCAGGACAAGGCAACGCGCACGCCGTTCGAGGGCGGCCGCGCCGGCGCCGCAATGGACAAGTATGGCCGTGAAAACGGCCTGATCCTGCGCATCATCGGCGACCGACTGGCCTTTGCGCCGCCCCTGATTATCACGGAGGCGGAGGTCGATGACATGCTGGAGAAACTGGGCCGTACCCTGGATCAGGCGTATGCGGAACTGTCCAACGGATGATCCGGGTTGCCTTTGATATTGGCGGCACCTTTACGGACTTTGTCCTGCACGACGGCAATAGTGGCAGCAGCCATTTTCTGAAGATTCCCTCCACGCCGGACGATCCAGGCCGTGCCGTGCTCGCGGGCCTGGAAAGCCTGTTCCAGGCAGCTGATATCGAGGCCGGCGACGTCGCCTCTATCCTGCATGCCACCACCGTGGCGACCAACGCGGTGCTGGAACGCAAGGGCGCACCCACGGGCCTGATCACCACGGAAGGCTTCCGCGATGTGCTGATTATTGGCCGGCAGAAACGCTACGAAACCTATGACCTTTATATTGCCAAGCCCGAACCTCTGGTGCCCCGCCGCCATATTGTCGAAGTCGGCGAACGCCTGGATAACGATGGCGCCGTTGTAAGCCCGCTGGACATGGCGTCCGTGGACCGGGCCATTGATGCCCTGCTGGCATCGGATAGGCAGACGGTGGCGGTATCCCTGCTGCATGCCTACGCCAATCCAGCGCATGAACAAGCTATCCGGGCGCGGATAGAAGAACGTGCGCCAGAGCTGTCGGTATCGCTATCTTCGGACGTGGCGCCGAAATTCCGGGAGTATGAACGGACCAACACCACCGCCGCCAATGCCTACATAAAACCAATTGTCGAACGCTATATCGAAGGCTTGCAGGACGCCCTGCGCCAGCGCGGCTATGACCGCGATCTGTTCATCATGCAATCCAGCGGCGGTCTGGTCTCACCCGCCATCGCCAAGGATTACCCGATCCGGATCATTGAATCCGGCCCCGCCGCCGGTGTTCTGATGGGCGGCATTGTCGGCAAGGCGCAAGGCCGGGAGCATGTCATCACCTTCGATATGGGCGGCACCACGGCCAAGCTGGGCGCCGTCGACGGCGGGGCGCCGGCCATCATGCCGACATTCGAAATCGACCATGTCCGCTACAAGAAAGGCAGCGGCCTGCCGATCAATGTGCCGGCGGTGGAGTTGCTGGAGATCGGCGCGGGCGGCGGTTCCATCGCCCGAGTCGAAATGGGCATGATCGCCGTCGGGCCGGACAGCGCGGGTGCCGCGCCCGGGCCGATTTGTTACGGCCAGGGCGGAACGCTGCCGACCATTACCGACGCCAATCTGGTGCTGGGCTATCTCGATCCGGACTGGTTCAACGGCGGCGCCATGGCCTTGGACAAGGATGCCGCCGCGCGAGGCATCATGCGGGATATCGGCGAACCTCTTGATTTGGAACCGGGCGCGGCGGCATGGGGCATTCATCTGGTCGCTACCATGAACATGGAAAATGCCCTGCGTATCGTCTCGGTCGAACAGGGCCGCGATCCCCGGCGTTATGCCATGATCGCCTTTGGCGGCGCGGGCCCCCTGCATGCGGCCCGCCTAGCCCGTTCCGTGGGCATACCAGAGGTTATCGTGCCCTTTGGCGCCGGGGTTGGTTCCGCGATCGGGTTGTTACAGGCGGCACCCCGGATCGATGTTTCCACCACCCGGGTGATGTTGCTGGATGCGAACGCCGGCCCGGCCATCGCCCAGGTTTACGCCGAGCTTGAAGAACGGGCACAAAAAGATATCGCCCAGTTCGATAACGCGGCGCCGCCGCAATGGTCCCGTCACGGCTATATGCGCTATGCCGGCCAGGGATTCGAGGTCCAGGTCCCCCTCCCCGATGGCCCCATTGAAGGGGATTTTGGCGCCCGCGCCATGGAAGCCTTCAACGCCGCCTATTTGCAAAAGCACAAATTCCTCGACCCGGACGCCCGCATCGAAGCGGTGGACTGGACCCTGGTCGCAACCCTGCCCAGTGGCCAGGAGGGCGCGGTGATCGGCCAGGCGCACGCGCTTGATACGCCGCGGCGAAGCGGCAGCCGCCTGGCCTGGTTTCCCGAGGCTGGCGGCTATGTGGAGACGCAAATTGTAGATCGTCAAGCCCTTGCCAACGGCGCCACAATCACGGGTCCCGCCATCATCGAGGATCCCGACAGCACCACGGTGGTGCTGCCCGGCGATGTGGCGCGGATCAGCGGGCCGGGACATCTGATCATCGATATCGCGCGGGAGGCTGCGCCATGAGCGGCACAACGGTTGATCCCATCACCCTGACGGTGATCTGGAATACCCTGATGTCCATCGCCGAGGAACTTGGCACCACCCTGCGCAACACCGCCTTCTCCGAAGGCGTGCGCGAAGGCGATGATTTCGCCACCGCCATTTTTGACCGCACCGGACGGCTGATCGCGCAAGGCAATTTCAGCCCCGGCCATCTGGGTTCCATGCCCGCCTGCGTGCAACATGCGATCGACTATTTTCCGCCTGAGACATTGCGGCCTGGTGATTCCATCCTGCTGAATGACAGTTTCATGTGCTCCGGCCACTTCCCGGATACCTTTCAGGTCATGCCCATTTTCGTGGACGATGCACTGGTCGGCTATGTCGCCTGCTCGGCCCATCAGGTGGATATGGGCGGGGCGGCGCCGGGCAGCCAGAAGGTTCACGGCGTCACGGAATCTTTTCAGGAAGGCCTGCGCATTCTGCCCGTGCGTTTCGTACGCGGCGGCGCGATTGACGAGGATATTCTGCGCCTGGTACTGGGCAATGTGCGCATGCCCGACAAGGTCCGCGGTGATCTGCTGGCGCAACACACCGCGAACCTGAGCGCCGCCGCCCGCCTGCAACAGCTGTTCCGCGAGCATGGCGACGAAACCCTGGCAACGGCCTACGAGATCATTCTGGACCGGTCCGAGGCCGCCATGCGCGAAGCCCTGGCGGTGGTGCCGGCGGGTACGTACAGTTTTGATGACTGCATGGACGATTACGGCCCGGACACCGCGCCCATCAAGATCGCGGTCGATGTCACCTTTGATGGTGTTGGCGCGGTGGAGCTCGACTTCTCCCGCTCCTCCGACGTGGTGCCCGCCGCCATCAATTCTTACATCAACTACACCCGCGCCTATGCCATTTTCGCCATCAAGGTGTTCTGCGATGCACTGCAGCCGCAAACGGCGGGCAGCATGCGGCCGATCACGGTTACGGCGCGGGAAGGCTCGTTCTTCAACCCGGCCTTCCCGGCACCATCGGGGGGGCGGGCGATTTTACAGATCCGCATTTTTGACGCCATCAACGGCGCCATCGCCCAGGCCCTGCCGCACCGGGCCATGGGTGCCTTCGCGCATTGGTCGAACCCGAATATCGGCGGCATCAGCGACGAAACCGGACGCCCGTTCGTGATGTATGATCTTTCCCTGGCTGGATATGGCGGCCGTCAGGGCAAGGATGGCGTCGAGGCCCTGAGCCCGGTGATGAACTGTTCCAACATCCCGGTGGAGGTACATGAGACCCATAATCCGGTCCGCGTGCGCCGCCTTGAATTCATCCCCGATACCGGCGGGGCCGGGCAATGGCGCGGCGGTTGCGGCCTGCGCAAGGATATCGAGCTGTTGAATTCCACCGCCGTACTCTCGCACCTGGGCGACCGTCACCGCTTTCAACCCTACGGCCTGTTCGGCGGCGAACCGGGCGCCCTGGGCGAAACCCTGCTAAACCCCAATGGTAATGCGCAGCCGTTGCATTCAAAGGGCATGTATGACCTAAAGCAGGGCGATGTGGTCAGCTTCCGTCTTTCGGGTGCGGGCGGTTATGGTCCCGTGGCGGATCGGGATCGCGCCGCCATCGCCCAGGATCTGGCTGACGGCTATGTTACCGATGAAGGTGCGATGAATGACTACGGATGGGAACCAGCCGCCGAATAATGGCGAGGCCTTTTCGCTTGCCGGGCTGGACAGGGCGGAACTGCGAACCCTGCTGGCCCGCTCGAACCGGCACGGGGCATTTCATTTGGCGGTACACGCGGGCCTGATTGCCGTCTTCGGCTGGTGCATTCTGGCTAGAATTCCTTCTTGGCAAATATTGTTGTTGCCGCAGGGCATTCTGTTGATATTCCTCTTCGCGCCGTTGCATGAGTGCCTTCACCGCACCGCCTTTCGCAGCCGCTGGTGCAATGAGGTTGTGGCGATGCTGTGCGGCTGGTTGCTGTTGTTGCCGCCCACCTGGTTCCGCCATTTCCATTTGAACCATCATCGTTTCACCTCCGACCCCGCGCGTGACCCTGAACTGGCGGTGGCGAAACCGCGCAACCGGGCGGTCTATCTGATCCATCTGACGGGCCTGGCCGTCTGGGGGGCACAACTTCAAGTCCTCCTTGGCAGCACCCATGGCCGGGCCGAGGATGATTTTATTCCGCGAAAGGCCCGCAACCGGGTCGCGCTTGAGGCGCGCTGGTTCCTGGCCCTGTATATCATCGCCTTCGCCGCCGCCGGGCAACAGCTGCTCTGGCTTTGGGTGGTGCCGGCACTATTGGGGCAACCATTTCTGCGGGCGTTCTTGTTGGCCGAACATATGGATTGCCCCGAAACCACCAACATGCTGGCCAACAGCCGCACAACCCTGACCACGGCGGCGCTGCGTTTCATCACCTGGAACATGTCGTATCACGCCGAGCATCATGCCCTGCCGGCGGTGCCATTTCATCAGCTGCCGGCTTTTCACCGCCATACCGAGCCCTATCTAAACGCCAGGCAAAACGGCTATCTCAACTTCCACCGTGACCTTTGGAACAAGCTCTAAAAGAACGTGGCGATTTCTTCGAGGGGCTTTTTCACCGTGGCATGGGCGGGAATATGGGCGTTTGCGTCCGGATAGCCGGTGACCAGCAGGATATAGGGGCGGTTGTTTTTCGGGCGCCCGCAAATCTCGTTCAAAAAGCCCATGGGCGCCGGCGTATGGGTCAATGTCGCCAGGCCGGCGTTATGCAGGGCCATGATCAGAAACCCGGTGGCGATGGAAACCGATTCCGGCACGTAATAGTTCTTGTACAGCTTGCCGCCCGCGCCCCGGCTTTTATGTTCGCCGAAAATGCAAATCAGCCACGGCGCCGTCTCCAGGAACGGCTTGGCGGGATCGGTGCCGATGGGCTTTAGCGCCTGCAGCCATTCCTCGCCGGCCCGGCCATCGTAAAAGGCCCGCTCTTCTTCCTCCGCCAGTTCGCGGATGGTTTTCTTTTTTGCCGCATCGCCGATGACCGCGAAATGCCAGGGCTGGTGATTGGCGCCGCTGGGCGCGGTGCCGGCGGCCAGCAGGCATTGTTCGATAATATCCCTGGGCACGGGACGGTCGGAAAACTCACGCACCGAATGACGCCGGCGCACCAAATCATAAAACGCCGCCGCCGATGCGCGCATCTCCGCCACGCTCTGCTCCTGGTAATCAGGCAGGGGGATGGGATGAAAGTCCTCGCCGAACTGATCTTTCAGCATGATCGTTCCTCTGGCAACGTTAGGCGGAAACCGGCGGCCGGCGATGGGCCCAGGGGCGGGCCTGTTCCAGCTGCCCGGCTAGGCGGAACAACATGTCTTCGGCGCCGTATCTGGCCATGAAATGCGAGCCCACGGGCAGATTATCGGCGCTCCAATGCAGGGGCAGGCTCATGGCCGGCTGGCCGGTGCCGTTGGCCAGCGAGGTAAAGCCGGAATATTCGTTTAGGCGCTTCACGAAGGTCGCGGGATCGCTTTCACTTGATTTGAAGCTGCCCAAGGGCACCGCCGGCATGGCGGTGGTCGGCGTCAGGGTCAGGTCATAGGTCTGAAAAAATCCGGCAACCTCGCGGCTGACCCGCTGGATATCCTGCACCGCGCGCAAATAGGCCCCGGACGAGCGCCGCTCGCCGCTAAGATACATACGCCAGGTATTGGGTTCGAACTGCTCTTCCGAAGGCGTCAGGCCATAGCGGTCGGCCCAATCACGCACCGCCCACGAGGCGAATGCCGTCCAGATACCGGCAAAAGCCCGTTGATAGCCGTCCTCGTCAAAGCTGGGATCGGCCCATTCCACATTATGGCCCAGGTCCTCGCACAATTTGGCTGTCGCCTCCACCGCTGCCCGGCATTCGGGGTGAACTTCCGAAAGGTTAAAGGCCCTGAGGGAAACCGCGATGCGCAATTTGCCAGGGTCCCGGCCAACTTCGTCTACATAGGCACGCTCTTTTGGCGGCGCATGGTAGGGATCGCCAAAGTCGGGGCCGGCGGTGGCGTCCAAAAGGGCGGCGCTGTCACGCACGCTGCGGGTGACGGCGTGTTCGGCGATCAGGCCGCTGCCGGCATCGCCATAGTCGGGGCCCAGGGGGTTGCGGCCCCGGCTCGGCTTCAGGCCGAACAGACCGCACAGCGCGGCTGGATTGCGGATCGAACCGCCGCCGTCGTTGGCATGCGCCATGGGCACAATACCCGCCGCCACCGCCGCCGCCGAGCCACCCGACGAACCGCCGGGTGTGCGGGAGGTGTCCCAGGGATTGCGGGTCGGGCCGGTCAGGGCCGGTTCGGTGGTCGGGATCAGGCCGAATTCAGGCGTATTGGTCTTGCCCGCGATGATCAGGCCGGCCTTTTTCTGGCGCACGACCAGTTCGCTGTCAGCCGGCGAAACACAGTGCCCGGCCAGATAGCGGCTGCCCTCGGCAATGGGTACGCCGGCATATTCGGCGACCAGATCCTTTAGCAGAAACGGCACGCCCGGAAACGGGGAGTCTGGATCAAAATCATTTTGTGCCGCCGCATGCGCCAGTTCATCCATGCGGACGATGACGGCGTTCAGCGTTGGATTGAGACGCTTGATACGCTCAATGGTGGCCGCGGCCAGCTCGCCCGGCGTAACCTCGCGCCGGCGCACCAGGTCGGCCAGATCGGTGGCGTCCAGAAATGCCAAGGATGCGTCGGTGGCACGATCAGTCATGGCTGTATTCCCTTGTGGCAAAACCGCGACACGGGTTCACCAGGGCCAGCCCGGAAGCGAAATATCAGAAATATAAGGGCCGAAGCCCGGTAATCGGCGGGCCGCTTAGCGTCCGGCTTCGCGGTCGATCTTCTCGCGCTGGGCGAAATAGCCCTTGAACAGCATCAACATGCCCCCCATGACGACAACCGTAGCCACCATCATCGCAATCAACAAAAATACTTCATGCATGACTTACCCCTTTACCTGCAATCTCTACGATGTACACCAACATCCTGGCCGGGCCAAGATATTATTGTTGATGCTATTGCCGGCGGGCCGCCTCGCCCCCGTCATTGGCCAGGCTGGAGGCAAGGTGCTCCAGACGTTCCAGGCCGCCGGCCCGCAACAGTGCCACCGCACAGGCCAGATCCTTATCGTCCATCGGTTTGGCGAGCAGTTCATTGCAGCGGTCGCCGGTAATGCTGGCGCTGGGGCCAACCATATGCGGGGTCGCCGCGCCCCGGCTCAAGGCGCCTTGTAATTCCTCTTCGCGCCGACCGGCTTCCTGGCGGTCGCTTTCGATCAACAGGTCCGGCAGGATGCCCCAGGCCTGAATGGTCCGGCCAGACGGGGTGTAATACAAGGCCGTCGTCAGGCGCAGAGCACCGGAATCGCCCATAGAGAAAATGGTCTGGACCGAGCCCTTGCCGAACGAGCGGCTGCCGACGATCACCGCCCGGTGGTTTTCCTTCAGCGCGCCGGCGACGATCTCGGCAGCCGAGGCCGTACCTTCATTGACCAGCACGATGACGGTCTTGCCCGCCGCCAAATCGCCGCCCTTGGCCCGGAAATGAGCGTTATCCTCGTCCATGCGCCCGCGCACCGAGACAATCGTGCCTTCCTTCAGGAAAACGTCCGATACGCGGATCGCCTGACGCAACAAACCGCCGGGATTGTTGCGCAGATCGATCACCAGGCCCAGACTGGCCGCACCCAGGGCGTCATCAATTTTCGCCATGGCCTTGCGCAAACCCGGTTCGGTCCGCTGGCTGAAGGCGGAAATGCGGATATAACCGTAATCCGATGCCACCCGGTGCCGTACGGCGGGCACGCGGATGATGTCGCGGACGATATGTACTTCGATCGGATCTTTCGCTTCACCCCGCAATACGGTCAGGCGGATGGTGGTGCCAACCAGGCCGCGCATGCGGCCGACCGCGGCACGCAGGGTCATGCCCTTGATCGGGGTTCCGTCCACATGGCTGATCAGATCGCCGGCCTGCATGCCGGCCCGCTGGGCCGGGGTATCGTCAATGGGGGCGATGACCTTGACCAGGCCGTCATCCATTGTCACTTCCAGGCCCAGGCCGGCGAATTTACCGCTGATGCGGATTTTCAGTTCGCCATAGCTTTCAGGATCAAGATAGGCGCTGTGGGCATCCAGGACGTTCAGGCCCTTGTTCAGAGCCAGGGCAATGCGGCGGAATTCGCTTGGCTTTTTTAGCTTTTTTTCGCTATTCGCAGTATCCGCATGCGCCGTTTCCGCCTTGGCTGATTTTTCCATGCTGGCCACGGCGGCATCGTATTCCTTCAGACCCTGCATGGTCTCTTTCAGAAGCGGCGTGGGATCCAGTTTATGCAGATAACGGCGACCGATAATCGGCAGCGTACGGCGCAACACGGCGGTCTCGCGCTCATTCAGGGTAACGTTTTGTCCCGCCGCCTGTTCAACAATCAGATCCTGGGTACTCTTGGCCCAGCCTGTAGTGGGGATGTGCAGGAAGGTGAAAAGTACCGCCGTCAGGACGAATACGCCAAAAAAGCCCGGTGCGGCCAGGCGCGGATATGCTTTGCACTGGTCCGTGTTTTTCGTCGGCCCAATCATGATCCCGGGATTGCCCCCCAATTCGCTCGCGTAATTCATATCCGCTCGGCCAGCCAGATAGCCATTCGGGTTCCAGCTTTCACGCTTTGGCTTAATATTTGGTAAGCAGGCGCCTCTTCAGCACCGTTTTCTAGCGCTAAATCCCGATGATTCAGTTCATCTTCGCGAAATTCCGCGATCACGGCCCGCAATTCAGCTTCGTAACCATTCGACTCGCCGTCAGAGTCTCCTGCGGATTCTCCGGCAGATGCCTCCTCGGATCCTTGGGCCAACTCTTCGAGCTGTCTTTGATAATGCGCTTCAATCACCTCTTCCACCGCCACCGTCGTCGCCATCGCGGCCCGCTCACCCAGCAGGGCACTGCCCGCGCCCAAAGTGAAACCGGCCAGGCGCCACAGGGGCGACAGGGCTGTCGGGCGGATACCACGTTCGGTCAGAATTTTGTTAAAGGTGGCCAGATGCTCCTGCTCCTGCTCGGCCATTTCCTGCAACAGATGGGCACAGGGGCGATCTTGCAATACAGCCATCTGGCCAAAGTAAATTTCCGTCGCGCCCACTTCGCCCGCCTGGTCAACCCGCATCATGCGCGCGATCTTGGCCTTGCCCCGGCGATCCCCAGGCAAGCTGGTGGGACGCGTGGCTGATGTTCCCTTGGGTAGCGTACTGGGTGTCGCGGCTATTTCCATGGTCTACGTGCGGTCCCCGAACGCGGTCTTGCCGGCCAACCCGGCATAAACCGCCAGCGCGATAGAGAATAGAACGTTGTAGCCCGCCATGGAAACACCAAACAAGGAAAATGCCACTTCATCGCAACGGATGATCGGCGCGGCCATGACCTGGGCCCGCAACTCCGCCAGGGTTTGGGCCGTACCGCCCGTGCCTACGCAGGCTTCGCTGCCGGTCCACCAATGCTCCTCCACCCCTACATGATAGGTGGCGATACCCGCGTTCACTGCCAATACCGCGGCCGTCAACAGCAGGATCCACGGCGCCATGGCGCGCAACGCCGGCAACAGCGCAGCGATACAGATGACGGCGGCAATGGCGAATGGCCAGCGCTGATAGATGCACAGGGCGCAAGGTTGCAGCTCGAAAACATATTGCGAGATGAAGGCGGCGGCCAGGGCACTTAAGGAGGCCAATGGCAGCAGGATTAACGCCGTCTTTGTCTGCAACAGGCTTTGCATCGCCTAATCCCCCTACAAGACCAGTTTGACCACGGCGAAGCCACCGATCAGCAGCACCATGAAGAGGGTGAATAGCAGGCCCAGATAGCGTTCGATAAAATCCCGGATCGGCTCCCCGAAATACCACAGCAGCGCCGTTACTATGCCGAAACGAAGCCCTCTGGCGGCGATGGAGGCAATCAAAAAGACCGGCAGGCTCAACCCGGTCACGCCCGAAGCAATAGTTATCACCTTATAGGGAAACGGCGTCAGGCCGGCGATCAGGACGATCCAGACGCCCCATTCGTTATAGCGGCTTTGGAACGAGGCGAACTTTTCCCCATAGCCATAAAAGTTCAGAATTGGCTGGCCGATGGCGTCGAACAGGTACAGCCCGATGGCATAGCCCAGCAGACCGCCCAGGACGGAGGCAACGGTGCAGATCACCGCGATCAACAGCGCCTTGTGCCGCTTAGCCAGCACCATGGGGATCAACATCACGTCCGGGGGAATGGGAAAGACCGAACTTTCAATGAAAGACACGGCGCCCAAAGCCCAATTGGCATGGCGGTGCCCGGCCAGGGCCATGGTTCGGTCGTAAAGCCAACGCAGCATTGTGTACCTAAAAACTGTTTTTGATGTTGCCGCCCTATAGCAGGATCACGGAGCCGGGACAACGTAACTCATTTGCCTGCATCCGGTCCGAACCCTATGCTTTGCTAAAATCAGTTTGGCGGTAAGGCGAAACAATGACGGCGATCAACGCGAACGGCATCACCATTGAATACGAAACCCACGGAGAAGACGGCAATCCAGCGCTGCTATTGATCCGGGGATTGGGCAGCCAGATGATCAACTGGCCGCCGGCGTTGATGCAGCGCCTGGCCGCGATGGGGTACCATGTGGTGACCTTCGATAACCGGGATGCCGGCCTTTCCACCAAGTTCGAGGCCGCCGGCGCCATGGATGTCGCCGACCTGATGCAACGGGCAAAGGCGGGCGAGGAAATTGAGGTGCCATATTCGCTGGATGATATGGCGGCGGACGTGATCGGCCTGATGGATGCCTTGGCTATCGAGACGGCCCATGTCGCGGGCATATCCATGGGCGGGGCCATCGCCCAGCTTCTGGCCGCCAAACACAGCGACCGCCTGCGTTCCATGACCTCCATCATGGCGCAAAGCGGCAACCCGGATGTGCCCCTGGGCAGCCCGGAGGCGATGGCGGCCCTGATGCGCGTAGGCGGCGATGAAAGCACCCGCGACGGCGCCATCAAAGCTAATCTCGAGACCGCGCGCATTTTGGCCGGCCCGCGTTATCCCACTTCCGAGGCTGATCGTCTGGCCATGGTGGAACGGGCCTATGACCGCTGTCATTGCCCGGACGGACGCACCCGCCAGCGCGCCGCTATTATCAAGAACGGCAACCGGGTGCCGATGTTGCGAACCATCACCATTCCCTGCCAGGTCATCCACGGCACGGACGATCCGTTGCTGAATATTGCCGGCGGCGAGGACACGGCGGCGAATATTCCCGGCGCGGATTTTCACGCCATCGCCGGCATGGGGCACGAGACCCCCGCCACCCTGGCCCCAATCCTGGCCGATCTGATCGGCTGTTTCGCCAGGCGCGTGGACGAGGCCACGGACCGGGCGGGTCATATCACGTGAGGAAATCGACATGAGTAATAGCACGGCATGGCCCGGCCCTAACTCGCGGTCGGCCGAACTTTACGAACGCGCCAGGGCGGTGCTGCCCGGCGGCATCTCGCGGCTTCAGACCCTGGTCGAGCCCTACCCGATCTATGCCGGGCGCGGCGAAGGCGCCAGCATTATCGATGTGGACGGCACCCGCCGTCTCGACATGATGAACAACTTTGCTTCGCTGATCCACGGCCACGCGCGGGCGGAAGTCATTGAAGCGGCCACCCAGGCGGCCCGCAATGGCAGTTGCTTCGCCATGCCCACCGAGTCCGAAATCGCCCTGGCCGAACTGCTGTGCGCCCGCGTCGATTCCGTCGACAGGGTACGCTTTTGCAACAGCGGTACCGAGGCGGTGATGCTTGCCCTCAAGGCGGCCCGGGCGCGCACCGGGCGGGCCCGTATAGCCAAGATCGAGGGTGCCTACCACGGCATGTACGATTATGCCGAGGTGAGCCTGGATTCAGCCCCCCACAACTGGGGCAACGAGCCGAATTCCGTACGCTTCGCGGCGGGCTCTCCCCAGGCGGTGCTCGACGACACCGTGGTCTTCCCCCTCAACGATACCGCGGCGGCCGAACGCATCCTGCGCGATGCCGGCGAAAGCCTCGCCGCCATTCTTATTGACCCGGCGCCCGGGGTCTTCGGCATTATCCCCATGAGCCCTGAATTCGGCGCCATGATCCAGCGGGTGGCGCATGATATCGGCGCCTCGATCATCATCGACGAGGTCATCGCCTTTCGCCTCGATTATCACGGCGCCCAGGCCAAATTCGGCATCAAGCCCGATTACAGCACCTTCGCAAAGATTATCGGCGGTGGATTTCCGGTTGCCGCGGTGGCCGGTACGGAAGCCGCCATGGCTGTGTTCAGCCACGAGCACGGCAAGCCGCTCAATCCATCCAGCGGCACCTTCACCGCCAACCCCGTGGGCATGAGCGCCGGCCTGGCGACCATGGAGCTGATGACCCCCAAAGCCTATGCGGAACTCGATGCTCTTGGCGAACATGCCCGCGGGGTCGTGGCCCAGGCATTTCAAGCGGCGGACGCCCAGGGGCAGGCCACCGGGGTCGGCGGCATGTTCATGATCCACCTGCACCGCCGCCCCATCACGGACTACCGCAGCGCTTACCCAACCGGCGATGAAGCGGCCCGGGTCAAGGCCCTGCACCTGGCGCTGCTCGAGGCAGGCTTCATCCTGTCGCCAAAACTCTCGGCCTACATGTCGACGGCAATGACGACGGATGACCTCGACCGCTTTGGCGAGGCACTGGAAACGGCCCTAAAACGACCGGAGTAGATTGAATGCGCCCAACATTATACGGCAGTAGACACGCGGTTTCCGCCGGGCATTATCTTGCCTCCGCCGCCGCCTTCTCGATCCTGGAATCCGGCGGCAATGCCATTGATGCGGGCTGTTGCGCCGGCATCGCGCTTGCCGTTCTGCATCCCGACGAGGTGAACTTCGCCGGCGTGGCGCCCATCATGATCCGAACCGGTGCCGGCAAGGTCGTCACCATCGCCGGGCTTGGCTATTGGCCAAAGACATTTCCCAAGGACCTGTTCATGCGGGAATACAATGGCACGCAGCCCTTGGGCGTTTTGCGTACCGTGGTGCCCGCCGCGCCCGATGCCTGGATCTGTCTGACGTCAGCACCCCTGGGACATATTGAAGTGTTTTCATAAGGGAGGAT
>CAZPWJ010000054.1:0-31655 GCA_964590195.1 uncultured Rhodospirillaceae bacterium | reverse complement strand
TGGACAGATACTAGATGTAGCGGGTGTCTGCGTCAACCGGATAGGCACGAAAGAATCTTATCTCCCATCTCTTGCAATAGACGCAGAAATTTCGCAATTCCCACTTTCAGAGAGGGACGTCTGTATAAGAAGATCTTCGCTTGGCCTCCAGGTTTTAAAACCCGAAATATCTCATCAATAGCGCGTTGCGGGTTCGGGGTGTGGTGAATGACGCCCATGGAATAAACGAAATCAAATTCCATGTTACCGAAACCCAGGTTCAGCGCATCGCCTTCGGAAAATACGGGAGTAACATTCAGATCAAAATGTTGGCTTGCTTCATTCACGTACCCGGCGGCGCGACGGATACTTTCTTTCGAATAATCGATGCCGTGTAGGCAGAGTTTTTGTCGATGCGGGAACAAATATAAAAACTGTCCACTCCTTGACCGCAGCCAACCTCCAAGTATTTTTCGAGCCCGTTGGGAATTGACCTCAATTCACTGGGTAACCATGGTTCCATTCGGTATCGTTGCTCGACAACCTGGGAAAGCTCTCCGTCTGCGCCACAAGGGTTGTGGCTCCAGAAATCGGTTTGCGACATTTACTTACTCTTTTGAATGAGAGACTAATTTGCCTCATAAAGTATTTCATGAACCTCTGGCAGCTTAGGACTTAGCCTGCAGAGCTGGATCCCTGAAAAACATGATGCGATGGTGAGAAGAATTGGCGCTTATGAACGCGTCATGCGAGCGGCGAATTATTGCATCGAAAAAGGATATCCGCTTTCCATTTGCGTGGTTCCGACGAACGAAAATCTCGTCGATGGGGATTTCGAAAGTATCGTTCGCTTTGCCTGCGAAAATAAGATTCGTTTGAACTGCAATCTTCCAGCGCCGGTGGGCGAACTTGAGGACGATCCTTCGATTCTCCCAGAAAAATCCTTAGAAAATTCTTCAATTCTTACAGAAGAGTCCTTGGAAATTCTTCGGACAAAATACTTCCCGTTGGAAAATTTTCTGCCGGATTTCAAAATCTTTTCGACAGACCGGGTTTGGTGTCCCATGGGTGAAGGGTTCGTCTATATCATGCCGGATGGCGACGTCGGCCCCTGCACGTTTACTCAAATATCCTTTGGCAATCTTTTGCACGAAGATTTGGTGCCGATCGTTAGTCGAATGCGCGATTCCGAAATGTTGCAGACTTTGGAACGCAGGGACCAATGTCCCATCTCCATGGACCGCGGCTTTATCAAGAAGGTTACACTGGCCAAGGATATGGACAGTGAAAATTTCCCACCAAGGTGGGAGAACGTAAAATCCCTGTGGTCGCAACCGGAGGCTGGCGGCGAGTGAACGGGGCGCAACAGGTTGTCGCGGATCGTCTCTATGCGCATGCGCCCGCAACTACAACAACCGAGGGCAACGTCGATTCCAGTGCGCCTGGATGCGTGTACCGGAATATTCAAAGGCTATCCGATGAGCTTCGGCGACGAGCCGGCCCAGCACAGGCCGTGAGAGCCCACGGTGGCGGGGAAAGCGCCGAAAAAGGATACCTTGAAGACTCAAAAATGTAGGAAATTGCCTTCCAAGCGCGGTCAAATCTCAAATTTGGGCTGGGTCGAATCCGCGGCTGGAAAACCATTACAACGGCAGTGAATTTTGGGTATGATCGCCGCGATTTTGAAGATCATCTACGAAACGTCGGGACCTATCTGCTTTTCTATTGTCACGCCGGTATAACGCCTTGGCCAACTTTGTGGCCAAGAAGGAACCCCAGACAAATACCACGACAGGCTATGCAAATTGAACATGATTGAAAATGTGGGCAATTCAGTTGCGATTGGCGTTCACGTCGATTCCGTAGCGTTGTCAGCTAATGCCCCCGATGGAGTATTCGATCCCACCTATTTTTCGGTTTTGGATAGGTTTCTTGAAATAGCGGAGCGCCGGCAGGTACCTCTGACGTTTTTTGTCGTGGGCAAGGAACTTCGACAAGATGAACACGCAGCAAGGATAGCCGCCGCCGCCGCCGCTGGTCACGAAATCGGAAGCCATACCTGGTCGCATCCGATCGATCTTTCGTACCTTCCCGAAGATGAGATCGAGAAAGAAATCCGGATGAGCCGCGACATTATCTGCGAAACAACTGGTATACCTCCGAAAGGCTTTGTCGGCCCGGGTTGGGCGATATCCCGAACGATACAAGATTCGCTGATTGCAAATGGCTTTACCTACGACACTTCGCCATTTCCATCCTGGTTGATGTTGCCGCAATATGTATTTTGGATTACCAAATTTTTATTTAAGCCGGATTTTCGCCAGTTCTTCCGGCGAAGGCATGACGTCCTTCAATGTCTTAGCTTGCCAAGACAGCCTTATGTCGTCAGGAGTTCTGACGGCGGGGGCGCATTGACAATGCTTCCCATTCCAACCACCAGCACGAATATCGCTTGCCTGCACTCACTTGGATTTGTATTGGGGTGGAATACGTACTTTCGCATCGTCCGAAATAGCCTAGCCAACTCCAACGCCTTTCACTACGTCATGCATGCCGGAGATTTGGTGGCGCCCGAAGATTTGAAAGATATTTTCCCAGGCGTAACCATGCCGCGCAGAAGCGTTCCGATCAGTGAAAAAATCCGCAGGTTCGAGCAAGTTCTCGACATTTTTAAGGAGGCGGGCCGACAGGTCGTGAGGTTGGACAGTTTGGCCGCAGCTTGCCGAGAGGAGGCGGTGGCAGTTCCAGATTGATGTCATCTTTTCGTGGGGATATCAAACGACCGTGTCAATCAGCCGAAAATGGTACGTTCATCGACAACGGTGGTGTCCAACAAATGAAAACGAATGAATTGGCGAGGTCATGCGGAATGAATTTTGAAGCGCTGGGCCGAAATCTTGTTGATAGCGGACGGCGGTACACCTCTTGATTAGGCCCAAATAGAGAAGTCTGATGAACCCCAAAGTTCGTGTATTTAGTACCCTTCCCGAATTTGCCAAGCACTGGGTGACCTCGTGCTATATCCCCTATCGGATAGTTGTCGAAAGCGCTTTTGCGGAGATATTTGAGCGCTTGGACAGAGGCAAGAATGGCAGATTGCGTGCGGTTTATCTGACCGGTTTGCCGCGAAGCGGCACAACGGTCATGAAATACTACTTCAGTCAGTACCCTGGCCTTACGATGCAGCCGTTCGACCCAGCCGGCTTTCAAGTTACTTGGGGAGCCATCCGGCGCCGTGAGGAAAATACCCTAAGGGTCGACAAATCGAATCACTACGTCCAAGCGCCGTGGCGAATATTTAAGGGCTGCGGCTCACGGGCAGCGATCTGCTGCATGGTGCGCGATCCACGGGACAGCCTCCTCAGCCTGATGTCCTTTCCTGAGTCACGTGAAGTGCCCAGGGATTACCGCTTTTGGAAATATTGGCACCGCACCTATCGCAATTTCCTCGATTTTGCGGAACAAAGCCCGTTCGGCAGGAATATATTCTTTCTGCGCATGGAGGATTTCGCTGCCTTTCCCGTGGAGGCCAAAACTGCTTATTTGTCTTGGCTGGGGATCGATCCGGAAGTTGAAACCATTAACAACAAGTACGCGCTGCCGGAAATACAGGAATTCGTGTCGGACAAAGTCCATTCGTGGTCCGCTGTTTCTACAGAACCGGTAGAACGATGGCGTAGAACAAAACTCTCAGGGGAGGCCGAGAAACTGCTGGCGGGCTGGCGAGATTTTCCGCCTGCTGCCGCACTGATGTCGGAGTTGGGGTATGGGGCTGACGCTCTTGGCCCGCTTAACCTTCAATCAAGCAATTTCAACATTTTTCGGCGGAATGATTGAATGGGTTCGAACTCCTGGGTGAGTTGGAAGGGCCGAACCAATGTCGATCTTTGAGTTGTATGCATGATCTGGCGGAGCGCGGAAAAAATATACCGTTTCCTTGACCAGCGGCCATTGTTGGTGTTGGCCTTCGCGACGCTATGGCTACTGATCGAGTTCGTTGGTCTCGGCCCGCATTCGTATATCGACTCATACAGCCTGGTTCACTACGCCTCCATACCGCTCGCGCTTGATGGCGGGGGAGGATACTGGTTCCCCTTTGGAATCGGCGGTTTGGATCTGAAGTCAATTCAGTTCGTATTCCCGCTGGCGAATTTCCTGTACGGCGCGCTTCCGGGTTTTATCGCCTACCAAATTGTCGTCATCACATGCGTGGGCAGCGCTTCGTTTTTTACCTATTTGCTGCTCAGGGTACGGTTGAGCTTGAGCCCCGCGGCTTCGACGATCGGAGCTATCTCATTCGCGCTTTATGTCGTCGGACATTTCTCCGGCCATGTTGTCGACTACAGTATTTTGCCAGCGTTGATCTGGGCCCTGGGATATCTACGGGTGCTGAGCTTTTGGCGGGCCTCTGTCTTCGTCGTGCTTCTAGCCCTTGCTGTTTCCTCTGTTTCGACCATCGTATTTGCCGTGCCTTTCGTTCCGATTGGAGTATTGATTTGGTACACGGTAATCGAGTTCGAAACGAGAATTCGTGTTTGGTTGTTCGGCATTGCCTTCTTTGTCCTGTACGGCGTTACCAAGATACCGGACGTATGGGCGCTATTGCTCCACCTTCCGCTTTCGTCGAGAACGGTCATTCCGGAAATGAACCATGACCCCGGCCAGGCATTTGACGATGCCTTGAACATAGCCAGACTTGCGGTATCGCCGGAATCCCATATCGGACTCGTGTTTCCCTTGATGGTGGCGGCAATAATCATTTTCAAAATCAGAGATCGACTAACTGTGAGTGTGGCTCTCGTCGTTCCGGTCACAATTGTTCTATTGGCGGGGACCTATTTTCTGTTTCGCAGCGTCCCACTACTGCGCGAAACGGGCCTGAGTACCTTCTCATTCGCGCGAATATCCTGGACCGTCGCCTTTTTTCTATCGATCGGACTTGGGCTTGCGTGTTCTGGATTGCTTTCCTGGGTGGGGCGCAAAGATGCCCGGTGGCCCGCCATGCTAACGGCCGCCGCCTTCGTGGTGCTGTTCGCGTATTCATTAGTGCCGAAAATCGTGAAGATGCCCGTTTGGTATTACCGGGGCGGCTACGCTGCTCTGTACCATAAGGATGATATCCGACAATTCGCGAGGACAATTGAGGCGGAATCGGACCCCTACCGAATGGCTGCCTATCATTTGTATGACGCGAGGTTTCAGGCCTATGGCATGGAGACCTTGGGTGGGTGGTATTCGGTGTATCCAAAACGATGGCGGCAATACGTCATGGAACTCAACGGTTTCGAAGACGACAACATAAAATTCTACAACAACAAGGAAGCGATATTTTCCAGTAAGATCAATCACAGTCTTTTGTCGTTGGCGAACGTCAAGTTTCTCGTGACCTATCTTCCGATGGACATGAGCGAACTGGAATTGCTTGATGAGCCGGACGCCGTAACGTCGACATTGGATGTCCGGGAAAAGCTGTTGTTTTTTCTGAAGTTCAATTTCGGAGATGCGCACAAATTCTATTTCTATCGGAATCCCGACGCATTCCCCCGGTTTTTCCTAACGGAACAAGTCCGTCTTTTTGATGACCGGCACGGCTTGCTTGATGCTCTTGGCGCTGCCAGCGAAGGGGAGCTACGACGAACGGCATTTGTCGAATGGCCGGTCACGCGCACCGGCAAGCCGCCTAGTTCAAAGACGGCGAATGGTCAGGTGAGGTTGGTCGCGAGACACGCCGACCGCATCAGCCTGGAGGTAAGCGCTGAGGACCGGACATTTCTGGTCGCCGCGAACAACTACAGCCCCTACTGGAAAGCGCGCATCGATGGCGAGTTGACGCCTATCTATCCCGCCGATCATACGTTTTGGGGTGTCGAAGTCGGACCCGGGGATCACCGGCTCGAGTTCACCTATGAACCGCCTTACGCGAAGGTATGGTTTCTCGACTTGTCCTGGTGGTGGTCGAGGGTGCTTTCCCGGTCTCCGTCCTAGCGATCAATGAAGGTACGAAACCACTGTTCGAGGACGGCAATCGAATAGAGCCGGTTGGCCCTGGCGTAATCGGTCAGCATATCGGTCGGGGAGGTAATGTTGCTGCGCCAAAGGCGCTGAACGTAGGCTTGGTTGTGAATGCCACGTTCCCGGCTGCGTTGGGAAAACAGCAACTCCTCCATGAACGATTTTAGGGGTTCCGCTCTAAACCACCTGGCGAACGGTGTCGGAAACCCTCTTTTTGCCATCTGCATCAGAGGGGGCGGCAGACGTCCCGCCATGGCGGCCTTTGGAATGGCTTTGAGATTACCCTGCCACAGCTTCAATTCGATCGGCACCTCCATCGCGAAGTCGACCATGGCGTTGTCGCACAAGGGCATCCGAGCTTCGAGCGAGTGGGCCATTCCCATTTTATCCTCCTGGACAAACAGTGTCGGCAGGTAGGTTTTCAGGTAGAGCGCCAACATCGCTTCGGCCGGATTGAAATTTCCTGCAGCAACGAATTGCCGGACTTGCTCCAACGGCTCGAAGGAGTTGAACGTCGTTAAGAAATCGCGGGAGAAGCGCTTTTTCCTTTGGTTCTTGGCTGTCATGATGAACAGCCCGTGGCGAACCTCGGGATAAAGTGCCGGCGCCAGCAGGTAGTAGAGGACGCGGGTAAGCTCATCCCTTCTTACTTGCGTGACGGCACTGAGAAACTTTGCGGCTGATGCTGAGACGGCTTGCCGGATCATCATCGCCTTGAACACCTGGTACCCGGCAAACAACTCATCCCCACCATGTCCGGTTAAGACGACTTTGACCCGGCTGGCGGCCAATTCGGACGTCATGTACTGCGGCAGGGCTCCCGTTCCCAATGTCGGTTCGTCAAGATGCCAAACGACCTTTTCGAAATTGTCGACAAAGTGTTGGGGACGGATGACGATGTCATTCTGGTTGGCTTCGATGGCGTTTGATACGAGTTGAGCGCCCGGGCGTTCGTCGTAGTAGTCGGCATCCTCAAAGGCGCCGGTGAAGGTTTGCATCGGCTTTGGCAATAATCCTGAGGCGAACGTCGCCACCGAGGACGAATCCAGGCCGCTGCTCACGTATGCACCCACGGGCACATCGGCAATAACGTGACGGGTTACCGATTCCTCGAGTGTTTTGCGATAGTGATCGGCGGCATCCTCGAAGCCGCCGTTGAAGGATTTGTTGAATTCGACTTGCCAAAAAGAACCGTGCGAAGAGGTTTCCGGCGTCCAACGCAGCCACCTTCCCGGCTGCAGTTTGTAAATGCCGTCAAAGAAAGTGTTGTCTGATATGACGTTTTGAAAACTGAGGAATTCGCCGATCGTTGAATAGTTCGGCAAAGGCTCGTCCCGCCATACCAGCAAGGCCTTGATTTCGGACGCAAAGATCAGGCGTCCGTCGAAGCGGGTGTAGTAGAGAGGTTTGATGCCGAGCCTGTCGCGGGCTAACAAAAGCGACCGGTCGGTGCGATCCCAGTGGGCGAAGGCGAACATGCCGCTGAGATCGGCCAGTCCGGCTTGGCCGTTCCGAGCCATCCAGTAAAGCAATACTTCGGTGTCGCATTGGGTCTTAAGGGTCACGCCGGAGCCGCTCAAGATCGAACCGAGCTCGCGGAAATTGTACAACTCGCCATTGTAGTTGATGATGTGATCGCCATCGGAACTTACAAAAGGCTGCGCTCCACCGGCATGGTCGATGATCGACAAACGCCGGTGTCCGAAAGAAATTTGGGAGTCTTCGTGAATGCCCATGCCGTCGGGACCACGATGCTCAATCAATTCAAGCATCCGATCCAGTTTTGACCTATCCGGCGGTCCGGTAAACCCGACGATTCCACACATTAGGGCTGCCGTTCCTCTTTGCGGTTTAATCTCATCCGTGCTTCCATTCAGGCGATTCTCCGATGTTTGTTGCACAATGCAGGAAGTCGGGCAATCTTTGCATGCCGGTGGTCGGGGCTCGCCTATCAGCACTTGACCGAGGTATAAGGGGTGTCGCCGGTTTGGTTGGGTTCTCTGGTGGATTTAAGGCTATGATCGGCGCCGGCGGAATGGATGACCAAGAGAAATCGGCCATGAGGGATTGCAGCGCATCGGCGGGCGAGATTTGAGCGCACCCCTGATCTGTGTCGTCGGGACACGTCCCAATTTCGTAAAAATCGCACCGATACTCAGGGCGTTCGCGGAATCTGAGGCACCGCTCCCGGCGAAGCTTGTCCACACCGGCCAACATTATGACCATAACATGAGCGAGATCTTTTTCGCTCAACTCGGCGTGCCTCAACCGGACATCGACCTGGGTGTCGGACCGACCAGCCCGGCACGGCAAATCGGCGAAATCATGACCCGCTTCAGCGCTGTTCTAGAGCGCGAACCCGCCAGGGCGGTCATTGTCGTCGGCGATGTGAACTCGACTTTGGCCTGCGCTCTTGCCGCCTCTACCAGCGGTGTTCCCGTCGTCCATGTCGAAGCCGGTCTCCGGAGTTTCGACCGCCGCATGCCGGAGGAGATTAATCGGGTTTTGACCGACCAAATCTCCGACCTTCTCTTCACGACTGAGGTTAGCGCCGAGCAGAACCTAGCCAGAGAGGGAATTGATCCGATGCGTATCAGATTTGTCGGCAATGTTATGATCGACTCTCTTGAATACTGTCTTCCCAAGGCTCCGCCGGCTAAGGAAACGTTGTCGTCATTCGGGGATTTCGGTGCAATTTGCGATGGTGCCGGCGGCTATGGCGTGGTGACGATCCACCGCCCCTCGAACGTTGACGACCCTGCCCGTTTGAAAGAACTATTGTCGTCATTGGAAACTGTTTCGGAAACCATACCGCTAATATTTCCGCTCCATCCACGAACGCAGGAACGCCTTGCCGCGGTGGGACAGGATGAACAAATGAAAGGCGGGCAAGTGGTCTTTGTTCCTCCGCTGGGGTACTTGGAAATGCTCGGATTGCTGTCGGCCGCCAAATTGGTCATCACCGATTCGGGGGGCATTCAGGAGGAAACGACGTTTCTCGGCGTCCCCTGTCTGACGGTAAGAGAGAACACGGAGCGGCCAGTCACCGTGTCGGAGGGGACGAATACCATCGTCGGATTGACTGCGGACGGCCTCATTGACGCGGCCACGCGTGCCGCCCGTTCGGGTGTTAAAAAGGATGTGAAGCCCGCCAAGTGGGATGGACGTTCGGCGCAGCGCATCGCCAGGGAGTTGGATAAATGGTTGGGGGAAACCGGGCGCTAAGAATTCAGCGCGTGACGGGTTAAGTTCCCCGTGCCGTTCGATTACTGAGGAAGCCGGATGTGAAGCAACGTGATGCAGAATGACAAACAGCCAGAAATGATCTCGGTCGTTTGCCCGTTTTTTAACGAGGAAGCGATTATTGAAGCGTCAGTTCGGGAAATGCTGGAGAACCTGGGCCGGCTGGACAGGGACTGGGAACTTATCATCGTCGATGATGGTTCAACCGACCGGTCGCACGAACTCGCCCTCTCTCTGGCCGCCAAATTTGAAAATCTTTCGCTGATTCACTATCCGTCCAATCGGGGACGGGGCTATGCCATCCGTGAAGGCGCGGCGCAGGCTAGGGGAGATGTCCTTGTAACGACGGAAATCGATTCCTCCTGGGGCGATGACATCGTCGAACGGATCGTTGCGGTATTCGACCAAAGCCCCGACACCGACATGGTTATCGCTTCGCCGCATTTGCCGGGCGGCGGTTACAAGAACGTTCCGGTCCGGCGGGTGATGATAAGCCGCGTCGGCAACTGGTTGCTGCGAAAACTGCTGGGGTCGAAATTGACGATGTTCACGGGGATGACCCGAGGCTACAGGCGGCAACGCTTCAATTCCCTGCCGCTCCACGAAACAGGCAAGGAACTGCACCTGGAAATTGTCGACAAGGCAATGGCGTTCAATTTTCAGACGAAAGAAGTGCACGCCACGATCGAATGGAAGGATGTGGTCGGGAAAAGCGGTGCGTCAGTGAAACGGAAATCGTCGTCGAATATCCCCCGATTGATCGGAACGCACTTGCTGTTTGGCGTCGGCGTGGCGCCTTTTCGCTATCTGTTTCCTCTGTCGACATTGCTGACCGCAATCGCCGCCATTTTCATGGCCGCGGCGATTTACCAGTACCTGACCGACGTTCCCTCGATTCTAATGGCCCTGATCGCCATCGTCGCCGGGCTATTCGGATTTGTGATTTTCGGCATGGGTTTGCTGGCGCATCAAAACCAGGCCATTATTCATGAAATTTGGCGCCAGGGCATGGACCGGGACCGGTAAGGGCGCGCGCTCGGGAGAAGATGCGGGAAACAACAGCGCCCGGTCACCCCAGCTTCTATATTTCGTCGCTATTTATATTTTTTTGTTGTTGCTGTAAAAGGATGTGAAGCGAAAGTTGGAATTATTCAAAAACGGGGAAGGAGACATAGTGTCCTCCTCAAATCAAGCCTCGGTGGCCGAGGAGCTATCGGCTGAGGCGCGGAAAAAAGCTCTTGTCCGGGCCATTAAACCGGTTTCCGGCACGACCGAATTGCCGCCTCTTGAGACCGATCCTCGACGCGTGCTGTTGATCGTGCCGCCGGGCACCATGGAAGAGCATGTTGGGCGCCTCTCCGGTGCGGCGGGTGAGTTGCCGATGCTTGGTCTCGCCTACATCGCAGCGGCGCTCCGCGACCAAGGGCATACGGTCAGGGTCATCGATTACGAGGTGAACGGTTGGGAGATGGATCGTGTCGGCCCGGATATTGAGGCGTTCAAGCCGGATCTGGTCGGCATGACGGCCTATATCACGAACATGCGCCGCTGTGCTTCCGTTGCGGCAATCACCAAACAGATAAGACCCGAGTGCGCCGTCGTTATTGGCGGACCACAGGTTACCATCTTTCCCGAGGAGGCGTTTCATTCGCCCGACGTCGACTTTGTTGTTCTCTCCGAAGGGGAGATGATCATTCGCAATGTCATGAATGCTCTCGGCGATGAAGAGAAACTGAGTGAGGTCAAGGGAATCTGGTTTCGCCGACGAGACGGCGAAATTCAAAGAAATCAAAGAGAAATACTGGTTGACGATTTGGACATCTTTCCGCGTCCGGCCATCGACCTGTTTGAAATGGAGAAGTATTTCCCGCCGGTCTATATCCGGGGGAAGAAAGTGGCGCATCTTCTGACTTCACGAGGGTGTCCGTTCCAATGCACATTTTGCGAAACGAAACTGACCTTCGGGAGAAGCCTGCGGTTCCACTCTGTTGAACGGGTTCTTGACGAGGTGGAGGAACTCCTCAAACTCGGGTACACCGGCATCCAGTTTTACGACGATATATTTACGGCCAATCCCCAGCGCACAACCGAATTTTGTAATGCCATCATTCAACGGCGCTTGAAATTCCATTGGATGTGTTACACGCGCACCAACACGGTTCAGCCGGATGTTTTGGCGCTGATGAAGAAGGCTGGTTGTTATTTAATCAGTTACGGCATCGAAACCGCCGACGACGACCTACTAAACGTGATCAAGAAGAACCTTGATGTCGAGGCAAACTGGCGGGGCGTGCGGTTGACGAAGGAAGCCGGCATCGAAGTTGCGGGAACATTTATGTTCGGACTTCCCACGGAAACTTCAGAGCAAACTGAAAAGGCCATCGATTTTGCCCTGGAATCGGGAATCGACTATGCCATTTTCGGTATTACCGAACCCTATCCGGGTACGGAGCTTTGGATCGACGCGGAAAAATACGGGCGTTTCGATGATACCGGCAAGTACAAGAACAATTTGCTTTCGGAGAACGCCGCAGTGTGGATTCCGGATGGCCGCACGCGCGAGGAATTGAAGGATTACGTTGAAAAAGCGATGTTCAAATTTTATATGCGCCCGGCAGCATGGTTGTTGAGCATCAGGAATTTCTGGAAGCTGCCGACCCGGCGCGCCTTCCGGTTTCTCTGGGCAGGCTACGTCTTTTTCGTGCTCGGGCATTTCCGTAAATCGCGCCTTGCCCACATGGGCACGCGCAACTAAGGCAAATAACGGTTTCAAGGATCCGGCGCTGGCCGCTCCGGCCTAATTGTGGAAAGCACTAAGGTGAAGAAAAGCGACGCAGAAATTCTTCTCCGCTCGACTGACGCGGCAGCGGCGGCATCGTCAGAAATGACGGCGCCCGCGCGCGCGCTTCGCGTGCTTTTGGTGCAACCACCGGCGGCGCAGGGCGTACAATCGCTGTTGTCTCATGTTGACGACGAAGGCGGCGAGGGCATCGGTTACAAACCACCTCTCGGCATACTCTATGTCGCGACGACGTTGGCCGAGCGCACGCCACACGACATCAAGGTCCTGGATGCTCAGGCGGAGGGTCTGAGCCCGGAAGGCATCGCTGACGCAGCGGTCGAATTTCGGGCCGATGTGGTCGGCATCTCGGCCTGGACAGATTTTTGGTATCCCGCCTATCGAACCGGTGAACTTATCAAGCAGGCTTTGCCGCAAGTTCATTTGTCCTACGGTGGCCCCCACCTTGGGATTTTTCCGAACGAAACTCTCGACATACCATTCGTCGACAGCGTTGTTGTCGGTGATGGCGAAATTCCGTTTATGTATCTCTGCAATTTGATTTCGCACGGGACCGTCGATAACAGGTTTCCAGGTCTTCATTTCAAACAACACGGCGTGAAGCCGGAGCCTTCGACCTTCTACATTCATGCCGATCTCGATGATCTGCCCATTCCCGACCGGACGCTTCTTCCCCTCCGAGATTATACCTCGGTCCTTGGCAAGAACGATCTCGTCACAACCATGATCACCTCCCGGGGGTGCCCTCACCGGTGTACGTTCTGCAAGCTCAATTTCCAAAAAACGTTGGCCCGCTCGGCTGAGAGCGTCGTCAGCGAATTCGCCAACCTTGCCGAGCTTGGCATTAGGGAGGTGGAAATCTACGACGATACATTCACCTGGTCGAAAAAACGCTTGGAGGCGATCTGCAACGGTTTGATCGAAGCGGACTTGGGGATCGAATTTGCGGTGCGGGATAGGGTTAGTTCCGCCTCGTCTTCTCCCGAACTTCTCGAACTGATGTACCGCGCCGGCTGCCGGCGCATTCATTTCGGCATTGAATCCGGGGTTCAACCAGTTATTGACCGGATGAAGAAAAAAATTACGCTGGATCAGGCGTCGCGGGCGGTTCAACAGGCCAGAAAAGCCGGTCTGACGGTTTTGACGTATTTTATGTTCGGCAATCTCAAAGAAACAGTCGAGGACATGCGCCGCACCATCGATTTCGCGGTATCGCTCGACGCCGACTATGCGCAGTTTTCCATTACGATCCCGTACGCTGGGACGGAAATGTATCTCGAAGCTTTGTCCGACGGCACGATCGGGCAGGACTACTGGCGAGAGTACGCAATAAATCCGTTACCGAACTTCGCCCCGCCTCAAATCATCGAAACCCATGCCGACGTCGATACGATGTTGGCGCTCCGGGACGAGGCGGTTCGCCGGTACTATTTCAGGCCGAAATACCTGCTTAAGCAATTAGGGGATGTGGGCTCATTGGGCGAGTTCGTACGCAAGGCGCGCATGGGCATGCAATTGCTTCAGTCCGTTTATTCCAAGTAGACTAACCATTCAAATTTTTTTGTAGCTTTCGGAGGCAAAGGGTAAATATCCCAGCCGATACCCCGGCCTCCATCCGGACAACTCACCAGCCATGACCAAGATTGCGATCGCCGCCAGTACGGTTCTGTTTTTTGCCGCCCTGTTCGAGGGCATGAGCGCGCTGTTTTGGACACAGTATGGTGCCGCCCGAATAGCCTATCACGAACAAGTTGACGAGCAGTCGGTAGCGTTTGGCAAAGTAGACTACAATTGGCGGAATTCGGGTCTGAAATCCGATGTCGAATTGGGTTGGATAACCAATCCCCAAAATCCTGCAATCGCACCAAATGGGGCGCGGCGCGCGGGTATCGGAAAACCGGACGCGAAGGTGTTTGCCTACGGTGATTCGTTCGTCTACGGCGCCGATGTCAAAGACGACGAAACCTTTCCCTATGTTCTGTCTCAGAAAATTGGCGCCGGGGTCGCCAACTTTGGCGTCAACGGCTACGGACCCGACCAGGCGATATTACGGCTGGAAAGGCACCTGTCCCTCGGCCATCGTCCCCGCATGGTCGTTTTGGGGATGCCCAGCGAGAACATCGCGCGCGTCGTCAACATATACCGTCGGTACTACATTCCACTGGAAAATCCCGAGCTCGCCAAGCCGGTCTTTGTTCGACAGGACGGTGTCTGGAAACTTGTGAACGTTCCTTCGATGATTGGCGATCCGGGAGAAACGCGGGAAAGCATCGCGAATGTCGTCAAAGCGCTAGATTATTGGCATGGCCAAAATTTGAAGCGGCCCAAATTTGAATTTCCCTTCTCGATTGCGACGTTGAAGGCCGCGCGATTTTTTGCTTTCGATGTCAAGCGGTGGCAGGACATATATCAAGTTCCTCGGGCGCGGCAAACCATGTCCCATCTATTGGGGCGATTTGTCGATTTATCGCTGCGCTATGATTTTGTTCCGGTATTCGTGATCGTTCCGATGCCCGAGGATTTACTCCGCGTCAAATCGGGCGGCGTCTCATTCTTCAGCGAGTTCTTGACCGAAGTATCGCAGAAAAACCACGATCGCCTGATTGTCGTGAACTTATTGGACAGCGAGTTCGAATTCGCTCGTTTTCATGTTCGACCGTTTTCGGGTCACGCTTCTGCGTATGGCAACAATGTGATAGCGGAGGCGATCCGGGTCAAAGTCGAGACGGCGTTGCCGGACCTTGCGGCTGGCGGACATCGTCCGGCCGTTGAATGAATATACTTCGTTGAACCGGGTACTACGTTGACCATGAGCAATAAGATGGATGGATCCAACCCTCAAGAGCAACTCTACGAGCACCTCCACGACCGCTATCAGGCGCATTATTTCGACAACACTTCCATGCGGTATCGCAAGGAATTCATTGTGGGGAGCTTGTTCAAGGGGCTCGATCTTGACGGCCTGAAGGTGGCCGATCTTGCCTGTGGAAGCGGGTATAATTCGCTGCTGCTGAAGGAAGTGTATCCCGCCGCCGATACCGTCGGCCTGGACCTATCCCTTCCCGCGGTCGAGGAATACAGAGAGGTCGTTGGCGGCGAGGCATTCCATTTTGATCTGACGAAACGGTCGCCGCCTCCGACTTCGGTTGACGCCGCCATGGTTGTGGGCGGATTGCATCACTGTGTATCCGATCTTGATGCGACGCTTACCAACATTGCCGCAATGATTAGGCCGGGCGGCCATTTCATGCTGATGGAACCCAACAGCAGGTACATGCTCGAAGGCATTCGGCGTATCTGGTACCGCTTTGACTCGCAAACCGACGCCGAAACCGAGCATGCGCTCGACCACGCAGAACTGGCCAGGACCGCAAGCCGCTATTTCGAGCCCAGACGATGCGTCTACATCGGGGGACCGGCCTATTTCCTGATATTGAATTCGATGATGATGAGAGTGCCGTTGAGATTAAAGCCTTTGATGGCGCCACCGCTTTTCGTCCTGGAAAGACTGTATAACAATTTGCTTCCACCGCTCTTCCATGCTGTTTTTCTCGCCCAGTGGCAGCGCAATTCGGTGCCGGTCACGGACGACCCGTGAACGCCGGGTTCGCGATAGCCGTCAGGTGGCGATCTAATCGGTTGCCACAAGGCGGACGAATGACCAAAATGCCGTCGCTTCTGCGACCGACCCACACCAATGGTTGAGTATTTATGTCGCCCACAGAAATTGAAGTTTCGGTCGTTATTCCTTGCCTGAACGAGGCGGAAACTCTCGCGGTTTGCATTGACAAAGCCCAAGCCGCATTTCAATCGATGGGAGTCGCGGGCGAGATCGTCATTGGGGACAATGGCAGCACCGATGGCTCACAGAATATCGCGATCAGCCGCGGCGCGGTTGTCGTAGACGTACCCGCGCGGGGCTATGGCGCTGCCTTGATGGGTGGGATCGGCGCCGCCCAGGGGCGGTACATCATCATGGGGGACGCGGACGACTCTTACGACTTCAGCGAGCTGCCCAAGTTCGTCGAAAAGCTGAGAGCCGGCGCAAACTTCGTTATCGGCTGTCGGTTTCCCAAAGGGGGAGGCCGGATCATGCCGGGCGCCATGCCATTTCTCCACAGGTGGCTGGGCACACCTGTGCTTACTTGGCTTAGCAATCTGTTCTTCAGCACGCGGATTAAAGACATCAATTGCGGCATGCGCGGCTTTACAAAGGCCGCGTATTCCCAAATGGATTTACGCAGTCCGGGAATGGAATTTGCCAGCGAAATGGTGATGAAATCGGCATTGATGAATATCACGACGGAACAGGTGCCCATCACGCTCCATCCCGACGGCCGCAGCCGTGAGCCGCACTTGCGCACCTGGCGGGACGGTTGGCGTCACCTTCGGTTCATGCTGCTTTACAGCCCTCGCTGGCTCTTTATCATTCCGGGCTCGATTCTATTCCTGCTCGGGCTGCTCGGCGTTGCCGCATTGGCAACCGGGCCAATTCAGATTGGCAACATCGTTTTTTCCATCAACACGCACATCGTGAGCGCGATGGCTGCCCTGCTTGGATTCCAGACGTTGTCGCTGGGTCTGTTCGCCAAGAGCTTTGCCGTATTTCGCGGACTTCTTCCTCTCGGCCGTCACTCGGACATGATTCTCAGTGTTCTGAAGCTTGAACACACGGTGGCGACCGGCGTCGCTGTCTTGTTTGCGGGCGTCGCGTTATTGGTTTGGGCCGTGGTGATTTGGGGCGGAGGAGGTTTCGGCGACCTCGATCCCTACAGTGTTCAGCGCATTGTCATCCCGTCGGTGACACTGATCGTGCTCGGCGCTCAGATGGTGTTTGCGGGATTTCTACTCGGCTTACTGGAGATTGGCGGTGCGGCGGACCGCCAGCGCTGATGACGGTCGGTCACCCAGTCGCATTGAGCGAACACCTGTCGTCAGCCGAATGTGAGGCGTTGGGAACGCTGCACTGCGAAGCCCTGCCGTCTTCAATCCCTGCAATTCTCGGCGTTGATTACGCGGCCCGTTTCTACCGTGCGATGGCAGCCTCGGCGACCGAACACGTCATTACCGCCAAAGATCAATCTGGAATTCCGATCGGAGCCGGCGTGGCGACCACCCAACCCGCAGACATGGGCCGGCGGATGCTAAGGGCAACCCTTCCCAGCTTTGGCCTCAGCGTCATGCGGACATTGACGTTTGGCCCCCAATCAAAACGATCGGCTCTATTTGACGCTCTTGTGTCGCCCCCTGCGTTGCCGGCCGGGCGGGCAGTGAACCTGATCTATCTATTTGTCGGGAACGGCCATCTCGGTCAGGGTATTGGGCAGGCCATTATCGATGAATTGGATAGGTTTGCCGTCCAGTCGGGATACTCGGCGCTGCACGTTTTGACCGAGGACCGCGCGGATAATCTGGCCCTCGGTTTTTATGATCATCTCGGATTTGGCCGTCGACAGAGCGTGTCTCACGGCGGCCATGAGTTTGTCATTTTCGAGCGGGCAACCACAACCCAACACACCGAACCGGCTACCTCCTCAGAGACGGGGCGATAGGCGAATGTCAGCGCCGCTACCAAGGTTCAGACTTTATTCGAAGGCACGGGATTACGGGCGCGTGCTTTGGGAAACGATTGGCGGTAGAACCCTATCGGGAGACGATTGCCTCCAATTGGAGCAGAGATTCGCCAATTACGCCCAGTCCCCGCACGCGCTTTGCACGGCCAAGGCCCGGGTTGCCATATATCTCGCACTCGATGCCCTGCTCGAGGGCCGGCCGAAAAAGGTAATTCTGTCGCCCTACACGATTTCCGATGTTGTGAACATGGTACTTTGCGCCGGCGGTATACCGGTCTTCGCCGATCTGGAACCGACCACCTGTAACATCTCGGCCGATGAGATTGAACGGCTGATCGATGACGATACCGGCGCGGTCCTCGTTACCCATCTCCATGGCCTGGCGTGCGATATCGAGCGCATTTCAAATCTTTGCCGCGCAAAACATATTCCTCTTGTCGAAGATGCGGCTCAGGCGTTGGGAACCAGGGTCAACGGCAAGCCGGTTGGATCGTTTGGCGACGCTGGAGTATTCAGCCTCGGCATGTACAAGAACCTCAACAGCTATTTCGGCGGTATGCTGGTCACGCCGCACGATTGGCTGGAGAACAAAATCAAATCGCGCAGCCGTGATTTTCCGCCCCAGGAATTGGGCTATTTGGCGCGTAAGGTGATGAGCGGTTTGGCCACTGATGCGGCGACTTATCCGCCGCTGTTTGCCTTTATGACTTTTCCGACTTTCCGATACGCCATGCTGCACGATGTCGGCTTCCTCAACCGACGCGTAAGCGTCGACGTTGCGCCTGTCAGCAAGACCGTGCTGCCCGAAACCTATCTTCGCCAAATGCGTCCGTTGCAGGCGCGGCTTGCGCTTGCCAAATTCGACGATATCGACGACGACATACAATCCCGCATAAAAAGGGCGGAAGTCTATTTCGAGGGCCTGCGCGATGTGGCGGACCTTGAATTGCCTCCGCTCCGAACCGACGGATCGCATACCTATACCTACTTTCCCGTTCGTGCGCCGGACAGGAACGGCCTGGTCAGGCACCTGATGCGTGTCGGTCGCGATGTCGCAAAACAACACCTCAAGAGCTGTTCCGATCTTGAGTGTTTCTCAGCATATTTCCGAGATTGCCCGGTTTCGAGGGCGACGGCTGACGAAATTGTCCTGCTGCCGACGTATCCCCGCTACACCATCTCCGAAGTCGAAAAAAACGTGGCTGAAATTCGCGCTTTTTATAACAAGGCAGGACCGTGAAAGTCGGCATCGTCGGTTCCGGCCCCACCGGAGTTGCCGCCGCTGCAGCCGCATTGAAGCAGGGGCACACGGTCGAGATACTCGATTTCGGCGGTGAGCCGCCGGCCGAAAGCCTGGACCTGGCGGCGCGGTTGGTCCAAGCGATCGATAGTGGTGAAAGTCCCACTCGAAGCGACCTAGCCGCCTTGATGGCGAGCACGCCGTTCGACTGGCGCACGTTGATCGACATTTTGCCCCTTGCTCCACTGAGATCGAAAACACCCGTGAAGTCGATAATGGGGTCGAATTATGTATACGACGGGGTCTCATCCGCGCTGCCCGTCGATGGCGCTGCACCGCCACGAACGTTGACGAAGGGGGGATTATCCAATGTCTGGGGGACGGCTTGCTATAGGTTGAGCGATGGAGACTACATTGGATGGCCGCTCGAAAGCGCTGATTTGGAAATCCATTATACGGCGGCCGCCGAATTGCTTGGCCTCTCCCGCCACGGCCCGATACCGGCTGGTTGCTACCCGCCCAGGGGAGGGAAACAAGAACCAGGGAACACCGTTATTTGGAATACGGAAGGCCCCTTAAGCGCCCTGTTTCACAGGTGGCGGGATCATTACCCTGCCTTGTCCGAAGCCGGCTTGCGCTGCGGACGAAGCTCGCTTGCCACCAGCGCCCCGGACGCCAATGATGGGACGCACTGCCGACGCTGTGGTTTGTGCTTTTATGGCTGTCCGTTCGGCGCCATGTTCCGCTCAGGCCCGGTGATCGACAGCTGGCGGGGAAACCCGGCATTCTCATATCGAGACGGCGTCAAGGTGGATCACTTCCGTGAGGAAAGCGGTGGCGTGGACGTCACTTTCAAGGTCCGGGACGGCTCCCGTACCGAAGTTCGGTACGACCGGTTGGTTCTTGCCGCGGGCACCTTGTCATCGCTTCGGATCGTTGCCGATTCGCTTTGCCGTTATGATTTTCAAACATCCCTGTTCGACAATGACATGTACGTTGTGCCAATGCTCGTCGATAGCCGGGCGCCAAAAGGCTGGAAATCGAATTTCGCTCTCAGCGAAGGCGTTATGACGATTGAGGCGGGCATCGTATCCGAGCGCCGGATACATCTCCAATTTTATGCGTTCAATGACTATTTTCTCGGGGGAGCGGCCCGCCTGTTGCCGCCGGCACTGCGGCCCTCGAGCCTGCTAAACCGAATCGTTCTGGCATTTGTATATCTGCATAGCGATGATTCACGCGAGGCCGTCGCGACGCCGCTTTCCCAGCCCGGCGACACCACCATGATCCGGATCGACCATCATGATCGAAAGGGGCGTGCAATTGCCAAGAGGGCGATGCGCCATTTGCGGAAATACCGCAAGATTTCAGGCCTGACGCCCATTGACGTGATGCGGAAAACGACACCGTTTGGATTTTCCGGACACCTCGCGGGTACGCTTCCCATGACAAGCGCCGCCAAAGGCGATCACGATATTGCTGGCAGTCCACACACGAAACCGTCCGGCCTCCTCGCCGGCACCACCCGGGTTTTTGTCGCCGACGCATCGAACTTTCCAAACCTGCCGGCGCAAAACCCGACATTTACCGCGATGGCAAACGCCATGCGGATCGCCGAAAACATCTAAGCAACTTAGCCTATCTTCTCCCTAGAGCCAGCCGTTGCACAATGCGGGCCGCAAGCCATGCCGCCGCCTGGCCGCTCAACAAATACATGGCGGGGTAGGCGGGCGCGCGGTAACGCCAGTTGAAATCGAGGATGGTGGCCGCATGGTATACGTCGAACAGGACGATCAGCGACAAAGACAGAAAGGCCGCAATGATGGGAGTGATCTGATCGGTAGCGTGCCGGCCCCAAAGTCCCACGGTCAATCCGACTAATGCCAAGGCATATAATGGGACGGAGTAAACGGTGTTCAAAAGGGTATGGGAGAAACTGAAGTCTTCGGCGACAAACCAGAAATAGTAAGGTATCCGCATGAACGATACCGCGGCAAAGCCCAGCACGGAATCAGACACCGGTATGAACGTTTCCGGTCGGTGAAGAACGACGGCGCCCTCCAGAAAAAACTCGCGATAGAGCAGCAGAACGTCCCGCACTTTTGACGCAGGTAAGACGGACGGGTCGTGGGTCAAAGTCACAGCGGCAAATATGATGCCGGTCATGACGGCAACGCCGAGGGCGCTGAAGGCGAGGAGCCTGCGACGGAGTTCATGGGGCGATACGGACCGGGAAATCGAATTCAGAATGAGCGCCACCACGACAAATCCGATCACCGGCGGCGACGTTGGCCGAACTATGAAACTGAGCGCCGCCACGCACACCGCCAAAGCCATGTTCATGCGGGCCGAAGCCGCATCCGGCGACATCCACACCTTGTTCACGAAGTAGAAGCTGGCCACCACAACGAGAATGAACAGCGCCTCGGATTGTGATTGGGAAATCCACTGATAGTATTCGAAACCCAACGCCAGGCAGGTGAAAACCACTACCACGCCCACTAGGGACCGGGTAATCGAAACTGTCAGGGAAAGTAGCAAATAAGCCGCCGCGGCGTACGCCGCGACGTTGAAGACAATCAAAACGACCAGCCAGTTGTCGCCGCCAATCAGGTGGCAAATCGCCAACAAGTAGATGTAGATGAGGTATTGGATGCCGGGCTGGAGCATGTCCACGGTACCGAGATAATCGACCGGATTAAATCCAACTTTTATGAGGTTGAGCGCGAAGGCTATGTCGCGTTTGCCGTCGGGCGTCGTGATATGCTCGTAGGACATCCCGAATAGGGCGTAAACCAGAAGACACGCCGCGCCCAAGAGCATCAACAATACCGTAACATTTCGCGGCGCCCAGACCTGCAGGTCTTCGTATTTCGCCAGCCGGTCCACGAATTTTTCAAACATACACGGACAAGCCTCTCACTTATTCTGATGCCTAGCTTGTGCAGCCGCCCGGATTTTCATCGTGGACAAGTGCTTCAGCAAAGGGTGAATGACGTAGTAATTTTCAGCCCCGGCACTTTCCTGGGAAATCTTGGCGGTGAAACCGTTTGAACTCCGCCACTCCGATAGCGTCTCCACCATCAGGTCCGCTCTGATCGCCGCATCATAGAAGTAGTCAATATCGACCTCGGCCGGCGGCGGCGGATATTGGCGTCTTAACACGATCGGCCCCTTGTCGATTTCGGCTGCCAATAAAATTGCGGACACGCCGCAGCCATCCCCGTTCAGCAAACTGTAGTAAATAGTAGTACTCCCGGGATACTCGGGTAGCCAGCCAGAGTGGGCGTGCAGCAGCGGCATTCCGACATCGAGGACTTCCCGCCCAACCAGTTGTCCGCCATATCCCGAATAGACGACGAGCCGCGCGCCGTTGTCTGCGGCAGTTCTGAGAAGCGACACGATCTGTTCGTCGTTGACGGTCTCCGCTTCAATTGTCTCGACGGAGCGGCAAATGGAACCACAGGTTTCCGCCAGCGGAACAGACAGATCCGGCAATGTCACGCCGCACTCGATAGCAGGGGTTTGCAGTGCCGCGGCCTTGCCCGGCTGCCGTGCTCCGGCTTTGTCGAAAATGATGGTATGACCGATGCGCATGCCGCGTTCCAGCATTGCCTGGGCGTACGCTTTGGAGCGCGGAGTGTCCGCCGCCAAAAATAGAACCTCCCCCAAATTCATAGCGTCACACCGTTTTCATTGGCCAACGTCTCGATATGGCTCCGTTCCCGGCCAATGTGCCAGGACAGGCGCGCGCCGAGAGCGTCGGACAATTCGTCTGCATGCGCGCACAAGGTATCCAGGCACTTGAGATAAACGTTGAGGTGTCTCAACGAATTTCGCGCATCGTAGCTGGCCTCAAACAAATCCGCGGCGCGGACGTACAACGACAAATCGCGCCTCATGGATTTGTCGACGGCCCGAAAGGCCTTGTCATATCGCGCGTGGATTCGCTTGGTGATTTCGAATTTCCTGACGAACGCTTCACGTAGGGTCTCATCGCCGGCGATTGCGCGTTCCAGTAGGTCGCTGGTCATGTCCGAAGTTCCATCAACATTCCGCGGACGGGAAGGTGCGACGGCATTCGGTAGGATCCGACGGACGGCTTCGCGGCTCTGCCGCCACGCCTCGAAAAATGCCAAGCCTTCGTAAGCCGAGTAAAAGTATGTGTTGGGCTCCTCGATCAGGTTGCCGTCGGCATAGGGGTAAAGATCGTTCAACGCTTGCCTCTTACGCAGTCGAGAATCTTGAGCGCCGCGGCGTCGGTATCGAGCGGGGAGGCTGAATTGTCGATCACAAGGTCGGGTGCTTGCGGTGTCGGAAACGCGATATCGACACCAACGACGTTCATGGTCTCGCCGCTGCGTGCCGCCGCATACAAACCCTTGCTGTCGCGTTCTTCAATTTGATCCATCGGTGCGTCCACGAACACCTCGAGGTAATCAGCAAAGCGTTCTCTGTTGTGCGCAAGAATGTCCGGAAAAATGCACAGTATGGAGCAGACGGCGTTGATGCCCTGATGGTCGAGCCAGGCGCACAGTTCGACTATGCGTTCGGCGTTGGCGCGTCTTCCTTCGACCGTATACGCGTCAGGTGAACCATCGTGGCGGAAAATTGCCCGCATCTCGTCACCGTCAACCAAAACGGTGGCGCGATCCTCCTCCTGCCACTTGTTGCACAGGGCGCGCCCGATGGTGGTCTTTCCGGCACCAGACAAACCGATCAGCCAGACGATCATTGTCCTGCCTCGCGCCGCCTGGTGAAGGGGTTGTGCAGCTCGCCCTGCGCCAACAGTCCTTCAGCAACCGCCAAGTCGCTGGGGGTGTCGATTTCACACCAACCTCCGGAAGTCGCGACGCCGAATATCGGCTGGCCCTTGTCGATCAATGCGCTCAAGAGTGACGTCATATCGAGCTGGGATGCCAACTCAGATTTCGCGCCTAATGCCTCCTGAACCCAGTGGAATGATTCGGGCGTGAAACGCAGGAGACCGAGATATTGGCCTTCGATCTCCGTCAAATCATTCACCGACCGGCCGATATCGGTAATATTGCCATCTGGTCCGAGCTTAAGGCTTTCCGCATCGCTGAGCGGATCTGCAAACCTTGCCTGCCAAAGTTTCAACCAGTCCTTGTCGTAGGCGACTGCGAGTGAGACGTCTTCCTCAAGCAGGGCGTTGACGACACCTGGCCCATAGACAATATCCGAGTAGCTGACGATCGTTGGGCTGTCGATCAAATCGCCGGCGCAAAAAAAGGAGGCAACCATATTTGTCGTCTTCCAGTCATCGTTGTACCGGGTCGGGTATCCCAAGGCCTCGATGTCTTCCCGGCGGTAACCGGTGACGATAGTAATGTCGGCGATGCCGGCCGCTTCGAGTGCCGCGATTTGCCAGCGAAGCAGGGCATGACCGCCCAACTCAACCAGACCCTTGGGACGGTTTGCCGTCATATCGTGCAGGCGCGAACCGCGACCCGCCGCCAGAATGATCGCTTTCGGATTGGCGCGCGTGTTCAAAACAGGTCACGCTCGAACAAGGCCGTCGCCAACGCGACGTCAAACTCGGCGCTGGGGCTGTGGCGCTCTGGATGCCACTGAACGGCTACGATTGGTTCATCCATGTGGTAAACCCCTTCGACGACATCATCCGCCGCTTCAGCAAACACCACCAATCGATCGGCGACACCCGATTTCGTAACACCTTGACCGTGGTAGCTATTGACCATGATTTCATCTTCACCCGTGAGTGAAGCGATCACCGGGCCGTTCAAACTCACCATGTGATTGCGTGCCACGTGCTCCTGTTCGGTCACTGCAGGCAAGTCTTGAACGACTTCGCCGCCCAGCATTATGTTTAAAGCTTGCAAGCCCCGGCAAACACCAAGTACGGGCAGTCCGGCGTTTCGCGCCCGTGCGACAAGGAGGCGTTCCGTTGCATCGCGTTCCGGGGCGTCACCCCAATCATTGCCGCCGGTCAGAACAATGGCGTCGGGATTAGCCGCTTCAAACCAGGCATCCAGTCCATCTGACCTGTTGGGTACGGCCAGTGCGGCCGCTTGCGGAAATACCCGTCCCAGCCAAATCCCCCAATCCTGGGCCAATCCGTCCCGGCGTTCCGGATAAGTCGTATTGTCGATCACGCGTTGCGTAACGGCGATTCGCTTGATCATGTGTTCCCCATGGTCTCGTCAATCGGGCGAATATGACCCTCCGCGCAGTTTATTTCCACCGCGTTTGCCGTGCTGACCCGTTCGAATATCTGTTCACCACAACCGATTGCCGCGGGTATGCCGAACTCCGCACAGCGGATGGCCATGTGGGAATTTGTTCCGCCGAACTTGGTTACCAGCCCTCCGATGCGATGAGCAAATATCCAATCGAAACCCGGATCGGCATTTTCTATCAGCACGACGCCGCCGGCCATTGAATCCGGCACGCCGTCGTGACGTCCCAGCTTGATGCAATGGCCTCGGACTACCTGATGCGTGATGAAGTTGGGTTCGCTGAGTTGGAAGGGAATGACATGGACGCCCTCTTCGTCGAACAACAACTGAGGGAGACGAAGCGCTTGGGTGGTTTGATGTCTCTCGCATCCGCTGGCCGCAGCAGACTTAAGGATGCGTGTCCGGTCGTCTTCCCGCGCGGCCTCCATTTCGCTCAGAAGAACGTCGACTTCCAGATGGGACAGTTCGTCCCTGCTGAGACCGATCTTTTCACCCCACGCTGCAATCATCTCAAGTGCATCACTCAAACCGCGGGTAAATACGAACTTTGCGTACTCCCGGGCCGTGGTCGCCTCCCGGATGTAGTCGATCAAGTCTTCGGGCCTTATTTCAAGGCTTTCCGACTGCAACAGATCGCCGATCTGCATGATTTGTTCGGCCGTCGGCGTGAATTCACTTGAGGGTACTGAGCCGGCCGGCGGGGCTGTCTCTCCAAGCAGGTCGTCACGCTGATCATAGCGGGCAGATAGGATGTCATATGTGCCGGGGCGCAAGTGGCCGTAGCGGGCAAAAAAAAGTTCGCGGTCGATTTCACCGAGCCCAACCCGGCGCGTATCGTCGGCAAATTCGCCGGCGACCGTCTGGATCGACCTCATGAACAAGGTCACCTCCAGGTCGGAAAAAACACCCCGCGTGCCGAGGGATCGCAGCAGAGACTGGGCGATGAAGCCATGGCGCGCCAAAACGGAAAAGGGACGCGTTCCAAGCTCGATGCACAGTTCCAGCATGTGGCGGAGATCGGATTTCCCGTCGTCGTACTCCATCTGGTCAAGTTGGGCCGCCAGTTGTTCAATTTTTTCCAGTTCGTCTCGGATTGGCGAAATCTCGCCTCTGATCAGCGCTCCGGTCTGTTCGCGGGACGCCGAACGGAAGTCGGCCAATCCGGCGGCATCGAGAACATCGGGGATTTGCCCAGCCACCCGCTCATCGAAATCGAAGGCAAATGAAGTGATCGCCACGTCAAATTCGACTTTGTCGTGAAGCTGGGGATTGGCCACGAGACGATCAAGCCAGGCGTCCACGAGCTTGTGACACGTTGGCGCCGGTAGGGTCTTCGGCAAGAACGAATGAAAACTAAGCCGGGCGTCGATGTAGGGCTGCCCGCCAAACGAAACGAGCAGGGCTTCGTCGGTTGGTTCGTGATATCCCATATTCCGGCGCGCTTCACGCCAAACCCGATCCGTGATCAGGTGCCGGTATAACGACAAGGCCAGGGCACGGGGAATTCGGCCGATTATTTCGGCTGGATTCCAATCCGGCATTTGGCCAAAAACCGACCGCCGACCGAATATGCCGGGTTTCGAAGAAAATTTTCCGCGTACTGCTGCCTGGATTTCGGCGGTGGCCCGATCAACCGCGCCGGTGACATTCAAATTCCAGTTGGCGTGCGAGGTGATGCGCCGCACTTGGAATAGGTTGACGGTGAGGTTTTCGTCGACGGCGAATTCTATGTCGAGCGCTTCGCCGTCGATCAGCTCCTCAATTTCGACTACGGCGGAAATCAGAGCCTGGAAGCGTGGGGATCGCAGAGCGTTGCGCGCGCTCTTGTGAACGTAGAGCGTGCGGTTTGAATACTCACCGCCCGAAGTAACCGTATCCGTTCGGCCGGTTTCGTCGTCGTAGTTGATGGCATAATAGGGTGCACCGGTGTTTAAATCGCGCGTAAACAGGACCCCGCCCATAAGCACGTTGTCGATCATTCTTTGTACGATTACTTGATCGTTTGGGTCGACCGACGGAACATGCTTCCGATAGCTTGAGATCACATGCTCAATGGCCTTTCGAAGATCCGTCAATTCGCAGGGGTCGATTTCGGGGATTGATTCGTACTCACCGGCGAGAGCCGAATTGCCGCCGTCTTCGTCGCTTGCCGACGATCGGATGATGACAAGCCCGCCGGCAAATCTGGTGGCCACCCGATCAAGGATTATTCGCCGATCCGCTTGCCATTCGGCAACCGTGAAAAATATGAAATCAGGTACGTGACAGCGCGTTACCGACTGAGCGATTCTCCCCAACGTTTCGGCTTTCGTTCCGAATGCGAAAGGATGCTGTTTTTCTTGATCGTCAACTGTCATCAAGTTGGAAATTCCGGTAGCAGTCAAAGATTTGCCGGCTAATCAGCTGATGGGTATTAAGCATGGCGGCTGGTTTACTTCAACTTTCTTTCCCATGCCAGGGCGGAGCGAACAATCAGTTCAAGATCGTCATGCTTTGGTTGCCAGCCGAGGACGTCTCGGATGCGGTCGGAATTGGCCACCAGTGTCGGCGGATCGCCGGCTCGTGGCTCCCCCATAATGACGGGAAAATCGACGCCGGAAATCGACTTCACCGTTTCAACAACTTGCCGGACGCTGGCGCCGTGACCGTAACCGACATTCAGGGATCGCGATTCAGCACCAGTTTTCAGGTATTCCAGCGCATCGAGATGGGCTCTCGCAATGTCGTCGACATGAACGTAATCCCGCACACAGGTCCCGTCAGATGTCGAATAGCCGCCACCGTTGATGGTCACGGCTGCGCGTTTCCCGGTCGCAGCTTGGCAGGCGATCTTGATCAGGTGCCACGCATCGGCAGTTGATTCGCCGATCCGGCCGTCGAGATCGGCCCCCGCAACGTTGAAGAACCTGAGCGCTACGTAAGCCAAATCCGAACTTGCCGCCGTATCCTGCAGGAGGGTTTCCCCGATGGCCTTCGAAGTGCCGTAGGGGCTGATGGGCTGAATCGGCGCGTCCTCGTTTATCGACTCCCGATCCGGCGCGCCGTAAACAGCGGCGCTTGAGGAAAATACGATTCTGTTGATGTCAGCTTGCCGGCAGGCGGCAACGACGTTGAGCGTACCGATGGTGTTTTGTTGATGGTATTTGACGGGCTGGGTGAGAGATTCCCGAAGATCCGACAAGGCGGCGAGGTGGACGACGGCGTCGGGTTGGCAATCTCGAAGAGCGGTTGCAAGCGATCCGATATCCGTTACGTCACCCTCGATAAATTCGCCGTGTAACACCGCCTCCCTGTTTCCGGTGGATAGATTGTCGAACGTCGTCGCTACGTATCCCGCGGCCTGCAGACGCAACAATAAGTGACTGCCAATGTAGCCGGCGCCACCTGTTACAAATATTCGCAAGGGGATACCTCCGCAATTTCGAATTCCCAATGGGGACCATTCGCCATTCGACTCGTGCTGTCAACCGAACGCAACGCATTGAAGTTTAAAGCACCTTCGTTGACCAAAGCATCTAAGATCGTTATGGAATTCACGCGGTCCTTTGTAATTTGATAGACTGTCGTCGGCGCAGTTGATAACCCGTCCTTACCGCCGCGGAGCGGTACCATATGTCCTTGATTTGGCTTTACATAGCGTCTGGATTGATTTCGTTGGCGACGTGCTTTTACGCCGCGCCCATCGGACGTGTACTGGGTGTCATTGACGCTCCGGATGGCCAGCGCAAACTGCATGTCCGCGAAACGCCTTTGGTTGGTGGCCTGGCAATCATGTCGCCCTTGTTGCTGGCCGCAGTGTATTTCTCGGTTGTCAGCGAATTCATGCCGATTTTAACCGCCTTCGCCGGGGCGACATTTAGCGTATTGCTGTTGGGATTGGTCGATGATCGCCGCCACATCAGGCCGTATGTGCGCCTTTCGATCTCGCTGGTGATTTGCACTCTGGTTTTGTACGGCGTTCCCGCCGTCAACGTGACGTTTCTCTATTTTACCTTCCTCGATCAGCCGATCTTTCTCGATCACGTTTGGGCTGTTGTTTTTACGTTGCTGTGCCTGGTCGGACTGCAGAACGCGATCAACATGGCTGACGGAAAAAACGGTTTGGTAATGGGCATGACGCTGATCTGGGTGCTGCTGCTTACGGCGTATTCCCCAGCGCACATCAAACCGCTCTTGATTGTGTTTGCCGTCGCCCTTTGCGTCGCCCTCGGTTTTAACTTGGGAGGGCGCTTGTTCTTGGGCGATTCAGGCGCCTACTCGATCAGCTTGGCAATCGGCATGCTGGCCATTTACGCCTACAAGGTTGGCTTCGATCGATTGCCTGCGGACATTGTCGCCCTCTGGTTTTTGTTGCCGGTTATCGATTGTCTGCGTCTCATGGTGTCGCGCATGGTTGCCGGCCGATCCCCGTTCAGTTCGGACCGCAACCATCTGCATCATATGTTGCTGGAAATGATGCCCTGGCGCTGGGCCTTGACGATCTATTTGGGTCTGGTGGGTATCCCGGCCGTTTTCGCCTTGCTGTATCCCGCGTTGACGTTGTGGTGGGGTGTGGGCGCCTTCGCAATCTATGTTTTGATTTTGGCGCTCAGGAGGCGCAGGGTCATGCAGCCTAACTCGAACGATTGATAATGCATCGTGATGCGTTGGTTTTTCCAATCACGAACACTTCGGAGGTCTGACATCGGCGCCAGAGCATTGGCGCTTACCGCCGTTGCCATTTGGGTTTTCGCGATCGTCTTTCTCCTGCTTCGAGAGAGAGGCTTGGAGCAGGATCGAAATCTGGCTGTGGCGACGGCCGTCGAGCGCGTGAAGTTGGTGAGTGAAAGCGCGGCGGCAGTTCAGCGCCTTTCGCAGATTGATGGAGGTCGTGCAGCGGAGAGGTTGGCAATCAACCGCTTCGCCGATCGTTTGGCCCTCCTTGCCGACGACTTGTCGTCAGATCTCTCGGCCGACCGCCAGCTGAGATCATTCGTCGCCCGGCTTCGAGGATTGGCGGCGGGCGGCGACGTCGCGCTGTCGCCACAGGATCCCAGGCTTACCGGCGTCGTACAGGCCGCCGGCGGGGCATTGGGCCGTTTGATGGAGGCCCGTGTCGTTTCGGTGGCCAGGAGCAATATGGCGGACCGCGCCGGCATGCGAAATGTCATCGCCGCCATGGTCGTCCTGGGTGCGGGCGTTGTCGGGGCGATGTTCCTGGTCTCTTACCGCAACCGACGGCGGCAAAACGGCAACCCTATGGAAAGCGCCCTGGCAAGCTTGCGGGAAGGTGTCGCCGTATTCGGGCCCGACGACCGTCTGGTCCTTTCCAACCCTCAGTTTGGTCGGCTCCTGAATGTCACCCGGGATCTGCCTGCCGGTACAAGTTTCGCGGGCTTTGCCAGTGTGCTGGCAGACAATGCCGCTTTCGCCAGTGACGTGGAGCGGGAAGCCTGGCTGGCCGATCGCCTTGTTAGGCACCGCGCCCCGGCCATGCCCGATTCGAAGGGGCCCGATAAGGAGTTTCTGTCCGACGGGCGATGCCTTGAGATCGCGGAATACCGGACGGATGACGGCGGCACAGTACTGATGTTACGCGACGTCACCGAGACCGAGCGGCGTGAAGCGGTACGCATGGTCCGTGACGAACGCACCCACGCCATAGTGGAGACCGTGTTTGACGGCATCATCATGATCAACGACGAAGGTATCGTCGAAACCTTCAACCCGGCGGCGGAAAAGATTTTTGGGATCAATGGCGCGGATGTCATCGGCCAGAACGTGAAAATGTTGATGCCGGCCGGCTATTCCGAATACCACGACGGTTATCTTCAGCGCTATCTCGACGGGGGTGAACCCAAGCTGATCGGCAACATCCGCGAGTTACAGGGGCTGCGCCGGGATGGCACGGTTTTTCCGCTGGAAATTGCCGTAAACGAAGTCAACGCCACCTGGATCCTGCAGGAACGCAGGCGAACCCCCAGACGAGTGTTTATTGCGACGCTACGCGACATTACGGAACAGAAGGAACTTTCACGACAACTTCAGCAATCGCAGAAAATGGAAGCGATCGGCACCTTGGCAGGCGGTATCGCGCACGACTTCAACAATATTCTTTCGATAATTCTGGGTTATACCGGCCTTACCCTCGAAACCTCCACCTTGGATGACGAAGCCGTCGAAAATCTCGACATGGTCATGCAGGCGGGCGTTCGGGCGCGGGACCTGGTTGATCAAATTCTCACTTTCAGCCGGCGGGGCGAACAGGAGAAAATGCGCGTCGAGATGCAGCCGGCCGTCAAGGAAGCGATCAAACTGCTGCGTTCAACCTTACCGGCCACCGTCGAAATCCGGCACGAAGCCGATCCCGATCCGATCGCGGTGATGGCCGATCCGACGCAGCTTCATCAGGTGTTGATGAACCTTTGCACCAACGCCGGGCAGGCCATGGAGAACGGAGGCATTCTGGAAGTAAAATTGGAACGTGTTGAACTCGATCAGGAAGAATCGATCCTGCAAGGCATTGAAAGTGGCGGCGCCTGCGCCAAGTTGACCGTTCGCGATACCGGCGTCGGCATGGATACAGCCACCCTCGAGCGGGTATTCGA
>CAZPWJ010000053.1:0-31877 GCA_964590195.1 uncultured Rhodospirillaceae bacterium | reverse complement strand
GCCCAAGATTATGTCGGCAAACCTGACGGCCCTGGCCTATTTGATCGCCTCGGTCTTATTCATCATGGCCCTGCGCGGCCTCTCTTCACCCGAATCCTCCCGCAGCGGCAACGTCTACGGCATGATTGGCATGGCCATCGCGGTGATCACCACGGTGATCAACCCCGAAGTGGTCTCTTACACCTGGATCCTGACGGCCATGGTGATTGGCGGCGCAATCGGCGCCATTATCGCCCGGCGGATCGCCATGACGGATATGCCGCAGTTGGTGGCGGCGTTCCACAGCCTGGTCGGCCTTGCCGCTGTCCTGGTGGCGGCGGCGGCGTTCTATAACCCGGCTGCCTATGGCATCGCCGATGCGGACGGTATGTTGAAACTGGCCAGCCGTATCGAAATGGGTATCGGCGTCGTGGTTGGCGCCATCACCTTTTCAGGCTCCATCATCGCCTTTGGCAAATTGCAGGGTATCGTAACCGGCAATCCCATCACCTTCCCCGGACAGCATGCGGTAAATGCCCTGATGGGTGCGGTGATCGTCGTGCTGGTGGTGCTGTTCGCCATCGGGCCCGAGTCCGAATGGTTCTGGGGCATGACCTTGCTGGCCTTTGCCCTGGGCTTTTTGCTGATTATTCCAATCGGCGGCGCCGATATGCCGGTTATTGTCTCGATGCTGAACAGCTATTCCGGCTGGGCCGCCGCGGGCATCGGCTTCACCTTGGAGAACACCGCGCTGATTATTACCGGCGCCTTGGTGGGTTCCTCGGGCGCCATTCTGTCCTACATCATGTGTAAGGCCATGAACCGTTCGTTCATCTCGGTTCTGCTGGGCGGCTTCGGCGGCGACACGGCTGTTTCCGCCACCCGCAGCGATAAGCCGGTGAAATCCGGCAGTGCCGACGATGCGGCCTTCATCATGAAGAACGCTTCATCGGTGATCATTGTGCCGGGTTACGGCATGGCCGTGGCCCAGGCCCAGCATACGGTCCGGGAAATGGGCGATCTGCTGAAGGGGCATGGCGTCAAGGTTACCTATGCCATCCACCCCGTGGCGGGCCGCATGCCCGGCCACATGAACGTATTGCTGGCCGAAGCCAACGTTTCCTATGACGAGGTTTTCGAGTTGGAGGAGATCAATTCAGATTTCTCCAACACGGATGTGGCCTTTGTTATTGGCGCCAACGACGTGACAAATCCGGCCGCTCACGAGCCGGGCAGCCCGATCGCCGGTATGCCGATCCTGGATGTGGACCGCGCACGCACTTGTTTGTTCGTCAAGCGCAGCCTCTCACCCGGATATGCCGGCATTGATAACGAGTTGTTCTATGCCGACAACACCATGATGCTGTTCGCCGACGCCAAGAAAATGGTCGAGGATATCGTCAAGGCGCTTTAAGCTGCGGCGGCGGGTAAGGATTGTTAACCATTTTTAGGTAGCGTCCCTGCTTGTTTAGCCGTTGGGGAAGCTTCCATGATCGAATATCTAAAACGTGCTCGTCTTCTTGGTTTTGCTCTGGGCCTTGCGGTCGGCCCAGTTCTTGGCTTCGTCCTCGTGACCCTGCCGCTGCCTGCCTTGGCGACCGGCAAGGAAGATTTGAAATTCGCCAAGGTGCTGCTGGGCGAGGGTGAATGGGCGGCGGCGATGAATTTCTTCGGCCTGGCCATAGACGACGGCGCCTTGACCACGAGGCAATTGTCGGTTGCCTATCATTTGCGCGGCGTTAGCCGGAGCAAGCTGAACAAGCACCGCCTGGCCCAAAGGGATCACAAAAAGGCGGTCTTGCTCGACCCGAACTATGTCGAGGCCTGGTCATCCCTGTGTTATCAACATGGCGCCCATAGCAAACAGTTCGATGTGGCGATGAAGGCCTGCAACAAGGCCCTGGTCCTGGACCCCAAACACGCGCCCAGCTATGCCCTGCGCGCCGTGGTCTGGCACGGCTTGGCGCAAATCGACAGGGCCGAGGTCGATTTCACCCAAGCCATTACCCTGGCACCAAAAAATTGGGGCATCCACTTCAACCGTGGCATGTTCTATCACAACATTCAGGAGCCGGTAAAAGCGAAGAGCAGCTTCGTGAAGGCCTACCAACTGGCATCAAACTGGGAGCGCCACGGCATCACCGCCGACCCGGTCTTCAAGGCATATGGTGTTTCAAAATAGCCGCGACACGCGCTAAACAACAGATATCATCTCCGCTGCCTTTTCGGCGATCATGATAGTTGGTGCGTTGGTGTTGCCGCCGATCAATGTCGGCATGATTGAGGCATCGACCACGCGCAGGCCGGCCATGCCGAGTACCCGCAATTCGCTATCGACCACCGCCATATCGTCCTGGCCCATCCTGGCCGTGCCAACTGGGTGATAGATGGTGTCGGCGCGGTTGCGGATGTCTGCAATGATCTCTTCATCGCTCTTTACGCTTGCCGTCAACAGCTCCCGACCCCGGTAGGGCGCCAGGGCCGGTGCCTCGAGGATGCGGCGGGTCAGTTTGAAGCCCGCGACTAGGCCGTCCAGATCAGCATCCTCGGCCAGAAAATTCGGATCAATGCGCGGCGGTGCCAAGGGGTCGGGGCTGTTCAGGCCAATGCTGCCCCGGCTTTTCGGGCGCAGGACGCAGACATGGGCGCAATAGCCGTTCGCGAAATGGCGCTTGCGGGTGTGATCATCGACGATGGCCGCGTTGAAGTGCAATTGCAGATCCGGAATGGCCAGATCGGGGCTGCTTTTGACGAAGCCGCCAGTCTCGGTGGAGTTGGAGGTGATGATCCCGGTGCGCGAACGCCGCCATTCAAGGATGCCCTTGATCAGCCTGGCAATGCCGCCCGGCGTCAGGCCCATGGCAAGGGGCGAAGGCGAAAGATAAGGGATTACGATATCGATGTGATCCTGCAGGTTTTGCCCAACGCCGGGCAGTTCGTGGTTCACGGCGATGCCCTGTTCCCGCAACGCGGCGCCGGGGCCGATGCCGGACAGCAACAGCAATTGCGGCGTCTGCAAGGCGCCCGCCGATAGGATCACCTCGCCCGCGGCACGGACTTCATGGGCTTGGCCGTCCCGGTGATAGCGCACCCCCACGGCCCGCTTGCCGTCCAGAATAATTCCGCCGGCCTGCACGCCGGTCAGCAGCGCTAAATTGTCCCGCCCCAATGCCGGCGCCAGATAGGCCCGGGCGGCGGAACAGCGTTCGCCGTTGATCTGGGTGACCTGATAAGTGCCCACGCCTTCCTGTTCCGGACCGTTGAAATCGTCGTTGCGGGGCAGCTGTATTTCCGACCCGGCCTGGACAAAGGCCTGAGCCAGGGGGTTGGGGGAGCGTAAATCCGCGACATTCAAGGGCCCGCCCGTGCCATGCAGATCATCGCCGCCGCGTTCCTGATGCTGTGACTTCTTGAAATACGGCAGCACCTCGGCGAAGGACCAGCCCCGATTGCCCAGTTCGGCCCAATGGTCATAGTCCCAGGGGTGGCCGCGGGTATAGATCATGGCGTTGATGGCCGATGATCCGCCCAATACCTTGCCGCGCGGCTGATAGCCGCGCCGCCCGTTCAGGCCGGCTTGCGGCACGGTCTCGAAGGCCCAATTGAGATATTTGCTGGGCACGGTCGCGCCCAGGCCCAGCGGCGCCTTGATAAAGGGCGAGGTATCCGGCGGCCCGGCCTCCAACAGACAGACCTTTGTGCCTGGGTCTTCCGATAGCCGTGCCGCCATGACACAGCCCGCCGATCCTCCGCCAACAATGATGTAGTCAAAGTTCGTCATTGCATCGGTCATTGTAGTTGGGGATAGCCCGCCGCCGCCGCGCCCGCCTCCATCTCCAGCATGATTTTGTAATCCGCCAGGGTTGGGTCGGCGAAACCCTTGATCATCAAGGCATCCCGCGCCTCGGCCAGCTCCGGATCCTCCAGGGCCTGGTTCAAGGCGGCGCGCAGCCGGGTTCGGTCGGCCCGGGAGGTATGTTTGCCGGTGACATAGGGCAGGGCCGGGGCCGCCTGGGTTTGCGCCAGGACACGGGTGCCGGCGACGGAATCCGGGTCATGGCGCGACATCAGGCCATGGGTGACGCAATCGATGGCGGCCACATCCGCCTCGCCCCCGGCAATCATGGCGATGGAGAGTTGATGCTTGCCCGCCACCTTGACCTCGCCAAAGAAACGCCCGTTCCGGGCCAAGGGCGCGATGGTGTGGCGCAGCACGTTCATGCCCGATTGGGAATCCCAATCATTTATGGCGCAGACGCCGCCGCGCAGATCATCTAGTATCTCGGCCTTGCTGTCGGCGCGGACCACGATCAGGCTGCAATAATTGGCGCCGTAACAGCCCGGCGCGCCATAGATCGGTGTGGCAAGAAGTGTCAGATGCGCCATGAAATGTTTCAGCAATGGATAGCCGCAGGTTTGGCTCAACAACAGATCCGGCGAGCGCCACAGATCTTCCCTTGGGCCATCGCGCCACAGCCCGTCGGGAACGTCGCCGAGACCTTCCGCCCGGCAGGCCCTGGCCAGGCCGGCCCACCAGGCATCCGTGGCCTCGCGCACCGGTTCCAGGTCATACATGGTCAGGCCGGCCAGCTTCATTAGCCCGCAATCACCTCCGTCACCGCGCGGGTGTTGCCGAACGAGGGGATGACAGCGGAATGGCGCCCGGCCCCGCCCGCGACAACCAATTGGATATCATCGTGGGAGGTGGCGATCTTCGCGCCTTCATTGCCGTCCGCCAACAGGCGTTCGGGCACGTATTGCCGCATGATCACGCGCTGTGGTTCGGACAGCACATTGGCCGGAATGTAGGCGTTCTCGATCAGGTAGTTCTTGATATCCGCCTTGGAAAAGCCGTCATTGTGGATGATCTCGGCATGCTCCGGCCCCAGCACCAGCATGATTTCGCCGCCCAGGTAACTGTTGTTCGAACCCGGCGTGCACATGGTGCCGGCGACGGTTTGCAGGATTTCCTCCGCCGTCTTGCCATAGTGATCGTTGATATTGTGCGGACCTTCGACGCCACAGAGGGTAACGGTGCTCTGCTCCGCTCCGAAGCCGCGCTCCATGGCCAGGGTCTCGCCCCATGGGTTTTCCGCCAGGGTTTCGCCGAAGCAGAAACTGTACTTGGCCGGCGTGCCCATGGTTGAGCGGTCCAGGATACCCGGCGTGCCGCCGCCGATATTCAAGAGAATTGAGCGGATACCCCGGCCAATGGCGCCGTTGGCCAGACTGCCCTGACCCATGACGTTGTAAGTGCTGTTGACGTCGACGGCCTCCGTTATCGGACCGCTGATCAGGGCCAATACGGTACAAGGATGCGTGGTGGTGTTCAGGGCCTTCAGGTTCAGGTCCGCTTGACCCAAGGCCTTGGCGGCTGCGACCAAAACCGGCAGATGTTCGGGCTGGCAGCCCGCCATGACGCCGTTGATGGCAACCTTGGCCACAGTCGCCTCGCCCTGGCGGGGTTCAATCCGGGCCAGCAGTTCGTATGGGTCCAATCCGCTATCGCCCAGCATTTTTTCGTAACGTTCCGGCGTCGGCGGGATGATCGGCAGGCCGTCGGTCCAGCCCCGGCTGTAGAACAGGCGGTTGACCCCTTCCAGATCGTCCGGGCCGTTCATGCGTTCCGGCGCATCGGGGGCGGAGAAATTCCCCTCGAACATGGAGCGGTAGCGCAACCGTGATTTCGTCGGCGGGGCTTTTTCCTTGAACTCGGCGCGCAGATTCTCGGCATCATCCTGCCACAGGCGGATCACTTCATCGAACACATTGCGGACAAGTTCGGCGACCTCGTCGGGCAGCAGCTTGGCCACCGGGTGGGGCACCACGGCGATGGGCAGTCCCGGCATGCCGAGGCATTCGGTTTCCGCCTTGCCGAGAGCGTAGAATTCGTCGCTACACACGGTAGCGGTCGCGATGCCATGTCGTTCCAGCTTTATGCTGTCATGAATGCACCACGACGTGCACGAGCCTCAATCGCCAAACCCTGCCACGACCACGTCACAGCGGTCGAGGAATTCAGCGGAGAATTCCGCCGGGACCGAGGCCGCCTTGAAACCGCGCATGATCTCCACATTTTCGAACCGCTCGGTCAGCAGGCTTTCCATGTTGTCCATGAACAGATCGGCGTTGGCCTTTTGATTGGAAAACAGGCCGACCACGATGGGCCCGCCGCTGTCGATTTGCCGGCGCGGGGCCAGGGGGGCATCCTCGTTGGCGACAGTGCCGCAGGGGTTCATGAGTTCTCGAACCATTGATTTATCCTTTCGATTCAATTGCGGCGATTACAGCAGGCCGCGCCGGCCCGCACAAGCCTGGAGGTATTGGGCTAGGCAGTGCATGATGGCGTCTAAACATAGTGGGAGGATAGGGCATGAAATTCGGCGTTCACGTACCCCAGATCGGGCGCAAAGCGGGACCGGAGGCAGTACGCCGGGGCGCGCGCCAGGCGGAGGATCTTGGATTTGACAGCATTTGGGTCAACGATCATCTGGCCATTCCCCATGATGCGCCCTATCCGCCATCCAAGAGCTTCTACGAGCCGCTGATTACCCTGACTTGGGCGGCGGCGGCGACCAGCCGGGTAAAGCTTGGTACTTCGGTGCTGGTGCTGCCCCTGCGTATCCCCGCGCATCTGGCCAAGGAACTGGCCACACTTGATCTGTTGAGCGAAGGCCGCGTGATCCTGGGCACCGGCGTCGGCTGGATGGAGGGGGAGTTCGATGCCGTGGGCGTGCCCTTCGATGACCGGGGGGCGCGGACCGACGATATCATCAATATCCTGCGGGCCTGCTGGAGCGAGGACCCAATTTCATATCAGCCGAAAGTCGTGACGGCGAAATTGCAAGGCATCCGTACCCTGCCGCAACCGGAGCGTAAGATTCCCATCTGGGTGGGTGGTGTTTCCGCCCCCGCCCGGCGCCGGGCCATCGCCTTGGGCGACGGCTGGCACGGCACCCGCGTGCCGGCGGAGGAGATCGGCGCCATGACGGCGGAGTTGCGCGAAGCTCGCGGCCCGGATTTTCCCCTGACCATGCGCGTGTTCTGGGATCCGTTCGATGATGATCACGACATGATAAAGAGCACGACCCAGGCCTATGCAGATGCCGGCATTGACGGCTTGATCATGGAGCCGCGGCAGCGCGGCCTGGATGACTGGCTGCGCGCGGTGGAGGCGCTATGGGACCTGATGCAGCCCTGGCGCGGCTGAATTTCCTGTCATGACCGTGCCGGTGACCATAATTGGTGGTTTTCTCGGCGCCGGTAAAACCACGCTGTTGAACGCGCTGCTGGCGCAGGACACCGGCCTGCGTCTCGCCGTGGTGGTCAATGATTTCGGCGATCTGGCGGTGGATGGAGATCTGGTATCGGCCCACGGCGGCGATACGGTGATGCTCGCCAATGGCTGTATCTGCTGTTCCATGGGCGAGGATCTGCTTCTGGCCTTGACCAAACTAGTGCGCCGGGATGATCCGCCCGAACATATCCTGATAGAGGCCAGCGGCGTCGCCGATCCACAGCCCATCGCCGATATGGCGGCGCGGCACCCGGAGCTGGAGCGGGATGCTGTGGTGGTGCTGGCGGATGGTGAATTGGTGGAGGAAACTGCGGCGGATCACCATGCCGGCAAAACCGTTCAGCGGCAACTCGCGGCGGCCGATCTGGTTGTCTTGAGCAAATGCGATCTGCTGGATGACTATGACCAGAACGAGGTCCAGCAATGGCTGGCCACGCGGGCACCCGGCGCCGCGATTATCAGGGCCCGCCATGGCGAGGTGCCGATGACGCTGTTGCTGGGCGCGGAAGGCAAGGCCGGCGGCGGGCACGGTGCTCATGGTCACGGCCATGACGAGAATTTCAAAGCGGTTTCGATCCCATTGGAGACGCCTTTGGACCGGGCGGATTTCCTGCGCTTCGTGTCCGGTTTGCCGCGTTCGATCCTGCGGGCCAAGGGGATCATCCGCTTGCGGGATCAGCCGGGCCAATGGGTGTTTCAACTGGTTGGCCGGCGCCATGCGCTGACGTCGGCCGATGGCGCCGTCGCCGGCGACCGTCTGGTGTTCCTTGGCACACCGGATATGCCGGACGAGGCAACGCTGCGTGGATTGCTCTAGGACGGCAGGCTGTCGGGCAGGAGCATATAAACGGCCAGGGCGATCATCACGATGCCTCCCAGCTTGCCAACCAGATCACCACGGGGCATGACCTTTTCGCCCAAGACCAGGATGGCGATCAGAGCGACCCAAAGCAGGTTCATCACGCCGCCCACGAATAACAAGGTCATCAACAGCCAGCAACAGCCGACGCAATAGGCGCCATGGGAGAGGCCCATTCTGAAGGCGCCCAGATTGCCCGGCAGCCATTTGGTCATCAGAAAGCTCAGGGGCGAGCGGCATTTACCCAGGCAGGCCTGTTTCAGCGGCGTCAGCTGATAGATGCCGCAGGCCAGCAGCAGCCCGATTGTCAGCCAACGCGAGGTTCCCACCATCATGGGCGAAACCAGCGCCGCCTCGGTCAGGGCCCATTGCGCCACCGTGGCGGCGATGCTGAAAACGGACCAGATAAGTAAATAGGCGGCGGTGAAGATGGCGATGCGAAGGCCGGGGTTCTCGTCCTTGGCCTGCTTGCGCGTGACCATGGCGAACAGCAGGATCATGGGCGCCGCCGAGGGCACCATCATGCCGACCATCATGATCCACCACATCAAGGCCATCAGGACAAAGGTGGTCAGGGTCCAACCACTCATGGTTTGGCTCATGGCTTGGCCCATCTTGGCCATCTGCCCGCCCATTTGCCCCATGCCCATGAGGCTCATATCACCGGCGGCCATATCATCGGCCAGAATAACCAGATAGATCCAGGACAGCAGACTCAAGGCGGCCAAGGCGATGATCACCATGGCCCGGTCGCGCCTAAAGATCTGTTCCATGTCCGAATAACTCCCAAAAAATCGGCACTGTTCCCGACTTTAGAACGCGCACCGTCATTTTTCCGCCTCCCGAATACTGTCCAGGCCGCGAAATCCTAGGCCACCAGATCACGTGCCGCGGCGGCTATTTCGGCCGCGCCCGGTAGTACAGCCCGCTCCATGCCTTCCTCGAACGGAATGGGGACATTCGGGTTGCCCAACCGTCTGGGCGCCGTCTTCAGGTCGTCGAAGGCCGCTTCGGTCACCGAGGCGATAATCTCGCCATGAATACCGAAGTTCATGTAGGCCTCGTCCGCCACCAGCAGACGCCCGGTCTTGCGGGCCGATGCGATGATGGTTTCCCTATCCAGGGGGACCAGTGTGCGGGGATCGATAACCTCGACCGAAATGCCCTCCTTGGCCAGTTCCTCCGCCGCCGTCAGGGCATGGTGAACCATGGTCAGGGTCGCGACGATGGTCAGGTCGTCGCCCTGGCGCCGCACGGCGGCCTTGCCGAAAGGCACGGTGAAATCGTCGTCCGCGAAATCGTCGGGGACCGGCCAGCGGGTGCGATACAAGGCTTTGTGCTCATAAAATAGAACCGGGTTGTCGTCGCGAATGGCGGCCCGCATGAGGCCCTTGGCCTCCGTCGCGGTGGCCGGCAGGGCGACCTTGATGCCCGGCGCGTGCGCGAACCAGGAATAGAGCGACTGGGCGTGCTGGGCGCCCGTACCCTGGCCGCCGCCGCAGGGCAGACGGATGACCATCGGCACCTTGACCTGGCCACCGGTCAGGTAACGCAGCATGGCGCCCTGGTGGGTCAACTGGTCGACCGCGACGGTAATGAAATCGCCAAACTGGAATTCAAGGATCGGCCGCATGCCGGCTATGGCCGCGCCGACCGCCATGCCAACCATGGCGGCCTCGGAACAGGGCACGTCGCGGATGCGCTCGGTGCCGAACTGTTTGGCCAGGCCGGTGGTGACGCCGAACGGCGGGGCCAGATCGATGTCCTGGCCCATCTGAAAGACATTGCCGTCGCGGCTCATTTCCTCGCGCATGGCTTCGTTGATGGCGCCGCGAAAAGAGGTCAGGGCGCTTTCCTCCGCCGTGGGGCGGGCGCCGGGGCGGAATAGTCTACGGTCAAACATGGCGCTCTCCTATGCCCACAGGTCGTCGAAAGCTTCGCCGGCGGCGGGCGGGGGGCTTTGCCGGGCATGGCTTAGGGTGGCGTTGATCTCCGCATCGACCTCCGCCGCCAGATCGTCAAAGGCCTGACCGCTCAATGCGCCGCTCTCGGCCAGAACCCGGCGGTAGCGTTCCACGGGGCAGTTTTCCCAGGCGGCTGCAAGTTCGTCGGGGTCGCGATAACGCTGGGGATCGTGGGCCAGATGGCCGCCCAGCCGCAGGGTTTGCGCCTCGATAAATGTGGCGCCGCCACCTGAACGGGCCCGCGCCGCGGCCTCCGCCACCGCATCGTGTACAGCTTCCACATCGTTGCCATCGACCACCGCCGTCGATAGGCCAAAGGCGCCGGCCCGTTCCGCGATGGTCGGCGTGGCCAGGGAATTGGCAACAGGCATAGAGATGCAATAGCCATTGTTCTCGCAGACCATGATGAAGGGCAGTTGCCAGATCGCGGCCATGTTCATCGTTTCGGCAACGACGCCTTCGTTGATCGTGCCGTCGCCAAAAAATGCCAGGGACAGCCCGCTCTCCCCACGCATCTTGCGGGCCAGGGCCATGCCGGCTGCCACGGGCACCTGGGCGCCGATAATGCCGCCCATGCCGATGACGCCCCGCGCAACATCGGTGACGTGATAGGATTTACCCTTGTTGTAGCCATCACGCTTGCAGAAAAGCTCCGCCATGACACGTGCAGGCTCTAACCCCATGGCCAGTTGTGGCGCCTGTCCCCGGTGCGTGGTGAAGACAAAATCGCCGTCTTCCAGAGCGCCGCAGGCACCAACCGATACCGCCTCCTGCCCGGTGCTTAGCGATGGTGGGATGCCCTCGATTTCTTCGTTGTGATAGGCCTCGCCCCAGGCTTCCTCAAAGCGGCGTATCAGCAACATACGGCGTAGCAGATCGCGTTTTTCCTGATCGTCCATGGCGCACTCCTACTCGGCTGAAATATGCAGCGCCACTATCTTTCCATGTTCAAGAGTCCGCCGATAGGAAAATGTCAGGCCCGCTCACTCTGACAGACTGTTAGGCTTTTCTCCGCTCCGCCATCAGGTTGCTGTAGTTGCCCAGTAAAACCAGGCCACCGCCAACGAAAACCCATAATTCCAACGGCTCGCCATAGAGCAGCACGCCGACCACGGCGATCAGGGGCAGGCGCAGGAAATCCAGGGGCGCGACGACAATGGCATCGGCCAGGCTGACGGCGCGAACGATACAGAAATGTGCAGTAAATCCCAGGACGGCCACCAGGATCAGCCACAGGCCCGTCACCGGGGACGGCCAGTTGAGATCGTGAAAGGCCAGCAACAGGCCCACGGGTGTCTGCACCAATGCCATGTAGAACAGAATGGTCACCGGCTGTTCGGTGGTGGACAGGCGTTTGGTTGCCATCATGGCGCCGGCGAAGCCGACGGAGCCGATCAGCATCACGATGGAACCCAGGCTGACGGCTTCCAGGCCCGGGCGCAATACGATCAGGACGCCGGCGAAGCCCAGGCTGACGGCTATGAGGCGCATTTTTGTCAGGCGCTCTCCCAGCAGCAGCGGCGCTAGGGCCGCGACCCATAGGGGCGTGGTGAATTCCAGGGCGAACAATTGTGCCAGGGGAATAAGTCCCAGGGCGAAGAACCAGCCGAATTGCCCCACCAGATGGGACATGTTGCGGACGATATGCATCTTGATCCGCTGGGTGCGAAATTTTGTGAAGCCGCCACGGGTGCAGGCCGCATAGGTCACCACCAGGGTCAGCCCGATGGCGCTGCGGTAAAACATCAATTGATAGACGTCCAGCTCCTCGAACACCGCCCGGCCGGCCACGGCCATGGTGGAGAACGAGACCACCGCGCCCATCATCCAGAGCGCCGCGCCAAACACATTGGATTGTGTGGCGGGTGTGGCCAAGATCTATCGCGGCAGGACGGTGCTGCCCATCAAGTCCTGATCCACCGAGCGGGCGCACTGCCGGCCCTCGCGGATGGCCCAGACCACCAGGGATTGGCCCCGGCGCATATCGCCGGCGGAATAGACGCCGGGAATAGAGGTTTTATAGTCCTCGGTATCGGCCTTGACGTTTCCCCTGTCATCCAACGTCACGCCAAGGGACTCCAGCATGCCTTCTTTGGTCGGATGCACGAAGCCCATGGCAAGCAAGACCAGGTCCGCCTTTAGCTCGAATTCGCTGCCGGGGATCTCGTTCATGGTCATGGCGCCGCCATCCTGATCCCAGGCGACACGGACCAGTTCCAGGGCCTCGGTCTTGCCGTTTTTTTCGCGGATCTTTTTCGTCAGAACCGACCAGTCCCGCTCGCAGCCCTCGTCGTGGGATGACGAGGTGCGCAGCTTGGTGGGCCAGTTGGGCCAGGTCAGCGCCTTGTCTTCCCGCGCGGGCGGTTTCGGCATGATTTCCAATTGTGTGATGGAGGCCGCACCCTGGCGATTGGAGGTGCCGACGCAGTCCGAACCGGTATCGCCGCCGCCGATCACCACCACATGCTTGCCCGTGGCGAGGAGTTCCGGGCCTGTTTCACCATTGGCGAACAAGGGCTCTCCGGCCAGGCGGCGGTTCTGCTGGGTCAGGAAATCCATGGCGAAGTGAACACCGTCCAACTCCCGCCCCGGCACCGGCATGTCGCGGGGATGCTCGGCGCCGCCGGTAAGGACCACGGCGTCGAATTTCTCCTGAATTTCCTCGATCGGAATGGTTACGCCGATGTTGCTGTTGGGGCGGAATTCCACGCCTTCCGCCCGCATCTGCGCCATGCGCCGGTCGATGAATTTCTTCTCCAGCTTGAAATCCGGAATGCCATAGCGCATTAGGCCGCCGATCCGGGCGTTTTTCTCGTACAACACCACGCTGTGGCCGGCGCGCGCCAATTGCTGGGCACAGGCCATGCCGGCCGGGCCGGAACCGACCACGGCGACGGTCTTGCCGGTGCGGTGCTTGGCGATACGGGGCACGATCCAACCCTCGTCCCAACCCTTTTCGATGATCGAAAGTTCGATCGTCTTAATGGTCACCGGCTGGTCGGTGATGTTCAGGGTGCAGGCGGCCTCGCACGGCGCGGGGCAGACGCGGCCGGTGAATTCCGGGAAGTTGTTGGTCGATTGCAGAATCCGCAAGGCAGTGTGCCATTCGCCCTGATAGACCATGTCATTCCATTCCGGAATGATGTTGTTGACCGGACAGCCGTTGTGACAATAGGGAATGCCGCAATCCATGCAGCGGGCCCCCTGCTGGCGCACATCGGGCTCGGACAAGGGAACGGTAAACTCATCATAATGATGCAGCCGCTGTTCCGTTGGCGCGTAGGAGTGGTCGCGCCGCGCGATCTCCATGAAACCAGTAGGCTTACCCATACTCTTTACTCTCCCCCTGCCGCGACAGAGACGCCAGCCCGGTTTAGATCGGCCCCTTGATCTGCTTCCGACCGTGCCTGGGCCTGCATTTCCTGCAAGGCGCGGCGGTAATCCACCGGCATCACCTTGACGAAACGCGGCAGATACTCGTCCCAATTATCCAAAATCATGCGTGCCCGGTCGCTGTCCGTATAACGCAAATGGTTCTCGATCAGACCATGCAGGCGCTGGGCGTCATAACGGGTCATGTCGTGCACCAGATCAACCCGGCCATGAGTTTCCAGGTCGCCGCCCTGATGATCCAGATCCTCCAGGGCCTGATCCTCGTCCGCGATCGGTTCCAATTCGACCATGGCCATGTTGCAGCGCAGATGGAAGTCGCTGCTTTCATTCAAAACATAGGCGATGCCGCCGCTCATGCCGGCGGCAAAGTTGCGGCCGGTAGCGCCCAACACGACGACCACGCCGCCAGTCATGTATTCGCAGCCATGATCGCCGACGCCTTCAACCACCGCCGTGACGCCTGAATTGCGCACGCCGAAACGTTCGCCGGCAACACCACGGAAATAGCATTCGCCGGATACCGCGCCATACAGGACCGTATTGCCGATCAGGATATTTTCCTCCGGCGTGATGGAGGAAACCTTGGGCGGATAGATCACCACCCGGCCGCCCGACAATCCCTTGCCCACATAGTCATTGGCATCGCCTTCCAATTCGAAAGTTACGCCATGGCTAAGGAAGGCGGCAAAGCTCTGCCCGGCACTGCCTGTGAACTTGGCATGCAAGGCGCCGTCTTCCAGGCCGGCATTGCCGTGCTTCTGGGCGATCCGGCCCGACAGCATGGCGCCGACGGTACGGTTGATGTTCTTGATCGGCACATCGATACGGACCGTTTCGCCATTTTCGATGGCGGGCGCGGCCTGTTCGATCAACTGATTGTCCAGGGCCTTTTCCAGGCCGTGGTTCTGCACCTCGCAATTGCGGATGGCGACGCCGGGGCCCGGTTCAGGCATGTGCAGCAAAGGGCCCAGATCAAGGCCCTTGGCCTTCCAATGGGTCACCGCCTTGCGGGTTTCCAGACGGTCGCGCTGGCCGATCATTTCATCGAAGGTGCGGAAGCCCAACTTCGCCATCAGCTCGCGGATTTCCTCGGCCATATAGGTGAAGTAGTTGATGACGTGTTCGGGCTGGCCCGGGAACAGTTTTCGCAGTTCCGGATCCTGGGTCGCGACACCGACCGGGCAGGTGTTCAGATGGCATTTGCGCATCATGATACAGCCCTGCGCGATCAGGGCGGCGGTGGCGATGCCAAATTCGTCGGCGCCCAGCAGAGCGCCAATAACCACGTCCCGGCCCGTGCGCAGACCGCCGTCGACCTGCACCGCGATGCGGCCGCGCAGGCCGTTCATCACCAGGGTCTGATGGGTTTCCGCCAGACCGATTTCCCACGGACTGCCGGCATTCTGGATCGAGGTGATGGGCGAGGCGCCGGTGCCGCCGTCATAGCCCGAAATGGTGACATGGTCCGCATGCGCCTTCGAGACGCCGGCGGCAACCGTGCCTACGCCCAGTTCGGACACCAGCTTGACCGAAATGCGTGCCTCCGGGTTGACGTTCTTCAGATCATGGATCAGCTGCGCCAGATCCTCGATGGAATAAATATCGTGATGGGGCGGCGGTGAAATCAGGCCCACACCCGGTGTTGAATGGCGCACCCGCGCGATCCATTCATCAACCTTGTGGCCGGGTAATTGTCCGCCCTCGCCGGGCTTGGCGCCCTGGGCCATTTTGATCTGGATATCGGATGCGTTGACCAGATATTCCGCCATCACGCCAAAGCGGCCCGAGGCAACCTGCTTAATGCCCGAACGCATGCTGTCGCCGTTCTTCAGGGGCCGGTAACGTTCGGCCTCCTCGCCGCCTTCGCCGCTGTTCGACTTGCCGCCGATACGGTTCATGGCGATGGCCAGGTTGGTATGGGCCTCCCAAGAGATCGAGCCAAAGGACATGGCCCCCGTGGCGAAGCGTTTGAATATCTCCGTGGCCGGTTCCACCTCGCTAAGATCAAGGGGCTGCTCGGCGAACTTGAATTCAAACAGGCCGCGCAGATATTTCAGCTTTTCGTCCTGCTCGTTCATGGCCCTGGCATAGGCCTGGTACTTGCCCCGGTCACCGGCGCGCACCGCGTGCTGCAACAGGGCAACGGTTTCCGGCGTCCAGGCGTGTTCCTCGCCCCGCTGCCGGTAGGCCAGCTCGCCGCCCGGGTCCAAGGTATCGCGGTAAGGCAATACGTCCTTGAAGGCCAACAGATGCCGGCGCACGGTCTCTTCGGCGATTTCCGGCAGGCCAACGCCATCGATGGCGCATCTTGTACCCGTGAAGTGCCGGTCAAGGAGTTCTTGGCTCAAACCAACGGCGTCGAAAATCTGCGCACCGCAATAGGATTGATAGGTCGAGATGCCCATCTTGGACATCACCTTCAGGATACCCTTGGCCACCGCCTTGATATAGCGGCGGTGCAGTTCTTCCTCTTCCAGATCCTCGGGCAGTTTTGGCCGCATGGCGGACAACGTATCGAAAGCCAGATAAGGATTGACCGCCTCGGCGCCGTAACCCGCCAGCAGGCAGAAATCGTGCACCCGCCGGGCCTCGCCCGTCTCCACCACCAGGCCTACTTCCGTGCGCTGGCCCGTGCGGATCAGGTGATGATGCACAGCTGCCGTGGCAAGCAGGATGGGAATGGCAACGCGGTCGGCGTCAATGCCCCGGTCCGAAAGGATCAGAATGTTATAGGGCCGCTTCACGACCTCCTCGGCATGCCGGCAAAGAGCATCCAATGCCTCCGTCATGCCAGCCGCGCCTTCGGAGGCCGGATAGGTAATATCCAGAGTATAGGTGCGGAATACCTGGCCGACCTGGTTCTCGATCCGGCGAACCCGTTCCAAATCCATGTTGGTCAGGATTGGCTGCCGTACTTCCAGGCGCTTCTTCGTACCCGCATCGTCGGGGTCCAGCAGGTTTGGACGGGGCCCGATAAGCGAGACCAGCGACATTACCAGCTCTTCCCGGATCGGATCGATCGGCGGGTTGGTAACCTGGGCGAAACACTGCTTGAAATAGTCGAACAGCCGCTTGGGCCGGTCCGACAATACCGCCAAGGGCACATCCATGCCCATGGAGCCAATGGGGTCCTGTCCCGTCAGGGCCATTGGCGTGAGGAAAAATTTGGTGTCTTCCTGGGTGTAGCCAAAGGCCTGCTGGCGGTCCAACAGGGTGCGGGCATCGGGCGTCATGGGCCCGACTTCATCGGGCAGATCTTCCAACTGGATCTGCGTCTCATCCAGCCATTTCTGATATGGCTTGGCCTGCGCCAGGGAGGCCTTAATCTCCTCGTCGCCGATGATCCGGCCTTCTTCCAAGTCGATCAGGAACATCTTGCCCGGTTGCAGGCGCCATTTCTGGACGATCTTTTCCTCCGGCACATCCAGCACACCGACTTCCGAACCCATGATCACCAGATCATCGTCGGTCACCACATAACGTGCCGGGCGCAGGCCGTTACGGTCCAGGGTGGCGCCGATCTGCCTGCCATCGGTAAAGGCGATGGCGGCGGGGCCATCCCACGGCTCCATCAGGGCGGCATGGTATTCGTAAAACGCGCGCCGGTCCGCATCCATCAGGGCGTTATCGTTCCAGGCCTCGGGGATCATCATCATCATGGCGTGGGACATGGAATAACCGCCCGCCACCAGCAATTCGAAGGCGTTGTCATATGTCGCCGAGTCCGAGGCGCCATCGCCGATCAGCGGCCAAAGTTTGTCCAGATCGTCACCCAATACGGCCGAGCTCATGGTCTGCCGTCGCGCCGCCATCCAATTGATATTGCCGCGCACGGTGTTGATTTCACCATTATGGCAAAGATAACGGAATGGCTGCGCCAGGCTCCATGATGGGAAGGTATTGGTCGAGAAACGTTGATGCACCAATGCCAGTGCGGATTCCGCCCGCTCGTCTTGCAGGTCGAGATAATAATTCGACAGATTGCCCGATAGCACCATGCCCTTATAGACAATGGTGCGGGTGGATAGGGAGGTGATGTAAAAGGCGTCGACCGCCTCCGCCGCGCTTTTCCAGATCACCCGATGGGTCTGCTTGCGGATAACAAACAGCTTACGCTCGAAGGCGTCCTGATCCTTGGTGTTGGGACCGCGGCCGATAAAGAATTGCCGGATCAGGGGCTCGTCCGGCTTAACGCTTTCGCCAAGGCAGGAATTGTCCACCGGCACATCGCGCCAGCCCAGGCAGATCTGTCCTTCGTCGGCCGTGACCTGTTCGATCGCGGCGGCGCATTTGGCTGCCGTGTCCGCCTGACGGGGCAGAAACAGCATGGCGACGGCGTAGTCACCGACCGGGGGCAATTCGATGCTGTTGCCAGCGGCATCCTTGGCGCAATCCTCGCGGAACAGCCGGTCGGGAATCTGCAGCAGGATGCCGGCGCCATCGCCGGCCAACGGGTCAGCGCCAACCGCGCCCCGATGGTCCAGATTGACCAGGATCTGTAGCCCCTGACGAATAATTTCATGGCTTTTGCGGTTCTTGATATTGGCCAAGAACCCAACGCCGCAATTTTCGTGCTCGTTTTCCGGGGTGTATAAGCCTTGCGGCTCTGGCAAGCCCCTAACATTCATATCGTAACTTCCCAATTAACTATTAGTCCCAACACGCCGATATCCGCTCCACAAACCGTTTCCACGATTGCTTCCGCGGACTGCCTAAATTTTTCGTTGCGCCGGCTCTGGGCGAGCCTTTTCATGCGCTTCATCGTCATTTATGCCCGACTGGTCAAGTCCCAGGTCTTGTCCCCAACCTGGTCATCATCCAACCGGGCAAGTGCGGCGTGCGCGCCTCTATAACACAAAATTCCAGAAAGCGTGAATCGTAGCGTCACTGACCGGCTATTTTCTCCTTATATTAGTTTTAATTATAAAATATTATCAGCATGAGTAGCAATTCATCTCAATTTGTAGAGAAAATCCAAGTTATCGAGGGCAAAAACCGCCCCTGATCCCGCCATAGCCAGTGCTGTCCATTCGAAAACGGGCACGGATGCAGCGGGATTGGAGGTCTAAATATGACTGGTAATGATGGCGGCAACGCGATGACGGAGATCGCCCTGGCCCTCGCCATGGCATTTTTCGCCATCATGATCCTGACCATGGTGTCCATGGGCGGCGGGACGGCAGGCGTGGCGACGCCGGAGACGGCGAAACCCAGCATCAAGACGCCTTCGAATGGTCTGCGCTTGCTGCCCCCCGCCAGCCAGGCAACGGCGCGCGCCAATGCCGGTGATGCCCGTGTCGTGCAACCGCGCCAGCTCATTATTCTCAGCGGCGGCCGTTTCCTGAACGAAAAACTACAGCCCCTGGCGCCGGCAGCGATGCGGAGCATGGCGAAACCGGTTTTGGCGGTTTCGCCCGACCTGTCCCTGGCCCAGGTGATGGCGGCGAAGGATCGCCTGAGCCTGCCCGGCCTGACCGTCACCACCCTCAACCGCCAATGGCTTGATGCCCTGAAGGAGCACCACGAATGATACATTTCCTAATCCTGAAAGCTTTGCTGCTGGGTTTTGGCCTGGTTATCGGCGGCCTGATTAATAGTGCCGAGGCGCGGCCCGATCCGGGAACTTTCGCGCGCGGCCATATCATGCGCCTGGTCGTGGCGGAGGCAGAGGCGACAACGGTGCCGCCGTCCCTGGCCTTGGCCCTGGCCAAGGTCGAGTCCGATTTTCAGGCGGCGGCGCTGTCGCATAAAGGCGCCCGTGGGGTGATGCAGATCATGCCCAGGACGGCGCGTCAGGAATTCGGCGTTGCCGCCGACGAGCTGTGGCAGCCACGCCTGAATATCCAACTGGGCTTGAGCTTTCTGGAGCAGTTGATCGGACGTTATGGCGGGCGCTGGGATCTGGCGCTGTCCCACTATAACGGCGGCAGCCTGCGCGGCACGGGTGCCCAGGCTAGGCCCCACGGCTATACCCGGCGCTATGTGCAATCCGTGCTGCGCTGGCAAAAACGCTATGCCGCGCAAGCCATGCTCTGGCGCGATGATGCCGCCAAGAAGGCGCCGCAAGACTGGACGCCGGCGCGCACCGTCGCCAAGCCGGCTCGTTCGGTCGAGGCGGAGGATGAGGCTGCGATTGATTGGCGTCTGCAAAGGCGTCTTGCCATGATCCGCGAGGCCCGCGAGGAGCGGCGTGCCGCCCGCGCCGAACATAAACGCCGCCGCTTGCTTCGCCTCCGCCGTGCCCGTGACCATGACCATGCGCATGACCGTTCACGAGATTGGGGCCATCATCACGATTTGGATGATTTCACCCATCACCGGCATCATCGCTTGGGCCGGCGGGGCTGAGCCATGCGGTACGCTTTCGCCATGCTCGCTGTCGCGGTGCTACTGTCCCTGACCGGAACTGCCAGCGCTGCCGGCAACCGCCTCGCGCTACAGCGGCTGGTGGTGGCCGAAGCGCACAACATGGGTGTGGCACCTGGGCTGGCCCTGGCGGTGGCCCATGCGGAATCCGACTTCAATCCGAAAGTACTCTCCCACAAGGGCGCGCGCGGGATCATGCAGATCATGCCACGCACCGCCTGGGAGGAATATGGCATTGTTCCCGACCAGCTCTGGCAGCCGCGCATCAACGTGCGTATGGGCCTGCATTTTCTCAAGCGTCTGCTGCGCCGGTACCGTGGCCGTGTCGATTTGGCGCTGTCCTATTACAATGGCGGCTCGGCGGTGGGGGACTTGCCGCGGGCCCGGATTATACCCGCGACCTATCCCTATGTGCGCAAGGTTCGAAAACTTCGGCTAAACTACCGGCGGATGGTTCGGAAAGGCACTTATGATGAGTGAACAGCAATTGCTAGGCAGCGGCGCCGACGGACAGTTTCTGGCTGATTTTCGCGGCTTGGCCGAGGCCGCGTCCGTTTCCGGGGAACAAAAATACCCGGCACGCGCCCTGGCCGCCCTGGCGCAATTCCTGGTTGGCCGGGGCGGGGCGGGACATCGCGATACGCCGCTGTTCGAGTTGTGTCATCTGGTCAACATCGTTGCCGGCACCGCCGGCGGCGAAACCGGCGCGGGACCGGATACTATTCTGAACGACCGCTGGGGGTTCTTTCTTGGCCAGGATCACCTTACCGCCGCCGGTTGCCGGGCCCAGCTGCAGGCCATGCAGGCGCGCTCGGGCTGGTGCCGGGCCGGTTTTTCATGGGCCGAAAACGGCGTTGCTGTCAGCTATGGCGATGATGTCTTCACGGTAACCTATGGCCGTATGCCGTTCCTTGCGGCACTGTTTGAATTCCTTGCCGGCATGGATGATTTCTCCTTTCACCAGGCATTGAATGATCTTCTTGATCAGATGGTTGCATCCGCTGACAGCCTGCGCGCCATCCAGGATGGCGCCAACGGCATCGCGGCGGCCATGCGGCGTTACCGCAACGCGCACCTTGAACAGGGCATGCATGACGATGCCTTCACCGCGATTCTTGATTATCTGCGGCAAAGAGGCGAGGGGCAAAACTGCAATCTGGCCGACGATGATATCCTGGCGTTCTGGCGCCGTCACAATGGCGGCGATTTTCGCACCTACCGCAAGGCCTTTACCCGTTTTGCCGATTTCACCGCCGCCATGGCCTCGGTCCAGGCGCGCGGCCAGGGCGAGGGCGCGGCCCGCTTGGGCGCGGCGCGGGATCTGGGCGAGGTGGAGCCCGACGATATGCACCATTCCACCGCCGCCCTGGGCGATCTGGCCGGCTGGAGCGATCCGCTGGCGCTGCTCGATAGCGGCCCGGCGGCGGAGATCAAGTTTTTCACCCAATCAGGCGAACGGGAACCCCTAGCACCCCTGGCCGCATTCGGCCCGTTCGCGCGGCGGCTGCCCCTGGCTTTTTCCCGTTATTTGGCATTTGGCGCCGTGCAGGCGGCGATTACCACGGCGTTGCAGTTCCATCCCGGCAGGGCGGTGGAGGCGCGGCTGTTAAGTTGCGCGGCGGCTGAGCCTTACGCGGCGCGCCGGCAGCTTTATGAGAGGCTGCGGGACCATCTTGCCCGTCTGCGCAAGGCGGCCTTCCATGCCCTGACCCAGGTCGGTAATGAACTAGGCGATCAGGCGGGTGGTTGGACCGGCGTGGGCCGTGGCGCGGCCGTTACCGCGCTGGCGGTGATGACGCCGGAGCGTTTGTTCGAGCTTGCCCGGCGCGAAGTGGACGATGGCCGGGAGCCCTCGGCGGCGCAAATGGCGGTGTTGACGGAAGACGCCGCCAAGGCATTCCGTAATATATCCCGCCGCGGCTTCGAGGCGGAGGCGCTGGCGGACGAGGAGCGTCAGGAGGGCTTTCGCGTTGGGGCGGGGGTATTGTCCGCTTTAGGCGATGTTTTGAACGGCTATCTTGGCGGTTTGGATGGATTGGATCAGGATAGCGGGCTGGAGGCCTTGTTCGCGGCGGACAGCGCCATCTTTGCCACGGAATTCGGCAAACTTTATGGAGTGAGGGATGATTGAGATGGATATGCCGAACCGGTTGGAAGAGGCGGCGGCACGGCGGCGCTTCGCGGAATTGTCCGATGGCCGTGCTTTGTTGGAAGCAGGCGGCGATACCACTGCCGCCGCAATTTCCGCCAGCCGTCTTTATGCCCATGCCATGGCCGCGCGGCCCGCGCCCGACGCGGCGCTGGAGGCCGCCTTGAACACTAATTTGTCCCTGCGCCGAAGCTATCGCGGCTTCCTGGCGGCGGCGGCCACCTATCGCCTGGGCGAAGTGATGGCGGCCAGCACGGAACAGATCCCGCCCCGGCGCGGTGTCGGCTGCCGGATCACGGTGGAGCCGTCCCAGGCGGAAGCGGATCAATTCATTGTCATCGTGGAACTGGATGCGGGCGCCAAGGATCCCGCGCCCGCGACCCTGTTGTTGTGCGACCGGGATGACCGCTGTTTCCGCTTTCCCCTGCCCAGCCCACATCGCGGTGTCATGCAATTTATTGTCACCGCCGATGATCCGATCCTGCCGCTGTTGCGCGACCCCCGGACGGAGGCTTTGTTGCGGTGACGCAAATTGCCATCTTTATTCTGACCACCGGCGGCCTGGTTCAGATCCAGCGGATCACCCGGGAACGCGCGCCCTTGTCCATGATGGTGCTGGGACGCGGCTCGGAACGGCTGGCGGTCAGCGACCGCTATGACGATTTCGTCTATCCCGGCGGCGGCCCCGTGGAGCGTTTCTTTGGCCCTTTCCCCGAGGGCGGCTTCCGCCTGGAAGTATCCGCCCCCATCGATAGCGGCGATAGCTGGCAGTTGGCAGCCTTCATGGCCCATGCGGTGCTGGCGGCGGAAGATTGCACCCTGTGCCGGGAGGCTGATGAGGCGGAGTTGATCGTCTGCCTGACCGGCCTGGTGGATTTTGACGGCCATGTGGGCGGCGTCGGCCATATCCCGGAAAAACTGCAAGCAGCCGAGCCGCAGCTGGTTGAATGGTCGGCAGGCGAAACGGCGCCGCTTATCGTGGTGCCCGACGGGCCGGACTATGAGCGCCTGCTGACCATTGATCCACCGGCGGGGGCGTCCCGCCGGGCGGCGAATATCGGCGATGTGTGCAAGATGATTGGTGTTAAGCCGCCGGCGGCGGCGATGGTTGCGCCAGAGTCCGTGGAACCGAAATCAAAATCTCGGAGGCGATGGATTTGGCCCCTGATGGCCGTTATCGCGGCCATCGCCGTGCTATTGCTATTGCCGTCCGAGAAAATCACCGAGGTAAAGCCGCCGCCAAAGGTGGTCAAGGCGGCTCCGCCGGAGCCAAAGCCTCCCGTCGCCGCCCCGCGGGCAAAACCGCCGCCTAAGATGCGGGCCGCCGCGAAGGCGCCTGCCGTGGAACAGCCATCGCCAAAGCCGTCTGTGCCCAAGACCAAACCCAAGCCCGTCACCACCGCCAGGGATCTTGTGCCGCCCGCCAAGCTGCCGGCGATTGCCGTGCTGGAGCGTTATGCACCAGCGGGCCAGGGCTGCGACCAGATCTATTTCGGCAAGGCCAGGGCGGTCATGCATCCGGTTCCGGTGGTTGAGCCGGGCCGGTTCAAAGCCTCCGCCGGCGCTGGATTATGCGGCGTTTTGCTGCGGATCGAGCTGGGCGCCGAAGAGCGCTATGCCCAGGTAAATCTTGAAATACTCGAGGGCCGGCTGGTCGGTGCCTTGCGGCCGCCAGGGGATCTGAGCGGGCGGCGGCTGGTCACGGGGCAGCGGGATTGGAGTCTGGACTTGCCCCACCGAGGTGTGGGATCAGTGCGTTATCGATTGACGCTGACAACTTCGCAAACGCCAATTCGCGCTGGGGGCGCTGTGAATAAGGAGAAGGGGGCGCGCCGTTCCATCAGCCTGTTGCATGAGGTCCTGCGTTAAATTTCCATGACAGAGGCAAATTCAGAAAACGGCGCGGGCCGGGGAATTGAGCGCCGGGTGCTGATTGCCATGAGCGCGCTGGTGACCATCAATCAGCTCGGTTTTGGCAGCGTAATTCCTGTGTTGCCCCTGTATGCGCAGTCTTTCGGCGTGCCGGCCTCGGCCATCGGCATGGCGGTGGCTATTTATGGCCTGGCGCGGTTTTTCGTTGCCGTGCCGTCCGGCCAGTTGTCCGACTGGCTTGGCCGCCGCCCGACCCTGGCCATTGGCGGCCTTATTTCGGCGACGGGCAGTTTTTGGTGCGCGGCGGCCACCGCGTATCCCGAATTCATCGTGGCCCGCTTTGTCTCGGGCTTTGGCGCCGGCATTATTCTCACCACGGGGCAGGTGGTGCTGGCTGATATCTCCACGCCCGAGAGGCGGGGCCGGATCATCGCCATCTATCAGGGCAGCTTTCTCTTTGCGGTGGGCATCGGGCCTCTGCCGGGCGGTCTGTTGGCAACCCATTTTGGCCTGGCGGCGCCATTTCAGGCCTATGGCTGCGCCTCGCTGCTGGCCATGCTGGTGGCCTGGTTCGCGGTCAAGGAAACCAAGGGGCTGGGACATTCTGGCGCGGGCATGGGCGGGCCGGGGGCCTTCACCTATTGGCGCCAGGTTCGTCTGCTGATGGGGCAGGTCGGCTTTGTCCTGGTTTCCATTGTTTCTCTGATCAACGCGGTGACGCGGACCGGCGGGCTGTTTACCGTCGTGCCGGTATTCGCCGCCGTGCATCTGGCGCTGTCCGTGGCCCAAATCGGTTTCGGCATGGCCTTGGGCAGCGTGGCCGGCCTGCTCGCGGCATATCCGACGGGCGTTCTGGTCGACCGTTTTGGGCGCAAGGCCGTCATCGTGCCCTCAACCTTGATCACCGGCGCGTCCATGCTGCTGTTCATGCTGGCGCCGGGTTACATATGGTTCGTGGTTGCCTGTGTGGTCTGGGGCATTGCCGCCTCGGTCGGAGGTACGGCGCCCGCGGCCTATGCCGCCGATAGCGCGCCGCCGGGCATGAACGCCGCCGCCATGAGCACCTTTCGCATGGTGGGTGATCTTGGCTATGTCATCGGGCCCATCACCCTGGGCTTTATCGTCGATATTCAGGGGCCGCAAACGGCGCTGTTATTAACCGCCGCGGTGATCGTCGCCGTTGGCATGCTGTTCCTGAAATTCGCCCCGGAGACCTATTCGGGTTCAAGAAAATAGCATCTTTTTAAAATTATATCGGCCCTGGGCGAAAAAACTGTCCTGGCCCCCCCATAGCCAGTTCTGAAACGGAACAATTATGAAGGGGCTGGCTTATGCACCGGACAAATCATCTATTGGCGAAAAGCGCCTTGGCTCTTGGCATGGCGTTTTTGGCCACGGCCTGCAACCCCGTGACCACGGCGCAGCAGCACGAGGGCATCGGCTTTCGTCAGGCCCGTTATGCCGAGATTTCGGCCATGCGCGGCTATCGCCAATGCCGTGATGACGCCTTGGCGCTGGACGGGCAGGCCAGAGCCGAAGGCTCCCCTGCGCGCTATCTTGCCTCGGCCCGCTTGTTGGATAAATGCGAGGCCGAGGTTGGCCCCGAGGCCGCCGGTGTCGCCGTTGATGAACGCATGCGCGCCTACGCGGTGGGAATCCAGAACCATTTCAAGGGCGGCGACGTGGCCCAGGCCCGGGCCAATCTGGAGACGTTCAAACAGACATTCCAGGGCGCGGATCTGTATTTCACCGATGGTTCTTCCTTCGTGGAAAGCATGGAAATCCTGCTCGGTCTGCGTGACCGCAAGGCGGTGGGTCAGTTCTCGGTTGCCAATGTCTCAGCCGACCTGAAATCGGAATTGCGCCGGGTGCGCTACTGGACCCGGAACTAGGAGGGAAAATAATGAAACCTTCGAAACAGGCGCTTTTTGTCGGACCCAGCCTGGCCCTGGTCTTGGCGATGTTCGCGCCGAATTATGCGCTGGCCAAGAGTGCCGAGCTGCCGAGCTGGCAGCCCGTGGCCAGCGAAAAACTGATCAAACTGCCGGCCAACTACCTGAAGAAATCCCTCGATCACGATTTCGCACAGTCCGCCCTGTCCGGCGCGATCCAGGAAGCGGACAGCGAAATCGGCCTGAAAGGCCAGACCCTGGAGGATCTGCGCACCGCCATCCGGCAGGCGGATGGCGAGCTGAAGGTGGAACTGCGCCATCAGTTCCTGGCGCAGAAGCGGGAATTCATCACCCTGATGAAACGCAAGGCCGACCTGCGTCAACGGCATATGCGGACCAAGCAACGGACCTTGGAGCGGTTGTTGAAAAAACTGGGCCAGGAAAAGGGCGCGATGACGCCGGCGCGGCTGCAACTGGTCTCGCAACAACAGCAGGCCCGCGAGCGTTTCAAAGGCTCCCTGGCCAAGGTTGACCTGGCTGTCTTGTCGGCCCCGACCGTGCCGGAAAGCAAATACGCCCAGGAATACGCCGCCAATATGAGCGCGGTGGAGACCCTGGCCGCCGCCATCCGGGCCCATCCCATGAATACAAAGCCGCAACTGCCTGGCCAGCCCGCCAGCAAGGCCGATTTTATCCGCCAGATGCTGGCCGATACCCAGGCCGGCGTGGCGATCCTGGAGCAGGAACAGAACATCATTGGCTACATGGCCAAGCTGGTCGCCCTGGATGCCATGGCGTTGTCGGAAACCGTGATGGATGCCGAACTTGGCGACAGCGAGCTGCCGATCAGCGCAAAACCGGCCTCGGCAGTGAAATATTTCGTCAACTGATCATTTGCAGCGAAGGACCATGATCATGAAACAGTCCCTGAAAATTGCTCTGCCCATGGCGGCGCTCCTTGTTGCCGCCGCCGTCGCGGCTCCAGCCAAGGCCGACACCCTGGCCAATATGGAGCGGGAGCGCGCTTTGTTGATCGAGACCATGCTGGACGGCGAAATCACGCCGGCCGAACGCCAGGTCCGCCTGGAAGGCGCGCAGCGGCGCCTGCTGGATCTGGAGCGCATGGTTCTGCGCGATGACAAGCTGGTGGGCCGCAATACGCCCCAGGTGCGCCGCGCCTTCGCGAATTACGACCTGACCTTTCTGGTCCATGCCTCGGCCGAGAAAAGCCGCGCCATGGCCGATACCTGGCTGGCGCAACTGGGCATCTCGACGCAAAGCGTGATGTCGGCCAAGCAGGGGCGGCGCTAGGATGTCGGCGGTAATGGGATTGCTGAACGGCGGCTCCCGCGCCCTCAGCTATTTCCTCGGCGCCGTGGTTCTGGTGCTGGCCCTGTCCCTGGCCATGGGCGCGCCCGAGCCGGGCGATATCCTGGCCTGGGCCGCCCGTGTCCTGGGCGGGGTTTTTCTGGGCCTGCTGTCCTTATTGATCCTGGCTACCCTGTATTGCTGGCAACGGCTGCTGGACCGGAACCTGCGCGCCGAACAGCGCCAGGCCTGGCACGAGGCCGGCCTGCATGCCGCCAACGGCATCGCCACCCTGGCCCTGACCTATACCTTGTTCGGCATTTCCCTGGGCATTGGCGAATTGGCCGGGCAAAGCCTGACGCCCGAAACGGTGCAGGAGGTTATTCGTGGCCTGACCGAGCGTTTCAGCCTGGCCTTCATGACCACGGTCATCGGTCTGCCGACCTCGGCCCTGCTGCGCGCCCTGTTGTCCATAAGCGCGGCCTGGGTGGAAGCCAAGACATCTTCGAAAGGAGTAATCCCATGCGGTTCCTGATCTTCAATCTCGTCGTCGTTGGCGCCCTGTTCTATCTTTTCACCGGCGGCCAGCTGCCGCTCCCCGAAGATGCCAATGGTGTATTGCACAAGGTCAGCGCCGCCGCGAAAAGCACGGTCACGGCCGGGCGCGAAGCCACGGCGGCGATGGTTGAAAAGGTCATGGATGAGGCGCCGGCGCCAATACAGGCCGCCCCCGTCGAGGTGCCGGTCCAGGCTGCCGTGCCGCCGATGCCGGTGCAGCCCAGGCTGGCTGCGCCAGAGGCGCACGCGATCAAGAAAACCGGCGAGCGCACCACGAACCCGAACCTGATCCCGCCGGCCATTGAGGACGGGGAGGTCCGGCAGCGCCGGGCGGAAGTTCTGGCCACCGGGCCCGTCGCATCGGTCAACGGACAGCCCACCTTCATGAGTCCCAGCCAGCGGCGGCGTGAGCTGCATGCGCTTTCCGAAGAGATGGAGCTGTTGTTCGCCGCCAGCCGGATGAACTAGGCCATGCCGCGCCGGCTGCTCATTGGTGGCGCGTCCGTGGGCTTGTCCGCCCTGTTGGCGGTGCTGTTGATCGCGAACGAGCCCCTGCAGCAGGTGCCCTCGAGGCCAGTTGAAGCGGCGCCCATGAAGCCGTCGCCGGCACGGCCTGAACCCCGTGCCGTGCTGCTGCCCGCGCCGCCGCGAAAAGCACCACCGCCGCCACTGCGCACCTTGCAACCCAGCATCAAGGCGAAAACCAAGGCAGCGCAGGTGCAGCCCTTGCGTCCCAGCCCCATAAAGAAGCCCGTTCGAAAAGCGGTGCAAAAACCAACCCCGCAGCCAGTAAGAACCAAGAATGTGGCGGACATCAAAACTGAAGCCGCGCAGGGCCGGGTCTTGCTGCGTCTGTTGGAGCATGGCCAGGGACCGGCGATCGAGCTGGCCTGGCCGAACTCGGTCAGCGAGCGGGCGGGCCTGTACAGGCACTTGCGTGACTGCTTCGGCATGCGCGTGGCGCTTAGCCCAAGTGTCGGCGAATTATATGTGGCCGAGGGTGCGCCGGGGCGAAACTGGCATCCCAACCATGACCGATACAGCGGCTTTGCCAGGCAGCCCAGCGGCCAGTTGACCGATGCCGAACGCCGAGACCTGCGCGCCATTGCCCAGCGTCACGGCCTCTCGGGCGGTGCCCCGGCCATGCGGGTTTTCCCGCGCCAAGTCGATGCGCATCTGCTGGGCGGCCTGGACCGAATACTGAATGGCGCATATGGCCGCGCCAGCGCCATCAGGGCCCGCTACGCGTTTCACGGCGCCGCCGTTCGGGTTGGCGATATAGAGGTCGATGGCCGCGCCGTGCCTGGCGTGATCGAACTGAACACGCCTTGCCGGAGGGCCGGATAATGGTTTGGCGCGCAAAGGGCTTATTGGGGGGCATAATTTTGACCTGCCTCGTGCCCATCGTCAGCGTCGCGGCGCCAACCGGGGCCCTGCGCGCCTATTATGAGGAGGCGCCGCGCTGCGTGGTGGTGCTGCCCGGCCCGAATGGCGCGGGTGTTGCCGCCGGTGAACGTATAAGCGCCGCCCTGGCTCGGCAGCTTAGTGGCCGCGTTGCGCGGGTGATCCACCCGATCGAGCGCCGTCGTCTGGTACGCGCCATGGCGGTGGATCTGGAACATCCCGCCGATGCCCGCCATTTCGCCGCCGCCAATAGATGCCCGGCCTTCCTGCGCTGGCGGCTGTTGCGTGCGGGGCACGACAATGCCTTGGTCTGGTCGCAAAAATACATCCATCTTGGTGCCGAGATCATTCGGGCCCGTGATGGCGCGCTGCTGTGGCGGTCGCACGCGGCGGCCTCGCGCAATTCGGGCGATCCGCCGCTGTCGCTGTTTTCCCTGCCCATCGCCATTCTGCGGGCAGCGGCGTTCCAGGGCGATGACGATGCTGTTGCCTCAATGCTGGACGATCTGGCCCGGCGTATGCTGGCCAGTCTGCCCGATCTTCGTTAGCGCTCTATCGAAGCTATCGATTTGGGTCCAGTAAGGGAAAGGCGCTGAGGACGTCGGGGGCGTCCGCCACCGGCGCATCGGTGACGCATTCCGGCCCCAGTTGATCCAACCGCGTCAGGCCCAGCAAACCCATGGCGATCTGCATCTCCTCGGCCAACAGATCCATGGCCCGCGTCAGGCCCTCTTCGCCGCCGGCGCCCAGACCCATGGCGGTCAGACGGCCCAGGCCGACCACGTCGGCGCCCAAGGCGATGGCCTTGATCACGTCCGTGCCGCGCAGGAAGCCGCCATCGACGATCACCGCCGCCCGGTCTTCCATGGCGTCGACAATCTCGGGCAGCACGGCCAGGGCGCCCTGGGCCTGATCCAGCTGCCGGCCGCCGTGATTGGAAACCCAGACCCCGTCGACGCCCAGGTCGCAGGCGATGACCGCGTCTTCCGCCGTCATCACGCCCTTGATCAACAGCGGGATATCGTGTTTTGCCTTGAAGCGTTCCACGTCCTTCCAGTTCAGCGCCGCCTGATGGTTCTGCCCGCCGGCATCCCGTCGCCATGGCTTGACGAAGCGGTTGACGATGTCCCGCTCGCGGCGGCTGTAGACCGCCACATCCACGGTCAGGCAAAAGGCGGTATAACCCGCGGCAATGGCCCTCTCCGCATGCTCGTCGACCCAGGCGTCGTCACCGCGCACATAAAGCTGAAAAATTTTCGGACCGGGCGCCGCCGCCGCCGTTTCCTCCAGGCCCGGCGCCGAGACCGAGCTGAGCGTGGTCATCATGCCGTGACGGGCCGCCGCCCGCGCTGCCGCCGCGCCGCCCTCGGGGTCGAAAGACTGTAGCGAGCCGATCGGCGCGAATGTCAGGGGCAGCTCCAGATCGGCGCCAAGAAACGTGCTCGACAGGCTGATATCCTGCACGTCGCGCAGTACCCGGGGGCGCAGGGCCAGGCTGTCGATGGCCATGCGGTTACGCTTGGCGGTGGTCTCCGTCTCGGTCGCGCCGCGCATATAGTCCCAGATATTGCGGGGCAGGCGGCTTCGTGCCTCGGCGGCAATTTCGTGCAAGGCTTGAAAGCGCAACTGGGTGCCGCTGCTACTACGATTGTCTCGAAACATATTTAATCTTCCACTGCTGCTAATTTCAGAACCTTGGCTTTTGCGTAGGTCAGTTTCGTGGTGATTTTGCCGGCGCCGTTGAAATGTAGAATATCCAGGCCCCGCCAGCCGGCCCGGCCGCGCGGGGTGTCGAAACTGCACAGCCACGAGATCATGGTTTTACCCTGTTCGGGGTCAATGAACAGATCTTCGGCGGCGAAACGCATGACACCGAATTCACCATCGAACTGCGGTTGAAAGGCGGCGCGGATGGCATCCAGACCTTCCGCCAATGTGCCGTCATGCTGGTCATAGGCCGCGCCATCGTCGGCGAAGTAGCTCATCATGGCGTCCAGATCATTGTCGTTAAAGGTCTCGGTGAAAGCCTTGGTCAATTGTTCCAGGGTTTGCCTGTCCAAGTTATTGGTACTCATCGCACCTCTCCTCAATCATAGCCGAACAGCCAGCGCGATACGCCGTCATGTATGTTGCAGACCGAATGAACCGCATGGGCGGGAATGAAGACTTCGTCGCCCGGCCCCATTTCCAGGCGCACATCGCCCACGGTCATTTCCAGGCGGCCCTCGACCACCACGACCAGTTCATTGGTGGCATGGGTGAAATCCAGCCATTGCTGTCCGGGCGGGTCAACGAACAGGTTACAGGAATAGCCCCGTTGCCGCCAATCGGCGGCGACCCGGTCGGCATCGACCGGCGCCGTGAATTTCCCTGGACGTAGCAACTCGCTCATGGCCGTCTCCAAATTATCGCAACGACTGTAGTCAGCCCTTTTCCGCCGCGCCAGGGTTTTCCCGCTCCACCATCCCAAAATCGTCGAGAAGCCACATTTCGAATTCGCCGGGGAGATACCCTTGGCGCTGACCGTACCAGGCAATGCCCCTGTTTGATGGCCTTTTGCCCGGTCTGATCGCGGTGGCGGCATTCCCTTGCGGGATATTTCCTGCATGGAGGCGCGGGACAGAGGCTTATGCCATATGCAAAAAGAGATAGATTTCGTTTGAGATGAGCAAAAAATAAAATGGAAAAATGAGATTATGCAAAAAAAAGACGAACGGGCTGTTTTTGCTGGTAATTACACGATGTCATTTTTTATCTATCTAAATATAGTAAATTGTTTCCATATTGCGTGCCTATCCGGTTAACGCAGACACCCACTTCATGTAGGGTGCTTCCA
>CAZPWJ010000052.1:0-32189 GCA_964590195.1 uncultured Rhodospirillaceae bacterium | reverse complement strand
GTTCATGGTTTTGCCGGCATCTTAACGCTATCCTTAAGCCAGAGGAAATCAATGGACAGGCCCATGATTGAACAGCCGAATACATTCGAGGACCCCGCCCTGCTGATCGTCGATATGCAGAACGATTTCGTTCGCCAGGATGCGCCCTTGCAGGTGCCCGATGCCTTGGCCACGGTGCCCGCCCATCAGGCCCTGATCGCCGCCTTCCGTGCCCAGGACCTGCCGGTGATTTATACCAAGTTCCTCGCCACCCAGACGCGCAGCCTGTTGTGGAACTGGTCGCCGCAGTGCGAACCACCCACGAAATGCTGCTGGCAAGGGCATCAGCGCCATTACCCGGATGTCGATGGCCCGTTGGATTGCACGGAGATAATTGACGAACTGCGCCCCGAGGCCGGCGATCTAATCATCGAGAAATACGGCTATGGCGCCTTTCACGGCACCGCCCTGAACGACGGCCTGCGCAATCTTGGTGTCGGATCCCTGGTTATCACCGGCACGGTGACCCAGATCTGTGTCGAGGAAACCGCCCGCGAGGCCTTCCATCACCGCTTTCCCACCATCATGGTGGCGGACGCGGTGTCCTCGTTCGATGACGAACTGCACGCGGCAACCCTGCGCAATTTCGCCATGAAATTCGGCTGGGTACAAACCAGCGCCGAGGTTATTGAGGCCCTGGGCTAGCTTTCCGCCAGTCCACTTTCAATCATCTGCCGTTGGATGCCCATGCGGTCGATCTTGGCCGCCCCCGTCAGGGGCAGGGCATCCACCACGACCACCCGGCGGGGGTGGGAATAGGCCGGGCCCTCGTCGAGACAGAACTGCTTCAAGGCCTGCGCATCCGCCACCGCGCCGTTTGGCATCGAGACCATGGCCACGGGCACCTCGCCCTTGATCGGGTGCGGCACGGCAACGACACAAACATCGATCACGTCCGGATGGCGCAGCAACAAGCTTTCAACTTCGATGGGATAAACGCTTTCACCGCCGCATTGGAACATATCGTCGGTCCGGCCCTTGAAATAGAACAACCCCGCTACGTCCACCTCGAACAGATCACCGGTGCGCAACCAGCCATCGACCAGACGTTCGGCGTTGACCTCCGCCAGATTGTGATAGCCGGCGGTAACGCCGGGGCTGCGCATCCATAATTCGCCAAGATGCCTGTTTTCCCTGCCATCATCGCCGATTAGCTTGGTCTCGCAGCCTTCCACGGGAGTTCCGCAACTGCCGTGGGGCGGCTGCGGTCCGGACATATCGGCACCGTGAGAGATCGGACCACCCTCGGTCAGGCCATAGCCCTGATAGATCGGCACGCCAAAGGTCTCCTGCACATTTTCCAGCAGCTGGATCGGACAAGGCGCCGAGCCCACGAACAGGCCGCGCAGGGCGGACAGATCGCTGTCCGCGATCAGGTCACGGTGTTCCAGCAACAGCGCGAAGATGCTCGGCACCGAAATGGTGTAGGTGCATTGATATTTCGCCAGTGTTTCAATGAAGGCGCGCGGTTCGAACTGGCGCATGATCACCATGGAGGCACCGAGACGCAGCATCGGTTTGACCACGCCCGAAAAGGCGTTTTTGTGATACAGCGGATTAGCGGTCAGGGCGCGGGCGCCGGGTTCGAAAATCTGGCAAAACTGTTTTTCCGTGGCGGCCAGATTCCAGGCCTGCCCTGCATGATCCAACGGCACCCCCTTGGGCCGCCCGGTCGAGCCGGAGGTATAGGGCATCATCAGAATATCGCTACCACCCACGTCGGGCGCATCGAAGGCCGGCGCCGCGCTCAGCAGCTCCTCGAAATCCAGCCAGCCGTCCAGCGCCTGGGAAACCGCCACGCGGCGTTCCATACCGGCCTGTTCCACGGCCTCCACCGCCGCCATGCTGGCGTCCGGCTCGATCAACGCTGCCTTGGCCGCGGCATCCGCGATGATGTAGGCGATGGTGTCACCAGCCAGGCGGTTATTGACGGGAACCGGCACGATGCCGCCACGCATGGCACCGATGACGATTTCGATATACTCGATGCTGTTGCCGGCACAGACCACGAACCGGTCGCCGGGCGCCAAACCCAGGGCGCCCAACATCGATGCGACCTGATCCAGCCGTATTTCCAGTTCGCCATAGGTCCGCTGGCGCACCGCATCGCCATCGATTTCGATGATCGCCGTCTTTCCCGGCTCCCGCAGCGCCTGGGGCCGGCTCAAATAGCCGAGATTGACCTTCTCAACCTGCTCCACCATTTCCTCATCCTTGTTGTTTTTCGTGTTTTTTCACGATTTGACAAAAGACTGGCATGGAAGCCGGCGCATGACAATCCGGCCTGCCGCCTTGCGATTGGCCGGCGGACGGGCCAAGATAAGAGAAAACGCGTTATGAAAAGTAGGAGGACGTAATGGAAGATATCGCGATTACCGGACTGGGCGTGATTTCCTCGATCGGCCATACCGTTGATGAATTTTGCCAGAATCTTTCCGCCGCCCATGTCGCCGCCGGCCCAACGCCGTGGGACAACGAAGCCAGCCTGCAAAATGTCTGGATGTCCAAGGTCGAGAATTTCAAGCCCGAGGACTGGATGGATGACCGGGTGATCGACGGCACCGACCGCTTTGCCCAGTATGCCATCGCCGCCGCCGTACAGGCGGTGGATGCCTGCGGCATGGACGAATTGGACGGCGAACGCACCGCCGTGGTCATGGGCACCTCGTGCGGCGGCACGGAAACCATCGCGGATTCCCAGCGCGGCCTGGATCTGGAAGGACCGCCGGGCGTTGACCGTAAATTGCAGATCAAGGCCTGGGCCAACATGGCGGCGGGGCAGATCGCCCTGCGCTGGAAACTGCACGGACCGCTGTTGACGGTTACCACCGCCTGCGCCTCCTCCATCGATGCCATCGGCACCGCCGCCCGGATGATCGAACGCGGTGATTGCGACGTCGCCATCGCCGGCGGCTGCGAGGCCTCGCGCACGCAGGTCACCATGATCGCGGCGGGACTTTACGGCATGTTGAGCCCGCAACCCGATCCCTACAAGGCCTGCCGGCCCTTCAATACGGAACGTTTCGGCATCATGGGCGGCGAAGGCGCCGGAGTGGTGATCCTGGAATGGGCCGATCTGGCCAAGGCGCGGGGCGCCAAGATCCACGGCTACCTGAAGGGCTATGCCAGCCTGTCGGACGGCTATCATCCGTCATCGTCCCATCCCGACGGCAGTTGGGAAGCCCGCACCATGGAAAAGGCGATCGAGGACGCGCATTTGCCGGGCGGCAGCAAGGACGTGGATGCCATCATCGCCCACGGCACCGGCACGCCGTTGGGCGATATCGCCGAGATCAAGGCCATCAATCAATTGTTCGAGGGCCGGGGCAAGAGCCTGAAAGTATCCTCGATCAAGGGCCATGTTGGCCATACCGCCGGTGCCGCGGGCGTCATGGGCCTGATGGCGGCGCTGCACAGCATGGAGGAAGGCGCCCTGGTGCCCACCGCCGGCACCACGGATGTAGACCCGGCGGCGGAATTCGATGTGGTGATCCAGAAGCCTTCCAAGGGTGCGCTCAACACCATGCAGGTCAACGGCTTTGGCTTTGGCGGTCAAAACGCCTCGCTGGTGGTCAGCCGCGACTAGGGCAACCGTTGGGCGCTATCGCCGGGCCGGCTTTTTGGGATATTGTGCAGGGTGGTTTTGAACCGCCCAGCGCTGCCGCATGAGCAAGGATTAACATCAAGGTGCAGTGATGATCCCCAGAAAGCCCCTCGCCAATCTGTCCACCCACGACGTCACGAACATGCCGCCCCTGTTGGGCGACCAGGATCTTTGGCGCGATGATACAGCCTTGCGGGAAGGCATCGCGCGGGAGGGGGCCGCCTGGGCCGAGGATCAGCTGGCGGCATTCGGCAAAATCGCCGGGGCCGCCGAGACGTTCGAGAAAGCGGACGCCGCCAACCGTCATGGCCCTGAACTGCGCGCCTTCGACCGCCATGGTATGCGCATCAATCAAGTTGAATTCCACCCCGCCTATCACGATCTGATGGCCGTCGCGATCGAGAATGAAGTGCCCAGCTTCGCCTGGAACCATCCGCAACCCGGCGCCCAGGCCGCGCATGCCGCCCTGACTTACATGCTTGCCCAGCCCGAGGGCGGTGTCCTCTGCCCCATGGCCATGACCTATTCCGTCATCCCCGCCCTGCGCGGCACCCCCAGCGTCGGCGATGATTGGATCCCCAGGCTGCTCGCCACCTCTTATGACGCAAGGGACATTCCCGTGGAGGAGAAATCCGGCGCCACCATGGGCATGTTCATGACCGAGAAACAGGGCGGCTCGGACGTCCGCGGCAACACCACGCGGGCCGCGGCAACTGGCGCCGAAACCGGTCCGGGGGCGGCGTATCTGCTGACCGGGCATAAATTTTTCTGTTCGGCGCCCATGTGCGATGCCTTTCTGACCCTCGCCTACACCGATGTGGGCCTATCCTGTTTCCTGGTGCCCCGCTGGCGGCCCGATGGGGAGCGCAACAATCTCTCCATCCAGCGCCTTAAGGACAAACTTGGCAACCGCTCCAACGCCTCGTCGGAAATGGAACTGCAGGATACCTTTGGCGTCATGGTCGGCGGCGATGGCCGGGGTGTCGCCACCATCCTGGAGATGGTCCAGGGCAACCGCTATTACTGCTGCGCCTCATCCGCCGCCATGATGCGCCAGGGCCTGGTCCAGGCCCTGCACCACACGACCCACCGCGCGGCCTTTCAAAAGAAACTCGTTCAACAGCCCCTGATGCGCAACGTGCTGACCGACCTGGCCCTGGAGGCGGAGGCCGCCCTGGCCCTGACCCTGCGTATTGGCCGCGCCATGGATGAGGCGGAGAGCGATGAAAGCGCCGCCGCCCTGGCCCGTATCGGCACGGCGGTGGGCAAATACTGGATCTGCAAACGGGCGCCGGGACATACCTACGAAGCCATGGAATGCCATGGCGGGCCTGGCTATATCGAGGAATCCATCATGCCGCGCCTGTACCGCGAGGCGCCGGTCAACAGCATCTGGGAGGGCTCGGGCAATATCATGTGCCTGGACGTCCTGCGCGCCATGTTCCGGGAAAAGGCCGCGGTGCCCGCCATCCTGGCGGAGTTGGAGGCCGCGCGCGGGGACAACGCCGATCTTGATGCCGCCGCCGATCGGCTGAAGGGCGAATTGGCGGATCAGAGCGATCTGGAACTACGCGCCAGATCGATTACGGAGTTGATGGCCGTCACCTTGCAGGGCGCATTGCTGGTACGCCATGCCCCCGGGGCAGTATCGGACGCCTTCTGCGCCTCCCGCCTTGGGTCACGTTGGACCGGCACCTACGGCGCGCTGCCGGCAGGCGTGGATTTCGACGCCATCATCAAGCGTGCGGCGCCAGAGAAATAATAGCCAACTGCGGCATTTTGTTGTCTGGCATAGGCCCGAACACGCGGTTATATTGCCGCAGCTATTCAGGAAGACTACTTCCAAAATCAGGAGATCCCCATGAAAGAAGCCGTCATTGTTTCCACCGCCCGCACCCCGATCGGCAAGGCCTATCGCGGCGCCTTCAACAACACCGAAGGCCCAGCCATGGCCGGCCACGCCATCAAGCATGCGGTGTCCCGCGCCGGCATTGATCCGGCGGAGGTCGATGACGTGATCCTGGGCTGCGCCATGCAGATGGGCACCACGGGCAATAATACGGCCCGGCAAAGCCTGCTGGCCGCCGGCCTGCCGGTGGGTGTCTCTGGCATGACCCTGGACCGGCAATGCTCGTCCGGCATGTTGGCCATCGCCACCGCCGCCAAGCAGGTGATCGACGACGGTATGCCAATCTGCATTGGCGGCGGCGTTGAATCAATCTCCATGGTGCAGGTCGAGCAGGCCTTCCGCCACGCCAACAAATCCGTCACCAGCCAGTCCAAGGATATCTATATGGCCATGCTGAACACCGCCGAGGTGGTGGCCGAGCGCTATGGCGTCAAGCGCGAGGACATGGACGCCTATGGCCTGCAAAGCCAGATGCGCACGGCGGCGGCGCAACAGGCGGGCAAGCTGGATGATGAAATCGTGCCCATGACCTCGGTCATGAAGGTCGCGAACAAGGAAACCGGCGAGATCAGTGACCAGGAAGTCACCCTGGACAAGGACGAAGGCAACCGTCCTTCGACCAACATGGAAGGCCTGGTCGGCCTGAAAGCGGTGATTGAGGGCGGCACCATTACAGCCGGTAACGCCTCGCAGCTATCCGACGGCGCCTCGGCCGCCGTGGTCATGGATGCCAAGCTGGCCGAACAGCGCAATATCGAGCCCCTGGGCATCTACCGCGGCCTGGCCGTGGCCGGCTGCGAGCCCGACGAAATGGGTATTGGCCCGGTCTTCGCGGTTCCAAAGCTGTTGGAGCGTAACGGCCTGACCGTCGATGACATCGATCTGTGGGAGCTGAACGAAGCCTTCGCCGTGCAGGTGCTGTATTGCCGGGACCGTCTGGGCATTCCCGACGAGAAGCTGAATGTTAATGGCGGCGCCGTTTCCATTGGCCACCCCTATGGCATGAGCGGCGCCCGCATGGTCGGCCATTCATTGATCGAAGGCAAACGCCGGGGCGCCAAGTATGTGGTCTCCACCATGTGCATCGGCGGCGGCATGGGCGCGGCGGGCCTGTTCGAGGTGGCCTAGAACGAACCTCCAAGAAAGAAAAGGGGCGCCCAAGAAAATGGGCGCCCCTATTTTTTCAGTTCCTTGCCGCGCGTTATTGCCCGCGCCGCTCCACGACCGAGCGCCGTTCGCCCAGGCGGCGGTCAAGCATGCGCCGTTCCAAACCATTTGGCGGACCATCATTCCGCTGGCGGCGGTCCGCGCCCCGGCGTTCCGATACGCGCCGCTGCTCAATTCTTTCGACGCTCATGTCATTCTCCGTTTTCTAGCTCTATCACCAAGCGTGGCCTCGTTATGTTGCAAGCAGCATACTCGACTATGGTAAATGAAAAGTAACAATGATGCCAACGCTTCAGAGTCAATAATTTCAAAGGCTTATGCCTAGCGCAGTGATGTATTGGCGTGTCACGACGTCTTTGGCATGCGGACCAGCAGGATCAAGGGCAGCACGGCGAACGAAGCCAGGGCATAGGCCTTGAAAGCATTGATGTAACCGATCATGGCGGCCTGGCGGCCGATTTCGCCACTCAAGGCGGCCAGGCCCTGAATGCCATCGGCACTCCACGCACCCAACAGCCAAGGCAGGGCCAGGGCCTTGTTGTAATCGGAAATCAGCTCGGTCATGCCGGCATAATTGGTGGCGGTGGAGATAATAACCAGGGTCACGGACAGCGAGATGAAGATAGAGCTGCCCAGATTGCGCAACAGATGATAAATCGCCGAGCCCTCGGCCAGATAACGGGGCTCCAGGGTGGCAAAGGTGGCGACGGTCAGAGGCACCCAGATAATGCCCACCGCCAGGCCCTGCAGGACAGAGTTGGCACCCACGTCGAAGATCGTCGTGTTGATGTCAAAGCTGGCCATATACAGGCCGGAGGCGACCTGGATCAGATAACCGAGGCTCATGCCGATCCTGGGATCCAGGCGGGAGACGAAAATGGCGGCGAAAAACCCGGCGATGGCCCCGGCCCCGCGCAAGCCCAGCAACACACCGATAATCGAGTCGGGATAGCCCAGAATGCCCTGCAACATGGGCGGCATCAGTACCATGGGCGTGAAGTTCAACATGCCATAGATGCCGACAATGATCAGGCCCAGGACAAAGTTGCGGTTCAGCATCAGGCGCGGATTTAGGAATGGCCGCTGCGCCGTCAGGGTATGCACCACGAAGATATGGAAGGCGAGCAGCGCCAGGACCGCCTCGATAATAATTTCCGGGCTTTCGAACCAATCCAGCCGTTGCCCGCGCGACAGCAACAATTGCAGGCCAATGACCGCCACCGACAGGGTCAAGAAACCGGTCCAATCCAGGCCCGTGCGCTGGCGCTGGCCCTCGCCCTTGTCGGTCAGGAATAAAAACATGCCGATCAGGGCGATAATGCCGAATGGTATGAACATGTAGAAAGCCGCCGGCCAGCCGTACAGCTCGGCCAGGCTGCCGCCCAGCATGGGTCCGATAACAGGCCCCACCACCACGGCCATGCCGAAAACCCCCGTCGCCAGGCCGTGTTGGCGCTTGGGAAAGGTATCCAGAACGATCGCCTGACCCAGGGGTATCAGGGGCGCGCCGAAAGCTCCCTGGGCAATACGGAACAGCACCAGCAAGGGCAGGTTGTTGGACATGCCGCAGGCCACGGTAGCCAGGGAAAACCCGGCCATGCTGACGAGCATGACCCGGCGCCGGCCGAACCGGCCTTCCAGCCAGCCGGTCATCGGCGTCAGCACCGCCGTCGCCAGAATGTTGAATATCATGACCCAGGCGATTTCGTCCTGGGTGGCCGAGAGCGCGCCCTGCATCTGCGGCAACAGAACCGAGACCACCAGAATTGCCATGGCGTATTGCGTCGTTGCCAAAGTAACGCAAAACAGAATGGCCCAACGGCGAAAGGCCGGCACCGCCTCGTCGTCTTTTGGGATATCTTGGGCCGCGGTGCTCATCTAGGCGCCAATTCGATCCGCACGGTCCTGCATTTGCCGGGGCATATAGACGTACTTCTGACTGCCTTCACCGTACCGGACCATCACCAAAATAAGTAAACGATGGCCAGAGGGTAAATTGATCAGCGGCAGAAGCAAACAAATTCGGGGCTATTTCGCTATTCGGTGTTTCACGGCGCGCGCAACAGCGCCCGCCCGCGCGGCATGGTCACGGACCGTCTGACAGCGGTGGGCTGTATAATTTGGGTCGAGGCAGGGATGCATCGGGCCATCCCGCACCTGCGCACCAAACATCCGGCTGGTGCGCGGCGGCAGGCCAAGGGTCAGGTTGCCCTAGAGCAAACCTTCCTTCTGGGCCCGCTTACGTGCCAATTTGCGCGCGCGGCGCACCGCCTCGGCCTTTTCACGGGCCCGGCGTTCCGACGGCTTTTCAAAATACTTCCGCATTTTCATTTCGCGGAACACGCCTTCGCGCTGCAATTTCTTCTTCAGGGCGCGAAGCGCCTGATCGACATTATTGTCGCGAACACTGACCTGTACCAGTGGTCTTCTCCTTCAAAATTCGCCGTTTTCCAGGAAAACCCAGCGAATAGCCCATTATGTTGAGCGTTTCAATGACATATTTTCCGGCAGGGAAAACAAGGCGCACATAACCTTTCGCCAAGCATTGCCAGCCGATTGAGCCGGGTTATAGCCCATAGACGCGGCAATGTGAAGCGCTGAGATGCCATGGCGGCAGTTCAATTTCGCGGCGGATTGGCACACGCCATCAGCAACGCCGCATTGACGATCCGCCAAATTGATAGGAGATTGTCCTGCTATAGCCGAAAGGGAGCAAGGGATGAATTCGCAGACGGACGGCGGCGATACAAAGCCGGTTGGATATATGGAGCGGACACGGCTCTATTACCGCGCCCTTGGCTACCGCAACGACTATGTATGGTCGCAGCATGACGAAGTGCCCTTCACCGCGTTAAAGCGACCATTGGCGGAAAGTAAAATGACGGTCATTACCACCGCAAGTCCGCCTGGCGGCCCGCCAAATGGAAACCGGCGGCTCAAGGAAGTCTGGAGCGGACGCCTGGCGGACGCGCCGGCGGATTTAAGCACGGAATTCAGCGCCTGGGACAAGGAGGCGACCCATACCAGGGACCGGGAGAGCTATCTGCCTGTTCTCGCCCTTCAGGAACTGGTGGCGGCGGGGCGCGTCGGCAGCCTTACAACGCACTTCCATGGCGTGCCCACGACCTATAGCCAGCGCCAGACCATTGAACAGGACGCCCCGGAGATCGCCCGGCGCTGCCGCGCGGATGGCGCGGAAGCGGCCCTGCTGGCGCCGCTCTGACCGGTCTGCCACCAAACCGTGGGTTTGGTCGCAAGAGAGCTCGAAGCACAGGGCATCGCTACCGTCGTCGTCGGCTCGGCCCGCGACATTGTTGAACATTGCGGCGTGCCGCGTTTTCTCTTCACCGATTTTCCCCTGGGCAATCCGTGCGGCCCGCCCTGGGACCGGCAAGCCCAGGCCCGGATCGCCCTGCAATCGGTCGAGTTGTTGGAAACGGCCACCAAGCCGCGCCACACCGTGCAAGCCGCCCCCGCATGGCCCGGCGGCGAAGGCTGGCGTCCCGGCTACAACTACATCGGTCCGGAAAATGCGGCGGAACTGGCCGCCGCCGGCGAGGCAAGGCGACAGCGCCAATTGGATGAGCTGCGGGACGTGGATTTAAATGCTGACTAAACGCGGCATGGATAGCGGCGGTTTGCGCAACTGACGGCACAACCTATACTTGGTCCGGCGACACCGGATGGCGGAGGAAAACAAAATGGATAGCGCAGCAACCACGGGCCGGCACATACCGACCTATCGGGCCCTGGCGCAGGATCTGAAAAATCTTGGCGTCGAAGTCGTATTCGGCCTGATGAGCGATGACACGGCGCTTTTCGCCGTGGAAATCGATACCCTGGGCATTTCCTTTTACGGTGGCCGCCACGAAAACAACGCCATCGCCATGGCCGAGGGCTATGCCTCGACAACCGGCAAACTAGGCGTCGCCGTCATCGGCCGAGGACCCGCCGCCGCCAATGGCCTGCACGCCGCCGTTTCCACCTCGCGCACCGGCGCCAAGCTACTGATCATTTATGGCGAGATGGCCGTGGGCAACGGCGCAGTGAATACCCTTGGCCCCGACTATAAAGCTTTCGATGCCCGTGGCGTCATGGCCGCGGCCGGGCTGCAGACCTTTTCCCCCACCTCGCCCCAGGCCGCGCGCACGGCCCTGGCGGACGCCGTCACCGCCGCCTCGCGGGGCACGGCGGTGACGCTGCACCTGCCCGTCGATGTACAAACCGCCGATGTGCTGGTGCGCGACGATGATCCCGCCATCACCCTGCCCGCCCCGATGGCGCCCACGCCGGCCCGCCCCCAGGGCATCGACACGGCCATTGGCCTGCTCGCCAAGGCGCGACGCCCGCTGATTATTGCGGGCCTGGGCGCTCATCTCGCCGATGCGGGAGAGGCACTGGAAAAGCTGGCGGAGAAAATCGGCGCCCTTCTCATTACCTCGGTCCGGGGCAAGGATATGTTCAAGGGCAATCCGAATAATCTCGATGTCATCGGCTCCTTCTCTCACTCCATGGCCCGCCGGCACGTGGATCAGGCGGATTGCGTGCTGGTCTTTGGCGCCGGGCTTAATCTTCTGACCATGAGTTTTGGCAACGCCCTGCCACAGGTGCCCTTGATCCAGATTGATGCGGTACGCAGCAATATCGGACGCTGGACCAGCGTCGATGTCGCCCTTGTGGGCGATGCCAGATTGGTCGCGGAGCAGCTTTTGGCGGCGGCGCCGGCGCGGGAGGCGGCTGACAAGCCGTTTCATGATGCCGCCACGCGCAAGGATATCGCGGAATTTGATATCGCCTCCGACTTCCAGACCGCGAATACGGCCCACACCGTCGATCCCCGCGCCCTGGCCATTGAATTGGACAAGCTTTTGCCCAAGCAACGCAATCTGGTCTACGACGCGGGCAATTTTCTCGGCGTGGTGCCCTATATTTCGGTGCCCGGACCGGGCCATTTCAAGTTCACCTCGGAATTCGCCTCCCTTGGCATGGGATTTGGCACCGCCCTGGGCGTCGCCAAGGCGCGGCCCGAACTGCCGACCATATTGCTGGTCGGTGACGGCGGTTTTTCCATGAGCATGAATGATCTTGATACCCCGGTGCGGGAAGATCTGCCGCTGGTCATCATTCTGATGAATGACTGTGCCTATGGCGCCGAGTTGCACTTGCTGCGCGCCCATCAACAACCCGTGGCCAAATCGCTGTTCCCCGACGTGGATTTCGCCCCCGTGGCAGAAGCCTTTGGCTTCGAGGCCGTGACCATACGCTCGCTTGATGATTTGGCGGCAATCGCACCCATGCTGGCGGATCCGCAAGGGCCGATCTTCCTTGATTGCAAAATCAATGCCGACATTGCCGCCCCGTTCATGGGCGAGTTCGCGGCCTATGTGGAGAGCAACAAGTAGCCCCTTTTCCAGATGACCAACCTGCTGCACGGCACCCGCATACTGATTTGCCAGACCTGTCCGCGGTTGGCGGTAAAGCCGGCCCACCCACCCACGGCCGGCGCCGATCTAAGCGCGGAGATCGTCGATCTGATCGTTGCCGCGGGCGGCGATATCCGCGACCATGTGCGCTTCATGAATTGCCTCGCGGGCTGCAACAATCCCTGCACCGTGGCCCTGGTCGGCGCCGGCAAGCCCCGGCTGCGCTTTTCCCAGCTTGGCCCCGGCGACGGGCCAAGCATTATCGAGGCGGCCAAGATTTATGGCCAAAGCGACAATGGCGAGATATCCGCCGAACAATTGCCGGCGGCAATGCGTGATCGTTTGAGCGCCAAATCACCGGCCCGGATCGGCAATTAAGCGACTTGACCTTGTAATAGTCCCGTCATGGACCTATAATAAATACGATTTATTTGGGCGAATTGCAGACCCAGATCCTGCGGGGATGGAGGCTATCATGGGGAAAATCGTATTTACCGGTGTGCAAATACTGGATGCCAGCGGCGGCGAGCCGTTTGCCGGCGAAGTCTTGGTCGAAGGCAACCGCATTCGAGAGGTTGCCCGTGACGGCGGCCAGGTCGGCCGCGAAGGTGCCCGTATCGTCGACGGCGGCGGCGCCACGCTGATGCCCGGCTTGATCGAAAGCCATATGCATTGTTCGTTCCTGGACACCGATAGCCTGGAAGCCCTGGGCTTCGTGCCGGTGGAAGAACACACCCTACGGGCCATGCAGAACGCCAAAAAGTTCCTCGATCAGGGCTTCACCGCCGGCTGCAGCGCGGCGGCGGCCAAGCCGCGCCTGGATATCGTCATCCGCAACGCCATCAATGCCGGCGACATTCCAGGCCCCCGCATGCTGGCCTGTACACCGGAACTGACGGTTTCCTCGGGCCTGGGCGACGTGCGCCTGGCCCATATGCACCGCGACACCTTCGCCTTGATCTGCGATGGCGCCGACGAATTCCGCAAGGTCAGCCGCGAACTGGTCCGCGAAGGCGTCGATACCTTGAAAATCAACCCGTCCGGCGACGAGTTCGTGCCCTTCGCCCGGGCCCACCACACAGTCATGACGGAAGACGAGGTTGCCGCCGTTTGCGAGGTTGCCCGATCGCGCGGCCTGCGCACCGCCGGCCATTGCCGCAGCGCCGAATCGGTCAAGATGTGCCTGCGTCAAGGGGCTGAGATCATCTACCATGCCACCCTGGTGGACGAGGAAGCCAAGGATATGCTGGAGGCGGAAAAGGACCGCGTCTTTGTCTCTCCCACCCTGGGCGTCACCTACACCACTTTGTACGAAGCAGGTGATTGGGGCGTGACAACGGAAATCGCCACCGACATGGGCCTGAAGCGGGAGTTGGAAACCGCCGTCGAGAACATGAAGGACTTGAAAAAGCGTGGTGTCCGCGTGCTACCAGGCGGCGATTATGGTTTTGCCTGGAACCCCATCGGCAACAACGCCAGGGATCTTGAATATTTCATCGATCTGCTCGGTTTCACGCCCATGGAGGCGATCGTGGCCGCCACCAAGGGGGGCAGCGAAATCATGATGATGGAAAACGAACTGGGGCAGATCAAGGAAGGCTTCCTGGCCGATATCCTTTTGGTCGACGGCAATCCGCTGATGGATGTCTCGATCCTGCAGGACGCCAACCGGCTGATCGGCATCATGAAGGATGGCGGCTTCCACAAGGACCCAGCCGACCATTTGTCGGCATCGATGGCGGCAGTACATACTGGGCCGTGGGCGCCTATACCGGCGGTTCGGATTACTTCAACGGAGAAATCGCCGAGTTGGCATTCTTCGATACTCAATTGGCCGAGGCCGCGATCGATGATATGTACGCCGCCGGCAACAGCGGCACGGATTCGGTTACCTTGACCTCCGGCGACGACACCAACACCGGCACTTCCGGCGATGATCTCATCAACGGCGGCGCCGGCGCCGATCACATTACCGCCAGTACCGGTGATGACCGCCTGTACGGCGGCGACGGCAATGACTACCTTGCGGGTGGCAGCAACGACGACCTGCTGTCGGGTGACGATGGCAACGACGAACTGCGCGGCCAATCCGGTACGGATACGCTTTCGGGCGGTGCCGGCGACGACGTTCTGATGGGCGGCGAGAGTGGCGATGTCCTGATGGGCGGTGAGGGCAGCGACACGGCCTCGTACGCCACCTCGACCAGCGGCGTATCGGTCAATCTGAACACCGGCGCCGTATCAGGCGGCGACGCAGCCGGTGATACCTTCATCAGTATCGAAAATCTGACCGGCTCCGACCATGCCGATACCTTGATCGGCAACGGCGACGTCAATGTCTTCACCGGCAATGCCGGTAACGACATCTTCCAGGGTCTGGGCGGTGCCGATACCATGTATGGCGGCGACGGTGCAGATACCTTCACCATCGGCGAGGGTGACGGCAACGACATCATCGATGGCGGCGCGGGCGGTTCGGACCAAGGCTGGACCGACAGCATCAACCTGCTGAATTCGGACAATTCAGCCGTTGGTGATGGTTGGACGGTCAGCCTGACCTCGGGCAGCGAAGTCTCCGATGACGGCAGCACCATGACCTTGAGCAACGATGCCGCCGGCACCATCACCCTGGAAGACGGCACTCAAATCGCCTTCCAGAACATCGAGAGCATCGACTACTAACGCGTATCCGGGTACGGGGCCGAGCGGTCAAACCGACCGTTCGGCCCCGTATGCTTTAGTTAGACACCCGCCTAAAGCCGGGCGGCGATCTCGGACAATTCGCGAAGACCATCCGCCGCGCGTCTGCCGGGCCAGGTCAGGCCGCGGCTGTCGATCATTTCCAACATCGGAATACTGCCAATACCATAGTCCAGCTGAAAATCCTGAACATCTTCTTCCTCGAACTGAAACGGATCATCACCGAACAAGACCAGATGCGCCTGCGACAGAAACGCCTGGTCTATCTTCAGTTCGAGCGAACCTGCGGCGCTATCTCCACCCATCAGTGACAAGCCGGCCAGGGCCAGCATTCGGGCGGTATAGCTGTCCGCCGGGATGGTAATCCAGGGGTCTTTCCAGGTCAGAAAGATGACCTTGCGAGCCGGGTTTTGCGCTGCGGCCTGACGGGTCGCCTCGATTTCCCGCTGCACCGACGCCGCCAATGCTTCCGCCTGTTCCACGCAATCAAAGAGGCTGCCCAAAAAGTCGAGCAGCGCGGCGATGTCTTCCGGACCGGCGCAATGGGTGACGACAACCGGGACGCCAAGATTGATGATTTCCTGAACAACTGTTTCCGGCGTATCGTTTTTGCTTACCAGGACATGGCTGGGCCCCAGCTCCGCCAGTTTCATCAGATCAATGCTGTTCGGACTGCCGACGATGGTGACCGCATCCACCCGGCGCGCGGGCTCGACACATTTGGATGTGCGCCCGAGCAATTGTTTATCCAAGCCCAGGTCGAACAGCAGCTCGGTCAGGCTGGGAACCAGTGAAACGATCCCCGCCTTTGACCCCGCCGCATAATGTTCTGTGCCCGCAGCATCAATCGGCACCAGGTTCTCCTTCAAAAATATGCCCGAATTTGTCTGAACCTAGCAAGACGGCAGGTTGGCCGCAATAACGCGTTTGCGAGAGAAATGGCGCGAAACCGCGCTAGAGCGCTGCCCGACGGCTGGAGGATCGATGACTTTGCCGCAGATGTTCATGGGTCGATTGGGCCGTTTTTTGCGCCACGCTCAGGCAGGTCGCCACGGATGGGCCGGCAAAATAGTTGCCGGTCAGGAACAGTCCGGCTTGCCTATCGTGACAGCCGCTCAGGTGCCCGACCAAGGCACGGTGGCCGGCGCCGTACTGGGGCAAACCAACCGGCCAATGGCGCACTTTCGCCACCACAGGATCAGCCGAGACACCGATCAGATCGCCGAATTCCGCACGCGCCAGATCGAGCAGCTCGGCGCCTGGCAGGCGCGCCAAATGCGGCGCCCTGACGCCGCCGATATAGGCGGATACCGCAACATGGCCTTCAGGCGCACGGCCGGGGAACATGGTGGAACTGAACTGGGAGCCGAGAATATTGCGTTTTTCAGCCTCCGCCGTCAGAAAACCCAGGCCATCCAGCGGATGCGCCACATCGCTGCGCCGGTAACCGAGAAAGACCACCGCCAGGGACGGCGCCTTGATTTGCGCCGCGGCATCGGCACCGGAGGGGTCCACATCGCCGATCAATTGCGCCGCCACGTGGGCCTGGGTCGCGATGACAACCGCCCTGCCCCGCAAGTGGCCATCCCTGCCCAGATCGACATTGAAGCCATCCGGCGCGGCTGTAACGCGCCGGACGGCGACACCGGTGCGGATATTATCCTCAAGGCCCTTGGCCAGGGTGCCGGCCAGGGTCCCGATACCATCGCGCCAGGAGAACAACCGGCTGCCCGGCATTTTTCCGCCCTCGCGGCGGCGGTGCATGATACCCAGGGTGACGGAGCCGTATTTCTCTTCCAGTGCCACCAGCATGGGGAAAATCGCCGCCACCGACAGCTCCGCCGCGCGGCCGCCGCCATAGATACCAGCAACCATGGGGTCCATCACCCGCTCGGCGAATTCACGGCCAAAGCGCCGGGCGCAGAACTCCATGACGGACTCATCCGCACCGGGGCTGCCGTGGGGCACCAGGACTTCCAGCAAGATGCGCAGCCTGGCCCACGGCGAAAGATAACCGGCGGTCAAAAAGCCCAAGGGGCCCATGCCGATGCCCGACAGCTTCCCGCCCGAAACCAGATAGCGCTTGCGGATGCCGTCGCCCAGATCACAGCGCAGATCTTCCAGGCCGAGTTTTTCCGAGAATTCATTGGCCGCGGGCACCAGGGCATTCATGGTGGAGGGGCCATGTTCCATCAGGAAACCGTTCATTCGCTCTGATACCGCGCTGCCGCCGAGCTGCCTCTGACGCTCCAACAGGACAACGTCATGGCCGCGCTGTTTCAGATCATGGGCCGTGGCCAGACCGGAAACGCCGCCCCCAATGACGATGACATCCACGCTCATGAGCCATCCCGTCCCATGGCCGGCGGCCGCCCGCCAAAGCGGTGTTTCGCCACCTTGGACAGTTCCAGCATCACCTCGGCCGTGACCTCCCGGCCCTGATCGGCCCGTACCTGGCTCTCGGCCCGTTGCCGCACGAAGCGGCGGACAAACGATGGTATCCGCGCCAGCCACTCCTCCGCCTCCGGCGTCCAGCGGATATCATCGACACCCGCCTCCAACGGTTCGATCACCGCGCCGCCCTGGGGCTGATAAGCGCACAGGAAGTCCTCGCCCATCAAGTCGCCGTCGCGGGCAAGCGGCCTGGCCCGGCAGCCGCCGCAAATCTTGCTGTATTCACAGGCCCCGCAGCGGCCCTGCAAGGCCGGTTGGCGCAAGGCCCTGAACTGGGGCGCATCGCGCCAGATCTCGGCAAAACCTTGCTGGCGGACGGACCCCACTTCCTCCTCGATATAGGGACACGAGGTGACGCCGCCCATTGGTGTAACGCGGCAGTAACGGCTGCCGGCCAGACAGCCGCCGGCCTCGTAACCATGGGCCGCCGTGACCGGCCAGTCGGGATCCAGTTCCCAGGCCATGCGCTTGAAATGCGGCGCGCATTTGGCCCGGATCATAATCCCCGTCTCTTCCCGCGCCGCCGCCGTCAGCCGGCGCATGACCTGCTCGTATGTATCGGCCGAGATATTGGTGACCTTTTCCCCCCGCCCGGTACAGACCAGAAAGAACACGTTCAGGACAAAGGCCCCGACGTCCTTGGCGAAGGCGATCATGTTATCGAGTTCGCCGGCGGTATCGTCGGTCACGGAAAAATGGATCTGAAAGCGCAGGTCATTGCGGCGGCAGGCATCGAAGGCCGCCATGGCCTGCTCCCAACTGCCCGGCAGGCCGCGAAAGGCGTCATGGGTGGCGGGGTCGAGTGAATCCAGGCTGATGCCAACGCCCTGCAAGCCCGACGCTTTCAAGTCATTGACCCGGCGGTCGTTGAGGCCCAGACCATTGCTGCCCAGCACCGACATCAGGCCCAGGCCATGGGCGTGCGTCACCAATTCCGTCAAATCGGCCCGCAGCAACGGCTCGCCGCCGGTGAACACCACCATTGTTTCGTCGCTGAGAGCGGCAATATCGTCGAGCAGGCCCTTGACCTCCGCCGTGCTCAACTCGCCACTGTCATCGCTTTCCCGGCTGCCGGCATCAAGATAGCAATGGGCGCAGTTCAGGTTGCAGCGGCGCGTCAGGTTCAGGGCGACCAGAAATGGCGGTTCGGTTGTATCAACCATGCAATCCCCCTTCCCTATCGCCGGCTAGCGCTTGTATTGATCAGGCGCACCCTCGGAATGAAAACCGCCGATACCTTCCCAGGACTCGGATGCTTTGTCGATAGCGGCGCCGGTGACGGTCTCCAGGCCCATATCACGGGCGCAGCGCTCGATCTCCAGAACCACCATGCCCCGGATGAAATCGGGAATACGCTCGATGCGGGCCGAGGCATCGGGCGCCCATTCCATTTCCGACCGCCGTTTGGCGGAGCCCTCGCCCCAGCCGGCGTATTTTTCCTGCACCAAATCCAGGGTGACCGTATCGGCACCTTCCGACCGGGCCATGGTCTCCACACGCTGTCGGGTCATATCGCGCATGAAACCTTCCGGCACGCGGGTCAGGCGCTCCTCCGCCTCCGCTGTCCAGGTCAGCTCCGCATCATCGGAAGACTTCGGGGCGGCTTCCGAGGCCTCTTCACCTTCGGGAACTGGGCACATGGCCTTGCGGGCCTCGGCAACGCCTTCCTCGGCCAGGGCCAGGGATATTTCCGTTAGTTCACGCTCCAGGGCCAAATCCTCGATCCCCGCCTTGACGGTTTCGCGGACCATCTGCGGCACCTTGGCGACACGGGCCAGGGCGGCGGCGGTCCAGGTGGGACGGTCGCTATCGGCCAGATCGAGGAACGGCGACACATGCTTGGGCATGACATTTTCGGCGTGATCGCGCCGGGCACGCTTGATGGCGCGCAGGCGGATATTGTCCGCCACGGCGGCGTCCGCCACTGTGTCCAGCAGCTTCGAGGCCGCCTCGCTCCAGGGCAGGTCTTCCTGCTTGGCCGCATCGTTGCCGGCGAAACCGGGCATCGCCTTGCCCATGACCTCGTCCACGATGTCGGAGGTAACAAAGGTATGGCCCAGTTTCTGGGTGTGGCGCAGAACCATGCGCCGGGCCATGTCGCGGACAAATTCGGGCGCCCGCGAGATCTTCTTTTCCGCCTCCACGCTCCAGGACACGGTTTCCTCGGCCACCACGTCGAGGGGCGGGGTGTAATGGGTCTGGGTCAGCCACAAATGACAAGGGGCCAGGCGCAGAAGGTTTTCCGCATTACCGCCGATATCCAGCTCGTCATCCGCATGCACGCCGGTCTTGCCAACCACCAGCAGGGAGGCGCCGACCTCGTTCAGGTAATCCAGAATGGCCTTGTAGGGTTTGCCGTCCAGCAGCTTGGTTGAGATCTTCACGCCCAAGTCGTCGGCGATGGTCTCGGCCACTTCCAGGTGGGATTGGTAGATCTTGGCGATGCCATCGTCGATCAGCTCTTCATGCAGCTGTTCCTGCTCCTTGAAACGAAAGACCTTGCCGGCCTCCTCGCTAAGCACGCCGGCGATCTTGTTGAAAGCCACATAGTGATAATAGGGATCGTAGGCGGCCACGGCGAGAACCTCCGCCCCGGTCCGCGCGCCCAAATCCAGGGCCGTCATCAGGCCGCCATAGGACAGGGGCGAGCCGTCAATGCCAACCACGATGGGGCCATCGCCGACCGCCCGCTTTGGGTCGCGGATAACGAAGGTATCGATGGGACTGCGGCGGACCACGCGTTCGGCCACGGTGCCGATGATATTGCCCGGCACGGCGCCGACACCGACCGCGCCCAGTGCCAGTACGTCAAACTCGCCGCTGCGGGCCGCCTTGACGACCTCGTTGTAGTTCTTGCCTTCGGGGCTGAGGCGTTTGAAGGGCACGCCCTGGGCCTCGCAGGCCGCCTGGCCGGCGTCATGATAGCTATCCGAAATGATGTTGAGGCCGCGGGTGATCAGATCGTCGTGGACTTCCCGCTGATAGCCCATTTCCTGCTCTTCCAGATAGCGTTCCGGCAGACCGCCTTCCATCATCTTGAAGCGGCGGTCGTGCAGCATGGCGGCATAGGCATGAATGCCGGTAATCACGCCATCGGCGGATTTGGCCAGGCGGATGGCCTCGTCCAGCGCCTTGTTGGCATGTTCGGAGGCATCCAGCGCCACCAGTATGCGGGCCAACGATACGGGCGCCGTATTCGCCGTCTGATCATCGTTCAACGACACCGCGTTTTGCGGCGCTGTGGATGCGGTCATTTCACTGCTTTCATTGCGGCTGGAGCCTTTCGTTCCAGGCCGGCAGAGTCTCTCAGAGGCCTTTCTTGCGCATTGATCTCAATCAAGATTCCTCCGGGCACGATCCTTCCGGGCTGGGTTTGACGTGGCGCCGGATGGCGCCAATCAGGCACAAAACCACTCCGGCGGCGAAAATCATGGCATGAAACGGCACGATCTGGAGGGCCCCGCGCCAAGACAGCATCATGTCGAGTGTGCCAAGGATAATCAGGATGACGCCGAACAGCCTGATGATGGCGCCCCGATTACTAAAGGCGGCGAGTTCGGCGGGCTTCGTCTGATCAACCATCATGCAGCCCCGTCCGAGCCCCCGGCAGCGTCTTGGCGCCCGGCACGGGCGGCGGCGCTACGGCCCCACCAGAGCAGCATGCCACCGATCAAGATCGCGACGATGATACCGGCGATCATCGGCTTGGCGCCGGTGGAGGGTTTCAACAACAGCCAATACCATGTGGTCATCGCCGATGCAGTGCCGACCTCGCTGTTGGAGCCGTCCCAGGCGAAGAAGGCGATGGGGACAAAGCGGCCTTCCTCGAACTGCAGGTCCTTGTCCTTCGCCTCCGTGGTCAGCGGCCGGGTCATCACCACCCGCCAGGTGCCGTCCTTGTAAGCGCCCTTGGCCGTGAGCCCGGCGGCGGCGGCATCCCGCGCCACCTGCTCGTTGATACCCATGGCATCAAGGATGGCGACGCTTTCCGCCGCCTCGGTGGTGCCCGACGACCAGCGCCACAGATTGACCGGCTTGGCCGCACTGCCCATCAGGAAGTACGGCTTTTCCATGCCAGCGGGAATGGTGGTGGGCAACTGCACCGCGATGGCATCCTCGTTCAATTCCTCGTCGGCGATGCTTTTCGCCTTGTCATCGCCGGGAATGCTCTTGGTGCGGTCGTCCCATTCCAGATGCAGGGCGACTTTCTGGTCATTGTACAGGGCGCGGACGCTGACCGTGTCGTTGGCGGTCTTGAAAAACCGCTCCTTGCCGACGATCTGCGGCACCATGAAGAATGTCGATGGCGGTGCCGCATCCCAGGCCGCGTCGTCGGGGCTGCCCGGCAGCTCACCCTCCACCCGCGAGGCCTGAATGACCGTGTTCTCGGGGCGGACGGCCTTGCCCGTCTTTGCCAGGGAGGCGACGTAATTGGCCACATGCCAGCGTTCTTCGATACTCAGCTTTTTCTTACTTTTGGGATCGGCGAAGGACGGCATCTGCGTGGTCGGAATACCGGCGGAAATGCGCGTGTAAATGTCCTTCGGATCGGCACTGGCCCGATACGTCCAGGGCTTGGTCAGGTTGCGCGGCCAGGTCCGCTCGCCGTTATCGTTTTTCAGCTTTTTAATGGCATCGCCCTTGCCGCCCATGCCATGACATTCCGAACAACGGTCGTCGGCGTGGAACAGCTTGTCGCCCGCCGCGATGCTCTCGGGCGAGGACTGCACCTGGGTGCCGTAATCGACCTGCGCTTCAGGCGCGCCTTCCAACTCGGCGAAGGTTTTGATGTAGGCGATGACGTCAGCGATTTCCGCTTCGGACAGAATATCGCTCCACCCCGGCATGGCGGTACCCGGCATGCCGTCACGGACCATGCGCACCAGATCGGCATCATTGGGCAGATCCGCATCGAAGGCGGAGCTTTGGATTTTGAACAGGCCAAGGGTGAAATCCCGTGGCGGCGGGTTCAGGTATTCAGCCGCCGGACCCAAACCGTCGCCTTCATCGCCGTGGCATTGCAGACAGCGTTTCTGGTAAACCGCCTCACCCTTATCCGCATCCGCGGCCCGCGCCGGCGCCGATGACAGCGCCAACAGTCCAACCGCCGCGGCCGCCATGACAATCGTCTTCATCATACCGCTTTCCATTATTCATGCTCCCAGGATCGCGGCCTGTGGCCGGTATAGTCATAGAGGAACATGATTACCTTCCAGACCTCGTCTTCCGTCAGGAAGTCCTGCCAGACCGGCATGGAGGAGATCCAGGGTGCCGCCTCCTGCGGCAGGCCGGGGCCGCCCGTGGTGATGCGCCAGAACAGGAAAGATTCCTGCAGCTGCGCGATGGTGCCCACGTCCTGGAAATTCAGCGGTGTCGGATTCAGGCCGTCGGCATAGGGGCCCTTGCCGTCCAGCTTGTCGCCGTGGCAGTACTGGCAGTTCTTGATGTAAACCTCGGCGCCCTCCTCGACCAACTCGCGAAACTGTTCGGGGTCCTCTTTCTCGAGCTTGCGGTAGGGGTTCTCCAGCTTCAGCAGATTAACCCGCTTGCCATAGATCTTCGCCGTGGTCGGCGGCGCGGGGTGAATGGTGCGCAATTCCAGCGGCGCCTCGAAACTGGGCTGCATCTGCCAATAGGTGCCAGCCCCAAAGGCCAGGGGCACAATGATAAAGACGATATTGCGGATCAGGCGCTTGGAAGGATCCTCCACCATGGCCTTGATGGGCGCGACCAGTTCCGCCGTCTGTTCCTCGTCATAGGTGAAGACCATGAAGACGCCAGCGGTGACGAAAAACATGTACATGATGATCAGGCTGGCCGGGATCACCGCGTCGAGAATAACGTCGAAGACCAGAATGAAACCGAAGTATACGCCGACCAGGACCAGTACGGCCTGCAGCAATCTTGGAATTCTCATCGCCGCCGCCTCCTATTTCAACTCTACGAGGAAGTCCAACAGGACCTCCAACTCGGTGACGAACATCTGCTCACCCAGATCCTCGGGCATCATGTCCGCTTCAAAGCCCTTGGCCAGATCCGCATTCGGGTCAAGCAGGGCGCGGCGCAGATAATCCCGGTCATAGGCGGCGCCGATCTTGGACAGATCCGGCCCGACCTCGCCGCCCTCGCCGTTGATCATGTGGCAGGCATCGCAGGTGAACTGCGCCATGATCGCCTTGGGATTGTCCAGGGCCTCACGCGCCTCTTCCTCCTCCTCTTCTTCCGCGTCACCGACATCGGTGGGGATTTCAACCGTAACCTCCGCGCCCGCCTGATCCTGCAGATAGGCGACCACCGCCGCGACTTCCGCCTCCGACAGACCGATACTGCCCCCCGCCACGTTCGGCATGGGGCTTTCGGCATCATTGGTGCCTTTCTTGCCAAAGCCGGCGACCACGAAGGCGGACGGTTCAACCAGGGATTCGACCAGATAAGCCTCCAGGTCCTCGGCCGCGCCCTTGTAGCGCTCATCCTTCAGACGCTTGGGGAAGACTTCTGCGATGGTGCCTAGCATGGGCGCCCGGCCCAGGGAGTTGTGGCACAGGGTACAGGTGCCCTTGCCTTGGAAAATCCGATCACCCAGGGCGATGAACTGATCCATGGTCATGGAGCCAAGATCCAGCTTTTCCTCCTTCGGCGGTGGCGCGGGTTCGATCTGCGGTATGCCAAAGTTGGAATAGCCCGAGAAAAAGGCGATGGTCAGCAGGATGAAGGCGACAACGGTGAGAAACTGTTTCATCGCCCTACTCCTTCCAATAGCCGCTGGGCAGCGTCTTGTTGGAGCTGACCTGGGCGATCCAGAAGACGAATATCACCATGGCCATGAATATAATGGCGGCGACCGAGACCACGTTGGCGGCAAAACCCAGGGTTGGCGTGAAAGCATCCACCGAGGCATCCCGCATGATATCAAGCACGTGCCAATGCTGGCGGATGCCGGAGCGGATATAGCCCATCAGCCCCATCAGCCAGGTAAAGGCGACGGCAAGCAGGAACAGGGCATACATTGCCCGTCCTGGTATTCGTCCCCAATGCAGGGGCGCGACTTCCTTGGAATTCTTGTAGATGAAGGAATCCAGGGTGATGGAACCGACGATCACCACCAGCGTTGTCAGGACCTGCGGGATAGACGCCGCGACCTTGTACACGGTGTTGGTGAAATAGCCGTGATAGATGCCAAGGAACATGATGTTGGCGATACCGGCGGTGAACAGCGCCACCTGTATGGCATTGCCGGCGTTGACCCAGGATACCGTGGCCACCTTGTTGGCGCGGCGGTAGAACATGAAGCTAAGCGCCGTGAAGATGATCATCACGTTCACCGCCGTATTCTTCGCCGGCATGATGCCCAGGGGTCCGAGGATCTTGTGATGCGGTCCGCCAAGCGCCTTTAGTTCCTCATTGGTGAGGACAAGGGTATGGGGCGTGAACCAGACCAGAAAGGCGCCGACCAGGACGATGGCGATATACTTGATGTATTTGGTATAGCGCTTGGCCCCGTCGCTGCGGCCCATACCGCACCACAGGTAATAGTTGGCGGACAGAAACAGCGTACCGATCAACACGGCCTGAATAATGAACAGCCAGGCAAAGATGCCGCCCATCAGGGTGATGCCCATTTGCTGGCTGTAGAGATAGATCTCGGCGGCCAGGTAATAGCCGGCGAAGGGTAGCGGCAGCAGGGCGCAGATGGCGATGAAGTTGGCGTTGTAGCCCATCCAGTCGTAATGGGCCCGCTCCTCCCGGGTCGTGGAGGTCAGGAACTTGAAGGCCGCATAGGCGCCAACGATGGAACCGCCATAAGCAATGTTGGCGACGAAACGGTGAATGTTGATGGGATGCCAAAGGAAATTATTCATCGCCGCCCAGGTGTCACCACCGAAGACACCGGCGGCGTCAACACCGGCGGGGCTCATCATGAAGGTCAACCAGCTGTTGGCCAGCAGCATCAGGCCCGTCCCCACGACGTTGAGCGAGAGGCCCAGGCCCAGATGGACCCATTTCCGGATACCGCCCTGCAGCCAATGCCAGCCGTAATAATAGATATACAGCACGGCGCTTTCGGCGAAGAACAGCAAGGCATAGTAGAACATGCTCTCGGAGAAGACGGTCGAGAGATAGCCGAACAGATGCGGATAAAACAGGATCAGCGAGAACAGCAGGCCGCCGCCCAAAATCGCCGTCAGCGAGTAGGCGGTGATGGAGACCTTGATGAATTCATAGGCCATGTCGTCATAGCGCTTGTCCCGCGTACGCATGCCGATGATCTCGATAATGAAGACGAAGATCGGCACCGCCAGGACAAAGGCCGCGAACCAAAGATGCAGTTGGGCGAAAATCCAGACCGCGACCCTGGAATTCACACCGGCGATGGTCGGATAATCGGTTGCGCTGAGTTTCGGCGCCGGCGCATAGGGGCTGGCGGCGGCGGCGTCGGCGGCGACCTCCTGCCCTGCGGCGCCCTGTTCCGAAGCGAGCGGGCCAAGTTGATCGAAACCGGTAAAGGTAAGCGCCAGCAGGGCAAAGATCAGCCCGAACAAAGCCAAGGCCGGCCCTTTGCGAAATGCACGAGGTCCTGTCATTTTACTCTCAATCCCTCATCCATCATTGCTGAAAAATCAGGCTCAGGCCCTGCATGGCCATGACCGCCGTATCGAGTAAAAGGAAGCCCGCGACGCAGACCACCAGCGCGGCAACGAAGGGCAAAAAGTAGCCTTTCATCTTTTCTGTTCTCCTCTTTTCAGCGATCTCATCGTGGCCGGCACCCGGCACCAGTACTCGGCACCGGAAATTGGGTGCCGGCGGAGTTGTTCTGCCCGGTCAATCGTTTCAGTCATGGTCCCAGCGCCCATCAAGCTCAGGGAAAGCAACAGAATCTTGATCCGTATCAATGAACCCGGCACCCCGCCTCGGTTAGGTTGCGGACATGTTGCAACCCAGAAAACGCATCGCGGACGTAGTGATCTTCATCGGAATGGCCGTCAACGTCGTGGTCATTGCCTTGATCCTTTATTTCTACGTCTTTTAGCGCCTGCCCTTCCCGGCGGTTTAGCCCTGCTTGCCCTTGCACTGGCAAAGGACACGCAGATGCTTGACCAGCCCATCGACCTGCTCCGCCGTCAGGGTCTTGCTCCATGGCGGCATCATCGGTGACTTGGAAGCCGACGGACCGCCATCCAGGATGACGTTTTTCATATCCGCGTCGGAAAGCTTGTTCATTTCCTTGGCATTGGTGAAGTTGCGCGGGCTGACCGGGAAATCCTTGGTCACGTTGGGCCCATCGCCCTTGCCCGTCAGTCCATGGCATTGGGCGCAATAGAACTTGTAGACCTTCTCGGCCTCCGAAGCACTGGCGGGCGCCATCGCCAACAGGGAGGTCACGGTCAGCGAAGCAGCAATTTTCATCAGTTTTTTCATGATCAGGTCCTCCCCTATTTACGCTTTTTCCGTTTTTTCTTCGGCTTGAAGTTGGCGACATAGCGGGAGACATTCATCATGTCCTTGTCGCTCAGCAGGCCGACGAATACCGGCATCATCTTCACCGGTTTGAAGACCTTGGGATTTTTCATGTAGGCGAGAATCCAATCCGGGTTCAGGCGCACCCCGGCCTCAACCAGGGACGGGCCGCTGCGCCCGCCGGAGATCTTGTTCTTGCGCCCGGCATATTGATGGCAACCGCTGCACGGCATCTTCTTGGTGAAGATCTGCCGCCCCTTGGGGTTCTTCTTCGGCTTTACCTTGCCCGAGGTAACCTCTTTCAAGGTCAGGCTCATGAGAAAATCCGTCACCGCCGCGACATCGCCGCCCGACAGTTTCGGATGATCACCAGGATTTTCCACCGTGAGGTCATTAAATTTCATGGGCCGGATCGGCTTCGGATCGGCCAGCCATTGACCCAGCCAGTCCTTTTGGAACTTGGAGCCGGCATAGAACAGCTCCGGGCCTTTTTTGGCCAACTGATCGTCGATGGTTTTTTCCTTGGCCGGGCCATCGGTGTAATGGCAGCCGCCACATCCCTTGGCCTCGAAGACTTCCTTGCCCGTGGCCGCGCTGGCCGAACCGGCTAGAACCGTCGCCGCCACGAAGGCTACGCCTACCAATGCCGTCGATATGTATCTCATAAGTTTTCTCCTCAAATTCACCGGCGAACGAGGCTAAACGCCCTGTTCCGCCGGGTCCCCTTCTTTCTCTGCTTTCCGCATCAGCCAGATACCCAGCGCGGCCGCGACCAGAAAAGCAATGACCGCATAGATATAGACCGTCATGGGCGTGGGCGCTTCCAGGAAGACGTAATGCCAGGAACTCAGGCTCATGATCAGGCCGTGCTCACCGTTGGAACCATCCCAGGCATTGACGGACATGGGGATGAAGATGCCACGGTCGAACTGCACATCGTTCTTGTCGCCGGTCTTCAAGGGCCGTTTCATCACCACGGTCCAACGGCCCTGATCCCAGGTCGCCTTGCCCATGATCTGCTGGCCGTCGGCCGCCTGCGGTTTGATGGCCTGTTTCCAGCCGCGTGCGTTGCCCTCTTCGGTTCCCTGCTTGCCGGCGGCATGCTGGTCCGCCTTCCAGACCCACATATGCACCTGATCCGACGAGCTGCCGCGGTAGAAATGCGGTTTCTTGGTACCCTGGGGCGCCTTTACCGGAAACTGCAACGCCACTGAATCGCGGAAGGTTTCGAGCGCCCGGGGGATCATGTCGTTGGCTTCGACATATGAATTGAAGGCCCCGACCTTGGACAGCTCGGCAGTGTCGAATTCCTGTTCGGCATCGTGTTTGACGTCCATGAAGGGATCGTCCCAAGTGATGCGGAAAGCAATATCCTTGTCGTTGAACAGCGCCTGCACCGTCACCATCTCGACACTGGGGTTTTGCCAGCGCGGCGCGGCAACGACCTGTCCGGCCAGGCGCATGTCCATGGGCGCGGCGCCATTCCAGGCGCCATCGGCGGGGTCTTCGGGCAACTCGCCCTCAACCGGTTTGGCGCGCAGGGTCTGATGACCGGTCAACTCGTGCTGCAGCGACTTGATATAGTTGGCCAGATTCCAGCGATCATCCTCGTTCAGGGATTTCACGAAGGACGGCATCGGCGTCCCCATGATGCCGGAGGTAAAGCGCATATAGATGTCCTTGACCTCGCCGCCCGCCTTGATCTTCCAGGGATGGGTGACGTTGCGGATCCGGATGGGGAAACCCCAGTCATCCTTGCGGAATTCCTTGTTGCCGTCGCCCCGGCCCAGCTTGCCGTGACAGCTCCAGCACTTGGCCTTTTCGAACACCGCCTTGCCCTTGGCCACAAGTTCAGGGCTATAGGGCGGCTGATTGGCGGGCAACGGAATAACCTTGCCGGTCTTGACCGGGTCCAACTCGGGATCGTCGAATTCCTGCGCGAAGGTCTTGATATAAGCGATCACCGCCCAGCGTTCGTCCTCGCTCAAGCCGTTCTTGAACAGATCGCTGTCGAAGGACTGCATGGCGGTGCCTTGCAAGCCCCGGCTGACGGTACGGAACAAATCCTCGTTGGTGGGCAGTTCGCCGCTTTGCGTGGTGCGGAACTTGAAAGTGCCCAGGGTAAAGTCGCGCGGCCGGGGGTCGAGATACTTGGCGGCCGGTCCCTCGCCATCGCCCAACAGGCCATGGCAGAAACTACAGCGTTGGAAATAGATCCCCTTGCCCTGCTCCAGCAAGGCGTCGGTCGCCTCCGGCATGGGCTTGGAGGGCGTGAAGGCGGCCTGGGCCGGCACCGACAAGCCAACAGATGCGAGAGCGGCGAAGGCTGCGATGGCGGCAGCTTGATATTTAAGGATGCTCCGCATTAGTGGCTCTCCGGTATGCGCGGGGTCTTCTGGGCCAGGTCGTACTCGGCTAGGATAATCCGCCAGCGTTGTTCCTCGGTCAGGCTGAGTTTCCATTCCGGCATGGCCGAATCCCACGGCGTCGCTTCCGTCGGCAGGCCGGGACCACCGTTGGTGACCCGCCAGAAGGTGTAGCCTTCGACAATGGTTTCGATGGTGCCGTTGTCGGTAAAATCGATGGGGCGAAGCTTGAAGCCGTCCGCCATGGGACCGTCGCCGGCGACGCTGTCGCCATGGCAGGCCCGGCAGTTCATGGCATAGAGCGCGCGGCCCTCGAACAGGGTTTTCTCCAACAGCGCGGCCTTTGCCGTCGCCTTGTCGACGTTGCCATCCTGTACCTGGGCCAGCAGCTTACTCATGGCGCCTTCGGGGAAGAATTCCAGCACATGATCGGGTTCAACCTCGTCGGACCAGTGATCGATATCGTCCTGCACCTGCGGGATGAAGACGACCTCATTGGCCTTGGCCTGCTCGATGAAGGCATCCACCTCGGCCTCGGTGGGATCCGAGAACGGGTTCTTCTTGGCCTCGAAGCTCTTCGGGAAGTTCGAAGACGGATGCTGGATACGCAGCGCCGAAGGCACTTCCACCTTGGGCACGACGAGTTCATAGACCTGCCAGCCGACGACCGCCGGGATCGCCGTCAGCACCACGGCGCGGAGGATTTTGGTGTACTCGCCGCGCAGGAACTTCTTCACCGGGCGCAGGAAGTCCGCCATACCTTCCTCGGAGAAGGTCACATACAGGAACAGCGCGATGATCGTCAGCACCATGTAGAAGAACATCAAGGTGCCGGGCACCGGCAACGGGAAGGGCAGCGAGGTTATTTCCCGAGACATCGCTGGGATACCCCATTTCACCAGGGCATAGATAACCAGCAGGGTCAGCAGGACCGATAGGAAGCTGCCAATTCTTATATTCTTCATGACCGCCCGCCCATCACTGATTTTTCACGGATATGCATCTTTCGACCCCGCCTATTCCGCCGCCTTGGGCTTTTGCAACATCAGGAAGGACAGGATGTCCTGGTAATCCTTGACCGTCATGGCCTCGGACAGATCATCCGGCATGATGCTCTTGGTATCGTCGATCTTGATTTCCTTGATATCGCCCTTGGCAAGGGTGACCACGTCACCGTTGGCCTTGGTGATGTCGATCTCGCCGCCCTCGTCACGGGTCTTCAGACCGATGCTCTGGCGGCCATCCTTGTCGATGGCGATATAGGTCTCGAAGCCCTTGGCCACGGACTTCGCCGGTTGCAAAATGGCTTCCGAGATATATTTCAAACCCTTGGCCGAGATGCCATCCAGGACCGGGCCGATTTCACCGCCCTCTTCGGCCAGGGTATGGCATTCCGAGCAATTGTCCTCGAAGACGATCGCACCGGCGCCTGGATCGCCGCCGCCGGCCTCGGCCGCCGCCGCGATCTTGGAATAGAAAACCTGGGTCTGCTCGCTAGGGGCCGTATCAATGGCCGCCATGTCCAGATCACCGCCCAGGGACATCAGATAGGCGACCACCGCCTTGATCTCCTTCAGGCTTAGCGAAATCGGCGGCGCGTAGACCACGGCCATCTCGTTTTTATAGCCATTCACCACATAGGCGCCGGGAGAGGCCATGCTTTCCACCATGTAATCCACGGCGGTGAATTCGCTGCCTTCCTTTTCGCTCCGCTCCTTGGCCCGTTCCGCCGCGCGCGCGCCCATGGGCAGGGGGAATTTCTCGCCGAACTGGCCATGGTTCGGGCCGCGCACCGCGCTGCCCTGGCCGCCGACGCTGTGGCAGGTGAAACACCGGCCCTTGCCCCAGTAAATGGCCTCGCCGCCCTCCGGGCTGACATCGACGGCGGCGGAGGTCTTGCGCTCGCCCCCGGTCAACTCGGTGATGGAGTAGCCAATCCAGAGATAAACCCCCAGGACGATCAGCAGGAAGGGCAGAACCCGTGTCACTGTCACATTCATGGTATCAGTCCTCCGACTTCTTGGAGGCGATACCGCCCAGCCAGAACATAAACGCGCAACCGATCATGAACAGCAGCACGGCGCCACCGACCTGCTGGGTCATGACGAAGTTACTGGGGGTATAGGCCCATTCGGATGTGTCGCGCATGACGCCGAAAATATGCCAATCCCCGCGCAGGCCCGAGCGGATGAAGCCCATCAGGCCCATGTTCATGGTGATCACGAAGGTCAGCAGCAACAGCGCGTATTGCGAACGCACCGTCATCTTGCCCCATTGCAGTTCGCCCAGGGACTTGGCCCGCTTGAACAGGAAGGCATCGATTACCGAGACCAGGATCAGACAGCTGATTAACTGCATGAACTGGGCCACCGCAACGTTGCGCAGGACCGGCGAGGCCTTCTCCATCACCACGAAGCCCCAGACACCGAGGAAACCGGTCACGCTGAACGCCGTGAACGCCAAGTAGATCACCTGGCCAAGCTTGCCCTTGTCCATCAACGCCAGGATAATCGCGATGACACCGGCGACACATTCGGCGATCAGAAGATAACCGATCATGCGGATGTATTCGGCCCGATCGGCGGGAAGATCCAGTTCCGCCGGATCCATGCTCAGCATGGCAACGGCGTACTGACCCACCAGGGCGATGGCGGCGCCGCCAATGACGATGATGGCGATTTTCGCGCCCTTGCCCTGGTCACGGATCGACACCGCATCCAGCATATTGCCCCGGCGGTACAGCAGGAAGCTGAAGAAGGTCGCCAGGATGATCAGATTAACCACCGCGTTCTTGGCCGGCATCAGCCCGAGGAATTTGAGCACGGGGTGATACTGGCTGCCGGCCATCTGGCCCACCTCCAGAGAGGTCAGCGGCAGGTTATGCGGCGTCAGCCAAATCGCGAAGGATACGATCAGCGCGAACAGTATGTATTTGATGAACTTGTAATAACGCTCGGCACCGGGGATGCGGGTCATGCCGCTCCACAGATAGTAGTTGGAGATCACGAACAGCGAGCCCACCAGCATGGCCTGGATGATGAAGGTCCAGGAGAAATCGCCGCCCATCATGT
>CAZPWJ010000051.1:0-33398 GCA_964590195.1 uncultured Rhodospirillaceae bacterium | reverse complement strand
TAATGGACAGATACTAGATGTAGCGGGTGTCTGCGTCAACCGGATAGGCACGAATGGAAGTTCAGGGCGATTTCAATCCAGACTTAATTTTCCAGAGCGAACGGCTGATCGAAACGACGGACTATTGGCGGCGTGTGCGGGGAGGGCGGCAAATGCCGGGCCGTAACGACATTGATCCGCTCAACCTGCCGCCGCATTTGTTGCCGCATCTGGAATTGGTGGATGTTAGCCGGGAGCCGGAAATACGTCTCAGATGGCGTTTGATCGGCACCCATCTCACCGCCGCCACGGGCCGGGACGCCACCGGAAAGTTCTTCGATGAATTTTATCCTGGCAACGATCTGGTCACGCTTAGCGCACCGTTCATTTGGATCGTTGAAAACCTGAAGCCCCTGCGCTGGATCGGCACCTCCGGCTTTGCCGGCAAGGACTGGCTAAGTTTTGAAAGCGCCCTTTATCCATTGTCCAGCGATGGCACCACAGTGGATATGATCATGGGCGCGGTGCATTACGACCTGCGCTAAAACAGCGCACATTGCCCCCGCCCCCTTGACCGGGACAATCCGCGCCGTTTCACTTGGCCCTCATATTTTTAGCAAATCAAGCACGGGATCCAAGGTCATGGCGAACGGGACCTCCACTCCATCCACGCCGTCCGTCTTCGCCGGCCAGCCTCGTCCAGCCGTGGCGCCGTTGCTGGAGCGGGCCGCGGACCTGGCCATCGCCCAGGTACTTGATGCCAATGGCGTGCCCAATGGCAGCCTGGCCGAGCCCGATCTTAGCCAGGCGCAATTGCGTATCATGTACGAGACAATGGTCCTGGTCAGGGCGATCGACGAGAAGGGCTGGCAACTGCAACGCTCGGGCCGGCTGGAATTCTGGATCCCGTCCAGGGGCCAGGAGGCGGCCCACATCGCCTCGGCCCTTGCCATGGCCGAAGGGGACTGGATTTTCCTGGCCGACCGGGAGCCCGGCGCCATGCTGTTGCGCGGGGCCAGCCTGCAAAGCCTGTTCGCGCAGTTTTTCGGGCGCGCCGATGAACCGTTGAAGGGCCGGCGCCTGCCCCTTCTGCTGGGTGACCGGGCCTTGAATATCATTCCCTGCATGACCCAGGTCGGGGCCTATCTGCCGCACGCCGCCGGAGCAGCCTGGGCCGCCAAACTGAAAGGCGATAAAACCCGCTTCATCGTCTATTTCGGCGACGGCGCCACCTCGCGCGGGGAATTTCACAGCGCCATGAACTTCGCCGGCATTCACCGCCCCCCCATCGTCTTCTTTTGCCAGAACAACGGCTGGGCCGTCTCCACTCCGACCGACCGGCAGACCGCCGCCGACAGCTTCGCCGAAAAGGGCGACGCCTATAAGGTCCGCAACCTGCGCGTCGACGGCAACGATCCCTTGGCGGTCTATGCCGCGACCAAGGAAGCCCTGGCCTGCATCGGGGAGCACGGCGCGACCTTGATCGAGGCGGTAACCTATCGCCTGGGCTTCCATACCTCGTCCGACAATCCCGACCTCTACCGCCAACCGGAAGAAGTCACCGCTTGGGAGTGCTGGGATCCCCTGCCCCGCATGCGCAAGTATTTGGAGGACCGGCAATTTTGGAATGCATCCGCCGAGGATGAGCTGCAACAACGTTGCCAGGACGAGGTGAACGAGGCGGTAACCGCGGCCGAGGCCATGGCGCCCGGTGAGCCGGCCGCCATGTTCGAAGATGTTTTCGCGGAACCGACCTGGCAACTACGCGAACAGCGCGAGCGCCTGCTGGCCGAACTGGAAACCGACTTGGAGACCAATTTGGAGACTGGGGCATGACCCAGATGACCGTTTTGGAAGCCCTGGGCGCGGCCATGGCGCACGAGATGGCGCGGGACGGCGATGTGGTGATCCTGGGCGAGGATGTCGGAACCGCCGGCGGCATCTTCCGCACCACCCAGGGGCTGCAGCAGCGTTTCGGGCCGGATCGGGTGATCGATACGCCGCTGGATGAAAAAGGCATCGCCGCCCATGCGGTCGGCATGGCGCTGTACGGCCTGCGCCCGATTGCCGAGATCCAGTTCTCGGGCTTCATCCACGATGCCTTTGAACAACTGATGTTCGGGGCCACGAAATACCGCTGGATGACCGGCGGGCAATACAGCGTGCCCATGGTGATCCGGGCACCGTCGTTCGGCGGCATCAACGGCGGTTTTTGGCATTCGCAAAGCCCCGAGTCCTATTACTGTCACGGTGGCGGCATGAAAATCGTCGTGCCGTCGACACCCCAGGACGCCTATGGCCTGCTGTTGGCCGCGATCCGGGATCCGGACCCCACCTTGGTGCTGGAGCCGGTGCCGCTCTACCGCACCCTGCGCGGCGAGGTAAACGATGACGGCCAGGCCATTGCCATCGGCGAAGCCGCCACCGTGCGTCCGGGCAGCGATCTGACCGTGCTGACCTATGGCCCCCTGCGCCACGATGTTCTGGCCGTGGCCGAGCAGATGGCGGAAGATCCGGGCTACGACATCGAAGTCATCGATCTGCGCAGTCTGATGCCATTTGATATCGAGGCCATCATCGCCTCGGTGCAACGCACGGGCCGTCTGGTGGTGGTGCACGAGGCGCCGCTGTCCCTTGGCTTTGGCGCCGAGCTGGCGGCCACGGTGCAGGAACGGGCCTTTGGCTATCTGCACTGCCCCATTGGCCGGGTGGCGGCGCCCGACCTGCCCTATGGCTTTTCCGGCGGGGACGAATATTACCGCCCCAACAAGGCCCGCATTGCCGCCGCCATTCGCAATGCCATGGAGTTCGACTTCTAATGTTTGAATTTAAACTGCCGGATGTGGGCGAGGGTATTCACGAGGCCGAACTGTTGGAATGGCGCGTCTCACCCGGCGACCGAGTCAAGGAAGGCGACGAGATCGCGGTTATCAATACGGACAAGATCACCGTCGAACTGCCCAGTCCCCGCGCTGGTATCATCACCGCGATCCATGGCGAGATCGGCGAGGTTATCGAGGTCGGCACCGTCCTGGTGGAAATCGACGCTGAAGATGGCAGCCAACCCACCGCCCAGGCAAAACCGGCGCCGCCAGTACAGCCAACGCCTGGGCCGGCGAAGCAAAAAGCGGATAAAGCCGGCAAGGATATCATCGTTGCCGCGCCTGCCGTGCGGCGGCTGGCCAAGGAACGCGGCGTCGATCTGGCGGCCCTGCAAGGCAGCGGCCCGGATGGCCGCATTCTGCCCGCCGATGTGGAGGCTGCGGCGTCCACTGCGGGCGGGACCCCGAATACGAGCCGGCGCCTGCCCCTAGCGGGCGCCCGTGCCGTGGCGGCACGGCAATTGACCGCCTCACTGCAAACAGCGGCAACAACGACCACTTCATTCGAGGCCATGGGCGACGGCCTGACCGAGGCCATGGCGCGCCATGGCGTCTCTCCCCTGCCCCTGATCGCCAAATGCCTATGCGCGGCACTTGACCGTCACGAGCGTTTCAACGCCACCATTGACGAGGCCGGTGGCGCCTTGCTGCCCCATGCCGGCGTCGATCTTGGTATCGCCATGGCGGCCAAGGACGGTTTGCTGGTGCCGGTGCTCCGCGGCCTGGATCAGACCCCCCTGGACGCCGCGGAGGCGGCCATCGATGCCATGGCGGCACGGGCCCGCGCGGGCGAATTGCAAACCGCTGATCTACAGGGCGGAAGCTTCACCCTCTCCAGTACTGGCGGCCTGGAGCAGTCGACTATTGTTTCCACCCGTCCCATTATTAATCCGCCACAAACGGCAATTCTATGGGTATCCCGCATCGTGGTCCGGCCCAGAGTGCGGGCGGACGAGCTGGAAGCAGGGCCCATGCTGGCGCTCTCGCTCAGCTTTGATCACCGTTATATTGACGGCGCCGAGGCGACGTATTTCATCAATGATCTGGTGGCATTCCTCGAGGCGCCCGAAACCGCCATAGACTGATTACGCCCGCGCACCATCCAGGATCTCACGGACCTTCAGCCCAAGATCCTCGCGGCGAAACGGCTTCACCAATAGCTGCACGCCATCGTCCAGCCGGCCATGATGGGAGAGGGCGTTTTCGGCATAGCCGGAAATGTACAGAACCCGTAGATCGGGAAACAGTGCGCAGGCCTTGTCGGCCAGGTCCCGTCCGCCCATGCCGCCCGGCAGAACGATATCGGCGACCAACAGATTGGCGCCTTTGTTCCGCTCCAACTGTGCCAGTCCATCCGCCGCGTTAGCCGCTTCAACAACCTCATAACCCAGATCGAGCAAAATGGCGACGGTTACCGCCCGGACATCGGCATCGTCCTCGACGACCACGACAACCTCTCCCCGCGCCGCCGCATCCGTGCTGGATTTGATTTCACTTGCCACCGCCGCGTCCGACGAGGCGACGAAACGCGGCAGGTAGATCTTCATTGTCGTACCTTCGCCCAACTCGCTATAGATACGCGCGTGGCCACCTGACTGCTTGACGAAGCCATAAATCATGCTGAGCCCAAGACCGCTGCCCTTGCCAACCTCCTTGGTGGTGAAAAAGGGATCGAACGCTTGCTCGATAACATCTTTTTCCATGCCCGTTCCGGTGTCGCTGATCGATAAAAGGACGTATTCACCCGGGGCCACATCCTCCTGCGAGCTGGTGTAATTTTCGTCCAGGCGCACGTTCGAGGTCTCGATCGTCAGCAGACCGCCGTCCGGCATGGCATCACGGGCATTGATCGACAGGTTGAGAGCGGCATTTTCCAATTGCCCCGGATCGACCTCGCAGCGCCACAGCCCATCGCCGCCCACCAATTTTATACCGATGTCCTCGCCCAAGGTGCGAACCAGCAGATTATGCATTTCGCCAATCAAATCGTTGACGTCAACCGGGATCGGCCGCAGGGGCTGGCGGCGGGAGAATGCCAATAGCCGGTGGGTCAAGTCCGCGCCGCGCTGGGTCGCCGCGAGCGCGCGCATGGCAAGCTGCGAGGCTTTGCCTTCGCGCTCCACCTGCTCCAGCAGCAGTTCCAGATTACCCATGATCACCGCCAGCAAATTGTTGAAATCATGGGCCACGCCGCCGGTAAGCTGACCGACCGCTTCCATCTTTTGCGCTTGCCGCAATTGGTCCTCCAGGCGCAGGCGCTCCGTCACATCCTGAAAACTGCCCAGGATTGCATCCTCGCCATCGTAGTTGATCGGTTGCAGGGCATGAATGGTAGAGATCCGTGTGCCGTCGGCGCGCACCATCTCCAATGCTTCATCGGTGATCAATCCATCTCTCTTCAACCGTGCAGCGCGCGCATCCCGATCGCCAGGGCGCCAGAAGAAGGGGCCGATCTTTTTTCCTATCAATGCTTCCGTGGCATGACCGAGCACCGGACCGACCTTGGGATTGGCATAAAGGATGGTACCGTCGCTTTGGCGGGTGATCAGCAGGGGAACGGGCGAGCCCTCGGCAATGGCGCGGAAATTCCGCTCGCCGTCACGCAGGGCTTCATCGGCTTGTTTGCGTTCGGTGATATCCTGGGAAATTCCGAAAATCGACAGCAGGTTGCCGCCGGCATCGAATTCAGGCCTGCCTTCGTTACGGATATACCGGATTTCCCCGTCCGGCCTGATAATTCGGAACTCAAGACTATATGCCTTGTTCTCGGACACGGCGGCTTCGCGCGCGTCAATTACGCTTTGGCGGTCGTCCGGGTGAATTGACGCCAGAATGCCCTCCAGGTTTACCGTCGCGCCATCCGCGTCCAGACCCCAGATCCGGTACATTTCATCCGACCATTCGGATTGGCCGGCCCCGTGCAAAAAACGCCAATGACCAATTTGGCCGATACGTTGCGCCTCGGCCAAATTTTGCTCGCTCTTCGCCAAGGCTCGTTCGCGGCTCTTCAGATCCGTGACGTCCGTGACCAAGGCAAATACCCCTTCCACTGTACCGTCGGCCGTGATTGAGGGAACGTTGGTCACCTGAACATCCCTGGTTCCCAATTCGACGGTTTCGCGGGTTGCCTCGTAGGTTACCGTCTCGCCTTTCGCGGCGGCGAGAAGATACTGCCGCACCTGCGCCTCCACATCCTCGCCCAGCACCTCTTTTGCCGAGCGCCCGACAAAATCCTCGGGCTCCAGGCCGAACCAACTGGCATAGACACGATTGACGAACTGGTAGCGCCCCTCGGGGGTCATATAAAGTAGGCCGCCGGCTATGTTCGCGGCCAAAAGCTGAAATTGCCGTTCGCTTTCGCGGGAGGATTCCTCGGCCCGCCTGCGCTCGGTAATAACAGTGCTGGAGCCGCGAAAGCCGGCAAAGTTTCCATCCGCATCCAAAAACGGCATGCCGCTGGTGCGAATCCATATTGTTTCGCCATCCGACGCATGCCGCCGCCAGAATTCCACATTGCGAAACGGTTTTCGCGTCCGCAAGCATTCGTCCACATGCTTCAAGCTATCCTGGAGATCGTAGTCGGGGCCGATAACCTCCCGCGGTGTCCGGCCCAGAGACGCGGCCAGATCAAGGCCAATGCTCCGTTCGGCCACGGGCGAAAGATAGGCGTAGCGCAAGTCGGCATCCGTCTCCCAGTAGAAATCCGCGCTGGCTTCGGCGAAATCGTTCAGCCGCGCCGCTGTTTGCTGCAGCTCCCGCTCGGCCTCCATCAATGCCGTCACATCCGTGCTGGCACCACGATGGCCGATGTATTGGCCATCATCGTCAAAAACCGGGACACCGCTGGACCGTATCCAATACCGCCTGCCATCGGATAATGTGCGGGTGGAAACCAGGTCAGTGAAAGGCCGGCGTTCACGGCAAGCCTGTTCAAAGGCCGACTTGTCCGCCGGATCCTGCATTGCAAAGCCAGATGCATCAAAGCTCTTGCCGGTGAGCGAGCCCGGCGCATCACCAGTTATCTGAAAAAAGCGACCGGACATAAAAGTAAAACGACCGGCCTCATCGAGCTCCCAGAACCAGCCCGACAACAGATCGGCAAAGTCGCGGCTGCGTTGTTCGTCTTTGCTAAGCTCCATAACACCCCACGGGGGCCGGAATCATTCCGACGGTCTTGGTCAACATCGGTTTAGCGCGACGATACATGGTGAACAACCACTCGTAAACTCGACCCATACGCCCAAAGTCATATCCTAAATGTAATTAAACCTGAATATTCTTATAAACTCGTTAAGCGGGACCATGGCTTGGGAATACCGCCCGCTATGCAGGCAGCACCGGGCCTGTTAGTTTGGCGCGAACTCGTTGATAGATCGGAATAATCATGAAATTCGGACTGGTTCCCATCAATATCGGCATCGCGGCGCCGGAGCAGATGATCACGACGGCCCAGGCGGCGGAAGACGCTGGCTTTGAAAGCGTCTGGACGTTCGAGCACGTCATCGTGCCGGTGGATTACCAATCCAAATATCCCTACAACCATAGCGGCAAGATGGGCGCGGCACCGGAAACACCCTTTGTCGATCCATTGATCGCACTGACCGCCATCGCAGCCCATACCAAAACCATCCGCTTGGCCACCGGCGTCAACATCGTGGCCCAGACCAACGCCCTGCTGCTAGCGAAGCAGGTTGCCAGCCTGGATTTCATCTCGGGCGGGCGTTTCATGCTGGGCGCCGGGATCGGCTGGCTGCGGGAGGAGTTCACCGCCATGGGCGTGCCATACGAACGCCGCGGCGCCCGCTTTGACGACTACATGGTGGCCATGAAAAAAGTCTGGTCCGGCGAAGTGGTCGAGCATGAGAGTGATTTTCTCTCCTGGCACGGCTTCAAGAGCTATCCCCTGCCGGTGCAGAAGCCGGGCGTGCCCATCATCATGGGCGGGCGGGCCGGCAAGATCTACCAGCGCATCGCCAGGCATGGCGACGGCTGGTTCATTCCCGGCGCCAAGCCAGACGAACTGCCCGCCATGCTGGCGGATCTGCGCGCCGCCTGCGAGGCCGAGGGGCGGAACTATGACGAGATCGAGCTGACCACCATGTGGGGCCCCAAGGGCGGCGCGGACTCGCTCAAGGTACTGGAAGACCTCGGCATCAGCCGCGTCGTCACCATTCTTGACGGCAGCGGCGTTGACGGCATCAAGGCCATCGCGGACGCCCATATCCGCTGAATTAGTAAGATTAGAGGACGCGTTATGGACGAGAGTAGAATTCCCATCCTGGTTGGCAGCAGCCAGATCACCCAGCGTGAAGATGACCCCGCCAAGGCCCTTTCGCCGATGGATCTGACGGCGGCGGCGGCGCGTCAGGCTGCCGAAGACACCGGCGCCGGCGATGCCATGCTGGAGGCGCTGGATACGGTTCTGGTCGTCCGCTCCTTCTCCGATACCTCATGGCGCTTTACCTCGCCCTTTGGTCAATCGAGCAATCCGCCAAGGACCCTGGCCGCGCGTCTTGGCGCCCACGATGCCCGGCGCCAGATCTATACCTTTCCCGGCGGCAACATGGTGCAATGGTCCATCAACCGGATGTTCGAGATGATCACCCGGGGCGAATTGGGCGCCGCCCTGATCGCCGGCGGCGAGGCGCTCTCGACGCAAAAAGCGGCCCAGCGCGCCGGCCTGGATCTGGACTGGAACGAAGACCCGGGCGGAGAGCCTGAAATGTGGGGCGTGGAAACACGCGGCTGGAACGATGTGGAAGACCGCCACCGCATGGCCGGCGCGATATTCGCCTATCCCCTGTTCGAGAATGCCCTGCGCCATCACAAGGGCCGCACGGTCGGAGAACATGGCGCCAAGCTGGGCGAGCTGTTCGCCCGTTTCGCCGCCGTTGCCGCCGATAATCCCCTGGCCGACCGCCGCGACGGTTTTTCCGCCGAACAGATCGCCACCGTGGGCCCCGACAATCCCTATATCGGCTTTCCTTATACCAAGCTGATGAACGCCAATGCCTTCATTGATCAATCCGCCGCCCTGATCCTAACCACTGTGGCCAAGGCCAAGGCCCTGGGCATCCCGCGCGATAAATGGGTCTATCTGCACGGCTGTTCGGACACCTACGATCACTGGTTCGTTTCGGACCGCAAAAATTATTACACCTCGCCCGCCATGCGGGTCGCCGGCCAGGAAGCCCTGGCCATGGCGGACTGCGGCCTTGACGATATCGGCGCCTTCGATATTTACAGCTGCTTCCCATCGGCGGTGCAGCTGGCCTGTCAGGAACTGGGCCTGGCCCTGGACGATCCGCGCGGCCTGACCATCACCGGCGGCCTTCCGTACTTCGGCGGACCGGGCAATAACTACGTCACCCATTCCATAGCCGAGATGATGAACCGGGTCCGCGCCGAACCGGGCATGAAGGGTCTGGTCACATCCTGCGGCAACTATGTCACCAAGGAAGCCGTGGGTATCTACAGCACCGATGCCCCGGACAAGCCCTTCGCACCGAAAGACCCCGCGACGTATCAGGCCGCCCTGAACGCGGACAAGGGCCGGACCTCGGTCGAAGTCGCCAATGGCGGCGCCGAGATCGAAACCTATACCGTCATGCATGACCGCGCGGGCCCCTCCTATGCCATCATCAAGGCTGTTCTGGAAGACGGCAGCCGCTGCATCGCCAATACGGCGGAAGATCCCGCCCTGCTGGCGGATCTGGTCGCCAACGACTACATGGGCGCCCGGGGCACGGTCGCCCACGCCGACGGCTTGAATATCTTCACGCCATCCTGAAGTACTGCGCTAACCACACAGCCAGTCCGGCATGCAGGGATAGGTGCCGTGGATGGTATGATAAGAGATCATCCAATAGATGGCGTAGCTCCAGGCCGCGAAGTAGCCCAGCAGGCCGCCCCATTGCAGGCCGGCATAAAGATAGCCGCGCCAGCCGCCGGCAATGGCGCCACCGTCTTCACCACCCAGCAGGCGTGATGTTATGCGCTGCCCCGCCACGGCCGAAACCGTCATGCCGCCGGGTTCGCTCTGCTTCATTAGCCGTTTGGCGAAGTTGGACCCGGCGCCTGGCAAACCCTCGGGCGTGGTTTCGAACTCCGCCAGATTTATCCCGATACGGCAACCGCCATTCAGATGCTCCCGCAGCCGCGCGGCAAAGCCGATGGCGTCCACCATGCGCGGAAACACAGCCAAGTTATGGGGGCAAGATCCATCAACCAGAACACCATTGAAATCCCGCAATTGGCCGGCGACCCAGCCCCCCTCGACCACTTCGTCATTTTCAAATGCGAAGCATGTGATCGCGACCATGCGGTCTTCGTAATCGACATCCGACCAATAGTCCGAGATGGCTGCTTCTACGGCGGTCGCATTGGCCATGTTTTGATCTCCAGCGCGGGGTTTCAAACAAGCCTTGAATGGCGGCTATTGTAACCTAAGCAATGCCAATAGAGGAATGCGGTTTCCCTGGCGGCGGAAGCGCGCTACGGTTTTGAAAAAACCGCGCGAGGAGGTCCGTCATGTCGAGCAACGCAGGCTGCGGCGGCAATTTGGAGAACGAAGCGGTGCGGCAGCTTTTGATCCGCTGCTGGATGACCCATGATGCCATGTGGTTCGCCAGTGCCTTGCAGGACCAGGGCATCGAAACCGCCAACCGTCTGAACCTTGCCGCCATCCGCGGCATGGGCCCGATCGAGGTGGCGCGCATCCGCAAGGCCCTGGGCATCGGCGACATCAATGACAGCGCACAGCTGCGCGCCTTTATCGAGGGCGCCTTCGAGCTGGTCGGCGGTGATTTCATGGCCTTTAAATGGCACTGGCATGAAGACGGCACGGCGCGGGTCGATGTGCAAAGCTGCTTCGCCCATGACGGTATCGCCAAGCTGGGCGCCATCGCCGAGTATGAATGCGGTATTTACGAGCGGATCTATACCTGGCTGGATGCCTTGGGCGTCGGCTATAGCGTGCAACCGCCCGGCGGTCCCGGCGGACGGCACTGCTTGCTGCACCACACGGGCAAATGCGGCCGCGACTTCAGCTTCGATTTCAACCGACAGAAACAGGAGACCCCGTCATGAGCGATGAAACCATGATCCCCATGTCGGCCCTGCGCGCCGCCCTGAAGATGCGCGCCGTCGCCTACGCCCATATGTTCGATGTCATGCGCGAACACCTTGGCGAGGAAAAGGCGCAGGAGATCGGCCAGGAAGCCACCCGCCGCCTGGGCCAGGACATGGGCCCCAACTTTGCCGAATTCGCGCCCAATGATCTGAGCGGCCTGAAGGAAGCCTTCCTGGGCGGCATTCCAGGCATTGGCGATCTGTTCGTTCCGCAGGTCGTGCAATGCGACGACGAGGAATTGCAGATCTACTTCGAACGCTGCCCCCTGAAGGACGGCTGGACCGAGATGGACAAGTCCGACCACGATATGGAGCAGCTGTGCAAGTTCGCCGGCGCCATCGACGGCGGCCTGTTCGAGGCGGCGGGCTTTACCTTCGCCGGCGAAACCTGGAAGCCGGGGCAGCCCGGTTGCTGCCGCCTGCGTGTGCTGCCCGGACCCCCTCTTGATACGGATCAATAGGGTTGGGACGACGCCGTGCCAAACTCCCCATCGGTTGGACCGATTGGGAGGTAAGGAATGTCGGACGAGAAATTCAAGGTCATCAGCCCCCTGGGCAGCGAGACCATTGCCGGGCGCGCCGCCGCGCCACGTCCCGAAAGCCTGGACGGCATGACCATCGCCGAGATGTGGAACGGCGATTTCAAGGGCGACTTCACCTTTCCCATTATCCGTGAGCTGTTGGCGGAACGCTACGGGGGCATCAAATTCGTGCCCTATACGGAGTTTCCCTATTCCACGATCCGGGGCACGGCGGAGCATCAGCGCGACATCGATGCCCAGATGCTGGCCCTGGCCAAGGAAAAAGGCTGCGACGCCGTCATCGCCGGGAACGGCGGCTGAGGCACCTGCACGCCCGCCGTGGTGCGGTCGGTAGTTAACGCGGAACGAGAAAACATCCCCGGGGTCGCCGTGACCATCACCGGCTTCACGGAAGCCGCCCGTCTGGCCGCCAAGGCCGACGGCCTGGCTGATCTGGCCGTGGCCGAATATCCCGTCGCCATCGGCATCCAAAACCCCGACGACATCAAAGAGACTATCCGGACATCGCTGTTCGATCAGATCGTCAATGGCCTTACGGGCTCGGCCAATGGCGCGGCCCAGGCCCAGGGCGCCGGCGCGGCACCGGACGCGGTGGCCTTCGAAGGCAGTCTGGAACGGATCAACGAGCATTTCGCCGGCAATGAGTGGTCGGACGGCCTGGCCATCATCCCACCGACGCCCGAGCGCGTCGCCGCCTTCCTGCGCTTTACCGGGCGGGACCCCGACGAGGTCATTGCCGTGTTGCCGCAGGCAAACCTGGCCGCGACGCCGCGCAATATAGCCGCCAACGGCGTCATGGCCGGCTGCCGGCCCGAACATATGCCGATCCTGATCGCCGCCGTGCAAGCCATTGGCGATGAGTATTATAATCTGGGCAACATCGGCACCACGGGTACCCTGGTGCCCTATTTGTTGATCAACGGGCCCATTGTGGAACAATTGGGCATCGAAACCCGCGGCCAGTTGATTTCGCGCGGGCCGAACCCGGCACTTGGCCGGGCCCTGGGTCTGATCGTGCGCAATATCGCCGGCTATCGCCCAGGCCGGAATTATCTCGGCACCTTTGGCTATCAGTTGCCGTTCGCGTTGGCCGAGAACGAAGCCGCCAGTCCCTGGCAGCCATTCCATGTGGAGCACGGCTTCGATGCGGAACAAAGTGTCGTCACCGCCGGCGGTTCCATGATCTGGGGCTATCCGCCGGCACCGCACAGCAGGTCCGAGAAAAGCGGCGCCCAGGTCACTTTGGAGCTGCTCTGCCGCGAGCTGTACAAAAAGACCATCCTGCATTGCCTGCCCGAGCGCGGCCCGGATGGTTTCCGCCACATGGTCACCCTGTTGATAACCCCGCCCATCGCCCAGTCCCTGGCCGACGAAGGCTATTCCAAGGATGACGTGCGGAATTATCTGTACGAAAACGCCACGGTGACCCGGCGCGAGCTGGAATGGCACACCCGTTACAGCTTCGCGCAAGCGTTCACCATCGAGGAAAAGGTCGAAAAGGGCATGTTCCCGGAAGACTTCCTGGTCGGCCCCGACGAAATGGTACGCCTGTTGCCCAGTCCGGACATTCTGCACCTGATCGTCTGCGGCGAACCGGGCCGCAACCGTCTGATGGGCATGCACAGCGTCTACGTCAAACCGACCTCCAAGGCCGTCGAATTGCCCAGCGATTGGGATAATTTGCGGGGTGGGGGTTAGGCGGCTTTTCGGCCCGGAAGCTTACCGTTTAAGTCCGGGCCTTGATCCGGCATAGATTGCCGGGTCAAGCCCGGCAATGACGACTAAGACTTCATCAAACAGTCAATTTGTCATTACCGGGCTTGACCCGGTAATCCAGGGCATTCAGCGCTCCGCTGCCTCGTTAGCCTCGAATTTCCTGATCCGGCGCTGGGATATGAAGCGCAGGATCGGATCGGGGGGGATCAGGGCCGCTTTGGGGATCGACTGCATGATGCGCAGCTCTTCGCTGTCGATACCCGCGATTTGCTCCGCCAGCAGCTTGCCGGCGGCGGCACCCCGGGTCATGGGTGCGGCATCGGTGCTCAATACCGCATAAAGTCCCTCACCGATTTCGCCGAATATGCCGCCTTCGTTGCGGGTAAATCCCATGACCCCGCCCCAGGTGGAGATGAATTCGACCTCCGCCAAGGCCGACCAGCGTTGCCGCAGGCTTTCCCGGTGATGACCCTCGACCATGGCCATGAAATCGGCGCTGAAGCGTTTCTCCCGGGCATAGGACATGGTGTTGCGCATCAGGATACGGCCATCGAGGGTCAGGCGCACGGTGCTGCCGTTCGGCGAGGCGGGCAACAGGCCGAATTGTTCCTCGGCGCCAAGGTTTGCCTTCTCCGCCGCGTCCAAGGGACGAGTCAGGGAGGCGAAGGTGGCGATGGGCACGATGCGGTGCCGGGCAAAGCCCATTTCCTCGGCAAAAACATGGTTGGCCAGGATCAGCTTTTTGGCGGCGATCTCACCCTCGGGACAGGTCAGGCGGAAGCCGTCCACGGCGCGCAGTTCGGTTACCGGGCTGTCTTCGTACAGGGTGGCGTTTTCGGGCAGCGTAGCGCCGAGGCCGCGCATCATGGCGGCGGGCTGCACCAGGGCCGAACCCGCGACGCGGACCCCCCGGTCATAAAAACGGCTGCCGGTAATCTCCTCCATCTCGTCGCGGCCAAGGTTCTGGATCGGCACCTCCAGGGCCTCGAGCCCCCGGCCCACCACATCCAGATGCGCCGCGCCCTGGTCCGTGGCCGAGACATAAACCTGGCCCCAGTCACTCCAGTCGCAGCGGATCTGATGCTGCTCGACGGTCTCACGCAGGTAGGCATGGCCCAGGGAAAAAAGCCGGATGCTACGGCGGCCGATATCCAGATCATCGATCCGTCCGACGCCATGTTGGGCCAACATAAAACCGGCGTTGCGGCCCGAGGTGCCATGGCCGACACGGCCCGCCTCGATCACGGCGACGGAGGCATCTGGATGCAATTCGGCCAGACGCCGGGCCGCCGCCAGACCGTTTGTGCCGGCACCCAGAATAGCCCAATCGCAACTTACATCGCCCTGCACGCGCAGCGCCTCCGGCGGCTCCGGCAGGGTCTCGTACCAGCCGTTTCGGCCCTCCGTATCGGGTAGCTTGCGGGCTCTCCGAACACCCTGAAATGCAGCCATGGCTATCTCCCAAATTTATAAAACCGGGTCGATCATCGCCTTGCCGGCACCCCGCCGATCAGGCCTCGAAAATAACCCTCAGTTGCGTGCCCGTCGCCTCGGCATAGCGGCGCAAAGTTTGCAGGGAAGGGTTCCCTCTGGCGGCCTCCAAACGGGCGATGGAGGCCTGTGATGTTTGCATCCGCGCGGCCAATTGTTCCTGGGTCAACTCGGCATGTTTTCGCGCCTCGATCAGCGCCGCGGCAAGGGCAAGTTCCCCTTCCACGGCGCCCCGGTCGGCTTGCGGCTTGGGCGTTTCTCTCACGGCATGCCTCCTTTCGTGATGCGGCTTGTCACATCCTTTGTGCAAATGCCATGCGCACAGTTATTAACGTAAATTAACCATATCAAATTATATCATATATGGCATATTTTGGTAAGAGTCATAATGCAGCACCATGCTGCATTAGGTGTGCATTTGTTACAATTGATGTATACTTTGGCGGAAATCTCACGTTTTCAGCTCCCACTGCACAAGTGTGTATGGGATGCCGGCATCGGGGTGATCTTCGAACACAGCCGCCACTTCCGAGCCGATAATCACCTCCTGATCATCCGCTCCCAGCAGATTACCTAGCATGCGAATGTTGCCCGCATGGGGCAATTCCACCAGCACCACGGTGTAGGCACCGCGCTCTTTCAGGGCCGGATGCACCGGATGCCAGGGCCGCTCCCAACTGTAAATCACGCCCTTGCCCTCGACCTGCCGCCAGGTCATATCGAAGGAATTACAGCTGTGGCAAAGCCACTCCGGACCCCATTGCCAGTTGCCGCAGCCGGCGCATTTTTGCACCCACAATTCGCCCCGCCTGGTACCCTCCCAATAGGGCAAATCGAGGCCGTCGGCGGAGGGTACGGGAGCCGGCATTCCGGCGGGTAAATATGTCTCGCTCATCACAATGTCTCCTCTGAACCCATGATCAAACTACTGACCGGGGTGACCATGGGGCCGGCGATATTCATCGCCAATTTTACCTCTGGAACCTGGTTGCAGGACTGCCCGCGAATCTGGCGCACCGCCTCCAGCTGCAGGCCCAGTCCATGCATGTAACATTCCGCCAAATTGCCGCCCGATGTGTTCAGCGGCATCCTGCCATCGGGGGCCGCCAGGTTCTCCAAAGTGAAGAACTCGTTGCATTCCTCCGGTGCGCAAAAGCCGTGTTCGACCACCGCCATCATGACGCCGGTGGTGAAGTTTTCGTAGCTCTGCAGCACATCGATATCCGCCGCCGTCACGCCCGCCGTTTCGTAAAGACGCGGCGCCACGGTGGCGAAGGATGAGGAGCGGAAGTTGGAGGCGTTCATCACCGGCGCGCCGCAGCGGTGGTCGGAACCTTGGGCGGCCCCCAGCAGATAGACCGGCTTTTGCTTCAGGTCCTTGGCGCGCTCCGCCGAGACCAAAATCAGCGCGGCGGCGCCGTCGTTTTCCTGACAGCAATCGAACAGCCGATTGACCGGTTCGACGATCCAGCGGCTGTTGTCGTAGGTCTCCCCATCCAGGGGACGGCCATGCATCACGGCGCGGGGATTGTTTTGCGCATGCCGGTACGAGGTCATGGCGATGGCTTTCAGCACATCGCGATGGACGCCATAGTCGTGCATGAAACGGGTGGCGCGCATGGCGTATTTTTGCGCCGGCGACATCACACCGTAGGGCGACATATAGGCCGCATCGCCCGACACCGTCGGATCCGGCGCGCCCTGGCCAAAGCGGCGGAATTGCCCCTGCGCCAGGGCCCGGAAAACCACCACGCAATCGGCATAGCCCTCGGCCACCGCCGCCGCGCCGTTGGCGACCGCCGCCGCGACGCCGCCGCCGCCGCCGCCCCAATGCATGTTGGAAAAGCGCAAATCGGGAATGCCCAGCGCCGCCGCGATGCGGGAAGGGTCATTACGGTCGTTGGAATAGGAGGCGAAACCGTCGATTTCATGCGGTTCGATGCCGGCATCTTCCGCCGCCCTTAATATGGCCTGCAACAAAAGGACCAATTCCGCATCCGGCGATTGGCCGTGTTTGTAATAGGTGCTCTCACCAATACCGGCGATGGCTACCTTGCCTCTAATACTGCGCCCGCTCATGACCGGGCTCCGGCAGCGACGCTTCGAGATAAATTCACGCACACAGGACTATTCCTCCCCTAAATCAACAAATTTGCGCTTGGGATATATTCTAACATTCATTCGATTTTAGCCGCGAATCCGAAATGCCGCCCAAGTCATTCTTTTGGGCCATGCTTTTGGGCCATGCTTCCGGGCCATGCTTCCGGGCCATGCTTGTCGCGGTGAAGGCAGATGGTGTAGCGTGCCAGCAGCATTTTCCCATCAGCATTTTTAGAGAGATTTCAGAGCATGTTGGAAACGGCGGATTTCGAACCAGGCGGCTATCGCTATGTACGCGGGCCTTTTCAGTATTCCGGCGGCGCCGCGGCACTGCCTGGGTTTGCCATCGAACGGGTACGTTTCGCCAGGCCCCGCCCCATTGCCGAAGGCTTCCAGGCCATCGAGGCGCATCTAAGCACCATGGGCCGTCCCTTCACCTCGTTCTGCGCCTGTGAGCTGCGCTCGCCCGCACCGTTCGACGATGCCGGCTTTATCGCCTTTAACCGGGTCTATGTTGGCACCCTGGAACGTTGGGGCATTTTCAAGGACGACGAAAACCCCGTGGCGCGTTCCAACGTCTGCCCGGAGATCAACCCGCCCAGCGAACCCGTGTTCGAAGCGTTCAGCTACACCGTGCCGACGAGCGAACCCGCGGGCGATGTCAAAAGCTTCGTCATCGCCGGCTCGGCCGAGGCCAGGGAAGCGCCGGGCGACTATGCCGATCGCATCGTCCGCCTGGGCGAGACCTCCGCCGAGGCCATGACCGAGAAGGCCCGCCATGTGCTCGACACCATGGAGGCGCGGATGACGGCTTTAGGCGTTGGCTGGGCCGATGCCGGTACGACGCAGGTTTACAGCATCTATGACCTGCATCCGTTCCTGGCCAGCGAGATCGTCGGCCGGGGCGCGGCCTCGTCGGGACTGACCTGGTACTACGCCCGCCCGCCGGTCACCGGCCTGGATTACGAAATGGACGTGCGCAACGTACCGGTGGAGCGGATCATCTGAACAGCAAATTAAGGGGACGCAATACTTATCTCTTTCTACAGCAGCGCGCAAAGCAGTAAATACCAGGCGAGATAAGTATTGCGTCCCCTTAATTAGCCGCGCACGGTGGTTGATCCGGGCGATCTTTTTTTCGGCCCCGGTTTGGCTTTTTGTAAAGCGCGGCCCGTGCGCCGTTCCAGATCTTTCAAAAACGCCTCCGAACCAAGCGGGCGCCCCGTACGTTCACCACGGCGCAACGTCTCCGCATCGTCCTGGGCCAAACCCTGCGCTAGAAAGCCGGCCCAATCCGGCACGGCGTCCAACAGCGGCTTAACCCTGACAATGCCATCGTCCCCGCCCGCCAGATGTGCCCTTGCGCTCGACCATGGCCAATCCTCCGCGCGCTTGACCAATTTCGCCCGTACGGGATTGAGCTCCACATAGCGGGCGGCAGCCAGCATATGGCGCTCGTCCATGGGACAGGAGGCAAACCGGCCCTGCCACAAATAGCCCTTCCAATCCTTTTGCAAATTGATATGGCGGGTATAGCGGCGATGGGCCTCTTGCAGCGCGTTGTGGAGACCATGCTCATCGCCTGGCGTGAGCATCAGATGCACATGGTTGGGCATCAGACAATAGGCCCAAATCTCCGTCCCCGCCTCACGGGCATGGTGGGTCAACAGCTTAATATATTGACGGTAATCGGCGTCGGAGAAAAACACGTCCTGCCGCCGGTTCCCCCTCTGCGTTACATGGTGGGGAAGCTTCGGTATAACTATGCGTGCCAATCGCGCCATAAACGCTTGCTAACGCGCCTATTACGGGGACACAATACTTAATTCAACTGAATTAAGTATTGTGTCCCCGTAATAGAATCTAGTCGGGCTTGCGGGCGTGTACGATGCGGGTCATGCCGGGGATGACCTCGGCGTCCGTGGCGTCGACGAAGCCGGCGTTTTCCATCATCCCGGCGATGCGCGCCGCTGTCATGGAGGCGGCTTCCGGTGTGAATGCCATGTGCTGAATTTGCCAGAGCGCGGCCATTTGCGGCTCCACCGTTTCGGCATCGACCATGAAATCATGCACCATCAAGGTGCCGCCGGGACGAAGCGCCGCGAAAGCGTCGTCGATCAACGGCTGGATCTTATCCTCGGGCACGCCAGAGAACAGATAGGACATCAGGATCGCGCAACGTCCGCTGGGCCATTGGCATTCCAGGGCATTGGCCGGAATATAGCGCACCCGATCCACCAGGCCCGCGTCGGTGATGTATTCCCAACCGATTTCCGCGACATTGGGGAAATCAACGATGGTCGCGTTCAGTTCCGGGTTGGCCTTGCACAGGCTGATGGCCATGGCCCCCGTGCCGCCGCCAACATCCAACAAAGTGCGGGCATCGTCGAGGTCGACCAGCTCGGCGATGGTGCGCCCCGGCCCTAGGGAACCCGCATGCTGCGCCTTGGAATAGATCCGCGCCTGCACCGGGTCGGACATCCAATTGGCGTAGGATGCGATGGCTTCGGGGTCCAGGTTGCCGTCCATCGCATCGTTCAGCTGGTCCAGCACCGGATACATCTGGCCATTGATCTGATAACGCAAATAGTCGCCGAAATCGTATTTCGCGCCCTTTACCAGAAAGAACTCGGCCGCCGGCGAATTGGCCAGCTTGCCGCCGTCTTCCTGCGTCAATAAACCAAGGCTGCGCAGGGCCCGGGTCAGGGTCGTGACGCGGTTGACGGGAACTTTCGTCGCCGTGGCCAATTCCCCCTCGGTCCTGGGGTTTTCGGAAAGATGGGAAAAGATGTCCACGTGGAGGGCGGCGAACAACGATTTGGACGCCATGAAACCAAAGGCGATTTTCGAAATATCTTCGGCTGTCTTAGCCACGTTCGTAGACACGATAGTACTCCCTGTAGCAAAGGCTACATTGTTTCGTTCAGTGACGGTGGGCTCACCCATGAGCGCAGCTCAAGACCGCGGCAAAGCAGAGGCGCGATCGGGGTACATGCACGGGCCTATCAAACGCTGGTGACGAATTGGCAAGATACCAGCGGATCGGCAAGCGGATCATCCGAGCCCACTAATGATGAAAAGATGATCCGGAAATCGCAACATAGCAAAATCATCAAATTTGGCTAGGGCCACTCACCATATTTTTACCAAATCCTTGAGAAATAGCCTTAATTTCCGGCCGCCGCGCCCAGTTGCGGATAACGGGCGATAACCTCGGCGAAAATGACGCGCACCTCGCCGCCATCCCCCTGCCGTTCGCTCTCCGCCAGCGCCTCCATGGCCTCGAAGACCCGATGCTTGACGAAGAACCGCCAATGTACCGGCAACGCCCCCAGCAATTCGGTCAGGGCGGCGTAATTCGCCTCGGTCCACAGGTTTTCAAACTCGATGCGGCCAGGGCCATAGTCGAAAAAGCCGTCATAGCCCTCATCAGGCCGCGCCGCGCGGCATTCCGCCGTCGCCGCCTCGTCCAACTCGCCGCCGGCGATGACCACGCCGTAATCCCGCCGCGCCGCGTCGATCGAAACGAAGCCGCGCCGCACGTCCAGCAAGACCGCGCCCGGATCCCGCCGCAACGGATCGCCCCAGCCGCCCGCACCGCCGCTGATAACCAGGATCTCGTCGCCCGGATCAATGCTCAGGATATCGGTGTTGCCGAGGTTGACCTCGTCCGGGCTATCGGGATTAAGCAGGAATACCGAAGGCGCGCCGGACCATCCCCCCTGCACGCCCCAGGAGGTAAAGCGCGTGCGGTCGCGGTTGCGGGCGGTGACGCGGGTATTTGGCGCCCCGGCACGAAAATGCAGGGCCGTGGCCATGCCGCCCCGGAAAGTGCCGGGCCCGCCCGAATCCGGCGCCAGGCCATAGCGCAGAATGCGGATCGGCACCTCCGCCTCGTTGATTTCCACCGGCGTGTTTTTCAGAAAGGCCGAGTTGGCGCCCGAGCCTTCCGTGCCGTCACCCCAGGGCATGCCGCCCGAGCCACCCGTGATGGGGTCAATCGAGGCGACCACCCGGCGGCCTGTTAGATTGTCGATGGCGTTGACATTCATGATCGGCCCGCCGCTGGCCGGGCTGGCCGGCAACCGCTCGGGCGCGGCCTGGACAAAGGCACCGAAGATAATCGCCTGCAGGCGCTGCACCGACAGGGTGCGCAGTCCCACGGCGGCGGGAAAGTCCGGATTGACGATACTGCCCGAGGGCAGGATGCAGCGGCAGATCCGCGCGATGCCGGCATTCAGGAACAGCCGCGTGTCCAGGGAATAAAGCACATAGACCAGGCCGATCATCATCAGCACATGGCGCACCTCGCCGCCCGTCGGAATATTGACCGACCCTTCGATCTGCGGATCGCTGCCCGTGAAGTCGAACAGCAGATCATCGCCATCAATGGTCATCTTCAGGGCGATGCGGCAGGGATAGCCCTCGGCCACGTCCTCGTCCATATAGTCGTTGAAGACATATTCACCGTCCGGCAGCTCGCGCAGAATGGCGCGGGCCTGGCGTTCGGCATAGTCCAGCAGATCGGCGGTGCCTTGCTTGAAAGTCTCGACGCCGAATTTGGCGATCATCTCGTGCACGCGGCGCTCGCCCGTGTTCATGGCCGCGATCTGCGCTTTCAGATCACCCCAGTTCTGTTCCGGCATGCGTACGTTGGCCAGCATGATGGAGAGAACGTCATCATTGATCACGCCCTTTTCCAAAATCTTGGCGGGCGGTATGCGGATGCCTTCCTGATGCACCTCGGACAAAGTCCGCGACAGGCTGGCCGGCACCGCGCCGCCCACGTCCGTATTGTGGATATGACCGACCACGAAACAGACGATCTCGCCCTGATGAAAGACCGGCTTCCAGATATGCATATCCGGTGAATGGGTGGAGACGAAGCCCGAATAGGGATCGTTGGTCAGGCAGATATCGCCCTCGTCATAATGCTCGATGAGATCTATGACGTTCTTGTAGTTCAGGCCGACGAACCAGGTCGCGCCCAGATCGGTCGGCGTGGCGAAAGTCTCGCCCTCCGGCGTGGTCAGACCGGTGGTGAAATCCTCGGTCTCCTTGACGAAGGTGGAATGCGCCGTGCGGTAAAGGGTGAAAGCCATGCTCTCGGCCGCCGCCCGGCAATGGTTCTTCAGGATTTCCAGGGTGATGCTATCGACGGCCATGGCTTAATCCTCCGCCTCGATTATAAGATTGCCATGGCCATCAACCGTAACGGTGAAGCCATCAAGCACGCAGGTGGTGCAATCGTCCTGAGAGACAATGGCCGGGCCCCGGAAGCGGTGCCCGGCGGCAAGATCGCCCCGGCGGTAGATGTCCGCCCGGTGGCGTTGTCCGCCCGTATGAACTTGGACCTTACCGATGGCCACCACATCGCCATCGGCTTCCTCCAGCCGCGCGAGGGCGGGCTTGGGCGGCTCGCCCACCACCACCAGGCGCAGGTTGATCACCTGCACCGGCGCCTCCCGGTCCGCATGTTCGTACAGGCGCTCGTGCTCGGCGTGGAACGCCGCCGCCATTGCTGCTGTATCGCCATCGGCTTCCACCAAGGTGTCGATTTCATAGGATTGGCCGCGATAACGCATGTCGGCGGAAAACAACAACGTCGCCTCGCCCTCGAAGCCTTGCTCTTCACGCAACCAGCTCAGAGCCGCCTGTCGCAGATCCGCGAAGCCATCCTTGATTATCCCGGCGGTGCTCTCGTCCAGGTCCAGATAGACGGTCTGGATGAAGTCGTTCTTGATATCGGCGATCAGGCCGCCGAAGGCGCTCAACACACCAGGCGTCATCGGCACCACGATGCGACGCATGTTCAATTCACGCGCCACATGGCAGGCCAGCATCGGCCCCGCGCCGCCAAAGGCCACCAGGGACATCTCGCGAGGATCGATGCCATAGCGGGAGACCATTTTGGAAACTTCCAAATACATACCCGAAACGGCGATCTTGATAATCGCCTCGGCCGTATCCTGAATGCTCATGGATAAAGGTTCAGCAAGGTTGGCAATGGCGGCCTCGGCCAAGTCCTTGCGCATGGTCACTTCGCCGTAACCCAGTTTCATCTCGGGGCCCATCTCACCCAAAAAGCCGCAAACGACAAAAGCATCGGTAATGGTGGGGCGGTCACCGCCATTGCCATAGCAGGCAGGCCCCGGCGTGGAGCCGGCACTTTCCGGCCCGACTTTCAATACCCCGTGCGGATCGATCCAGGCGATGGAGCCGCCGCCCTCGCCAATCGAGGTAACCGAAACAGTGGGGATATGGATGGGAAACTCGCCAATCATCTCGCCCACGCCATATTGCGGCTCGCCGGCACGGACCACGGCCACATCGGCCGAGGTGCCGCCGATATCCAGGCTCAAGGCATTTTCCACATCCGCCATGCGGGCGACCTGACAGGCGCCGATAACGCCCGAGGCAGTGCCCGACAGCAGCATCTGGGCGCATTGGTTTTTTCCCGCCTCCGCCGTCATGACGCCGCCGTTGGATTTTGTGATCATGGCTTCCGCCCCGACGCCCGCCTCGCGCAGGGCCGCCTGCAAGGAACCCAGATAATGGCTGACCCTGGGCTGCACATAGCCCGCCACCACCGCCGTCACCGTGCGTTCATACTCGCGGATGATCGGCCAGACCTCGAATGACGAAACCACGAACAGGTCCGGCGCCTCCGCCCTGACGATCTCCACCACGCGGCGCTCGTGCGCGGGATTGCGATAGCTGTGCAGCAGGGACACGACGATGCCTTCACCGCCCACCGCCCGCACGCCGGCAATGGCGGCTTTCACGGCGTCTTCATCCAGGGGCATGTCCTCGCTGCCGTCGAACAGCATACGGCCCGGAATGGGGAATACCTTTTCACGGGTCACCAGGGGCACCGGCCGGCGGGAAAACAAATCATATGGGTCGGGCATTTTCAGGCGGGCGACTTCCAGCACATCCTCGAAATGCTCTGTTGTGAACAGGCAGAGATTAATACCCTTGCGCTGGATCACTGTGTTTACACCCACCGTGGTGCCGTGGGTGAAATAGCTGATATCGTCCGCCGTGACGCCGTGGCGGCGTTCGATCTCGCGGATGCCGGTAAGAACTTCCTCGCCCGGCCTCTCCGGCGTCGACAACACCTTCAGCGTATGAAGGGCGCCGCTGTCTTCGTCAAAAACACAGAAATCAGTGAACGTCCCGCCGATATCGACACCAACGCGCAAACTCATGAAACGATCTCCCTCCGCCAAGGCAAGAGTGTAGCGGCGGCTGTTCGGTAAATCCATGCGCGAAGGGTTGTGGTCGCGCCAAGCAGGCCGATAGCGGGACCCGGCTAGTCCGAGACGTTAGGCCGGATCGTTTTCATAGACGATGCCGCCGAGGACCATGGCCACATCGCCACACTCCCCGGAATAGGGCAGGTAAGCGCATTCGTAATGTATCCAGTCCTTGTCGGCGAACTTTGTCTGGCCACTGAGGCGCAATGGCGCCTGCTGTTCCCGCACCCAAAGAACGGGCGCGGCCATATCCCGCGTATCCTTGGCGGAATAAATTTCGTCGAAATACTTTCCGGTGTTGTCACGTTCGAGTATTTCAGTTGTGTGCGTTCCCAACAGACGCCAACGGGGCCGCGGCGGGTTGCTTTCCAGGCCATCGATTAGATAAAGGCGCGGCAGGATCGCCACCGGAATTCGCAAAACATCGAATACGGGCCATGGCGGCATCACCGCGCCATCACACTGGCCGCGCCAAATTTCCAGCAATTCCGTCAACACGGCCTGTTTCAGCCCAAGCGACGGATCAATATTGATGTCGACAGTCATGTAACCGTTTTAATTTAGCGCCCCGATTAGCATTCGGGGCGCTGACCCCCATTTATTCGATACAAAAATCATCGCACAGCCTAAGCTCGGGAACATCCGAATTTCAGTCCATATTTGGACCTATCTTCATCCCTGCCGCCGAGGGAAATTGACCGCACCCCCCAATCATGTGCCAGAATGGCACCAGCGTTGTTTCGGAGTTGAGGTCCTCACATGGTTTATGATCCCCGCATGCCGTCACGGGATGTCTGCGTGCTTGGCAATCTGTTGGAACGTTGGGCACGGGAAAAGCCCGATGACACCGCCATCATGTTTTATGGCGGCGAACAGTGGAACTGGGCCGAAACCCTTGCCTTGACCCGCCGCGCCGCCAAGGGCCTGGCCGATCGCGGCGTCAAGAAGGGCGACCATGTTCTCTCGTGGCAGCCCAATAACCGTGAATCCGTGCTGATCTGGTTCGGCCTGAATTATCTCGGCGCCGTGTACGTGCCCGTCAACACCGCCTACAAGGGCAATCTGTTGCAGCACGTGGTGCAATTGTCCGATGCCAGCCTGATGATCTGCCACGCGGACCTGGCGCCGCGCCTGGACGAAATCGATTGCGGCGCCCTGACCGATGTCATCATTACCAACGGCGAGGCGACCCTGGCCAAACAGACCACCCACCCGGCATCGGCCCTGCTGCCCGAAGAGGGCTTGGCGGAAATGCCCGACGTGGTCGAGCCCTGGGACACCCAATACATAATCTTCACCTCCGGCACCACGGGGCCGTCCAAGGCTGTGCTGTCGTCTTATGTTCAGGGCTATGCCATGGGGCCGGAGCCGTATGAATATATCACCGCCGAGGACCGCATTCTGGTCAACCTGCCCATGTTCCATGTGGGCGGCACGGTGTTTTTCGTTGTCACCCTTGCCAATGGCGGCTCCTGCTTTCTCGATACCCACTTCAAGACCGATGAGTTCTGGCAGACCGCCCGGGATAACGAGATCACCATGACCTGCCTGCTGGGCGCCATGATACCGTTTCTCTTGAAGCTGCCGCCCAGCAACAACGACCAGGACCACAGCCTGCGCAAGGCCACCTGCGTGCCGTGGAACGAGGACACCGCCGCCGTGGGCCGGCGCTATGGCATCGAGATGCGCACCACATTCAATATGACGGAAGTCTCCTCGCCGATGATATCCGACCCCTTTCCGCCAGAGCCGGGCACCTGCGGCAAGGTCAGGCCCGGCGTCGAAGCGCGGGTAGTGGATGAAAACGACTGCGAGGTCGCACCCGGCGTCGCCGGCGAGTTGATCCTGCGCACGGACCGGCCCTGGGATATGAACCACGGCTATTACAAAAACCCGGAGGCCACGGCGCAGGCCTGGCGCAACGGCTGGTTCCACACCGGCGACGGCTTCAAGTATGACGAGGACGGCTATTTCTATTTTGTCGACCGAATCAAGGACGCCATTCGCCGGCGGGGCGAAAACATCTCGTCCTTCGAAGTGGAATCGGAAGTCACCGCCTTCACCGCCATCCGCGAAGTCGCCGCCATTCCCGTGCAAAGCGAGCTGAGCGAGGACGAGGTCATGATCGTGGTCACCCCGGCGCCGGACCAGAGCATCGATCCGTTGGAGTTGTTTCAGTTCCTGGAACCGCGCATGGCCCATTTCATGCTGCCCCGCTATATCCGGATCATGGACGACCTGCCCAAGACGCCGACGCAAAAGGTACAAAAACACCTATTGAAGGACGCCGGCGTTACCGCCGATACCTGGGACCGGGAAGCGGAGGGCATCAGGGTGAAGCGGCAGAAGATAGGCGCTTAGCGACCTGAACCCGGCTGGCGTACGGCGCCGCGAAAAATCGAAATGATATTGTTTGAGGCGTATGAATGACTTGGATACTGGGCGACATTCTGGACAAGGTGGGCGAGACGGTCAGGGCGGATGCGCCGGCCACCATCCATGGCGATCGGGTCAGCACCTGGACTGAATTTACCCAAGCCAGCAACAATCTGGCCCGCGCCTTTCTGGCCGCCGGTGCCGGCACCGACGACAAGGTCGCCTTCTATATGCGCAACCGGCCCGAATACAGCGAATGCTTCGCGGCCTGCGTCAAGGCGCGGCTGATCCACGTCAACGTCAACTACCGCTACCGCCATGACGAACTGCACTACATCTTTGACAACGCCGATGCCGTGGTCATCGTCTATGCGGCGGAGTTCCGCGAGAACATTCGGGCCCTGAAACCGAACCTGCCCAAGGTCAAGCTGTTCGTGGAAATTGCCGATGAAGGCAAGGGCGGCGGCGCGGCATTGGATTTCGCCAGGCCCTATGGGGAGCTGGCCAACAGTGGCGATGGCGCCCCCCTGGGCATCGAGCGTTCGGAAAAAGACGGCCTATTCATCTATACCGGCGGCACCACGGGCATGCCGAAGGGGGTGATGTGGCGGGCAGGCGACTTCTACCAGGGCACCTTGGATGTAGGCCGGACATTCCGCCCGGTGCCCGAGAACCCGGCGCAGCTGTTCGCCGCCATTGCCGCCAATGGCCGGGGCCTCACCTCCATGCCCACATGCCCCTTGATGCACGGTACCGGTTTTGCCCTGATGCTGGGCACCCTGGTATCGGGCGGTGCCGTCTTAACCCTGCCCTCGGCCTCGTTCGATGCGGACGAAGCCTGGGCAGCAGCGGCCCGCCATCGCGCCGACCGCATGAATATCGTCGGCGACGCCTTTGCCGCGCCCCTGGTCCGCGCCCTGGATGCGGCGCCCGGACAGTATGATCTGACTTCGCTGCAATCGATCTCCTCCTCCGGCGTGATGTGGAGCCTGGAGAACAAGCAGGCCCTGCTGGCGCATCTGCCCGATGTCATGCTGATCGACAGTTTCGGCGCCACCGAGGCCCTGGGCTTTGGCGGCTCCATAACGAGCAAGGACGGCACGGTGGCGACCGGCAAGTTCACCGTCGGCGAGACGGCGCGGGTGTTGGACAACAATGGCCGGGACGTGGTGCCGGGCAGCGGCCAGGAAGGCTGGCTAGCCGCCGCCGGCCCCCTGCCCCAGGGCTATTACAAGGACCCGGAAAAGACGGCGCAGGTCTTCAAGACCTATGGCGGCGTGCGCTATGCCATTCCCGGCGATCATTGCCTGGTCGAGGCGGACGGCACCATGGTTCTGCTGGGCCGGGGCAGCATCTGCATCAATTCAGGCGGCGAGAAGATCTTCCCCGAGGAAGTCGAGGAAGCCCTGAAGACCCACGCCCAGGTCAATGACGCCCTGGTCGTCGGCGTGCCGGACGAACGGTGGGGCCAGGCGGTCACCGCCGTGATCGATCTGGCCGACGGCATGGCCGGGGAGGATCTGGACGAGACCGGACTGCGCCAGCATGTTCACGACCGCCTGGCCGGCTATAAGGTGCCGAAACGGGTACTGGCGGCGGGCCTTCCCCTGCGCGCCGCCAACGGCAAGGCGGATTACAAGGCGGTGCGCCAATTCGCGGCGGACAGCCTCGGGATTGCCCTGTAGTTCCTAAATCTCAGCTCACGTCCTGCAAAATGACATTGCCCTTGGTCAGCCAGGAGACGCCGAAGGCCATCACCACGATGGATTCCAGCCAAAACACCGGGTTGCCGAGCGCCTGAACAATACTGTCAGGCAATATGGCCAGCAACACGATCAAGGCGATCGCGGCCAGGATCGTCCAGCCGCAAATCCGGTAGATTTGATTTCGACCCCGTCTGCGCGCGGTCAGGGGCTTGCTCGGATCGGTTCGCGTGAACAGGACCAGCGAAACATAGGCCAGGGTGCAAAAGAAAGCCGCCGCGAAGGCCAGATGCATGATACCGACGACCTGCTCCAGCGTCGTGGGATCGCTAGGCGAAGTGGGGAACAGCGCCACGCCGACGGCAAAGGCGCCCGAGACATGAAAGATGCCCGTCGGATCGCCGGGCCTGTCATCGACTTGCTTATAGCCCGTATAGGTCATCAGAAAGACGCCGATCGAACAGAGCACGCCAACGAAAATGTTCCGCATGCCGGTGTAGTAATAATCGCTGACGGTTTCCTGCAGCCCGGTCTGGAAAATCAGCCAGGCACCGAAGCCGAGGATGAACGGCAGGGTCAGGCCAAGCAGGCCAACGGCTCTACGCAACGTCAGATAACCCAAGACCAGAGAGTGCGCGTCATTTTCGGACTGTTGTACGGATTGTTGCATTGGAACCTCCAACGTTTGCTGCGCCGCCGCATCATGGACGGCTGGTAACGCGACAAAACTCGGAAGGATCTACAATTTACGCGAACATTTATGCCAATACTCTTGCTTGTTACTCAACGTCGGTCAAGCGCGCACCAAGGAAATAGGGTCAGCCCCTGCCAAGTAGGTCCACGCTAGGACCGCGGCGTAATTTTACTCGATTTTTGAGCATGATTTTCCAAGACCCGCGAGATCACTTTTTGGGTTAGAGATCGCGGCAACAGGCCGAATGCGACATCCCCCGACGGCAATGGCCTGATATCCGGGCCCGGCCAGATGAAGCGGTTCAAGCAGTCGGTAATGATCCATGACCTCTGTGGATCAAGACCCAGCCGGGCCTTGGTCGCCGCCGGGATTTCGACGGCTCGCGTCATATCCGCCGGAGGCCTATGGGTCACGGGCACGACCAAAACAATGCGCTCGCCATCCTGATTCTTGGCATTGAGTACAATGGCACAGGGGCGATCCTTGCGCCCCTCTTCCAAACCTCTATCAGCCTCGTCCGGCCACAAAAAGGCATAGTTGATGACAAGACCAGGTTGCGGCTCGGATAGCGCCAAGCCCTAGTCCTCATCCAGTTCATGGTCGAACTTGGTCGCATCCTCCGAGAGTTCCGTAGCCGCCAAGGCCGCCACATCCTCTGACGAAAGCTCCCATGCCCGTAGTGCCTGTCTGTCCCTGGACTTCAGGCGGGCATATTCCGCGGCCGATATCACCACCAAGTCCGGATTACCATGGCTGGTTATCGAAACCGGGGTGTGATGCGCCAGTGAGCGGTAGCGGCCAAACTTGTTCTGAAATTCGGTGGCCTTTACCACGATCATATCAGCCATCAAAATCACCAAATAAATTGTGCATTATTTGTATAATAGCGAAATTCCAGATTTTCTGCAATTTTCTTCTAAATCGCGCCGTCCTCGCGCAGGCTGGCGATCTCGGCTTCGTCCAGGCCCATCCATTCGCCATAGACGCTGTCGTTATGCTCGCCAACCTCCGGGTTCAGGGTCAGCTCCTTTGGCTCGACGCCATGCACCTTGATGGGACTGTGCGGGGCGGCGATACGGCCCACGACAGGGTGGTCGATCCATTGCAGCATGCCGCGCTGGTGCATGTGCTCGTCGTTCACCACTTCCTCCAGATCACGCACGGCTGCGGTGGGGATATGATGACGCTGGGCGGCGGCCTCGGCCTCGGTCTTGGTCATGGTGCCGACCCAGTCGCCGACCAATTTGTCGACCTCCTCCATATGCACGACGCGGGCATCGGTGGTCAGATAGCGCTCGTCCTCGGCCAGGTCTTCGCGGCCCATGGCAACCAGCAGGTTCTGCCAATGCCCCTCGCCCACGGTAATGATAGCCACGAAGCCGTCCTTGGCCTCGTAGACATTATAGGGCGCGATGGACAGACCGCCGTGGCGGTTGCCGGTGCGGGTCAGGATCTCGGCGCCCTTTTGTTTTTGTCCGAAATACATCCCGAGGTTCGAAGCCAGGGTGGGGAAGATGCAATCCAGCATGGCGACCTCAACCAAGCGGCCTTTGCCGGTGCGTTCGCGCTCGAACAGGGCGGTCATCACCGCGCCATATAGGTGCGTGCCGGTGATGAAATCGCATATGGCAGGGCCGGCCTTGACCGGCGGGCCATCGGGAAAACCGGTGACGTGCATGACACCGCCCACCGCCTGCACCGTCAGGTCCATGGCCAGATCGTCGCGCCGGGGTCCGTCCCGGCCATAGCCAGAGCCCGAGGCATAGATTAGCCGCGGATTCAGGGCCATCAGCTCGTCGGCACCGACGCCCAGGCGGTCCATCACCGTGGGCGCAAAATTTTCCAGCACCACGTCGGCCTTCATGACCATCTTGCGGAACAATTCGCGGCCCCGCTCGGTCTTCAGGTTCAGGGTGACGCCTTCCTTGTTGGCGTTCAGCATGGCCAGGGGGACGGAACCGCCATCGGCGGCGGTGCGCCGGCGCAACGGCTCCCCCGTGGGCGGTTCGATCTTGATCACCCGGGCCCCGGCCATGGCCAGCATGAAGGAGGCATATGGCCCATTGTAGATCTGACCGAAATCAAGGATGGTGACCCCTTCGAGGGGGTAGGAAGACGCCGACATGGGGAACCTCTCGCCACAATTCTGCACTTACGCTGCTGCCGTACTATAACCCGTCTGACGGGCGATCGAACCAAAATTAGGAATCACTACATTTATGCCGAAGCAAACGATTTTATTCAGCGTCGGGTTTCGCCCGTTCTTCCTGGCCGCCAGCGCATACGGCGCCATGGCCCTGGGCGCCTGGACCGGCTGGCTGGGCGATGCCTGGGCCTTGCCGGAGGTTTATCCATCCGGCGCCCTGCATGGCCACGAAATGATGTTCGGCTTTGCCCTGGCCGCCGTCGCCGGATTTCTGCTGACGGCGGTGCCGCAATGGACGTCGAGCAAGCCACTGAGCGGCGCGCCGTTGGCCGCCCTGGCCGGGGCCTGGCTGATCGGGCGGCTGGCCATACTGGGCGCCGGCATTATCGGCCCCGTGGGGGCCATGGTGCTGGACCTGCTGTTTTCGCTGGGTCTGTGCCTAGCCATCGGGGCAAAGCTGGTGAAGGCACAAAACCGTCGCAATTACGGCTTCATCGTTCTGCTGGGCCTGGCCGCCCTGGCCAATTTCTGTTGGCATATGGAGATGGCCGGTTTCACCGACGATCTAGAAGGCGCCTTCGTCGAGGAGCTTTCCGGCACCGCGCTGGAGCTGATGCTGAACCTGCTGCTGATCGTCATCGCCATCATGGGGGGCCGGGTGATCCCCATGTTCTCCGCCAACTGGATGCGCCGCCAGGGCGAGGTGCTGCCCATCGTGCATCCGGAATGGCTGAAACGCGGCTGTATCATCGGCCTGATATTGGTGGCAGGAGCGGAATTCCTCTCGCCCGTGCTGGACGAACGCTACATCGGCATTCTGGCCATGCTGGCGGGCCTGGCCTATCTGATCCGCCTGCGCGGCTGGAGCGGCCATAAGACCTATGCCCATCCCCTGGTCTGGATCTTACACCTGGCCTATTTCTGGCTTTGCCTGGCACTGTTCCTGAAAGGCGGGCAATATCTTGGCGCGGTACCAGAGGCCGCCGCCCGCCACGCCGCCGCCGTGGGTGCGGTGGGCACCATGATCATGGCCATCATGCCCCGGGTCAGCCTGGGCCATTCGGGCCGCGACCTGATCCTGCCCCGGCCCATGCTGGCCGCCTATGCCTTGTTCGTCCTGACGCCAATTCTACGGGTCGCCAGCCCATTCCTGAACGACGACCTGTCGCAGGCGGCCCTGATGGCATCGGGCCTGTGCTGGACCGGCGCGTTCGCAATTTTCCTAGCCACCTTCGCCCCGATCCTGCTGGCGCCCAGGGTCGATCAAAAGTAGCCGCAACATGGCGCACAGACTGCCCCAGTCGTCATGCCCGGACTTGATCCGGGCATCTTCACGTTGTTGTAGCGCATCGAAAGATTGCCGGGTCAAGCCCGGCAATGACGTGAGAACGCTATGAAACCACTAAAATCGTCATGCCCGGACTTGATCCGGGTATCTAGTGCCACGGGACAATGAGGCGACGGTTAGCCAGACAGCGACGACGTCACACTAGCCCCCTTTCTTCCAGGCCGCGACGGCGGCCCGGCACTACTGTGCCGCACCCGCCTAGCGGTGCGCGTCAGCGCACAAGCGTGAGCGAAAAGAATCAGGGAAACAGCTTTACCGTCGCCCAGTTGTCGCCGTCGCGGGTGAAGACCTCGCGGTCGTGCAGGCGGAACGGCTTGTCGGTCCAGAATTCGATCCGTTCATGCACCAGGCGGAAGCCGGACCAATAGGGCGGCCGGGGCACCGTGCCCAGGCCATGCTTGGCGGCGTACACGGCGACCGCCTTTTCCAGGGCGAAACGATCGGGCAGGGGCCGGGATTGCTGGCTTGCCCAGGCGCCGATCTGGCTGTCCTTGGCGCGGGAGGCGAAATAGGCATCGGCCTCTTCCGCCGTTACCGGCTCGATGGCGCCTTGCACACGAACCTGACGGCGCAAAGATTTCCAATGAAAACACAGCGCCGCCTTGGGATTGGCCAACAGCTCCTCGCCCTTGGCGCTTTCGAAATTGGTGTAAAAGACAAAGCCGCGGTCATCCACATCCTTCAACAGCACCATGCGCACGTTGGGCATGCCGTCATCATCGACGCTGGCCAGGGACATGGCGGTGGCGTCATTGGGCTCCGACGTTTCCGCCTCGGCCAGCCAGGCCTGAAAGCGCTCGATCGGGTCGTTGGGTTGGGACATGGCGGCGTCTTCCACTAATTCGACTGGGACAATGTTACGGATTTCGCCGCAATCTAATCCTACCCAGGAAGTCTGTCGATCACATCTTGACAGTAGGCGTCCGGGAACCCTATATCCCTCCTGCCCCGGCGCACCCGTGCCGGTGCCATACAGCGGCTCCTTAGCTCAGTTGGTTAGAGCACGGGAATCATAATCCCGGTGTCCCCAGT
>CAZPWJ010000050.1:0-35646 GCA_964590195.1 uncultured Rhodospirillaceae bacterium | reverse complement strand
AGGCTTCGTGGCGGGAGTGACGGGACTCGAACCCGCGACCTCTGGCGTGACAGGCCAGCGCTCTAACCAGCTGAGCTACACCCCCAACGAAGCGGGCACCATGTACCGCCCCGCTGGCCCCAGTGTCAAGCGGTGTATGGCGCCACTTTCGGCCTATTGACGCGGTTGGCGGAAACGCCGGCCATGACAATGTCAAAGGCGCGCTTCAACCGAGCGGCAATTCAGCTTTTCGGCTTTTTTTCCTTGTCCTTTTCTTTCTTCGGCTTTCGGCAGGTTTCAAACATGGCAAAGGGAAACAGTTTCGCCGCCGGCTCGTGCCAGCGTTCGGGATTTGCCTGCAGCCATTTGGAAAACATCGCGGATAGTTGCTGCGCCTTGCGCCCGTAGACACAAGGCACCAGCCACTTCATTCGCTCAAAGCCGGCGACGTAGCTCCAGTTATAGGCATCATTGATGCCGGTGATATAGACCTCGCGGTCATACTCCGCCAGTTCCAGATAATCCTGCCCGCTGAGCAGCTGCCAGGAACCGCCCGAAGTACGGGCGGTGGGCGGTTTCGACTCGGCCCCGGCCGCGTCCGTCATTTGGACCGGTAAGGCGAAGGCCATTGCAATGAAAAACATAATAAGCGCGCGCATCGCCCCGGACCCTACCTTTCATCGGCGCACTTGTCGCGCCATAAAGGAGCGGAATCCAGGGCGAAGGATCGCGTTGATCAGACGGAAAGATCGATGTTTCGACCCGTATCCGAATCCACAGCCGACTTTCTTGGCTGCTCCTCATCACCATCCTTGGCGGCCACAGCCACTTTCAAGGATTCCGCCTCGAGCGAGGCTTTCTCACCACCGCTTTCATCGGTTTTTTCGACCGGACGGGAAGCTTCCACGTCAACCGGTCGAAGTTTGTCGGCGACAGTTGTCGACGACGGCGAAAGGTTGAGTTCCATTCTGCACTCCTTTCGGCAGCTCCGCTATCCGAACGCCGGGATTGACGTTAGGACCGGTAGCTTTGCGTCCCGCCGTTACCGGCGGTTTGCCGTTACGAACACGTACACGTGTCCGCATCGTGCAAGTTATCCACAATTGGTTAAGAAACCGTAACGATCGGACTGACGTCAAAACCGCCCTGGTGCGTGGCTTAAACAGCGTGCGCGCGAATTTTTTTTAATTAGTCATCACTTGATTAGAAAATTCTTGACAACCGTCAAGGCAGGGCATGGGGCAAAGGCGCATATTGCCCCCATGGTTCGTTCGTTAGGTCGAGTATCATGGTTACGGCCATTTCCAGAGCGGGGTTTTTGAGGGGGCGTTTTAACGCCGAAGGCGACGTTATCCGTCCGCCCTGGGCAACCCGCGAAGCCCATTTCACCGAACATTGCAGCCGCGACATGGCCTGCGCCGAAGCCTGCCCGGAAAAGATCATATTCGAGGGCCGGGGCGGTTTTCCCGAGATCTCGTTCTCAGGCGGCGAATGCACCTTCTGTGCCGAATGCGTCGCGGCCTGTACCACCGATGTCCTGGGCCCGGTGCGTGCCAAGGACGGCGGGACCCGCCGGCCCTGGAGCCTGCGCCTAAAGATCTCCGATAGCTGTCTCTCGGTAAAGGGCGTGGTCTGCCGCGTCTGTCCCGAGACCTGCGATGCCCGCGCCATCCGCTTTAGACATCCGGCGGCCCACGGCAAGCCCATCGTCGATCCCAATGCCTGCAGCGGCTGCGGCGCCTGCGTCGCCTACTGCCCGGCCGGGGCCATCACCCTATCACCCCGTCGCCAAGACGGTCAGCAAACTAGGTCTCAGTGATTATGGAAGCACAATCGGAATTCAATATCTGCGGCGTGTTCGTACAGACCACGCCGAGCCGCCTGGAAGCGGTGGCCCGTACCCTGGCCGCGACGCCGGGCATCGACATTCATCAAACCGCTGATGACGGCCGCCTGGTCGTCACCATCGAAGACACGCCGGACAAATACGCCAGTGAAACGCTGACGGATCTGCGTTCGGTCAACGGGGTGCTTTCGGCATCCCTGGTTTATCACCATTGCGATAGCGAATCCAAAATGTTGGAGGAAATGACATCATGAAGATGAACAGACGAGATTTCGTTAAAACCAATGCCGCCGCCGCGACCGCCGTGGCCGCCGGCATGAGCCTGCCGGCCACGATGAAGGAAGCGAAAGCCGCTAATGACGGTATCCGCTGGGACAAGGGCGTCTGCCGCTTCTGCGGCACCGGCTGCGGCGTGCTGGTGGGCACCAAGGATGGCCGTGTTGTTGCCACCCAAGGTGACCCCGATGCGCCGGTCAACAAGGGCCTGAACTGCATCAAGGGCTATTTCCTGTCCAAGATCATGTACGGCAAGGACCGGCTGACCAAACCGCTGTTGCGCGGCGCGGGCGGCAAGTTCGACAAGAGCTCGAACGAGTTCTCGGAGATCTCCTGGGGCCAGGCCTTCGATATCATGGCCGATAAGTTCAAGGCGGCGATTGATCCCCAGGATCCGAAGGGTGCGACCAAGGTCGGCATGTTCGGGTCAGGACAATGGACGGTTTGGGAAGGCTATGCCGCCGCCAAGTTCATGAAGGCCGGCCTGCGTTCCAATAACATCGACCCCAACGCCCGGCACTGCATGGCCTCCGCCGTGGGCGCCTTCATGCGGGGCTTTGGCATTGATGAGCCCATGGGCTGTTATGACGATCTGGAGCACGCGGACGCCTTCGTGCTCTGGGGCGCCAACATGGCCGAGATGCATCCGATCCTGTGGTCGCGGCTGACCAATACCCGCCTGACCAAAAAGGGTTCGGAAGTGCATGTGCTGTCCACCTTCGAGCATCGCTGCTTCGAACTGGCGGACAACGGCATGATCTTCACGCCGCAGACCGACCTGGCGATCCTGAACTACATCGCCAACCACATCATCGAGACCAAGGCCTACGACAAGGCTTTCCTGGACAAGCATGTCAATATCACCAAGACCGTCACCGATATCGGCTACGGCCTGCGGCCCAATCATCCGCTGGAAAAGAAAAAAACCGGCAAGGGCGGCAAGCTGACCAAGATTGCCTTTGATGAATACGCCAAGGCAGTCAGCAAATACACGCTGGACTATACCGCGGAGCTGTCGGGCGTGCCCAAGGACAAGCTGTTGAAGCTGGCCAAACTGTATGCAGATCCCAAGAAAAAGGTCAGCTCTTACTGGACCATGGGTTTCAACCAGCATACCCGCGGCGTCTGGGTCAACGGCCTGCTCTATAACGTGCATCTGTTGATGGGCAAGATTTCCGAGCCCGGCAACAGCCCCTTCTCGCTGACCGGGCAACCATCGGCCTGCGGTACGGCGCGCGAGGTCGGCACCTTTGCCCACCGCCTGCCTGCTGACCTCGTGGTCAAGGTGCCAAAACACCGGGCCGCGGCAGAGAAGATCTGGAAAATTCCTCCAGGCGTGATCCCGCCAAAACCGGGCTATCACGCGGTGCTGCAAAACCGCATGCTGAAGGACGGCAAGCTCAACGCCTATTGGGTGATGTGCAACAACAATATGCAAGCCGCCCCGAACATGAACGAGGAAGGGCTGCCGGGCTATCGTAACCCAAAGAACTTTATCGTTGTCTCGGACCCCTACTTCACCGTAACCGCACAAGCCGCCGATCTGGTTCTGCCCACCTCCATGTGGATGGAAAAGGAAGGCGCCTATGGCAACGCCGAACGGCGGACCCAGTTCTGGCGTCAGCAGGTGAAGGGACCGGGCGAGTCAAAGTCCGATCTGTGGCAGTTGGTGGAATTCTCCAAACGCTTCACCCTGGCGGAAGTCTGGGCCAAGGACGTAATCGCGAAGAGCGGCTACGCGGCGGACAAATCACTCTATGAGGTGTTGTTCAAGAACGGTCAGGTCGACAAGTTCCCGGCCGACCCGGTCAAGGACGCCGCCGGCAATGTCTATGACAACGACGAAGCCGCCGATTTCGGCTTCTATCTGCAAAAGGGCATTTTCGAAGAATACCGACGCTTCCAGTTCGAAGGTCCCAAGAAGGGCCACGAGATGGCGGATTTCGATACCTACCACAAGGTGCGCGGCCTGCGTTGGCCGGTCATGGATGGCAAGGAAACCTTGTGGCGGTTCCGCGAAGGCTATGACGCGCATGTGCCCAAGGGAGCTGGCGTTAAGTTCTATGGCAAGCCGGACGGCAAGGCGAACATCATCTTCGCGCCGTATGAACCCGCCGCCGAAAGCCCGGACAAAGAGTATGATCTGTGGCTGTCGACGGGCCGTGTGCTGGAACATTGGCATTCCGGCTCCATGACCCGGCGGGTGCCGGAGCTGTACCGCGCCTTCCCCAACGCCAAGATCTACATGCATCCCGATGACGCCAAGAAGCGCGGCTTCAAACGGGGTCAGGAGGTCAAGGTGCAGACGCGGCGTGGCGAAGTGTTGACCCGGGTCGAGACCCGGGGCCGCAACAAGCCGCCCGAGGGCCTGATTTTCATGCCCTGGTTCGACGCCTCGCAGCTGGTCAACAAACTAACCCTGGACGCCACTGATCCGCTTTCGAAAGAGACGGATTTCAAGAAGTGCGCCTGCAGGGTGGTTGCGGCCTAGCGGCAAACTGTTCGGGGGGCCGGCGGTTACGCCGCCGGCCTCCGGAGCAAATCCCGAATTCGTAAGCACGGATGAATTCCAGTGAAACAGCACGGCACCATGAACGCTGGCGCGCGCAATCGCAGAAAATTTCTGGCTGATACAGCCAGGACCGCCTGCGGCGTAGGCTTGGCGGGTCTCGGTCTGGCTCACCTGGCGACAGGGGCCAAATCCCTGCCCGTTTCCGCCCTGCGCCCACCGGGCGCCGGCGCGGAAGGTTCATTCCTTGCCGCCTGCATCCGTTGCGGCCTCTGCGTCAACGGCTGCCCCTATCCCACGCTCAGTCTCGCCCGGATCGAAGACGATGTCGCCGTTGGCACGCCGTATTTCGTGGCCCGCGATGTTCCTTGCGAGATGTGCGACGACATACCCTGCGTCGCGGCCTGTCCCACCGGCGCGCTGGATAAGCGCCTAACCGATATCGATGACGCACGAATGGGCCTGGCGGTTTTAACCGACGAAGAAACCTGCCTGAACTTCCAGGGCCTGCGTTGTGACGTCTGCTACCGGGTCTGTCCGGCAATGGGCAAGGCCATCACCCTTGAGTACCGGCCCAATACACGGACCGGTAAACACGCCTCGTTTATTCCCACCGTTCACAGCCAAGCCTGCACCGGCTGCGGCAAGTGCGAGCATGCCTGTGTCCTGGAAGATGCCGCCATTAAGGTTCTGCCCGGCGATCTTGCCAAGGGCAAGCTTGGCAAACATTACCGCCTGGGCTGGAAGGAAAAGGAAAAGAAGGGCGAAGCCCTGGTCAAGGGCATCACCGACCTGCCCGACCGAATGCCTGATAGCGCGGTGGAGGCCAAACCATGAGCACAAAGCGTTATCCAGGCCGCGATGCCATCACGACCAAGGGCTGGCTTGCCGCGCACCGCTGGTTGATCCTGCGACGGTTGTCCCAGTTCGGTTTTCTGGCCCTGTTCATGGCCGGACCGGCGAGCGGTTACTATCTGGTCAAGGGCTCCATCGCATCGAGTCTGACCTTGGATACCCTGCCCCTGAGCGATCCCTTTATTTTGCTGCAAACCCTGGCGGCCGGCCATGTTCCCGAAATGACCGCCCTGATCGGCGCCGGGATCGTCGTGGGGGTTTATCTGATGCTCGGCGGGCGGGTCTATTGCGCCTGGGTCTGCCCAATCAACATTATCACCGATGCCGCCCATTGGCTTCGCGTCCGGCTCGATATCCACGGCGGCCTGAGGTTCACCAGGGCGGCGCGCTATTGGCTCTTGGCCACGACCTTTGCGGTCGCCTTTCTGACCGGCGTGGCTGCCTGGGAGCTGGTCAATCCCGTCACCATGATCTACCGCGGCCTGATCTTTGGCCTTGGTTGGGCCGGGGGCGTGGCACTGGCGCTGTTCCTGTTTGATCTATTGCTCAGCGAACGGGGCTGGTGCGGCCATCTTTGCCCCATGGGCGCATTCTACGCCACCCTGGGCAAGGCAGCCGTCTTTCGGGTTAGCGCCACCTACCGTGGCGACTGCGACGATTGCATGGACTGTTACGCGGTCTGCCCGGAACAACAAGTCATCCCGCCCGCCCTCAAGGGCGAAAAAAGCGGTACCGGCCCGGTCATTGACGCTGGTGCCTGCAGCAACTGTGGGCGCTGCATCGATGTCTGCGCTCTCAACGTATTCCAATTCGGTTCGCGTTTCGCCGAACCAACCGTCACCAGATCACGACCCGCGGCCGGCAAGGACCTGAAAAAGGCCGCTTGAAGGCTGGGGGCAAATAAATGGAGCTTGAAATGAAACAACCAACTTCGCGTTATCATTTAGGAGGATTTGCAATGAAACGCCTAATCGCCAAGATGTCGGCCTTACTGCCAGCCGCCATGATTGTTACCCTGTTCGCCTTCGCGCCCAACGGCACGGCCATGGCCGATGCCGTGACTTCACTGCGGGGGCCCGTGGCGCTGGAGACCCAAAAAGCACCGGCACCGGTATACAAACTAAAACTCGACGAGGAAAAGATCGCGCGCAACTTCAAGTCCCAGCCGCCGCTGATTCCCCATAAAGTGGCAAAATACAAGATTAACCTGAAGGCTAACCGTTGCATCAAATGCCATGGCAAGGCCAATTACAAGGAAGAGGAAGCACCGTTGATCGGTGTCAGCCATTTCATGGACAACAACGGCAAGGAGGGCAAAAAGATCAATATGTCGCGCTATTTCTGCACTCAGTGCCATGTCGCCCAGGCGGATACCAAACCGCTTGTCGCCAACACCTTCATGGGCGCCAAGTAACGATCACCACATAACTGAATAAATTCTGGCCGGCGCCCAGTTGACTATCCAGGTGCCGGCCAGTTTTATGCGCGATAAATATTATTCTTTTGAAAGATGACCCGACCCATGGACGAGAACCCGGAACAACAAAGCCTGTGGCGCAAATTGACCTCTCCCAGCCGAACCGTATCACTTGGCGGCCTGCTTATTATCGGCATCGCCATGGGCGTCATTGGGTGGGGCGGATTCAACTGGTCCATGGAACTGACCAACAGCGAAACCTTTTGCGTTTCCTGTCACGAGATGCGTGACAACGTATTCGAGGAATACAAGGAAACCATTCACTACAACAATCGGACCGGGGTCCGCGCCACTTGTCCCGATTGCCATGTGCCGAAGGAATGGATCCATAAAGTCATCCGCAAGGTGCGTGCCTCGAACGAGCTCTATCACAAGGTCATGGGTACCATTGATACCCGCGAGAAATTCGAGGCCAAACGCCTGAAACTGGCCAAAAATGTCTGGGCGACAATGGAGGCGACAGATTCACGGGAATGCCGCAACTGCCACAGTTTTGAATTCATGGACCTGACCAAGCAGGAACGGCGCTCCCAGAAACGCCACAACAAGGCGCGCAAAAAAGGGATTACCTGTATCAAATGCCATAAAGGCCTGGCCCACGAACTGCCTGAAGGCTGGGACGACGAGGGTTGATGCCTGCATGGCGATGACCAATAATCGAGCCAACATAACGCATAAACAGGAAGGTTAGCGGGGCCATGCGCATCAGTTCTATCGTCAATCGGGCGGCACAGATGAATGGGGCTGGGCTGGCCTCCAACTTCCAGGATCGGCAACAGGATTGGGAGCACTTCGCCTCCCGCGTATCGCGTCTGGCGGCGGGCCTGCAGGGTGTTGGCGTAGGCATCGGCGACCGGGTCGCCATGCTGGCCCTGAACAGCGACCGCTATCTCGAATATTTTTTCGCGGTACCCTGGGCCGGCGGGGTTTTCGTGCCTATCAATACCCGCCTTGCGCCGCCGGAGGTCGAGCATTGGCTGAATGATTCCGGCGCCACGGTTTTATTGATCGATGACAATTTCACCGAAATGCTGCCCAAGCTTCAGGGCCGTTTGGACAGCGTCACGACGATGGTTCATGTAGGCGACGGCAACGCGCCGGAGGGCATGCTGTCGTACGAAGGTTTGATTGACGGCGCCGGCGAAATGGGGCCGCTGGACAAGGGCGGCGATGAAATGGCCGGTCTGTTTTACACCGGCGGCACCACGGGGCGCTCCAAGGGCGTGATGTTGAGCCACCGGAACCTATTGTTGAATTCACTGCAGATCGCGGGCGAGACCGGCTTTACCGCCGAGTCCCACTATCTGCACGCCGCACCCATGTTCCATCTGGCCAACGGCGCGGCAATGTTCGCCATCACCTCGATGGCCGGTGCCTCGACAATCATTCCAGGCTTCGAGCCGGTCGCCACATTGCAGGCCATTCAAGACAACAAGATCGACCTGGCCCTGATGGTTCCCACCATGATCAACATGGCCGTCAATCACCCGGACGTCGGCAATTATGATCTGAGCAGCATCCGCCACGTCCTGTTCGGCGCCTCGCCCATGCCCGAGGCGGTCTTGAAGACAGCCTTGCAGGTCATTCCCAATGCCCAGTTCCATCATGTCTATGGCCAGACCGAGGCGGGCCCGGTGCTGACCGCGCTGCCGCCCAACCGCATGGTCGAGGAAGGACCGCTGGCCGGCAAGATCAAATCCGCCGGCGTGGCCGTTCCCGGTGTCGAGATCAAGATCGTCGACGAAGATGACATCGAGGTGCCCCGCGGTACGGTGGGTGAAATTTGCGGCCAGGGCGAGAACGTCATGCTGGGCTATTGGAATCTGCCGGAACTGACCGCCCAAACTCTGCGCAACGGCTGGCTGCACACCGGCGACGGCGGCCGCATGGACGAGGACGGCTTTATTTATGTAGTCGACCGGGTCAAGGACATGATCATTTCAGGCGGCGAAAACGTCTACTCGGCCGAGGTTGAGAACGCCATTTATCAGCACCCAGGCATTGTCGAATGCGCTGTCATCGGCATACCGCATGAAAAATGGGGCGAACAGGTGCACGCGATCGTGCGTCTGGCCGAGGGAGAGGAATTGGATGAAGCCGGCGTCATCGCCCATTGTCATGAATGGATCGCCAACTACAAATGCCCCCGCAGCGTATCGTTCGAAACAAACCCGCTGCCCCTGTCCGGCGCGGGTAAGATCCTGAAGACCGAACTGCGCAAACCCTATTGGGAAGGCCACGAGAAACAGGTGAATTAGACGTGGGGTAGTCTGCAAGAAACCGAAATTGAAGCGGCAACCAAGCCCCATTTGTTAGCGCAACAAAACTGCCGGGCCTGATCTCCCTTGATGCGTGCGAAACGGCAGCTTCCACCCCATGACATCTGCGATGCGGCAAAATTTGCCGGGTGTATTGGGCCTTGCGACATACCCGGCACAAGATATGGACAACTTCGGCGACGAAATTTGGCACAATTTTTACGTAGATAAAGACAGCCAATCGCAATCGACCCGTGCCTGAAAGGAATTGCAACGTGTCCCTGTCTGTACCAACCAACAGAAGTGCGATGCTTGCCTTGCAAAGCCTGAATGCCACGAACAAGGGCCTGGAAACCACGAATCTGCGAATTACCACCGGGCTGAAGGTCAGCGGCCCCAAGGACGACGCCTCGACCTATGCCATCGCGCAAAACATGCGCGGCGACATCGCCGGTATGAATGCGGTCAAGACCGCATTGGCGAATGGCACCGCCATGGTCAGTGTCGCCACGGAAGCCGGCGCTTCAATCGCGGACCTTTTGGTCGAGTTGAAGGCAAAGACCGTGCAGGCCAATCAGGCGGGCCTTGATACCGCCTCGCGCACGTCACTGAACAATGACTTCATGGCTCTCCGCGATCAAATCACCACGATTGTCGCCACGGCCGAATTCAACGGCATAAATCTGCTTGAAAACGGAGCCTCGGGCACCACGGTGTTGAGCACCGTTGATGGCAGCACCATCGCCGTCTCGGCACAGGATATGTCGCCGATCTACCTGCAGTTTGGACAGCCATACGCTAATCTTGAAAACTCATCGAATGCTTCGCAAACTTTGGGGCTGATCGATTCCGCGATTGTCTCGGTCACGAACTCATTGGCGGCACTTGGCTCCGTGGCGCGGCGTATCGAGGTTCAGTCCGAATTCACCACCAAACTGACAGATATCCAGCGCGCTGGCGTAGGCAATCTGGTCGACGCGGACTTGGCCGAGGAAAGTGCCAAGCTTCAGGCGCTACAGATCAAACAACAGCTTGGCGTGCAAGCGCTGAGCATTGCTAATTCATCGCCGCACGCCATTCTCTCTCTGTTCGGCTGATCAGGCGCCGCTCTATTCGTTGACCGTCCGCTTGGACTGAAAAAACGACCAGATCAGGCCCACGCCGGCGCCATAGGTCAGATCTTCGCGAAACAGCGGGCTATCCTCGTTCGCGGCACCGTGATGCGAGTTCAGGTCGCCGGCCATGAATAACTTCAAACGTTTACCAAGCGGATATTGGACCAAAAGGCGGACCTTGCTGCCCAGATAGCCCCCCTGCCCGTCATAGGCCCGCCGGGTTGCCGTCGCGAACGGTGCATCCACCTGATAGAAATAGTCCTGTAAATCCTCGTCCGCGAGCACGGCGGAGAGGCCCAGCTTCAACTTTGTGCCGCTTTCGAGAAAGTTATCATGTTGATAGGCCAGTTGCGGTTCGATCAGAAAACCACGATGTTCCACGCTTGAGAAATCAGTCGAAAAAACCGCTCTAACTGGTAATTCTAAATCAAATTTTGCCCATCGGGCGGCTCTGGCGAATGTCCACTGGAGGCGCGGTCCCACTTCCGCCATATGATCAAGATCGGGCATGCCGTTGCGGGCATCGTTGTCGTCGGAATCGGCATCCAGCGATCCGCCGAGCGAGATATCCAGCTCGAAGTCACGGCTATGCACCAAACGCCCCCGCAACAGCCCCTTGCTGTCGGAGCGGATGATCTCGCCGCGATAAACGGGAAACGGCAGCGCGATGCCGTTGAAATGGTTTTGTCCCGCCGCCGGATAATCCGGCAGATAGCCCACACCACCCGCCACGCCAAGCTCGAACAACGGTTTCTCCTCCGCCGCGACCGGTATCGAGAGGCAAGCGCCCAGAAGACCAATGGTCAGAGCACGGCGGACAACGACTGGCGGCATCGGAATACTTTCGGGCTGGCAAAAGGGCGCTAACCTTCTAGCAACAAAGACCCTGTAAATGCAAAGAGTGCGGTTTTGCAAGGGGTCGAAAAGCATGCGGCAGCTTGTCGCTTGACTTCATTTCACATTTCGCTATGTAAACAGTACCAATTTAGTCCTGATTGTGGGGTGATTGATGATCCGCCTGAATAAAATGACTGATTACGCCGTTGTCATGTTGAGCCATATGGCCAATTCCGATGGCCGTGACGATGGCAGAGTGGTGACCGCCGTGCAGATGGCACAGGATTCGGGCGTGCCCCTGCCCTCGGTCTCGAAACTGATGAAACAGTTGAGCAAGGCCGGCATCCTGACCTCCCATCGCGGTGCCGGCGGCGGTTACAGCCTGGACCGGGCGGCGGGACAGGTTACCGTGGCCGATATCGTGACCGCCCTGGAGGGCCCCATCGCGCTCACCTCCTGCATTGATGGCGCCGATACCTCGTGCGGTTCCATGCCTCTCTGTTCCATGAGCGGCAATTGGAATCAGGTCAACCGCGCCATTCAGGCGGCTTTGGAAAGCGTCAGCCTGGCCGAAATGATGCCCCGGCCGTTTTCCTTCGAGCCGACCCCGGAAGAGCTTGCTAAATGAGTTATACATCCGAAACGGCGGAGCAGGTCTCCTCGATTGCCGGCGACAAGTACAAGTATGGCTTCGTCACCGATATCGAGACCGAACTGGCGCCCAAGGGCCTGAACGAAGACATCATCCGCTTTATTTCCGCTAAAAAGGAAGAGCCGGAATGGCTGCTGGCCTGGCGCCTGCGCGCCTACGAACGCTGGTTGGAGATGGAGGAGCCGACCTGGGCCCAGGTCGAATACCCCGATATTGATTTCCAGGACGCGCATTATTACGCCGCGCCGAAATCCAAGGAAGACGGCCCGAAAAGCCTGGATGAAGTCGACCCCGAACTGCTGCGCACCTACGAAAAGCTTGGCATTCCCCTGCATGAACAACAGATGCTGGCAGGCGTTGCCGTTGACGCCGTGTTCGACAGTGTCTCGGTCGCCACCACCTTCCGCAAGGAGCTGGCCAAGGCCGGGGTCATCTTCTGCCCGATTTCGGAGGCCGTGCGTGATCATTCGGAGCTGGTGCAAAAGTATCTCGGTTCCGTCGTGCCTTATTCCGATAACTTTTACGCCACACTGAATTCCGCCGTTTTCACAGACGGCTCCTTCGTCTACATCCCCAAGGGCGTGCGCTGCCCCATGGAGCTGTCGACCTATTTCCGTATTAATCAGGCCAACACCGGTCAATTCGAACGCACCCTAATCATCGCTGACGAGGGCAGCTATGTCTCGTATCTGGAGGGCTGCACCGCGCCGCAACGGGACGAAAACCAGTTGCATGCCGCCGTGGTCGAACTGGTCCTGCTGGATGATGCCGAGATCAAATATTCCACGGTGCAGAACTGGTATCCGGGCGATGCCGAGGGCAAGGGCGGGATCTATAATTTCGTCACCAAGCGCGCCGCCTGCCGGGGCCGCAACTCAAAAGTCTCATGGACCCAGGTCGAGACCGGCTCTGCCGTCACCTGGAAGTATCCCAGCTGTATTCTGCAAGGCGACAATTCGGTGGGCGAATTCTATTCCGTCGCCATCACCAACAACCTGCAGCAGGCCGATACGGGCACCAAGATGATCCATATCGGCGAGAACACCTCCTCCACCATCATCGCCAAGGGTATTTCCGCCGGGCGCAGCCAAAGCACCTATCGCGGCCTGGTGCGCATGCAGCCCGGCGCCAAGGGCGGGCGCAACTACACCCAGTGTGACAGCCTGCTGATCGGTGACAAATGTGGCGCCCACACGGTGCCCTACATTGAAAACCGCAACCGCACGGCACAGATCGAGCACGAGGCGACAACGGCGAAGATTTCCGAGGATCAGCTGTTCTATTGCCGCCAGCGGGGCCTGTCGGATGAAGAGGCGTTGTCCATGATCGTCAATGGTTTCTGCAAGCAGGTATTGCAGGAACTGCCCATGGAGTTCGCCGTGGAAGCACAAAAATTGGTTGGTATCTCACTAGAAGGCAGTGTGGGTTAGGGAAATGGGTAACATGTTGGAAATTAAGGGCCTGCACGCGGATGTGGACGGCAAGGAAATCCTCAAGGGTATCGATCTGAGCATCGGTGAAGGGGAAGTGCATGCCATTATGGGGCCCAATGGCTCGGGCAAAAGCACGCTGTCCTATGTCCTGTCCGGGCGCGACGGTTATGACGTCACCGCCGGCTCGATCACCTATCGGGGCCGGGACCTGAGCGACTTGAATACCGAGGAACGCGCCGCCGAGGGCATCTTCCTGGGCTTTCAATATCCGGTCGAGCTGCCGGGCGTGTCTTCGACGACCTTTCTGAAGACCGCCCTGAACGCGGTGCGCCGGCATCGGGGCGAGGAAGAGCTGGACGCGGTGCAATTTATGAAGCGCCTGCGGGTTCATACCAAGGAGCTCAATATCAGCGATGACATGCTGCGCCGTGGCGTTAACGTTGGCTTTTCGGGCGGCGAGAAAAAGCGCAACGAAATCCTGCAAATGGCTTTGCTGGAGCCCTATTTCGCGGTTCTGGATGAAACCGACAGTGGCTTGGATATCGACGCCTTGAAGGTCGTCGCCGAAGGCGTCAACGCTCTGCGCGGGCCGAAACGATCCATGCTGGTGATCACCCATTACCAACGCCTGCTGGATTATATCGTGCCCGATTATGTTCATGTCCTCGCTCATGGCCGGATCGCCAGGTCTGGCGGCAAGGAACTGGCCCTGGAGCTGGAGGAAAAAGGCTACGGCGAGTTTATCGCCGGGACGGAGGCGGCCTAGGCCATGGGGATGGAAGCGTATCAGGCGCAGTTCGCCGATCATCTGCCGGCCAGCGGTCCGGCCTGGCTGGCCGATTTGCGCCAGGCGGCGGCGGAACGGTTCGCCGGCCAAGGCCTGCCGGATCGTAAGGTCGAGGAATGGCGCTATACCAACCTGAAGCCCGTGCAAGGGCAGCTGTTTGCACTGGATGCGGCGTCCACCGCCGAAGCACCGCCGGCCCTGCTGGAAGGCAGTCATCGCTTGGTCTTCAGAAACGGCGTCCTGCAAAGCGATGCCAATGATCTACCCGGCGGCATCCGGCTGGCGGGCATGGCGCGGACCATGAGCGAGAAGCCGGAATTGTTGGCTGACCATATGGGCCAAATCAACGCCGGACAGGATTTGCCCCTGCCGGCGCTGAACCAGGCCTTAAGCCGGGATGGTTACATATTGTCCATCGACCCCGGCGTTAGCGTGGAACGGCCCATCGAGGTCCTGTTCCTGTCCGATGCGGGCAGCTGTTATCCGCGCAATCTGATACTGGCCGGCGCCGGCTCCCGGGCAGTGGTGGTGGAACATTATCTGGGCCGGGGCAATGGAGACTACTTCGTCAATGCGGTGACGGAAATCCACGCGGCGGATGGCGCGAATTTGCAGCGTTACAAGATCCAGCAGGATGGCACCGGCGCCAGCCATATCGCCACCCTGGCGGGGCGGTTGGGCGACAATGCCCGCCTGGAGAACTTTGATTTGAACATCGGTGGTCAGCTTGTTCGTAGTGAAATCCATATGGCGCTGGCCGGACAAGGCGCCGAAGCGGCCCTAAATGGCGTCTATCTGTTGCGCGGCAAACAACATTGCGACAACGCCATTCAGATGGATCACGTGGTGGGTGCCACCAACAGCCATCAGGATTACCGCGGCATCCTGGATGACAAGGCGCACGCCGTCTTTCAGGGCAAGATCACGGTACGGCCCGATGCCCAGGGCATCGAAGGCCATCAATTGAACAAGACCCTGTTATTGTCCGACGAGGCTGAAATAGACAGCAAGCCGGAATTGCAGATCCTCGCGGACGATGTGAAATGCAGCCACGGCGCCACCGCCGGCGAGCTGGACGAGACCGGCCTATTTTATCTCCGCTCCCGCGGCATACCCGAAGATGAGGCCCGGCAATTGCTGATGACCGCCTTTATCGCCGAGACCTTGGCCCACCTTGGCCACGACGATGCGCGCCAGGTTATGGAACGGCTGGTGGCCGATTGGATGGCATCATGAACGATCTGGCACAAAGTGGCGGCTTGGGCAGCGGCTTAAGCGGCCACAACGTGGAAGGCGGCTTCGATGTGGAGCGCATCCGCCGGGATTTCCCCATTCTTGGCCGCCAGGTCCATGGCAAGCCCCTGGTCTATTTCGACAGCGGTGCCTCGGCGCAAAAACCCCGCGCCGTAATCGATTCAATGACGGAGGTACTGGAAGAGCAGTACACCAACGTCCATCGTGGCGCGCATTACCTGAGCCAGACCCTGACCGACCGCTATGAAGGCGTGCGCGAGACCATTGCGCGCTTTCTAAACGCGCCTTCGGAAAACGAAATCGTCATCACCCGCAACACGACCGAGGCCATCAATCTTGTAGCCGCTACCTATGGCCGGAAGTTTCTCAAAAAAGGCGACGGCGTGCTGATTTCCGATATGGAGCATCACGCCAACATCGTGCCCTGGCAGCTGTTGCGCGACGAAATCGGCATCGAATTGAAAGTCGCGCCCATTGATGACAGGGGCGTACTGGACATGGATGCCTACGCGGCCCTGCTGGATGGGAACACCAAGCTGGTCGCAATGACCCATTGTTCCAATGTCCTGGGCACAATGCTGCCGGGCAAGGAGATCGTACGCCTGGCCCATGCGCGCGGCATCCCCGTGCTGTTGGACGGCAGCCAGGCCGTGGTTCACAGCACCGTCGATGTGCAGGCGCTGGACGCGGATTTCTATGTCTTTACCGGGCACAAGCTTTATGGCCCCACGGCCATCGGCGTGCTGTACGGCAAGGCCGATCTGTTGGCGCAAATGCCGCCCTATCAGGGCGGCGGCGATATGATCGCCACGGTCACCTACGACAAAACCACCTACCAGGAACCGCCCTACCGGTTCGAAGCCGGCACGCCGGCCATTGTCGAGGCCATCGGCCTGGGCGCGGCCATCGACTATGTCTCCGCCATCGGCATGGACAAAATCGCGGCCCATGAAAAAGCCTTGCTGGCCTATGCCACGGAACGCCTGACCGCCATGCCCGATATCCGCCTGTTCGGCAGCGCGCCCGAAAAGGCCGCCATATTGTCGTTCGTGCAGGACGGCATCCATCCCTTCGATACCGCCGCCACCTTGGACCGGGCTGGCGTCGCCGTGCGCGTGGGTCAGCATTGCGCCGAGCCTCTGATGGCGCGCCTGGGCGTTGACGGCACTGTGCGGGCATCCCTGGCCATGTACAACACCACCGGCGAAATCGACACCATGATTACTGCGCTGGAACGAGCCCGGAGTCTTTTTGGATGAGTTTGTTTGACCAATGGTAATAGCAACCGAAAAACTGGCCCAATACGACGAGTATGTGGAAGCGTTGGATCTGCTTGATGAGGATAGCCGCTTTGAATACATCATCGATATTGGCAAGCGGGCCGATAAGAGGCCCTTTCCCCCCGAATGCATGGATGATGCACACCTGATGCACGGCTGTATGTCCAAGGTCTGGATCATCCACGAGCGGAATGGCGACGACCACATTTTTCACGGCCAGAGCGATGCCATAATCGTTAAGGGTTTGGTCTCTATGATGACCGGCTCGTTCAGCGGTCTAACCAGTGAGGAGCTGGCGGAAATTACCTTGGATCATGTGCGCGGGTTGAACCTGGGCGCACTGACCATGCAGCGCCAGGTGGGAATGATGGCGATGTTGAAACATATGCAGAAACTAAGTCAGCGGGCCGACAAGTCGGCGGCGGCGGATTAGGAGTTATTAGGATGGATATGTCGGATATGGATCCGCATGGGATGTTCAATCCCTTCGGTCACTTGCACGGGCCGGAGCTGGACGAGGACGGCAAGGCGCGTGCCGGTGAACCGTTGGCGGACGGCGTTGCCGTTGCTTCCGAATCAACGGTGATCGATGCCATGCGCGAGGTTTATGACCCGGAAATTCCGGTCAATATTTTCGAGCTGGGCTTGATCTACGACTACAAGCTTGATGCCTCGGGCAACGTGGAAATCGCCATGACCCTGACGGCGCCCGGCTGTCCCGTCGCCGGCATACTGCCGGGCCATCTGGCCCGCATCGTGTCCGAGGCCGAAGGGGTGGGTCAGGTCGTGGTCGAACTGGTCTGGGATCCGCCGTGGGATATGTCCATGATGTCGGAAGCCGCCCGCGTCGAATTGGATATGTTTTAAGATTATGGCAAGATAGTGCCGCCTTGATCGCATTTTAATAAAATGCGCTCAGACTTTTAAGAGTAGAGCAATTGAACCAATTACCTAAGTCGCGAAAGCGACACCGATTAATTGAAAATTGCTCTAGTTTGGGGAGGCTGGGACAGTTTGGGGAACAGGAAGTATGAACATGGAACGACCACCAGTAATTACCATGACGGACGCGGCCATTGCCCGCGCCAAGGAATTGATGGCGCGCAGCCAGGGTGACGTTTTGGCCTTGCGCATCGGCGTCAAGACAGGCGGCTGTTCCGGCCTGATGTACGAGGTGGAATACGCCAAGGAAAAGAAACAGTTCGAAGAAGAAGTCGAGACCGACGGCGTCAAGGTGTTTATTGATCCGACCGCTATCATGTTCCTGATCGGGGCGGAAATGGACTTCACCACGGACAAGTTTCAATCGTCATTTGTCTTCAACAATCCCAATGAATCGGATCGTTGCGGCTGTGGTGAAAGCTTCCGCGTCGCCTGACGCGAAGCCGGCCAAATCATGGACGAGGCATGCGCCCGCCGATCAATTTTATTTTCATAACGAACGCCTGAATTCGGCGAAATTTTGCCAAAAATTACTGCCTGGAGGATTCTAGGCAAGATTTTGTGCGCGCTTTGCCCTCCGCCGCATTACAATCAGGAAAATTTCAACGGAAGGAAATTCTGCAGATGGCGGATCTCGACGATATCAAGGAAGGCAAGGACTTTGGCCTGGAGACACCGGCCCGGAACGAGCCGTTCTTCCTGAAAGGTTCCAATGCCCTGGATTGGGGCATGCAGAACCGCCTCTCGCGGATCTTCAATCCCGTCTCGGGCCGCACGGTGATGCTGGCCTTTGATCACGGCTATTTCCAGGGTCCGACCACTGGCATTGAGCGCATGGATTTGGCCATTCCGCCACTGATCCCCCATGCCGACGTTCTGATGTGCACGCGCGGTGCCCTGCGCAGCTGTATTTCACCAACCGCCAACAAGCCGGTCGTTCTGCGTTCCTCCGCGGGACAGAGCATCCTGAGCGAGTTGTCCAACGAATTGGTTGCCGTCGATATCGAAGACGCCATCCGCCTGAATGCCGCCGCGATCACCGCACAGGTCTATATCGGGGCGGAGTACGAACATAAATCCATCGCCAATGTGGTGAAGTTGATCGATAGTGGAGCACGCTATGGCATCCCCACCCTGGCCGTCACCGGCGTTGGCGCCGATATGGTGCGCGATGCCCGTTACTTTGGTCTGGCCACCCGCATTGCCGCCGAAATCGGCGCCCACTATGTGAAAAGCTATTTCATCGAAGAAGGCTTTGAAAAAGTGGTGGCGGGTTGTCCCGTGCCTATCGTCATCGCGGGCGGCAAGAAATTGCCCGAGGGCGAGGCCCTGGACATGGCCTATCGGGCCGTTGATCAGGGTGCCGCCGGCGTCGATATGGGTCGCAATATTTTCCAATCCGACAGTCCCGTCGCCATGATCCAGGCTGTTGGCGCCGTGGTGCATCGAAATGTCAGCGCTACCGAAGCCCTGCAGATGTATCAGGATCTGAAGAGCGATCTGGAGGCCTAGTCGATGGCGGATAAAGATACGGCTGATTGGAAGAAAACCGCTTGCGTCCTGTGCGGCAGCAACTGCGGCGTACTGGTGCAACTTGGCGGCCAGGATGGCCGCGAGATCGTCCGCGTGCGCGGTGACAAGGAACATCCCGGCACCAAGGGCTATACCTGCAACAAGGCGCTGCAGTTGAACTATTACCAGTCCGCCAAGAGCCGCCTGACCTCGCCTTTGCGCCGCCGCGAAGACGGCAGCTTTGAAGAGATCGATTGGGACACCGCCATTTCCGAGATCGCCCAGAAACTGATGGCGATCCGCGACGAGTTGGGCGGCGACAAGATCGTCTATTACGGCGGTGGCGGGCAAGGCAATCATCTGGGCGGCGGCTATTCCCCGCCATTGCGCCGGGCTATTGGCAGCCGTTACCGGGGCAACGCCCTGGCGCAGGAAAAGACCGGCCTGTCCTGGGCCTTCGACCGCATGGTAGGCGGCTTTTATCACGGCGATTTCGAACATTGCGAAACGGCGCTGCTGGTGGGCAAGAATCCGTGGCAGTCAAACGGTTTTCCCCGCGCCCGCGTGGTGCTGCGCCAGATGGCGAAGGACCCGAAGCGCAAGCTGATCGTGATCGACCCAAGAGTGACGGAAACGGCCGAGCTGGCGGATATCCATCTACGGGTTCAGCCTGGACGGGATGCTTGGCTGCTGGCTGCGATCCTCGGCCAATTGGTGCAAACGGACTTCATTGATCATGCCTGGCTGGCGGAACACGCCCAGGGTCACGAGGCGGTGATCGAGGCCTTGTCCACGGTTCCCGTCGCTGAATACGCGGCCTTTGCCGGCATCGAAATGGCGCAAGTCGAAGAGGTCGCGGACATTCTTGGCCGCACCGATAGTCTTTCCGTGTTGGAAGATCTGGGCATCGAAATGGCGCCGAATTCCACCCTGAACAGCTATCACTGCATTCTGCTGTTCCTGCTGACCGGCAACTTCGCCAAGGCCGGCGCGGTCAATCTGCCGGCCCAGTTGGTGACAATCTTCTCGCCGGACAAAATCAGCGAGACCCGCGACGAACACGGCCACGAAACCGGCTACAAAACCACGCCCGTCACCCAGTCGCGGATCATCTCCGGCCTGATCCCGTGCAACATGCTGCCCGACGAAATCGTCACCGATCACCCGGACCGCTTCCGCGCCATGCTGATTGAAAGCGCCAACCCGGTGCATTCACTGGCGGATGCCAAGCGCATGCGCGAGGCACTGGCCGCCCTTGACCTGGTCGTGGTGATCGATGTCGCCATGACCGAGACCGCGAAAGAGGCCGATTACGTGCTGCCGGCATCCAGCCAGTACGAAAAGCCCGAAATGACATTCTTCAATTTTGAGTTTCCCGAAAACTGCGCCCAACTGCGCACGCCCATAATGAGCCCCCTGCCCGGCACCCTGTCGGAGCCGGAGATCCATGCCCGTTTGCTGGAGGCCATAGATCCTTTCGACGATGCAGACCTGGCGCCATTGCGGGAAGCGGCGGAAGGCGGCCTGGAAGCTTATACAAAAGCCTTTGGCGCGGCGGCCAAGGGCAATCCCAAGATCAACCATTATGGTGCCTATGTCCTCTACCGCACCCTGGGGCCCTGCCTGCCGGCGGGCATGGCGGAGGGTGCGGCCCTTTGGGGCGTGGCGCAGATGTTCGCCGCTACCGAGGCGGCATCGCTGGCGCGGGCCGGTTTCGAGGGCGCGCCCATGCAGGCCGGCAACAAACTGTTCGAGGCGCTCATTGCGTCGCGGTCGGGCTTAGTCTTTGCCGTCGACGAGCCCGAGGAGAGCTTCCGCCGCAACCGCCTGGCTGGCGGCACGGTCAACCTGCACCTGCCCGAGATGCTGGATAAAGTCAGGGAGCTTGGGGACTACACCGCCGCCGAGACCACGGATGAATTTCCCCTGGTGCTGTCGGCGGGAGAGCGGCGTTCCTACACCGCCAATACCGTTGTCCGCGACCCGGCCTGGGCCAAGTCCAACAACGCCCTGACCCTGTCCGTCAACCCCACGGATGCCGCCGGCCTTGGCATCAACGATGGCGGCACCGCGCGGCTGACCACGGCGCGGGATTCAGTTCAGGTCGTGGTGGAGCTGGACAAGCGCATGCTGCCCGGCACCATTTCGTTGCCGAATGGTTTTGGCCTCTCCTACCCAGATGCCCAGGGCAACGAAGTGGTCACGGGAATTTCGCCGAACGAATTGACGGCGGTGGAAGACCGAGACGATTTCGCCTACACGCCCTGGCACAAATTCGTACTGGCGCGTTTGGAAACAGCTTAGGTATCAGGCCCTGGCGACTAAGCCTTATCCGGATGGGGCACGCCCTGGTCCTCGATCACCTCGGCGGTGCCTTTGTCTTCGTCGAAGCGCAGACGTTCCACATGATTTAAATCGGTGCCCGTGACCCGCACGAAGGTCGCCCCTTTGGGATGATCAATGGCGTGGATCTCGCCCACATCGAACAGGCCGGCCTGGCCCGGCATCAAGCGGAATTCCTGGGTTACTTCCAGCTTCGCCTCGCCGGCGCCGCTAGCGCCATCTACTCTGTTGTAGACCTTCATGTCCGTGTGCTTGCCGGCCTGGCCATAGATCGCCCAAGATACGCCGTGGTCATGCGGCGGCGAGGTCCGATCGGCTGCCGCGATATAGGCCAGGACGCAAAATTCCAGATCGGGGTCTTCATAAATCGTGCGCACGCCGGGCTCCTGATCATCGCCCAGGGTGGCCGCCAGAAACGTCTGATCAACCAGCAGCTTCTCCAAATTTCCGCGCGCCATATCCCGGCCTGCGCGGCCCGGATTGGCCGTCAGCGCCGCACGTGTCTCCTGACAGAATTGTTCCAGTGAATAGCCCATGATTTTCCCCCAAATTTAAGCTCTATTCGGAAATGCCTTCCGCAGTTCCCCAACCTGATCGTCCGTAAGGTAGCGTGTTCGTTGCCCTTGTAAAAGCATGAATAGACGTGCCGTTTCCTCCAACTCCTCCGCCGCATCCAACGCCGCCGACAAATCCGTGCCCGCCACCACGGGGCCGTGATTGGCCAGCAGCATCGCGTGATGGTCCTGTGCGGTCTCGCGCACCGCCTCGGCCAGTTTCATATCACCGGGGGCATAAAACGGCACCAGGGGCAATTTGCCCACGCGCATGACGTAATAGGCGGTGATCGGCGGCAACAGATCGGCAGGGTCCAGATCGGCCAGGACCGAGACGGCCACGGAATGGGTGGCATGCAGATGCACCACGGCGCCACTGCCCGGACGCTGATCATAGACCGCCAGGTGTAGAAAGCTCTCCTTTGTCGGCTTGTCGCCGGCGACGAGATTGCCGCCTTCATCCAGGCGCGAAAGGCGGTCAGGATCGAGATTACCCAGGTTCGACCCGGTCGGCGTCAGTAGCCAGCCATCGTCCAGGCGAACGGAGATATTACCCGTGGCGCCATGGGTCAGGCCGCGGCCATGGATCGAGGCGCCCACATCGCAGATTTCCTGGCGCATCCGGGCCTCGTTCATGGCGCGCAGTCCAATGCCTTGAGGAAGAAGTCTTCGACGCCGAAATTGCCGGACTTTAGCGCCAGCGCAAGTTCGGGCTGCCCCAGCGTCGTCGTCCAGGGTACGCCGGGGTCGATTTGCGGCCCAATACGGATGCCGTCCACGCCCAGGGCCTGAACCACTGCGCCGGAGGTCTCGCCACCCGCCACCACCAGGCGCCGCACGCCCGCCTGCAACAGGCCCGTGGCGATTTTCGCCATTGCCGCCTCGATCAATTCGCCCGCCTCGCCCCGGCCCAGCTTATCCTGAGCCGCGCGAACCTCGTCGGGCGCGGCGGAGGCATAGATAAGCGGCGGGCCATCGGCCAATTGCGCTGTCGCCCAGGCCAGCGCCTCGGCGGCTTGGTCCTCGCCGGCGGCCAGCTTCAGGGGATCGATCCGAAATGACGGACGGCTCTTTTGCATGGCCGCCACCTGTGCCAGGGTCGCCTCGGAGCACGAGCCCGACAGCACCGCGCCCGGTCCCGGCACGGCCGGCAGTTCATCCGCAACCGTGTCCGAAGACAGCTTGCCCGCACGGCGGAAATTCTCCGGCAAGCCGAGGGCGACGCCGGACCCGCCAGTGATCAATTTCAAATCGGCGCAGGCCGTACCAATGCGTAGAAGGTCATCATCGTTCAAGGCATCGACGATGGCATGTTGCTTGCCCTCGCCACGCAAATCGCGGAACGCCGCCTGGATCTGCTCGGCGCCCGCCGCCACGGTGCGGTGATCCACCAGACCGACCGATTGGCTGCACTGGGCCGCCAACACGCGGACCAGGGATGAATCGGTCATCGGTGTCAGGGGATGGTTTTGCATTCCCGATTCCGATAGCAGTTGCTCCCCCACGAACAGATAGCCGTAACAGATCGTCCGACCGTTTTCCGGAAAGGCTGGACAGGCGATGGTGAAATCTTCACCCAGGGCGGCCAGCAATGCCTCGGCCACGGGACCGATATTGCCCTCCGGCGTCGAATCGAAGGTGGAGCAATACTTGAAGAAAAACTGCTCCGCTCCCGCCCCTTGCAGCCACTGCAAAGCCTCCAGGGACTGTTGAATGGCCTCGTCCACCGGATTGGTGCGGGATTTCAGGGCAATGACCACCGCCTCTGCCTCGGGCACGGTAACACCCGTGCCCGGCGGGCCGAAAAACTGCACCGTGCGCATGCCTTGACGCACCAGGGTGTTGGCCAAATCCGTGGCGCCGGTAAAATCATCGGCTATGCAGCCAAGCAAAATCGACATTCTTGAATTCCCAATCTGGACGCTAGCCTCATTTTGCATGACAGTAGCACGGCAACAATGGGGTTAAATGGAAGATTGCATGACCTGGTCGATTATTGCCCTTGATAGGGACAGCGGCGCATTGGGTATCGCTGTTGCCTCGCGTTTCTTCGCCGTGGGCGCCATCGTGCCCTGGATCAGAAGCGGCGTCGGCGCCGTCGCCAGCCAGGCCATGGCCAATCCCACCCTGGGCCCTGCCATTCTGAACCGGCTACAAGATGGTGAATCGGTGCAATCCGCCCTGGACAATGCCTGGGGCGGTGATGACGGCGGCGCGGTGCGGCAGGTGCATGTGCTGGACCGTCACGGCAACCGGGCGGCGCACACCGGTGGCGACTGCATCGAATGGTGCGGCGACATGGGTGGCAAGTATCTTTCCGTCGCCGGCAATATGCTGGTGGACGAACAGGTGCTGCAGGCCTGCCTGGACGGATACAACGACAACAGCGAATTGCCATTTGCCGAACGCCTGCTGACCAGCCTGTTGGCGGGCGATGGGGCGGGCGGCGACAAACGGGGCAAGCAGGCCGCGGCCCTGAAGATATACACGACCGAGGATTACCCGGACTGGGACATCCGGGTCGACGATCACGCGGACGCCCCGGCGGAACTGGCGCGTATTTTCAGTGTCGGCCAGGACGCCTACGCGGCCTACAAAAATTTTATTCCCACCCGCGCCAACCCGGCCGGCATCACCGACCGAGAAAAAATGGCGGCGGTGCGGGCCAAGGCGGAACAACAGTGAGCAGAGACATTGGGCAAAGTTAAGAACATCTTGTTTGTCATGTACGATCAGTTGCGGGCCGACTATCTGGGCTGCGAGGGTCACCCGACCATTCAGACACCGCATATGGATGCCCTGGCCGCGCGCGGCGTGCGTTTCAGCCGAGCCTATTGCCAGGCACCGGTCTGCGGCCCTTCGCGGGTTTCCTTCTATACCGGGCGCTATATGTCCAGCCACGGTGCCGGCTACAACAACGTGCCCTTTTCGCTGGATCAATGGAACATGGGCGACTATCTGCGCGAGGTCGGCATGCGAACCGTTCTGGTGGGCAAGACCCATATGGTGCCGGACCAAGCCGGCATGAAGCGCTTGCAAATCGATCCGGTATCCGAGCTCGGCGCCTGGGTCAGCCAAAGCGGCTTTGAGGAATTCGAGCGCGATGACGGCCTACATACGGAACAGGACGTTGACCCCATGCTGGCCTACAACAACTATCTCCGCGCCAAGGGTTACAAAGGCGACAATCCCTGGCATGACCATGCCAACTCGGCGGAAGGTCCCGACGGTGAAATCCTCAGCGGCTGGCAGATGCGTTACGCCCGCCTGCCGGCCAGGGTGGCGGAGGAGGATTCGGAAACCCCCTATATGACCGACCGGGCCATGGAATTCATCGACCAGGCCGGCGATGAACCCTGGTGTCTGCATTTTTCCCTGATCAAGCCTCATTGGCCCTATGTGGCGCCGGCACCCTACAACGATATGTATGGCCCCAATCAGATCATTCCCGTCAATATGAGCCAGCAAGAGGTGGATAATCCGCACCCCGTGGTCGGCGCCTTCCAGGGCCACGAAGGCAGCGAGAATTTCCGCCGGGAAGAAGTCCGTCAAACGGTTATTCCCACCTACATGGGCCTGATCACTCAATGTGACGATCAACTGGGCCGTCTGATCGCGTTTCTGGAGGAGCGCGGCCGCCTGGATGACACCATGATCGTGTTGACCTCCGACCATGGCGACTATCTTGGCGATCACGGTCTGGGCGAAAAGGATCTGCTGCACGAGGAAGTCGCCCGTATTCCCATGATCATCTATGACCCGGACCCAAGCGCCGACAGCCGCCGGGGCAGCGTCGATGATCGCCTGGTGGAATCGATCGACATGATCCCAACCTTCCTGGACAGCCAGGGCGGTGATCTGCACAGCCACCGCCTGGAAGGACGGTCGCTGCTGCCGCTGCTGCGCGGCACGGGCGAAGTGGACGGGTGGCGCGATGCGGCCTTTTCCGAGACGGATTACAGCTTCCACCCGGCACGGCACGCCCTTGGCCAGGGGCCGAACGAGAACCGGGCCTATATGGTCCGCACGGCGGACTGGAAGTACATCTTCTATGAAGGTCACCGCCCACAGCTGTTCCATCTGAGTGAAGACGCAATGGAGCAAAACGATCTGGGCGACGATCCGGCACATGCGGAGCGGCGGGCGGAGCTGCATGAAACACTGTTCCATTGGCTGCGCAACCGCCGCCACCGGGTTATGCCGGATACGGTCGTCGAACAACGCACCGGCTCGGCCAAGAAACGCGGTTACTATTTTGGAGTGTGGTAATGGAGACATTGACCGGCAGCTGCCTGTGCGGCGCCATACGCTTTGAAATCACCGGTGAGCCAATGGTCATCAGCCATTGCCATTGCGCCACCTGCCGCAAGGCCACCGGCGGGCCGTTCATCACCTGGATCACCCTGGCATCGGATGATTTCGCCTATACCAAGGGCGCGCCCGCCGTCTATCGCTCGTCGTCCAGCATAAGGCGAAGTTTTTGCGGCCAATGCGGCACTACCCTGGGCTATGCCTCGGACGATTATGATGACGAGTTGGATATAGCCGCCGGCGCTCTGGACGACCCCGCCCAGATCACGCCCGATGATCACATCTGGGTTGACGGCATGCTGCCCTGGCTGAAATTCGACGACGGCCTACCCCACCTACCCGGCTCCCACTGGGAGCACGGATATCCAGATAGGAAATAGCTAGCAGGCTACTAGCCCGCATCGACCAAGATAAATGCGATCTGACAGGGCTCCGTTCCCCGGTTTGACCAAGCGTGATTTGTGCCTTGCTGCACCACCGTATCGCCGGCCTTTAGCAGATACTCGTCCTCATCCATCATCATGTAGATTTCGCCAGTCAGGACCACGGCATAATCCACGCTGTCAGTACGATGCATGAAGGGGTGACGCGCGCCTTCGACAACGTTGGCGCTGGCGCCCATTTCGGCAAAAGCGGCCTTGCCATCCAGATTGGCCAAAACTTCAGGGTCTTCCGGATCGAATTGCACGATCCGAAAAATCGAACCATTTTTTGGCGGCTGTAGGACCAACGGCCCGGTCACGGGATCGTCATGCCGCTCCATTGCCGCCGGGGTTTCGTCTACCTGCCACAGATTGGTCAGTGTCACGCCCGGACGGTTGGGCCGCTGCAATATGCATTCGGCGGTTCCATCCATGATGACCGTTGCCATGCCATTTTCATCGTGGCCCGTGACCACGCGCCGGATCGGACGTCCCATTCTTCAATCACTTCCATTTTCTGTAGCGAACAAGATAGATCAGCAATATGGCCCCGGAAAAAGCGCCTGCAATAAGCGAAAACTTGAATGTATTCGGAAAAGCCCACTGGGCGGACAGGCCTCCGATGACGGCGCCGATGGTGCAGGTGAGCAGATGCCCCACTATCCGCCGCAAATCGTCATCGTCCACGTACAAGCTAATGGGCCACGCGACAACGTTGGCTATGGAGAACAGTAGAATTGGGTCCAGCGGGTGCATTGGGGCATTCGCTTTCTGTCTGCTGCCTTTTAGCTCCCCGTCGCTTTCCGAGCTTGAACAATCACACGGGGCTAGAGAATCGCGATGGGCCGCACAGGGCAGCCGGTGGCGCCCTTGAACTTCACCGGCAGGACCACGAAGCAGAAGGTATCAACCCCCATCCCAGCCAGTTCGGCCAGGGCCATATTCTCGATAATATGAACACCGGCCTCGACCAGGCAGTGCTGGTGCACCGGCATCATCACCTCCGGATGATTGGTACCGGGCAGCACTTCCAGGGCCATGTTATCGGCGCCGATGGCAACCACGCCCTGTTCGGTGAGCCATTTCGCGGCGCCTTCATCGATGCCCGGCTCGCCTTCCAGATAGGTTTCGTTGTCGGTCATGAAATAGCGGCCCCAGCCGGTATTTATCATCACCACATCGCCGGCCTGGGGCGCCACGTCCCTGGCCTCGCACAGCCGTTTCAGATCGTCTGCCGTTACCGGTCGACCCGCCGCCAGATGGGCGTCGTCATCAAGGCCCGAGACATCCAGACAAAGGCCCCTGGTGATCATGGGCGGAATGTTCTCGATCCCTAGGTCCTTGAGGCCGAAGTCGCCAACACTGTCATCGATGTTGTGGCCACCGTACAGATGCTCGCCAATACTGAAATGGCCCAGGGCATCAATATGGGTACCCACATGCATGGTCATGCCAACCCGCTCCAGATTGGCCCCCACCTGATTGGTGGCGCCCAACTCGGCCCGCACCTTCATGCTGTTACGGGCCGTGGCACCGGAATGGATCACATAGGGCGTTTGGTTAGGCGCCATGAAGGGCGCGCCGTTTTCGATGACAAAGCTGAGATCCAGGATCTGACCCGACTTCGCCATCGCCAACGCGGCCAAGGTGCTTTCCGGCGTTAGCTGGTTGGCGGCGCCAAGCTGGTCGCCCGCCCCCCAACGGCTATGGTCGTGTACGCAACTGACCATTCTAGCGTCCCCGCCTAATGAGAGTCGCGGGATTCGCCCCGTGTCTCGATCACATTGACGAACATGGTCGCCGGTTCCAGACAGGCACCGGTTTCCAACTGTCCGACCATGGAGCGGTAGATTTCCTCCCACGGCGTTTGCGAGCCGGGGAAGTTGGCCTTCCAGACCGCCTTGCGCTTGTCGATCTCTTCCGACGACAACATTACATCAACGGTGCGTTTTTTCAGATCCACTCGGACCTGATCGCCAGTCTCCAGGATGGCCAGGCCGCCGCCCACCGCGCTTTCGGGTGAGGCATTGAGGATTGAGGGGCTGCCCGAAGTGCCGCTTTGCCGGCCATCGCCCATGCAGGCCAAATCCGCGATGCCTTCCGCGGCTAGGGCATCGGGTGGGGTCATATTCACCACTTCGGCCGAGCCGGGATAGCCCACCGGGCCGTTGCCCCGGATCACCAATATGCTCTGTGCGGTGATCTCCAACGAGGGATCGTTGATGCGGGCGTGGTAATCCTCCGGCCCTTCGAAGACAATGGCGCGGGCCTCGAAGGCGTCCTCGTCACCGGGGGTGGAGAGGTAACGGCCGCGGAATTTATCATCGATGACGGAAGTCTTCATCACCGCGCTGTCGAACAGATTGCCCGACAGCACCACGAAGCCGGCCTTGGTCATCATGGGCTGGTTATAGGCCCGGATGACATCGCGGTTGACGTATGGTTCGGCTGTGCGGTCGGCCTCCAGATTTTCGCCCATAGTCTTGCCGGTCACGGTCATTGCGTTCTGGTTCAATTTGCCCGCGTCCAGCAATTCCTGCATCACCTTGGGCACGCCGCCGGCGCGGTAATAATCCTCGCCCAGATATTCACCGGCGGGCTGCAGGTTCACCAACAGCGGAATATCGTGGCCATGCTCCTGCCAATCTTCCAGGGACAGTTCCACCCCCATATGACGCGAAATGGCGGCCAGATGGATCGGGCAGTTGGATGAACCGCCAATGGCCGAAGAGGTCACGATGGCGTTGAGGAATGCATCGCGGGTCATGACATCGGATGGGCGCAGATTTTTGTGCACCATGTCGACAATGCGCAGACCGGTGCGATAGGCCATCTGGCCACGCTCCCTGTAAGGACCGGGGATGGCGGCGCCGCCCGTCAGTGTCATGCCCAGGGCCTCGGCCAGGGAATTCATCGAGGTCGCGGTGCCCATGGTGTTGCAATGGCCGACGCTTTGCGCCGACGAGGCGACCAGTTCGACGAATTTTTCGATGTCGATTTCACCCGCCGCCAGCTTGACGCGGGCATCCCAGACGATCGTGCCCGAACCCGTGCGTTCGCCCTCGTGATGGCCGTTCAGCATTGGCCCGCCGGGCAGCGCGATGGCGGGAATATTCACCGTCGCCGCGCCCATTAGCATGGCCGGCGTGGTTTTATCGCAACCCGTGGTCAGAACCACGCCGTCGATGGGATAGCCATGCAGGACCTCGACCAGGGAAAGATATTGCAGATTACGGTCCAGCGCCGCCGTCGGCCGCTTGCCCGTCTCCTGAATGGGATGCACGGGGAATTCGATTGGGACGCCGCCGGCACTGATAATGCCGTCGCGCACCCGCTTGGCCAATTCGATATGGTGGCGGTTGCAGGGCGAAAGATCGCTGCCGGTCTGCGCGATACCAATAATGGGCCGGCCCGAACGCAACTCCTCCGGCGTCAGGCCGAAGTTGAGGTAGCGCTCCAGATACAGCGCCGACATTTCCTGATTATTCGGATCATTGAACCAGCGCTGGCTGCGCAACTTCACTTTGATCTCACCGTCCGACATGGCCCAACTCCCTGATATTTTTGGTAACCGCTATTGCAGCCATCGCTTATAGCAGATTGCCGGACCAGGGTGTGAGTATTCCGGGGTGAGGCTATTACAGGCCCAAATATTGCTGCCGGATCTCGTCGTTGTTCTGCAACTCATCGATGCTGCCGGCAAAACGGACCTGGCCCTTTTCCAGAATATAGGCCCGGTCACTAAGGCCGGTGGCGAACTTTGCGTTCTGCTCGCACAATAGAATGGTCATACCTTCTTCTTTCAGGCGGGCGATCTGCTGCCCCAGATCACGCACCACCAAGGGCGCCAGGCCTTCGGAAGGTTCGTCAAGCAATAGCAGATCCGGGTTACCCATCAAGGTGCGGCCCACGGTCAGCATTTGCTGTTCGCCGCCACTCAAGTGGCCGCCTTTGCGGTTGCTCAGGCCCTCAAGCACCGGAAAAATTTCATGCACCCGCTCCACCGTCCATTCCTTGCCGTTGGGCGAGGCCGGCGCCTTGCGCCCAGTCTCCAGGTTCTCGCGCACCGTAAGATCGGGAAAAATGCGGCGTTCCTCGGGCACGAAACCCAGGCCCATCTTGGCCACGCGGAATGCCGCCCTGCCCGTGATATCGGCACCTTTGTAAAGCACCGCACCTTGGCGTGGCGCCGTCAGGCCCATGATCGAGCGCAAGGTCGTGGTCTTGCCCACGCCGTTGCGGCCCAGCAGGGCGACGCATTCGCCTTCATCCACGTTGAGGGAAATGCCGAACAGGATCTGGCTCAAGCCATAGGATGTGTAGATGTCGTTGACTTCCAGGATCATGCTGCTTCTCCCAGATAAATGCGCTGGACGTCCGGGTTGTCCTTGACCTCGTTCGGCGCGCCCTCAGCCAGCACGGCGCCCTGATGCAGCACGGTGATTTTATCGGCGACGGAAAAAACCACGTCCATATCGTGTTCGGTAAACAACAGGGTCAGGCCCCGCTCCCGCGCGATCCGATCCACCAGGGCGATGGAATTCGTAGTTTCCTGCGGCGACATGCCGGCGGTCGGTTCATCCAGCAGCAGGATCTCGGGCTCGCTGGCCAGTGTAATGCCCAGTTCGAGTTGCTTTTGATAGCCATAGGACAAAGTGCCGCTGATCGATTGTGCCTCATCCACCATGCCGACGTCTTCCAGCAGGGCGTAGGTTTCCTCCTGCACCAGTTTCTTCGCCGGAGTCAGAAAATTCAGGGTCTTGCGGGCATGGGAGAGCACCGCCACCTGCACGTTCTCGAATACCGAAAGACGCGGAAATATGTTGGTGCGCTGGAACGAACGCCCCATGCCAAGCTGACAAATAGTGTGCGGTGCCAGACCAGTGATGTCCCGGTCATGGAAAAAGACCTTACCCACGGTCGGCGTCAAATGCCCGGTGATCAGATTGAACAGGGTCGATTTACCCGCACCATTGGGTCCGATGATACAGGCCATCTGGCCCTTCTCCACCGTCAGATCAACGTCATTGATGGCGACAAAACCATCAAAGGACATGGTCGCATTCTCCACACGTAGCAACATGACAATCCCCTCCTGCCGGCCCGTTATTCGGCCGCTTCGTGTACGGCGTCCTCCGCCTCGACCCGTTCCCCACCGGCAAATGCCTGCCTGACATCGGCCTGGAACAAGATGTAGAAGCTGAAAATTGCCCACAAAAGTATGATCAGCAGACCCGACAAAGGCGTTTCCAGATAGACATGAAGGGCCAGCACCAGGACCGTGAACGCCAGCAATAACCAGCGGTGAAGCGGTTGATAGGCCGCAATGCCGCGCAACAGCCACCACAGAAGGGCCGCCCCGATAATGGCCTGGGGTATGGTTCGCGGCACAATGCCCCAGGTAATCAAGGACAGCAGTTCGAAGTCCCAGTCTTCGGAAATCCACCAGGAATCCGGTGCCTGAAGAATGGCAAAAAAGACCGTGAAGATCACCGCGCCAATGAAAAAATACCAGGACTTGCGACTAAATTGCGCCATTAGTTTGGCCATGCGCGTGGCTTGGTCGTCCGTGGCGGTGGTATCACGTTCCTGAATGAAGCCGACGATACCGCCGGGCAAACCAAACAGGATCAAGACCAGAATGCCGCCCAGAAACAGCTGCCAGATTTCCGGATAATTCTGCGTGATATCCGCATCCAGTGTCAGCAGTAGGAAGGCCCCGACAATGGGCCCAAAGAAGGTATAGACGCCACCCAGCAGACTCATCAGCAGAACCTGGGTCGATTGCGTCCAATGGGCCAGGTCGGGATAGACGCTGCGTTCGTTGATCATGATCAACGCACCCGCAAGGCCCGAGAAGGCCCCCGCGATCATGAAGGCATAGAGCTTGTAACGCTGCACATCGATGCCCACGAAGTCCGCCCGCACCTCGTTTTCGCGGATCGCCATCAGGGTCTTGCCGAACGGTGAATTGACGATGCGCCAAAGCAGATAAATGGACGCCACTGCGATCACCAGCACGAATTTGTAATAATTGGCAAAGGTGGGATCCTTAATCCATTCCGGCACCGGTATGCCAATCAGGCCGTTGTCGCCGCCGGTGAAATCATACCACTTGAAGGCGATCAGATAGACGATGTGGCCAAATGCCAGCGTAAGAATGGCAAAATAGATATGGGTCCGGCGGATACAGAAGTAACCGATCACCAACGCCGCCAGGGCGCCACCGATGGGTGCGGCGATCAGGGCGACGTAGAAATTCATCCAAACGATATATTTCAACAGCAGACCGGCGGTATACCCGCCGATGCCCAGATAAGCAGCCTGGCCGAACGAGATCAAACCGCCATAGCCCATCAACAAATTAAAGGCGACGGCAAACAGCGACCAGATAAAGGCTTCAGTCAGGAAAATGATCCAGAAATCCGCCCATCCCATATAGATGATCAATTCCGGCACCCAGAACAAGAGCACCAGTGCGGCCAAGAAACCCCAGAGTACCGGTTCCCGAAACGCGCCTTGATCCACGCCTTGTAGCAGGCCGGCCTGTCTGGATGTATTTTGTGAAGTTGTCACGACAACCCCCTGTTTTTTCTACAAAATAATACTTGGTTTATCATCAATGGCCGCCTTCGACCTTCTTGCCCAAAAGACCCTGGGGCCGGGCCACCAACACCACCGCCATCAGGACGTAGATAAAAACGGATTCCAATTCCGGCACCCAAAGAATGCCGAATGACTTCAATTCGCCATAAATCAATGCGCCCAGCGCGGTCCCGGCCATGGACCCCAGCCCGCCTAGGACGACGACCAGGAAAATCTCGATGATGACGTCAAAGTCCATGCCCGGATAAAGCGCACCCATGGGCGCCAGCACGGCCCCGCCGAGTCCGCCGAGGAAGGCGCCGACGGCAAAGATACCGGTATAGAGCAGCCGCACATTGACGCCGAGGGCGCCGATCATCTCCCGATCCTGGGTCGCCGCGCGCACGGTGCGCCCGATCGGCGTGCGGTTCAGGAACAGATAGAGTCCAAGGATGGTTAGGAAACCGATCGGCAGCAGGACGAATATCTGATAGCTGGGAAACAGGCTGCCGGCCACCATGACCGTGCCTTCAAAGCCCTCCGGTCGGGTGACCGATTGGTTCTCCGCCCCCCAGATCAGCTTGACCAGATCGCCAAAGATCAGCACCAATGCGTAGGTCAACAGCAGTTGATAAAGGGGATCTGATTTGTAGATCGGGCGCAGGAATATGACCTCCATGACAACGCCCATGAGCACCACCACCAGGGGCGCTATGATCAGGGCCGGCCAGAAAGCTCCCGCCGTATAGCCGACATAGGTAAAGACGAAGAACGCGCCGTACATATAGAACGAACCGTGCGCGAAATTGAGGATCCCCAACACGCCGAATACCAGCGACAGTCCCGAGGCCACCAAATAAATTCCGGCGGCAATGAACAAGCCGTTGACGAGTTGGACAAATAAAACGTTGGTCACAAAATCAGCCATACCTGCACCCTGCAAAATGGCGCCCACTTAAGTGGCGCGGCCATGAATGACAAAACACGACAATAAACGTGGCGTTTCAGGTTTGACTTGGGGAACGCGCGCGGCTGGCCGCTGACAACGTCAATCAGGCTGGCGTACCGGGATTCCCGCCATTAAGGGCGAAATCCCGGTACTTAATGCCAACAAGACAATGCGGCAGACAGGCTTGCGCGCCCAAGCGCTAACCTTAGCTGCCTTTTCTCTTGTAGTCCGCGCGCGCCTTCTCGACTTCCAGCTTGGTACGAAGGACATCCACGCCTTCGGCACGGGTGACATCTTTCAGCCGTTTGAAGGGATACTTCGGGTTTTTGTAGGTAAATCCGGCATGGTAGGCGAAGGTCGCCTGCCCATCGATCTTGCGGATTTCAACGTCCCCCAACAATGTATCGAATTTCGCACCGCGCATGGCCGTGACGATGGCATCGGAGTCGGCACTACCCGCCTTATCCATGGCCTGGGCCATCATATAGGTCGAGACATAGCCGATGATGTCGCCGGACTTCGGCAGATAGCCGGCCCGTTTTTTGAATTCGGCGATGAACTTCTTGTTCTGCGCCATTTTCACCGGGCTGGTATCAAAGGCATAGAGATAGGTCGCCAGGACACCATCAGGCATTTCCTTGCCAAGCGGCTTCAGCAGGTCCAGATCACCGCCGCCGGTGGAGATATACTGGATCTTCTCGAAAAAGCCGTAGGCGCTGGCCTGCTTGATGAAGGCGATCAGATCGCCGCCCCAAAGCGATGAAAACACCGCGTCGGGCTTGGCGTTCAGCATCGCCGTGATGTGCGCGGAATAGTCCCGCTCACCCAGTTTCGGCCACAGATCGCCCTGCTTGACCACATCCGTGCGCTTGGTCCGCAGGAAATCCCAGAAATCGGCGTTGACCCGGTGTCCCCATTCATAGTCCGGGCCGATGAAGTAATATTTTTTCCAAGCCGGCTGCTTCGATGCGGCCAGGGCTGCCGTGCGGCCGATCACCGTGGAATTGGTGTTCGTACGGATGACATATTTGTGCCCTTGCTCGCCGGTTAACGCCGCCGTCTGGGCGATTGTATCAACGAACAGTACCTTCATTTCCTTGGCCACCTGACTAACCGCCAGGGCGACGCCGGAACTGATGATACCCATGACGAAATCAACCTTGTCGCGGGTTACCATGCGGCGGAATTCCTTCACCGCGATGCCGGGTTTAAGTTTATTGTCGCGGACCACGAATTTGATCTTGCGTCCGCCAAGGACACCGCCGGCGGCATTGATCTCTTCCGCCGCGATCTCATGACCGATCACCGTACCCTTGGTATAAACGGCCGCCAGTCCCGATAAGGCGTACAAAAGACCTATTTTGACCGGTTTCTTTTTCGCCGCCATGGCGGGGGTTGCTACTAACGCTAACGCTACTGCGGGAACTAATACCAGTTTGCGCGGATCAATACCCATGGGCCCATTCTCGG
>CAZPWJ010000049.1:0-35951 GCA_964590195.1 uncultured Rhodospirillaceae bacterium | reverse complement strand
GAAGCACCCTACATGAAGTGGGTGTCTGCGTTAACCGGATAGGCACGAAATATTCACGGCCACCCCCTCGTTTTTTGTTGGATGTGTTGTTCTGACCGGAATAGTCATACCGGCCACGCTCTCCGAGTGTAGTAATATTATCACGCACTATATAGTGCGAATGTGCGCTACGTCACTCCAAACCTTCAATAATTGTCCCTTCGGGCAGGTCGCGCCAATCTTCGACAAGACGGCGGGAAATGGAATCCTCGGGTGGCAGAATGATCTCGTCCGCCGCCAACGCCCGGTCAATGTCGTCGCGCGTGAACCAGGCGGCCTCGCCGATTTCCTCGCCGTCCACCTTGATCGTGGAAGATGTGGCACGGGCCCAAAACCCCATCATCAAAGAGGACGGAAACGGCCAGGGCTGCGAGGCGCGGTACATTACCGCCCCGGTCAGAACGCCGACCTCTTCCGCAACTTCCCGTCGCACGGCGTCTTCCAGGGTTTCGCCTGGCTCGACAAAGCCGGCCACGGTCGAAAAGCGCGGAATATCGATGGTCGCCCGGCGGGCCAGCAGACAACGCTCGCCATCGATGACCAGGGTGATGACGGCGGGGTCGGTGCGGGGAAAATGCAGCCGCCCGCAATTCTTGTCCAGGCAGCGCCGGGCATGGCCGGCACGCTCGGCCTGGGTCGGGCCGCCGCAACGGCCGCAGTGTTGATGATCCACATGCCAGACCGACATGCCCCGCCCAAACGCCAGCATGGCCGCCATCTGGTCCGACAGGTTCATGGCGACGTCGCGCAAATCATGGGCCGCGCCCGCGATGGCCGTGGCCAGGCCGTCCTCGGACAAGGAGGAAACATCAACGGTGAAATGCGCCGTATCATCAATCACGCCCAATAAAACCGTCTGTTCCAGTTCGGCCAGTTGCCCCGCCGCCGCCGGCGTCAGGGCCACGGGAAGGCGCTGTTCCTGGAACAGGAAGCGATGGCGCCAGATCGGATAGACCCTGGAGCTATCTTGCGCCAGACGCGCGGCCAGCCATTCCGGGTCCTCGCGGCATTCCGCCGCACGGTCAAAATCGCCGTCCGCATAGCGCATACTATTGGTCATATTGGATTTTTCCCTGCTTCCGATGAAATCGCGCTGCTCTTCTAACATGTCAGGCCGGTGCCGCGGCAGGGAAAAACTTCCAAAGCCAATCACATTCAGCCTATATAGGCGGCAAGCAAACCAACGCCATCGCAGCAACAGAAACGTGAGTGTGTGTTATGAAAACCAGAATTACCGAACTATTTGGCATCGAGCATCCCATCGTCCAAGGCGGCATGCAGTGGGTCGGCAAGGGCGAACTGGTCGCCGCCGTGGCCAACGCCGGCGCACTTGGTTTCATCACCGCCCTGACCCAGCCGACACCGGAAGATCTGACAAAGGAAATCGCCCGCACGCGCGAGATGACGGACAAGCCCTTTGGCGTCAACCTGACCATTCTGCCGACCTTGAAGCCAGTGCCCTATCAGGAATATGTCGACGCCATCGCCGACAGCGGCGTCAAGATCGTCGAGACCGCCGGCCGCAGCCCGGAGCCCTTCATGCCCACCTTCAAGGCCGCCGGCATCAAGGTGATCCACAAATGCACCTCCGTGCGTCATTCCGTTAAGGCCGAGGCGGTCGGTTGCGACGCGGTCAGCGTCGATGGCTTTGAATGCGCCGGCCATCCGGGCGAGGACGATATCCCCGGCCTGATCCTGTTGCCCTGCGCCGCCAACAAGCTGTCCATTCCGTTCATCGGCTCGGGCGGCTTTGGCGATGCCCGCGGCCTGGTGGCCGCCCTGGCCCTGGGCGCCGACGGCATCAACATGGGCAGCCGCTTCATGTGCACCCAGGAAGCGCCGGTCCATAACAACGTCAAGCAGGCCATGGTCGATGCGGACGAGTTGAACACCCAGTTGATGAACCGCACCCTGCGCAATACCTCCCGCGTCTTCAAGAATACGGTCGCCGGCGAGGTGGTCGCGGTGGAGCGGGAAAAGGGCGCCGATCTTAAGATCGAGGATCTGGCGCCATATCTCTCCGGCCAGCGCGGGAAAGTGGTGTTCGAGGATGGCGACGTGGATCACGGCGTCTGGTCCGCCGGCATGGTCGTCGGCCTGATCGACGACATCCCCACCTGCGCCGAACTGGTCGGCCGCATCGTCGGCGAGGCCGAGTACATCATCGGCAAACGTCTCGCCAGCTTTGCCGCATAGTTGGTGCGAGCACTAATTTAGGAGCCTATCTGTAATGCAAGTTCACGACGCTATCATGAGCCGCCGCTCGGTCCGTAAATTCCTGCCCAAGCCGGTGCCCATGGATAGCTTGCGCCGCATCATCGAGGGTGCGGGCATGGCGCCCAGCGGCAACAACATCCAGCCCTGGAAGCTGTATGTGATCGGCGGTGAGAAGAAGGCGGCACTCAGCGCCGATATCCTTGACGCCATCGCCAACGGCAACCCGGACGACTACCAGCCGGAATTTCCCTACTACCCGACCAAGTGGTTCGAACCGTTCAAGACCCGGCGCCAGGAAACCGGCTTTGGCCTGTACGACAAGCTGGGCATCGCCCGGGACGACCGCGCCGCCCGCAACGCCCAGATGAACAAGAACTATGAATTCTTCAATGCCCCCATAGGTTTGTTCGTCGCCTTTCACCGCGATCTGGCGACCGGTACCTACATGGATATCGGCATGTTCATTGAGAACATCCTGATCGGAGCCCGTGGCGAAGGCCTGCACACCTGCGGCCAGGCCGCCTTTACCTGGTTCCATTCCGTGGTGCGCAAGCATCTCGAGATGCCGGATGAGGAACTGCTGGCCTGCGGTATCTCCCTAGGATTCGAGGACGAAGGCGCGCTGGAGAACGAATTCCGCGTCTCCAAGCTGGCGATCGAGGAATTCACCACGTTCCTGGACGTGGAGTAGTCGGGAAAGCGCCACTGTCCGTCTAGCCGGAGCCCGCACCTGTTCGGCCATCCATGCTGGCCCATGATATGGTCCGGAAATACTCGGCGCTATCGAGGCCGCGCGGGGTGTTTGCCCTGGCAGCCAGAATTTATCTATTCCGTTACGAAGAAGCGGCGGGCGCGCGATCTCCTCCACGCGCGGCGGCCCATGGGCGCGACGTATGATTGGCCAGCCTGACGGCGGCACGCCTGACCATCTGAAGGCTCGAGAAAAACCCGCCATACCCGCTCGCCAATACCAAGTGCGCGCCATGCGAACTATCGCAATGAGAGCTGTTTTTTGTATTAATAAAACCCTAATTCGTTAATCATATCCTCATCTCTAAACAACCGAGATGAGGAAAATGGATATGAGCACGTTAAGTCACAGCGAACTGGCCGTGGTGCAGGACTATATTGACTCCGTAATCCACTACCTTGGCGAAATTGATCTTGTACTTGGCGTCGACGACGATATGACAAAATGGAAGGCGTTGCTGGAATCCGCACCGGCCACGACCGGCGTCGCCAAGACCCATGATCCCGATTTCAACCATTTGAAACCGGAAAATGCTTTCTGGCTGTATTTCCAGGACAAATCAGGGCGGCGCATTGCCTGCCAGGCCGACCGCCTGGCGATCGCCGATGACTTCATCCAGGACTATGTGGCCACCTACCGTCTGTTCGGCGACCGGCAACCGGTGATCCACTGCACGGCCCTGAATTTCGAGAACGATCTGCCGCTTATTAGTGGACGGATCAATTTCGGCGGCGGCGGCTGGGTGCACCCCGATTGGCGGGGGTACAATCTGGGTGGACTGGTCAGCCGTTTGGGCCGCGCCTTTTCGCTGCGCCATTTCCTGTTCGACTATTACGTGACCTTCATGGTTCATGGCCGCCGCTATGGTCAGGTCTGCGGCTTTCGAAACTGCCGGCAATTGCTGTCCGGATACTACCCGGGACGACCCGGCGGCGCGCGCAATGTCACCGGCGACGTGCTGTGGTGCGACAAGGACGAAGCCATCGCGCAAATGGCCCACGACATCGCCCATCCCCTGCCAGCCGATGTTGCACGGCTTGGGCACACTGCATAGGCGGATCAGTCCGCCCCGGCGATATCGCGGGCGGCCCGCTCGCGCAGGGAGGCCTTGACCACCTTGCCGTTTACGTTGCGCGGCAAATCGTCGAGAAAAAACAGATACTTCGGTTTCTTGTAACCGGCGATATAGTCACGGCAATGGGCGATCAATTCGTCCGCCCTTGCCGTCTGCCCCGGCTTCAGCGCCACATAGGCGACCACGCATTCGCCATATTCCTCGTCCGGCCCGGCGACCACGGCGACCTCGCGCACCGCCGGCGCCGTCTCCAGAGCCTGCTCCACCTCACGTGAATAGACGTTCAGGCCGCCCGATAGGATCATGTCCTTGACCCGGTCCACCAGGTACAGATAGCCGTCCTCGTCAAAGCGGCCGATATCGCCGGTGCGGAACCAGCCGTCCTTGTAGGCCTCGGCGTTGGCCTCCGGGCGATTGAAATATTCCCGCGCGATCATGGCCCGGCCCGGCGCGCCGCTGCGCAGTTGCACTTCGCCGGAGTCTCCGGTCTCCACCTCCACGCCGGCCTCGTCGGTCAGGCGGATCTCCACGCCGGGCATAGGCCGGCCCACCGAAGTGGCCTTCAAGGTCTGCTCGTCCGGGCGCAGAGCCGCCGGGATGCCGCCCTCGGTCATGCCGTAAAAGACCCATAGGCCGACGTTGGGCAGGGCGGCTGCCAGGCGCTCCTTCAGGGCCACGGGAAAGGCCTCGCCGGTCGCGGTCATGGCGCGCAGGCTGGGACAGGCCGCGCCCGTCGCCTCGATCCGTTCCAGCAACAGCCTCGCCACGGTTGGCACCAGCGAGATGATGGAAATTTTATGCTGATCGATCAGCGCGATGGCCGCCTCCGCCTCGAAGCGAGGCATCACCACGACGGAGGCGCCAAGCGTGAAACAGGTCACCAGCCGGGCCATGCCGACCCGGTGCGCGATGGGCGTCATGATCATGAAAACATCGTCGCCGCTTTGCTGGCAGAAAGTGGAAACCAGCAGTTGCGCCGTGATCAAATTAGCATGGGTCATGATCGAGCCCTTGGGCCGCCCCGTGGTGCCGGAGGTATAGCCGATCATGGCATCGTCGGGTTGCGGCGGCAGTGTTGGCGGCGGCGTCTCTTCGCCGGCCTGGATCAAAGCCTTCAGATCCAGGGCATGCTCCGACGGCGCCGTCATGATATGCAACACATCATTGGGCAGTTCGGCGGCGGCCACCTCGTCAATTTGTTCCGCGCCGTACAGCACCGCGAAGGGTTCCGAGTCCGCCACCAGAAAGGCCAGCTCCCGTCCCACGGTCCAGGTGGTGATTGGGATCGGCAGGGCGCCGGCCTTCCACAGGGCGGCGACGGCGACCACCAGCTCCAGTGAGTTACCCACGTAGAGAATAACCCTGTCGCCCTGGCGCAGACCCTTGGCCAGCAGGGCGTTGGCCATGCGGTTGCTCTGCCGGTCCAACGCGCCAAAGCTCAGAACATCGTCGCCATAAATGACCGCCGCCTTGTTCGGCGTCCGTTCCGCATGCTGGCTCAACAACCCCGCGATCTTCATGCCGCCTACCCTCCGACTTTTCCGGCAATCATGCCCGAATTTCAGCCGCGGTCAAAGAGGCGGCAATCCGGGTACTAGCCGTCCAAAGTCGGGTTGATCAGGAATTTTTCGCCCGTGGCCCGTTTGTTATAGACGGCGATGGCGTCCAGGTTCAGCAGATCGGCCAAGGAGACCTCTTGCGTGTAGTGGGAGGCAAAGGTGGTCTTGATCTCGTCCGCCACGCGCTGACGCATGCGGTTGTCCACTTCCCGGCCCGCCTTTTGCAGGAACGGCGTCAGCAGCCAACCGCCGACCCCCCACATCATGCCGAAGCCGCGGTTGAACACCGTTGGGCCGATGTCCAGGCCGCCATAGATATAGACCTGTTTATGGGTGGTGGAGCCATAACGGCTGTATTCCGTCGCCGTGCGGTTTAGGGCCGCTTCCATGCAGGTCAGGATATGGCCCGCCAGCTTGCCGCCGCCGATGGCGTCGAAGGCAATGGTGGCGCCGGTTTCGGCCAGGGCATCGATCAGATCATCCATGAAATTATCCGAGGACAGATCACAAATATACTTGGCGCCAATGTCTTTCAGGATCGCCGCCTGTTCGGGCTTGCGCACGATGTTGACCAGATCGACGCCATCGGCCAGGCAGATTTTCTGCAGCATCTGGCCCAGGTTCGATGCCGCCGCCGTATGCACCAGCGCCGAATGCCCCTCCATGCGCATGGTTTCCACCATGCCCTGGGCGGTCATGGGATTGACGAACCAGGATGCCGCCTCGGCCGCCGTCACGCCATCCGCCATCTCCAGGCATTGGTTGGCGCGGCACACCTTGTATTGCGCATACGCCGCCCCGCCGATGACCGAGACCATTTTGCCCATCAGGGCCTGAGCCTCGGGCGAGGCGCCGGCGGCAACCACGACGCCCGCGCCCTCATTGCCAACAGGCAGGGACTGATCCAGGCGCCCGGCCATGGCCCGCATCATACCTTCGGGCACATCAGCCGTGAGCACGGGGCTGTCCGCGCCTCCCGATATCTTCGCCGTGCTCATGTCGGCGGCGCCGAACAGCAGTCCCAGGTCGGATGGGTTGACCGGCGTCGCCTCCATCCTGACCACGACCTCGCGGTCATTGGGCTCGGGCATGGGCACATCCGCCAGGACGATTTCAAGAGAGCCGCTGGATTTAATGGTGGAGCGAAGTTGAAGTGGCATGGTCCTGCTTCCGTTTTACTGATTAGACTGATCGAATTGACTGAATATGCTCTATACCATGAATTCAACGAAGAACGTCAAAGAGCGGGAGACAGACATGTCAGACAACAAAGCCGTCAAATTCGGCACCACCCTGCGCGCGCCCCACGGCATCGAGGCGCTGTCGCGGCAGATCGAGGGCCTGGGCTATGACGTCCTGGGCTGTGGCGAGCACGTCAGTTTTCACGGCGATACCGCCAACGGCCTGATTTCCCTGTCCGTGGCGGCGGGTGCGACAAGCAAAATTCAGCTGATGAGCGCCATAACCCTGGTGCCCCTGTATCCAGCCGCCCTGCTGGCCAAGATGGGCGCGGCACTGGATGTGGCCTCGAACGGGCGCTTTTCCCTGGGCGTGGGCGTCGGCGGCGAGTTTCCCAACGAATTCGCGGCCTGCGGCGTGCCGGTGAACGAGCGCGGCGCCCGCACCGATGATGCGCTGGAGGTCATCACCCGCACCTGGTCGGGCACGGATGTAACTTATGATGGCCGTTTCACCAAGCTGGAGAATTTCAGCCTGAAACCCCTGCCGATCCAGAAACCGCGCCCGCCGATCTGGGTTTCCGGGCGCTCGGAAGCGGCCATGCGGCGGGCGGCGAAGTACGCCGACGGCTGGCTGCCCTATATGTATACGCCCGAACAACTGGCCGAGAGCATCACGAAAATCCGCGCCTATGGCGAGGATCTGGGCCGGGATATGTCGGACTTCACCTACGGCCTTTATATCTTCACCGCCATTCATGAAGATCACGAGTTGGCCATCAAATACGCCGCCGACCGCCTGAGCACCCAATACGCCCAGGACTTCTCCAAGCTGGTTTATAAATTCGCCCTGGCCGGTGATCCCGACCGCTACAAGGCCCGCCTGCGGGAATATGTGGACGCCGGCGCCAGCCTGATATTGGTCTCCTCCGCCTGTCCCGACGACTATATCGACAACAACGTGGCGATGATCGCGGACCAGGTCTTCCCGGCTTTTCGGCCCTAAAAGGTGAAATACACGGACCGTTGCCCTAGGATAGGCCCAACAGCATTCAATTCTTCCACCATGGAGCAAACCAAATGAGTAAGCGGAACTATCGGATCGCCTTGATCCCGGGCGACGGGATCGGCCACGAAGTGGTACCGGCGGCGGCAACCGTGCTGGAAAAAGTCGGCGGCAAACATGGCTTCAGCTTTGAGTGGGCCGAATTCGATTGGAGCTGCGAACGCTATTCCAAGCTGGGCGCGATGATGCCCGATGATGGGCCGGAACAGCTGGCCGCCTTCGACGGCATCTTCCTTGGCGCCGTGGGTTATCCCGGCGTGCCGGACCATATCTCGCTATGGGGCCTGCTGATCCCCATACGGCGCGCCTTTGACCAATATGCCAACGTGCGGCCATTGAAGCTGTTTGAAGGGGTGGAAAGTCCCCTGGCGGGCCGGGGCGCGGGCGATATCGACATGGTTATCGTGCGCGAAAACGCCGAGGGCGAATATTCCCAGATGGGCGGGCGCATCTATGCCGGCACCGAACGCGAAACGGTGATCCAGGAGGCGGTCTTTACCCGCCATGGCGTCGACCGCATCCTGCGCCATGCCTTCGAACTGGCGACCAAGCGCGCCAAGGAACGCGGCAAACAGGGCCGGGTGACCTCGGCCACCAAATCCAACGGCATCATCCATACCATGCCGTATTGGGACGAACGTTTTGAACTGATGGCGGCGGATTATCCCGAAATTGAAACAGACGTTTTCCATATCGATATCCTCTCGGCGCACTTCGTGCAGCACCCCGACTGGTTCGACGTGGTCGTCGGCTCCAATCTGTTTGGCGACATACTCTCCGACCTGGGCGCCGCCGTGGTTGGCGGCATGGGCCTGGCACCCGCCGCCAATCTGAACCCCGAGGCTGACCATCCCTCCATGTTCGAACCGGTGCATGGTTCCGCCCCCGACATCATGGGCAAGGGCATCGCCAACCCCATCGCGCAGATCTGGACCGGGGCGATGATGCTGGACCATCTGGGCGAAGGTGACGGCGCGCGCGCCATCGAAGCGGCCATCGCCGCCGTATTGGCCGACGGCTCCGTACGCACGCCGGATCTGGGCGGGCAAGCCGACACCAACACCCTGGCCCAGGCCATCGCCGATGCCCTGTAGCCATAAATAGTAGAGGTTATCAGGGCATGCGATGAGCATCGCCACCACCGCTCCGACCGCCGACGGCGCCGCGCTGCGCCAACGCTATGGGCCGGTTTATGTCTGGCTGGTGACCTTAACCGTGATGTCGGGCGGCATCGCCATGGGCCTGGCCTCGTCCATGGTCAATGTCGCCGTGCCCTCGGTGGTTGGCGCTTTCGGTGTCGGCCTGGATCAGGCGCAATGGATGGCGACCGGCTTTCTCGCCACCATGTCGGTCTCCATGCTGGTCAGTTCCTGGCTGATCGAGGTGCTGGGCCAGCGCATCACCTTCATTGCCATCCTGACCGTCTTTGGCGTCGGCTCGTTCATGAGCGCCGTGGCGCCCAACATTGACATCCTGATCATCGGGCGCGTCTTGCAGGGTGCCGCCAACGGCGTCGGCCAGCCATTGGCCATGTTCACCATGTTCTCCGTATTTCCGCCCGAAAAACGCGGCCTGGCGATCGGCATTCAGGGCCTGGTCAGCGTACTGTCGCCGACTTTCGGGCCCATCGTGGGCGGCATCGCCATCGACAGCATCTCGTGGCGCTATCTGTTTTTCCTGCCCCTGCCGTTCTGCCTGCCGGCCCTGATGATGGGCCTGGTCTTCATGCCGACCAAGAAACTAGCGCGGCGCCTGCCGCCCTTTGACTGGGCCGGTCTGGTGCTGATACTGGTTATCGTCCTCAGTGCCTTCAGCGCCATTTCCAACGGTCCGCGCATGGGCTGGGATGCGGATTCCGTGGTTTATCGGCTGTGGGGCAGCGCGGCGGGCCTGGTCGTTTTCATTCTGTGGGAATTGCGCGCGCCGTATCCGCTGTTGGATCTGAGCCTGTTCCGCAACCCGCAGTTCGCGCTGACCATGGTGGCGGGTTTCGTCTTCGGCGCGGGGCTGTTTGCATCGGGCTACTTCATCCCGATTTTCGTGCAGACCATCCAGAACTACACAGCCACCCGCGCCGGGCTGCTGCTGGCCACGGGAGGCGTGGTGATGATGATATTCTTCCCGCTCTCGGGCCGGATCACGGATTCCATTCCGGCCCATATCCCCATCGCCAGCGGTTTGCTGATTTTCGGCATTGGCTTTTTCATGATCCGGGCCGTCGATGTAAACACCACCTTCCTGGCCATGGTGGCCTACACCGCCGTCAATCGGGTCGGCCTCTCCCTGGCCATTCCATCCCTCAGCGTGGCGGCGCTGCGCGCGGTATCGGCGGACAAGCTGGCGCGGGCGGCGTCCGTCGGGGCTTTCTTCCGCAATTTCGGCGGCGGCCTGGGCATCACCCTGTTGACGGCATTCTTCCTGCAACGCAGCCAGTATCACGGCGAAGCCTTCACCGACACCCAGACCTGGGCCAACGCCACCACGGTGGAGCTGCTGGCCGATATCCGCCATCTGCTGGCGGGCACCGGCCTGCCGGAGGTGGTGCAAAAAGCCGGCGCCCTGAATTATCTGGGCAAAGTGGTCCTGGCACAGGCCAGCACCTTGGCCTTCAAGGACACCTTCCTTGCCATTTCCGTCGTCGCCTTTTTGGCCGTCGGCCCGGCCTGGATGATCGGGCGCACAGGCAAACGTTCTACGAATTGACGATATCCAGCTTTGAAAGATCCATGGTCTTGACCGTTGCCCGGTCGAAATCCGGCGTAAAGGGAAATGGCCGGGTGGCGTCGAAACCGACCTTGGTGCCAAGATAATCGGGAAACGTCGGATTGAGGCCATGGCCGAATACGTCCTCCACCTTCAGGATACCATGCGCGGCGTCCAGCCGGGTCGTCATGGCCCATTCCACGTCCGATGGATCGCGGATATCCACGTCGTCATCCACCACGGTGACCATTTTCAGGGGTGCGAAGGCGGCGAAGGCGGCCATGATGGCCTGCTTGCTCCAGCCGGCCCGGACCTGTTTGATCTGCACCACGGCATGATAGAAGCCGCAGCCGCCGTGGCTGAAATAGACGTCCCTCACCCCCGGCACCTGTTTGCGTAAAAGGCTCAGGACATTGGCCTCGCCCAGCAGGCCGACGGAATTATAGACCTCGGCGCCTGACAGAATGGAATGGAAGATCGGATTTTTGCGCCGGTGAATTTTCAGTACCCGGACCTTGGGGCGCTTGTCCTTGCGCGCGTAATAGCCGGTGACTTCGGCGAAAGGGCCTTCGTTGATGTTTTCGCCCGGCGTGATTTCACATTCCAGGGCATACATGGCATTGGCCACCATCTCCACTTCAGACTTCACGCCGCGCACCAGCTCCAACGGCGCACCGTGAATTTCACTGGCGATACCCAGTTCATCCCGGTCGGCGGGCGCGGCCTCCGCCGGCGCCGCACCGGCGAAATGCAGCCCCGGCCCAACGCCCGCGTTGATCGTCAACGGCAATGAGCGGCCAAGCTTGGCCGCCTTGTCGAGATAGAGTTCCAAATGGCGCCCGGCATCGATGTTGATCGCCAGGGTATTCTTGTTGACCACCTGAAAGCGCTGGATCGAGGCATTGCGCACGCCGGTCTCGGGATCCTTGGCGATCACAACGGCGGCATCGAAATAGGGCCCGGCATCCTTCAGGGCATGGGTCGGTACGGGCAGTTTCTTCAGATCAACCGTACGCTCGGTAACGTCAAGAACAGGTCCGGTCTTGACCACCACCGGGTCGACCGGGTTGGCCTGCCAGTTGCCGATGCAGTCCGAGATATATTGCGGCATGTCTTCCGCATCCCGGGAAAATAAATCGCCCAACAGTTCCCGCGACCAATACAGCCCCATGAAGACAGGCTGCTCATAGCCTTTGACGTTCTCGAACAGGACCGCCTTGGGGCCGCCCTCGTATTTGGCCGCGATGCCCGCTAGATCAAACTTTGGGTCGACCTCGGAACGGACCCGGACCAGCCGGCCCCGTTTGTCGAGCTCCTCGATAATGGCGCCGAGATCGGCGATCAGGGCGGGGCTGTTCTTGGCTTTGGCCATCGCGGGCTTCCCTCGTCTGTTCGGGCATGTCGTCGGAAACGAATAGTAGCCGCATCGAAGGGCGGCGGAAATATTTCATCGTCATCCGAGCGCTTGCCTCGCTCCTGTTCCGGTCTAATTCAACTTTTTGACAAAGCATGACGGCAAGGAATTGCCCTGGGGAGAACTTGGACATGAACCATTTGTCGCGGATGGCCAGCGCAACAGCGGCCCTGCTTTTCTTTTGCTTCATTGCGGGCGGGGCGCTTGCGGCGGACGGGAAATCATTGCCGCAGACATTATTCACCAACGTCAATATCTTCGATGGCACCTCCCCCAAGCTCGCCATGGGCATGAATGTTCTGGTCGAGGGCAACCTTATCAAGGCTGTCGGCAAGGGCATCAAGGCACGAGGTGACGCCACGACCATCGACGGCGGCGGGGGCACGCTGATGCCCGGCATGATCGATGGTCACGCCCACATCATGATCAACGACATCTATGGCAAGATCGAAACCGACCTGGATATTACGGACATATCGTACAACGCGGTAACGGTTGTCCGGCGGGCGTTAATGGATGGCTTTACCGCGATCCGGGACATGGGCGGCCCGGCGTTCGGCATACAACGGGCCATCGATTCCGGCCTGCACCCGGGCCCGCGCATCTATCCCTCCGGCGCATTCATCTCGCAAACGTCCGGGCATGGAGATTTTCGCGAACGCGGCGATACCACCTTCTCCATCAACAACAAGGACTCCCTGCCGAATTTCGAACGCTTTGGCTTTGGCATGGTCGCCGATGGCGTGCCGGAAGTGTTGCGGGCAACGCGCCTGAACCTTCGGCTTGGCGCCACGCAAATCAAAATCATGGCGGGCGGCGGCGGCTCGTCGCGCTTTGATCCCATCGACACGACGCAATATTCAAAAGCGGAAACCTGCGCCATTGTCGAGGCGGCCAAGGATTGGGGCACATATGTCGCGGCCCATGTCTTCACCGACCGTTCCGTGGCTCGTTTGCTGAGCTGCGGCGTCAAGACCTTCGAGCATGGCTTTTTCATCTCGGAGGAGACCATGCGCGACATCGCGGCGGCGGGCGGCTACGTGGTGCCGCAAATGTGGGGGATATCGCCCGATCTGGCCAAAAACCCGCTGATGCCTCCCGCCAAGATCCCAATGGTCAAGATGCTGGGCCTGAAATTCAAGGATTTCGGACGCAATCTCGTGAAGAACAAGGTCAAGGTTGTCTTTGCCTCGGACTATGTCGGTCCGTTCGCCGATGCCGAGCGGGCGCGGCGCTACGAGATCTGGTGGCGGACGCAGACCTTCGACAGCAATTTCGAAGTCCTGAAACAATTGACCTCCACCGCCGGCGAGATGCTGGCCCTTTCCGGCCCGCGCAATCCGTATCAGGCGGGCAAACAAGGGGTGATCGAGCCGGGCGCCTACGCGGACCTGCTTGTCGTGAACGGAAACCCGTTGGAAGACATTTCCGTCATTGGCGGGGCCAAGGCATGGTTCGACGCGGAACCCGAATGGAAGCCGATCAAGACCCTGAAGGTCATCATGAAGGACGGCAGGATCTACAAGAATACGCTTTGAGCGTTGTTTGAACAGGAGGGACAAAATGGCATACGGCTACAATTCACGTTTCATTGCCTCTTTCATCTTTGTCTTCTGGTTTTTCTTCTGGGCATTCGCGTTCATCATGCCGTCAGCGGCTGGTGATGCCGCTGACAAGAAAGAAAGCTCGACGAAGCAGTCCGACAATGCAGCGGACAAATCATCCGGTGAAGAAAAAGACAAATCTAGCAAGGATACCGAGACCCAAGCGGAGAAGGCAAAGCGTCTACAGGATGCGCAGAAAACCGCGCGCAAAATTCGCAAGATCAAATAGGGCCGTTTACCAAACGCGGCCGATCCTGGATAATGGCGGGCATATGTCTCTTGGGGGAATTCAAATGTCTGATGATCTGCCGCGTTTCGATGGCGCCTGGAATGGTCCTGAACTGGCGCGGACGCCGGAAAAATGGACGCTCGAGCTAACGGCGGAGGAAATCGACGATCTGGACCGGGCCATCACCGCGTTGGAAACTTCCGCAATCGTCGACATCACCAAGGCGGATGCGCCATTGCCCCATTTGGCGCCCCGCCTATTGGAGATGCGCGAGGCCATCCTGCATGGCCACGGATTCATGCTCATCAAAGGCTTTCCCATAGAGCGCTATTCCCTGGAACAGGCCGCCCGTGCCTTCTGGGCCGTGGGCGCACATGTTGGCACCGCCGTCTCGCAGAACGCCAAGGGCCATGCCCTGGGGCATGTCCGCGACCTGGGCTTCGACCCCGAAGTGCCCAGCGCGCGCGGCTATCAGTCCAACGCCCGGCTGCCCTATCATTGCGATTCCGGCGATATGGTCGCCCTGCTGTCGGTGCGGACGTCAAAGTCAGGGGGGTTGTCCAGCCTGGTCTCCTCCGTCGCGCTGTACAATGCCATGGCCGAGCGGCGGCCCGATCTGGCCCGCGTCTTGCTGCAGCCGTCTTACCGGGACCGGCGGGATGAAATTCCGGCGGGCCGCAAGCCATGGTTTCCCATGCCGGTGTTTAATCCCCATGAGGGCCGGATGTTCACGAATTTCGTCCGCAGCGGCATCCGCAAGGCGCAAAGGTTCGACGAGGTACCCCGGATCACCGAGGCACAGGAAGAAGCATTCGACTATCTCGACGCCCTGGCCGAAGGTCCGGAATTCCACCTGGACATAAAATTCGGCCCCGGCGATATGCAGTTCGTCTCCAACCACAGCATCCTGCACAGCCGCACCGCCTTCGAGGATTGGGACGAGCCGGGCAAACAGCGCCATCTGCTGCGCCTTTGGCTGGCCTGTGCCGGCGGGCCGGCGATGCCGGCGGCCTATGGGGAACAACAGGGCCTGAACGCAGAAGGCCGGCCCATGGGCATCCATTGCCCCGGCGTGGTCTTGAACGCGGACCTAAAGGTCATGGACGGCGGCGCCGGCGCCTCTGAAGAGCGGCTGAAACAGCCCGCCTAACCGCCAAGCGTTAGACTGACGCCGGCGGCAGGCTTATAGGATTGTACTGAACGAATGGCCACCGACCATGTACAAGACACGGCGACCTTTGCCCACCGCAGGCGGGCGGGTTCGCGCCGCTTTGCCATTCGCGCCTTTCAGATAATCTTCCTGCTGCATATTTATCTGGCCTGGCGCCTGCTGCCCGACTTGCCGGTTGAGCGCGAGTGGCAAATCCTGGGTGGTCTGGGACTGCTCCTGTCATCCCTGATTATCCCGTTCGGCACCCTTTCAAGAGTCTTTTTCGCAAACCAAGACGTGGTCGACCGCCTGACCTGGGCCGGCGGCTTGACCATGGGGTGGGCCTCGTCACTGCTGGTTTTCACGCTCATGCGTGATGCCGCCATGCTGCTGCCAAACGCGGCCGCCTGGAAACAGGAAAGCGCGGTTACGGTTCTGGGACTTGCCACTGTTGTCAGCATGATTGGGTTCTTCAACGCCCGGCGCGTGGCAAAGGTGGTGCCCGTCACCATTCCCATGCAGCATCTGCCGCCCGCGCTCGCCGGGTTTACTATTGTCCAGATATCCGATTTACATATCGGCTCCACCATCAGGCGCAATTTTGTGCGGGCGGTCGTCAGCCGGGTCAACAAGTTGCAGCCCGACGCGATCGCCCTGACCGGCGATATCGTGGATGGCTACAGCGCCCGCTTGTTCGATGAAGCCGCGCCGCTTGCGGATTTATGCGCCCGGCACGGCGTCTATGTGGTTACCGGAAATCATGAATATTATCACGGCGCCGAAGACTGGATCACCGCCTTTCGCCGCCTGGGCCTGCGGCCATTGCTGAACGCGCATGTGGTGCTACCGCACAACGGCGCGGAACTTGTCATGGCCGGCATCAATGATTTCAGCGCCAACAATTCCAACCACGCCCATGTCTCCGACCCACGGGCGGCGCTAATGCGAAGCCCCGAAGGCGCACCGAAAATCATGCTGGCGCATCAGCCCCGTTCCGCGGAAGCGGTGGAGTCTGCGGGCGCCGACCTGCAACTGTCCGGTCACACCCATGGCGGCCAGTTTTGGCCATGGAATTATTTCGTGCGCCTGCAACAGCCCTATGTCGCCGGTCTGCACCGACACGGGGGAATGTGGGTCTATACCAGCCGGGGCACCGGATACTGGGGCCCACCGAAGCGCTTTGGCGCCCCCTCGGAGATCACCCTGATCACCCTGTCCCAGGCGGAGTAGGCATGCCGATAGCAGCGCCGCGCAAGGCCGGCGCGATGGGGCGGGCGGTCTTTTCGTGAGCAGATTGGTATTCTTAACCGAACAAGGAGAGAATTGCCTGCGGGTTGGAATTCGCAATGGACAGGGCCTGCACACCCAGTTGCTGCTTGATCTGCAACGCCTGCAGTTTGGCGCTCTCCTCCGCCATGTCGGCATCGACTAGGGTTCCCACGCCGGCTTTCAGAATATCCGTCAGTTTGGTGGAAAACTCGGACTGCACTTCGATCCTCTTGGCCACCGAACCCAAGGCCGCGAGCTTGTCCGACACGGAGGTAATCGCCGAGTCGACGGCGGTCAGAGCCGTCGCCGCGCCGGCTGATGTGTTCAACACCTGAGTGACCAGCGCCAGGTTCGTGATATCCAGTTTTTGCGCCGATACCGCGATCGTTGATCCATCAACCGTACTCAGGACCGAAGTACCGCTGGCACTCGTATCAATCAAATTGGTGCCATTGAATTCGGCGGAGGTCACGATTGTCGTGATCTGATTTCGCAGGGCCACGAAGGCATTGTGCAACGAGGCGCGGGAGGCGGTATCAAGACCGGCCTGATTGGCCTGAACCACCTTGGCCTTCATCTCTGTCAGTAGTTCGGCAACGGACTTGCCAGCGGTAATGGCGGTATTAACCGTTGCCTCGCCGTTGGCCAGCGCGGTTCTCACCGCGCCCAGACCGGAAATATTACCACGCATGTTTTGCGCGATGGCATAGGACGAAGCATCCTCTTTCGGACCACTGACCCGAAGGCCGGTGGTGATCGCCAACTGGGTTTTCTCCATGGCCGCGTTGGTCTTGGAGAGATTTTGCAACGCCATCATTGCGCCGGCATTTGTGTTGACGGAAAGAACCATGACTAAATTCCCATACTCCTCGAAGTCCAGTTCCGCACGGCCAGGGCACCGCGCGCCTAAGAGGAGATACGCAAAAATCATGCCAGTTGCAGGGACTTCAAAGAGTCCGCTAACCCTTTGAATTTTCGTTATTTTTCACCCAGTCACTTAGGAATACATCGTTGCACTGGGAAATTTTTGCCGCCTGGAAGATGCTCCGTGCGGCAAATCTTGATCCCGATCGCCATTATTGGCTATCCCGAAAGAGCCTCATCCCGCGGGTAAATTAGAGCATTTCCGGGCCATTCATTTCGTCGGATCGTCCGAGACCTGCATCATGGTCTTGCCGAAGTTGCCGCCTTCCAGCATGGCGCGAAACGCCTCCGGGGTATTTTCAAGCCCCGTACGGATGTCTTCCAGGTATTTTACCCGGCCATCCTTCAGCCATTCCGCCATTTTCGCCAAGAACTCGTCCTGGTGATCGGCCACGTAATTGCCCACCGCCAGGGGAAAGACGCCGCAGTTCTGCTTCTCGAACACCGCCTGCCCCGTCTCGGCCCAAACCTCGGCCGCATCGCGGCCATCCATGTTGCTGTATTGGGAAATCAGGCCGCAGCGGCTGATACGGGAGCGTGGGTTCAGATGCTGCAGCACCGCCTCGAAACACTTGCCGCCAACGTTCTCGTAGTAGATATCAATGCCGTCGGGACAAGCTGCCCCCAAGGCGCCAGGCAGGTCACCGCCAAGGTGCGAGACACAGGCGTCGAAACCCAGTTCATCGGTCACGAAGGCGCATTTCTCCGCCCGGCCCGCGATGCCCACGACGCGGCAGCCGAGAATTTTGGCGATCTGCCCCACCACCTGGCCGACACCGCCCGAGGCGGCGGAGACGACGACTGTTTCGCCGGCCTTGGGCTGGCATTGCACCACCAGGCCGGCATAGGCGGTCAGGCCCAGCATGCCCAGCACACCGATGGCGGTGGAAAGCGGCGCCACGCCAGGGTCCAGCTTGCGCGGGAACATATAGGTGAAATTGGAAACACCTTCCCCTGTCAGGCCATGGCTTTGCCAGCCATTGGTGTTGAACAGGAAATCGCCTTCGTCATAGCCCGGCAATTTGCTCTTCAGCACCTGGGATACGGTGCGCCCGTGGCAGACCTCGCCCGGCTGTTCCAGGCCCCGGCGGCGGCGGCCCCATTGATAGGGATCGAGGGAGAGATAGATGGTCCGGCTGAGCAACTGTCCAGGCCCGGGATCAGGCATGGCGCTTTCACGCCACTCGAAATCGTCGGCCAGGGGCAAGCCCTCGGGCGGTGTGCGGGCCAACAGCCATTGTTGGTTCATGCTCATGCCTCGTCTTTTCTATCCAGGCCAGCCATCAGTCCGCCGCGCCGTCGATCACTTCGCGGGCGGCTTTCTGCTCCGCCTCCTTTTTCGCCATGTGCGCCTTTAGCTGCTCCGGCGTCAGGCGCACGATATCTTCGTTCTGATGGCTGTAGATATCGTAGGGCTGGGTGTCCAGGTCCTCCAGCTTGATACCGCCGTCCAGCACCTGTTCCTTCCAGGCCTCGTGCTCTGGCTGGCGTTCATGGAACTCGGGCATGACTTCCTTGGCGAACATTTCCAGGCTGTCGCAAATGTCCTGATGGGACGTCTTGCCGGCCTGGTTCAGCAGGATAACCTGATCCACATGGGCCGCCTCGTACTGGCGCAGCTTCTCGCGGATCGTCGCGGGGGAGCCGATCAGACCGGCGGTCAGGGCCTGTTGCGCCTTCTCGGAACCGCGCCAGTCCTGGTACAGCTTCCACAGATCCGACTTGCCCGGCGCATCGACGCCGGCCCGGCCGTAATGGGACAAGGCAAAGATGAAAAAGGTCCAACCGGCGGCCTTTTCGATCGCTTCCTCGTCCGTCTCGGCGCACATGAAGCCCGCGACCATGGCCACGTTGGGATTCACGGGATAATCGGTCAGCAAATTCCGGTTATGCAGCAGGTTGTTGTAATAGTGGTTGACCCAGGCCGTCGCCGCATCCGGCGAGACGAAGGTAAAGCCCAGGGCGCCCAGGCCCCATTGCCCGGCCTGTGTGATGGTGTTGATGTTCGAGCACGCCACCCACAGGGGCGGATGCGGCTTTTGGTACGGTTTCGGCAGCACGCTGCGGGCGGGAAAGTCATGGAACTCACCATGGAATTCCCAATCTTCCTTGGTGAACATGGGGATGATGGCCTGCACGGCCTCTTCCCAACGCTCCCGCTTGTCGCGCACACGAGTGCCAAATGGGTGCAGTTCCGCCGGGCCGGCGCCCTCGCCCATGCCGAATTCAACCCGCCCGCCCGAAAGCAGATCAAGGGTGGAGACTTTTTCCGCCACCCGGTGCGGCTGGTTGGTGGTCAGCTGCACGATGCCATAGCCCAGGCGGATATTTTCCGTGCGCTGGCTGGCCGCGCCCAGGAAGGTCTCGGGCGAGGAGGCATGGGAGTATTCTTCCAGAAAATGATGCTCCACCATCCAGGCATAGTCATAGCCCAGGCGGTCGGCCAGTTCGATCTGGCTCAGGGAATTTTGCAGCAGCTTATATTCGCTGTCCGCCTCCCAGGGCCGGGGCAGTTGGTGCTCGTAAAAAATACCGAATTTCATGATGTCGTTTCCCCATATATTTTTTTAGTTTCTCCAGAAGGCTCCATGTTGGGCCATCCAGCCGATAAAATCCACAAAGGCGGCTTCCGGATCGCTGGGCAGAGTATGCCCGATGTCCTCGGTCAGGCGCGCGCCCGACAAGGAGCGGCGGTCGCGGTCGCCATGCAGATTGATATTCACACCGTTATTTGGCTCGCCCTTCTCCGCCAGTGCAAATTGGAAATCCGGATAATGCCGGGCCAGGACGGCGCACCAGTCGATTACGCCGCAGGGCGTGGCCGAGGCGATATGATACTGATCGTGGCCCGGCGCCGGCGCATCCATCAAGGCCAGCAGCGCCGCCGCAACGTCGCGGGAATAGACCCAGTCCTGGCTGTCCCGCCGGGGCAGCAGCGCGCGCTCCCCTTGCTGGGCGGCAAGAGCTACTTGCATGAGCGGGCTAAGGGTATCGCGGGCACCGCTGTCTATTTCCCACGGCCCATAGACCGCCGCCAGACGGACAGAACGGATATCCAGGCCAAGCAAATTCGCCAGGCGCCGGCTGACCGCCTCGGTGGCGAGTTTGCTGATGGCATAGAGGCTTTCCGGCTCCGACGGCGTTTCCTCTTCCACCACGTCGCCCTCGCCGTCCAAGCGATGACGGCCATAGGCGGAGCCCGAGCCGATATTGATGATCCGGTCCACCCCGCCCGCGTCGGCGGCGGCCTTGATGACATTGACCAGGCCCAGCAGATTAACCTGCAGGACCTGCGCCGGGGCGTCCCGCTCCCGCTCCGGCCCGGACGTCATGGCGGCGCCATAGAACACCGCATTGATTTTCTGATCGGCAAAGGCGCCGGCGACCGAGGCCGGGTCGCGCACATCGCCTTGCAAAACGCTGAACGCACCCGGCAATGCCTGCAAGGCGGCCTCGGCCTCCCTATGCAATGGGTTGGCATCGAACAGCACCGCATCGTCTCCCCGGCGCAACAGTGCCTCGGCAATGTTCAGGCCGACGAAACCACAGCCGCCAACAATTAATGCCCGCATCAAGAAACGCCCCCAAACAACGGCTCAGACAACAGCGTTGCCGCCGTCGACGTTCAACACCTGACCGGTCAAAAAGGCGGCGGCGTCGCTGGCCAGGAATACGGCGGTGCCGGCAATTTCATGAGGATCGCCGATCCGCCGCAACGGGATCAGGTTCTCCACTCGCTCAAGACGCTTCGGATTGGTCCACAGGGTCTTGGCGAAATCGGTCTTGATCAGGCCCGGCGCGATGGCGTTGACGCGGATGCCCTTGGGGCCGTATTCGACGGCCAGATTGCGGGCGATCTGATGCTCGGCCACTTTCGAAATGGCATAGCCGCACAGTTCGACCGAGCCTTTCAGGCCGGAGTTCGAGGCGATAATGGTGATCGTGCCGCTGCCCGCCTCGACCATGCCGGGCAACACCATGTGGCATAGCTTGAAGACGCTTTTGACATTGACCTCCCAGATCTTCTCAAAGGCGGAATCCGGCATCTCGGCGGAGGGCCCATAATAGGGGTTGGCCGCCGCGTTGGGCACCAGGGTCGTAATCTTGCCCCATTTGTCCAAGGTCTTATCGACCAGATTGCGCAACTCGTCCTCGACACCCACATGCGCGGGGATGGATATGGCCTCGCCGCCGTTGGCCGCGAAATCGCGGTTGATTTCGGCCGTGACCGCCTCGCAGGCATCCGCCTTGCGGGACGAGATCACCACCTTGGCGCCATGCTGACACATGCGCGCCGCTATGGCCTTGCCGATACCCTTGGTTGAACCGGTGATGATGGCGACCCGGCCGCTAAGATCGAATAATTCCACGCTACCCTCCTGACAATATGGTCTTTGCGGGTAGCTTATACCAAGCCGCGGCCAATTGTCAGGCTGGCTTCATATCATCCCAGGACGGCCTCAATCAGTTGGCTTTCAATACCGCCGCTTTTCGTCACCATGTCGGAGATAGCATCGCCGGCATCACTTGGTTCATGATCCAGCCTGGAGGCGACACGCAGCGCCAGGGCGCTTTGTTCCAGCAGTTCCAGGCCTTTTGCCTCCGGCGGCCGGCTGAACAGTCCCAAAATGACGCTGTTCAGAGAATCCGACAGGCTGTCCAGATCCGCCGAATCTTCGTGCGTCAGCAATTTTCTGTAATTGCGGATCGATTTCCCCAACTTGATCAATTCCCGCTCGTAACGGTCCGGCAGGCTGGGATCGGGCAGCGCCTGCTTCAACCGATCCGCCAGATAATAAATGCGCCGCGCCGTATTGCGTACCTTCAGGCGGCGCAATTCCGACAGGGTCTCCTCGATCCGGGCCGCGTTGGGCGCCAATTCGCGCTGACCCAAGACCTGGGCCGCCAAGGCATTGGGCACCGTCACGGATGTCGGGTCAGCCATCAGGACGGAAGCCGCCCGTCGGTCGGGACCCAAGTAGGTTTCGGTGACGATAAAGGGCTTGCGCTCCCGCGTCAGGTTTTCAATGCGCTGGCCCATTTGGGTGGTGGAGAAGGGGTAGATCAGAACATCGTCGGCGCCGGACTCGATCACCGTGCGCACGGACCGCAGCTTGGCATCCCACGTGGTCAACAGAATGGGAACGAAGGGATCCACGCCGCAGTGCTGCCGGCGGATGTCATCGACCAACCTCAAGACGCCGCAATCGACGTCATCCAGGTTCAGGACAACCAAGTCCACCCGCTGATTGCATAGGGCATGGCGGCAACTTTCCAGATCATTGAATTCCAGAAAGGTCTTAAAACCAATGACGTTCAGTACAGAGCGTGTCTGTTTGCGTACCGCACGCTGCCGATCAAACAGCAAAACCGTTGCATCGGTATAATTCGAAAACTGCATGATGGTTCAATCCCCGTCGACCTTCACGCCCCCAACCCAGGATGGCTTTGGCGCCTGTTTTTCCTTGAGTTGTCTTGATTTTCCATGACATGGCTTAATGAAATCTGACCAAGTATGGTTAAAATCCCAAGGTTGTTGGTATTTAAGGCAAAAAAGGGGCAAAATCGTCAATCGGCCTGATTAGTCGGCCTGAATAACTGTCCGAAACGTGGCCAAGATGACGGGTGGATTGCCCGAGCGAGGTAGACGATGAAATGGTGGGGACCTGTCGGTTTGATCGCCGGCATCGTATTGACCTGGTTTGGCTACGATCTGACCTCCCGCGCCCTGCATATCGGCTGGAGCAGCCATCTCCCCCACCTCATGGTTGGCGTCGCATTTCTTATCTCCGGCCCGTTCGTGGCCGTGGTGGCGCTGGTCAACGCCCGGCGCTTTGGCCGCGATTAGCAGCAAATATCCCGTGCCAGTTGGGCATTGCCGCGCCATGGCAACGAATTGTTATCATCCTGACGTCTAGAATGCGGCAATGGCCGGGTTCGAGGGGTGAAATCCCGGACTCGATTCGCTTCCCGGAATTGCCATCGGAGGATTTTCCGTTGCAATGCATCCTGGGATCGGATGCAATAGAAAAAAACAGGGCGGCGCGTTAAGCGTTTTGAGAGAGAGCACGGCATGGACAAGGGCTTCGCGGTCGCCCTCAGGCGGCTATTAGACAATTGTTATCCGGAACGTCAGTTTATTCTGCGCAGCCGTGGCGAAGTCGGCTTCATCACGCTTGGGCAGAAAAGCCAGGTCGCGCTTAGCCTCGGCGGCCTGCTGTTTTTGGGCTGGCTGGCCTATTCCAGTGTCGGCGTATTTCTGCAATTGGATGTTATTGCCGGCAAGGATGCACAGATCGCCCAAATGGTCGGCGCGCATAACCGGCTGAATGCCGATATGCGCGCGGTCGAAAACCGCTATCGCCAAATCACCCTGAATTTGGAAGATAATCAAAAAATCCTGGGTGATGTTTTGCTGCAACGTGCCAATTTGGACCGCAAGCGGGCGGAGTTGCTGCGTGAATTGAAGAAAACCCGCAAGCAACGCGACATGGCGTATCACCGCGGCGCGAAGCTGCAGGCCCGGCTGGCGAAGCTGGAAGGCAGCCTGCGCCGCACGCTCGACGAGTCCAACGATCTGCAAACGCATCTGAGCCAGGTAACAAATCGCCTGGCCACGACCGAGAACGACCGCGACCGCGAACAGCGCGAACGCCTGATGTTGAGCTTGAACCTGAACACCCTGCAGCAAGATCTTTCCGGCCTGAAGCGGGAGCGCAAGGGTCTGGAAGTCGATCTGGAAAGCAGCGAACAGATGGTGGCGCGTCTGACTGATCAACGCGACCGGGCCTTTTCAACCAACCGGACACTGACCACCCGCATTGGCGATTTGGAGGGGCGCTTGCAGCAACTGCAGTTGGCCCAGCGCACCTTGGTGGAAAACATTCATGACCGCACCGACGCCAATATTCTGGAATTGGAAACCGTCGTCCAATTGACCGGCCTGAATATAAACAGCCTGCTTGACCGGGTGGATCACAAAGAGATCGGTATCGGCGGGCCCTTGCTGGCTTCGGAAGAAGCAAGAATTCATGCCGGCGAGTTCACCATGAGGAAATCATCGCCGCTGCATACATCATTGGGCCTGCTGGAAAACCGCCTTTCGCGCTGGACGGCCCTAAACTCGGTTCTGGAACGGCTGCCAATCACACCGCCGGTGGATAACTTCTCCATTTCATCCGGTTTCGGCAAACGTCGCGATCCCTTCACCAAACGAAAAGCCTTTCACAGCGGCCTGGATTTGGCCGGCGTCAGGCGCACGCGGGTCTACGCCACATCGCCCGGCGTCGTGACTTATGTCGGCTGGAAAGGCCCTTATGGCCGTCTGGTGGAAATCGATCATGGCCTTGGCCTCAAGACCCGCTATGGACATCTGCGCAAAATCCTGGTCAAAAAGGGCCAGAAAGTGGATTTTCGTCAAAAAATCGGCTTGATGGGCAGCAGTGGACGCAGCACCGGCACCCACGTACATTACGAAGTGGTGTTCGACGGCAAGCCGGTTAACCCGAGAAAATTTTTGAAGGCTGGAAAATATGTTTTCAAAGGCTGACAAGAACAAAGCATCGAACAACGTGGTGCGCGCCGCGCCGTCGCTCATTTCGACGGATTTGGAAATTACCGGAAATCTGCAAACGTCAGGCGAAGTGCAGTTGGACGGCAATGTAACGGGCGATGTCAATTGCGCCAAACTGGTGATCGGTGAAAAAGCCGTCGTCACCGGTCACATAGATGCCGATGAAGTCATGATCCGGGGCCAGGTCACGGGCCGGATCAAGGCCAAGGACGTACACTTGGCAAAGACGGCGCGGGTGATCGGCGATATCTGGCATGACAGCCTGGCCATCGATGCCGGTGCCTTCCTTGATGGCCATTGCAAACGCAATGACGCCAAGCTGGACTCAGTGACGGCCTCGGCCTCCGCCAACCTGACGGCGGCCGCCGGGCGCAAGGCATCCGCCCAGCAACCGGCACAGCAGAACGTAGCCGCCGCCCGGCCGGAGCCGGTACAGCAAAGCACCGCCAAGACAGCCGCCGGCAGCTGATTAGCCGAGACGCACTCTAAAGTCAGGCGTCCTCGCCGCCCTTGACGTTTGGGTCCTCGCCGCCCAGCCGCGCCGCCAGGGAAGCTTCCATGAAGCGGTCCAGATCGCCGTCCAGTACCCGCTGGGCATCGCCACGCTCGACCCCGGTGCGCAGATCCTTGACCATCTGATAGGGGTGCAGGACATAGCTGCGGATCTGATGGCCCCAGCCGATATCGGTCTTTTGATCCTCGATCGCCTGTTTTTCGGATTCCCGTTTTTGCAATTCCGCCTCGTACAGACGCGCCTTCAGCATCTTCATGGCGGCGGCACGATTCTTGTGCTGGGAACGTTCGGCCTGGCATTGCACGACAATGCCAGTCGGCTCGTGCGTGATGCGGACGGCGCTGTCGGTGCGGTTGACGTGCTGACCGCCGGCGCCCGAGGCACGGTAGGTATCGACACGCAGATCGCCGTCATTGATCTCTATCTCGATATCATCATCGATTTCCGGGTAGATCCAGACGGATGCGAACGAGGTATGGCGCCGCGAAGCACTGTCGAAAGGTGATATGCGAACCAGGCGGTGCACACCGCTTTCGGTCTTCATCCAGCCATAGGCATCGCCGCCGCGCACGTGCAGGGTGGCGGATTTCAGGCCCGCTTCCTCGCCGGCACTGGCCTCCACCAATTCGCTCTTGAATTTGCGCTGATCACTCCACCGGCTGTACATGCGCAACAGCATTTCAGCCCAGTCCTGGGACTCCGTGCCTCCCGCCCCGGCGTGAATTTCCACATAGCAATTGTTGCCGTCCGCCTCGCCCGAGAGCATGGATTCCATGCGCAGCCGGCTGGCCCGTCCGGATAATTCGCCCAACTGCGCCTCGGCCTCCGCGACAATCTCGGTGTCGTCCTCCATCTCGCCCAGCTCGATCAACTCGATGGTTTCGGCCAGTTCGCCTTCCATGCCGCGCAGGCCGTTGATGGCGTTGTCCAGGCCGGTGCGTTCGCGCATCAGCTTTTGCGCCCGTGCCGCATCATCCCACAGGGTCGGGTCTTCGATTAGTTTGTTTAGTTCGTCGAGACGTTTCAGGGATACATCCCAGTCAAAGATGCCTCCTCAGAAGGGCCAGATTCTGGCCGATCTCGTCTATAAGGGCCTGGGATTCGGCGCGCATGAAACGTCTCCGGTACTGTCAAAACGTAGAACTATAGTGATGTATTCCAGGCCGCCCGTGCCGGCCCGCTTGCCCCCGCTAATTGCCTCCACCGCCTGGGTGCCGTCAAGCACCGGACCCGATCTTTTTGGCACGGTGCTGGGTTTGAAGGCTTCCAGCACCACTCTTTTATCGCCCGGTTCCGCCGGCAGACCGGTATTCCCGGCAATCCGCACCAATTGCAATCCTGGCGGTATGCGGAACGGAATGGCGGGCTGATGCGCCAAGGCCCGGGCCATGAAATCACGGAACACCGGCACCGCCACCGACGAGCCGGTCTCCCGCCGGCCCAGGCTGCGCGGGCTGTCAAAGCCGATATAAACACCCACCGCCAGATCCGGCGAGAAGCCCATGAACCAGGTATCTCGGCTTTTATTGGTGGTACCGGTCTTGCCCGCCAAGGGCTTGCCCACCGCCTTGATGCGGATGCCGGTGCCCCGCTGCACCACCCCTTGCAGCATGGACACCACCTGATAGGCGGTACCCGGTTGGATCACCTGATCCCTGATATCGGGGACCACGGGCGTATCCTGTTCGTGCCAGCCGCTGCTGACACAGCCCGGACATTCGCGCTGATCATGACGGAACACGGTCCGGCCCCGGCGGTCCTGAATACGGTCGATCAAGGCCGGCGCCACCCGCTTGCCGCCGTTGACCAGCATGGCATAGGCCGTGGTCAGGCGCAGCAGCGTCGTCTCGCCCGCGCCCAGGGACATCGGCAACAGCGGCGGCATCCGGTCCACGATGCCGAACCGTTTGGCGTAGTCCACCACCCGTTCCATGCCGATATAGTTGGCCAGGCGGACGGTCATCAGGTTGCGCGACTTCTCGATCCCCAGACGCAGAGTGGACGGCCCATAGAAACGCTTGGTGTAGTTAGCCGGTTTCCATTTTCCCTGGCCGGCGCCGGCATCGATCACGAACGGCGCATCAAGCACCATTGAGGACGGGGTAAAGCCATGCTCCAGAGCGGCGGCATAGACAAACGGCTTGAATGCGGAACCGGGCTGGCGCTTGGCCTGGGTAGCGCGGTTGAATTGCGAGGCCTTGTAGGCATAGCCACCAGCCATGGCCAGAACCCGCCCGGTGTGAGGATCCATGGCTAGCAGGGCGCCGTTGATGGCGGGGATCTGCTGCAGACTGTAACTGCCCGCCTGATAATTTTCATCATCCTGAGCCACGGCGGCAACGGCGACCACATCGCCCACGGCCAGAACATCACCGGCCCGGCGCACCCGCGGCCCCCTGGTTTCGCCCTTGCGCCAAAGTCGGGCCCAACTCATATGCGGCAGCAAAATCTGCCCTTCAACGCCATTGGAAAAACCGATCTCGGCCCGCTCTGGATGCAATGCCAGGACCACCGCCATGTACCATGAGCCTATGGCCGGCGGGATCGGCACCTTGGCCAGAGCGCCGATCCAGTTCTCCCGCTCTTCGATCCGGGCCAGCGGACCGCGCCAGCCGTGGCGGCGGTCGTAGGCCACCAAGCCGGCCCGCAGTTCCTCGTCGGCGATTTTCTGCAAGGCCGGTTCCAACGTGGTGCGTACGGAGAGGCCGTCTTCGTACAGGCGCTCCTCGCCATAGCGTTGCAGCAGGTCCCGGCGCACTTCCTCGGCGAAGAATCCCGCCTCCAGAATGCGCGTCGGATCAGGCCGGCGCATCAACAGAGCGTGGGCGGAGGCCCGCTTGGCGTCCAGGGCCGAAATCACGCCGTTACCGGCCATTTGACCCAGCACCCAGTTTCGCCGCCCCTCGGCCGCCTTGCGGTTGCGGATGGGGTGGTAATTATTCGGCGCCTTGGGCAGAGCGGCCAAAAAAGCGGTCTCTTCCAGGCTTAATTCATCAAGTGACTTGTCGAAATAATTCAACGCCGCGGCGGCCACGCCGTAACTGCCCAGACCGAGATAAATTTCGTTCAGATAAAGTTCGAGTATGCGGTCCTTGGAAAAAGCATGTTCGATGCGGAATGCCAGGATCGCTTCCTTGACCTTGCGGGCAATGGAAAGCTCGTTGGTCAACAGAAAATTCTTTGCCACCTGCTGGGTGATGGTCGAGGCACCGACCGGCCGGCGCTTGCCGCCAATGTTCTTGATGTTGCGCAGCATGGCCGAGGCGATGCCGGCGAAATCTATACCGGGATGGGTGTAGAAGGTTTTGTCCTCGGCCGCCAGAAAGGCCTGAATAACCTGCCTTGGCATGGCGGCGATGGGTACGAACAGGCGCCGCTGGTGGGCGAATTCCGCGATCAGGGTACCGTCGCCCGCATGTACCCGGCTCATCACCGGCGGTCGGTAGTCGGCCAGCTGGCTGTAATCGGGCAGGTCCCGCCCAAAGCGCCAGAACACGTACAGGCTGCCTCCGCCCGCCGCCATTGCCAGCAGCAGGATAAGCGAAAACAATATCGCCAGCGCCCGTATCATCGTGTCGTCAAGCCATCCTTTCGATGCGCTATTTCCGGTTTTTGAACAAAGTTACGCCCATATTTTAGCACGTAGCGGGCAAATAAGGCGGTTTCAAGGCGCAAACACCTCCATATTCAGGCTTTCGGGGTCAAGGTTTCGGATTCTTGAAATAATTATCCACGGCGCGACCGATGGCGGCGGCGATGGCGGCGCGGGATTTGGCGGAGGTCAGCATCTTCTCGTCCCGCCGGTTCGACAGATAACCCAACTCCACCAGCACCGAAGGCACATCCGGCGCTTTCAGTACCCGGAAGCCTGCAAAACGGTGCGGTTTACGGCGCATACGGATCAATTGCCGCAGTTCCGGCACCAGGGCGGAGGCAAAATGAGCCGAATAATTCATCGTTTCACGCTGGGTCAGGTCAATCAGGATCGAGGCGACTTCATCATCATGGCCGCTCAAGTTGACCCCGGCGATGACGTCGGAACGGTTCTCCTTGGCCGCCAATGCGGCGCTTTCCTTATCGGAGGAATTCTCCGACAAGGTGTAGATGCCGCCGCCGCGGACCCTACGGTTGGCGATGGAATCGGCATGGATCGAGACAAACAGATCCGCCCCCGCCGCCCGGGCAATGGCCACCCGGCGGCGCAGGGGAATAAAAACATCCCGGCTTCGCGTCAGCAAAACCCGTTGCCGGCCAAGATCCAGAATGGCCCTGCGTATCTGGTGCGCCATGCCCAAGGTCACATGCTTCTCGAAACTGCCGCTAACACCGATGGCGCCTGGATCAATGCCGCCATGGCCCGGATCGATCACCACCAGAGGTTTTTGCAGGGGCGAGCGTTTGGCTTTCGCCCGCAATGGAATTCTCGCCGGTGCCTTGGCAGCCTTTCGCGGCGCCTTCAAGGTGGCAAGAAAGGCTTGGCGCGTTGTCTTGCGGATATCAATAACCAGACGCGGGCCGCGGCTTTTCGAGCGCGGGATTATGAACGACTTGCCCACCGTGCCGGGGCCGCGCAAATCCATCACCACGCGGGAATTTCCAGGCTGAAACTGACCATACCGCAATCCCGCGATCAATCCGCCCTTGCGCCGCGCCGTTTCGGGCGGCACCCGCCAGTCAATATCGGGCAGATCAAGGACAATCCTATAGGGATCGGCCAGGGCAAATATCTGAAAGCCGGGACGCTCGGAAAGATCAAGCACCAGCCGCGTCTTATCCTTGTGGATGCCGATCCTGATGTCATTGACAACAGTCTCCGCCCCCGCGCCTTGGACAAGCCCGCAGCACAGCCCGGCAAACAAAATCAGGTGAAAGAGTTTTCTCACAAACATCGCACATCTAGTAGCCACGATTCACTAAATCACAATATCCAATGTGGCCCCGGATAGCCAATCCAACCTATTGGCAAAGGCAAAAAGGCCGGACGATGCCCCACCCGGCATTATTTTTAAAAGCCCTTTTCACAGTATTTTCTTTGTGAATTTGGCAATCAAGCGTATATCATGGCATTTGTGTAATAGTTCCGTCATCGTTTCGCTGTTTTTTTTGAGTACGGCGATGGCGTGGCAACGACAGGCTGGGTTGTACCGGCACGATAGTCTCTTATCGGTGGCCGTAAGTACCGGACCTACGTTGTTACGCCTTGAATTGACGGATTGGATAGGTGAATTCGAAGCCAGGTTCGGCGTGCTGCCATGGGCATCATACCGATCGGGTGATGGTAGAAGGATCCCCGTCCTGGTCGGCCAAGGGCAAAGGATGCGGCGGTTTCGTGCCGCGTCCTTGATCGTGGCGAGGCTGTTTGATGAGATCGCCCGAAATAGCGCGGCGAACTCGTACAAAAGAAGCCTCGCGCGACAATCGCCTCTAGCCGTGCCGTTTGACGGGTTGATATCCCCATAACCGGCTTCGCTATAATGAGGGACCGCGGCATCCGGCATGAAAATGCCGGCTGGATGCGGGCATAAATTTATGACGACGCGTATGTTGATTGACGCGACGCATGCGGAGGAAACCCGCATCGTCGTCGTTGACGGTAAGCGGTTGGTTGATTTCGACTTTGAAACGGCCACCAAACGGCAACTCAAGGGCAATATTTATCTAGCCAAGGTGACGCGGGTTGAACCCTCGTTGCAGGCGGCCTTTGTGGATTACGGCGGCAACCGCCACGGCTTTCTGGCCTTTAACGAAATCCATCCCGACTACTATCAAATTCCGGTCGCCGACCGCGAGGCATTGCTGCTGGACGAGGCCGAACAGGCCGCCCGCGAGGCCGAGTTGGAGGACCGCGTCGACGGCAATGGCGGCCTCGACGATGACGACGACGACGATGAAGTTGGCGTCGAGGGCGCCGAGGCACTGGCCGAAGATGCTGGCGATGACGCGGCTGTGGATATCATTCAAACCGACACCGGCGCCGAGCTGGATGCCGAAGCGGATGATCTGACCGCCGGCGCCAATGGCGAAGCGGGCGGCGATGACGATGGCGATGACGACGACGATGGTGATGCGCCGGAAGCGGCACAGGAAACCGGCGCCGTGGACGCCATGGATGAAGTCCCCCGTCCCCGCGCCCGCAGCCGGCGCAGTTACAAGATCCAGGAAGTCATCAAGCGGCGGCAGATACTACTGATCCAGGTGGTCAAGGAAGAACGCGGCAACAAGGGCGCGGCACTGACCACTTATTTGTCCCTGGCCGGGCGCTACTGCGTGCTGATGCCGAACACGGCGCGAGGCGGCGGTATCAGCCGCAAGATCGCCAATCAGACCCATCGCCGCAAATTGAAGGATATCGTCTCGGATCTGGATGTGCCGCAAGGCATGGGCGTGATCGTGCGCACCGCCGGGCAGAACCGCACCAAATCGGAAATCCGCCGCGACTTTGAATATCTGCTGCGCCTGTGGGACAGCGTGCGCGATTTGACCCTGGATTCGACGGCGCCCACCGCCGTCTATGAAGAGGCCGACCTGATCAAACGGGCCATCCGCGACATGTACGCCAAGGATATCGATGAAATCCTGGTTGATGGCGAGGACGGCTACCGCGTGGCCAAGGACTTCATGCGCATGCTGATGCCGTCACATGCCAAAAAGGTCCAGCCCTACCGCGACCGCATTCCGTTGCTGCACCGCTATCAGGTGGAACAGCAATTGGACAGCATGCATTCCAATGTGGTGCAGCTGAAATCAGGCGGCTACCTGGTGCTGGCCCAGACCGAGGCCCTGGTTGCCATCGACGTCAACTCGGGCCGCTCCACCAAGGAGCGGAATATCGAGGAAACCGCCCTGAAGACCAACCTGGAGGCGGCATCGGAAGTCGGCCGCCAGCTGCGCCTGCGCGACCTGGCCGGCCTGGTGGTGATCGATTTCATCGACATGGATGAAAACCGCAACAACCGGGCGGTGGAACGGCGCATGAAAGAGGCCCTGAAGGATGACCGGGCCCGTATTCAAGTGGGCCGCATCTCTTCCTTTGGCCTGATGGAAATGTCCCGCCAGCGGCTACGCCCGTCTCTGTTCGAGGCGTCCACCAGAACTTGTGAAATCTGCGCCGGCACGGGCTTTGTCCGCACCACGGAATCCACCGCCCTGCACGTCCTGCGCGCCATCGAGGAAGAAGGCATCCGGGGCCGGGCGGCGCAACTGACCGTGCATGCGCCGGCGGAAGTGGCGCTGTACATGCTAAACCAGAAACGCGATCACCTGGCGGAGATTGAACAACGCTATGGCATCGGCGTACATGTCCTTGGCGATGATGCCCTGGTCGCACCCGACTGCCGCGTCGACATCGACCGCACCCGCACGGCGGAAGAAATCGAAGAGATCGAGAGCGAGCGTAAGCGCACCGCCGCCTTGCTGCCCGGACTTGACGACGACGATGACCTGGCCGCCGACGAAGCGGCGGCCGCGGCCGATAGCGCCGAAGAGAGCGCTGATGGGGCGGAAAAAGCCAAGGAAAAACGCCCGCGGCGCCGGCGCCGCTCACGCCGCCGTGGTGAAGATAAGAGTGAGGACAAGGGCGAAGACAAAAAGGCCGAAGACGGCGGCGACAATGCAGCCGCCGGCGCAAGCAGTGGTGAAGCTGGCGAAGGCGACGCCGGCGGCGACCGGAACCAGGCCGCGGCAGCGAATGGCGATGGCGATGACGAGGAAAAGCCGCGACGCCGGCGGCGTGGCCGCCGTGGCGGACGGCGGCGGCGTAGCGGCGGCGATGAGGCCGAGAGCACGGAGGCAGCCGCGAACGTCGATGGCGCCAATGACGAAACGGCGAATGGTGCCGCGCCAGACGACGCTGAACCTGCATTGGTGGCGGATGGCCCGGCCAGCGAAAACACACCGACAAATCCCATTGGTTTCACTGCCACGGGAATGACCGGTGGCACGGCGCCCGCCGAGCCGGCGGACAGTGCCAATGAGAGCGGCGGCGAGAGCGACGGAGAGGTCGCCATCCCCGATGAGGCGACGGCCGATGTTGGCCCGTCCGAAGCCATCGTGGTGCCGGAACCAGTACAGCCGGCACCGGTTGAACCGGAAGCCGTGGCGCCAGCCGAAGAGGTTGCGGTCGAAGAGGTTGCAACCGAAGAGACGCCGGCTGAAGAGGTTGCTGCTGAAGAGGCCGTGGCAGAAGAGGTTGCGGTCGAAGGCGTCGCGGCTGAAGAAGCTTCGGACAAGCCAAAGCGGCGCGGCTGGTGGCAACGGGGCCGGCTGTTCTAAAACTCAGGTTTTTGACGACTGAGATACGCGGGCGAAAGAATTAAAGTCCGAAACATCCTATACCAAGTCGTGGTGCTAAAGGCCTGTTTGGGCCTTCATCACCACGACTTGGTATAAGGCCGCGCGTTAAACTTCGCTACACCTTCAATAGTTATAATAGATACGCCTTGCCCGGCCGCGGCAGACTGTTGGCAGATAATGCAACGGCCGAGGATGGCGGAGCCATGCTTGCGAGGCAACTCATAGGCGTGGCGAGAAGGCCGGCTTCGCAAGACGCGAGCAATACTTTCCCGAGGACGAATAGGCCATGTGGGACAGGACCGAGAACGCATTGTTGGAAGTCACATTCGCGGAATTGGCAATCGTGACCAAGGCGCTGGAGGCGTGGCGTGACGGCCCAAAAGGCGATCCGTTTTTCGATGAATTGTTGCCCTTCGCTTGCCGTGGCCGAACGGATGCGGTGATTAACGCCGCCCGTCTGGCCGTTTCGTCCCACTTGTCTGAAACCTGCAACGTTATTCAACAATGATCCTGCCCAGCACACATATGTCTCTGGATCATTCGCTGTTGGGAATTGGCGGTGTATTGCTGACACGCCTGGATCAACCGCAAACGATATCCAGCCTGTGGGAAGGCAGCAAGGCAGAGCCGGGTGTCGCCACCTTCGATCGCTTTGTCCTTGCCTTGTCTCTTTTGTATGCACTGGGCGCCGTCGATTGGCGGGATGGCCTGCTGGTGCGCGGTGAGGCTAGGCCATGATCCGATCTATCACGGCAGACAATCCGTCGTTCAAGACGGTTCATTTTGAACCGGGCTTCAATGTCGTGCTGGCCGAAAGAGCGAAGGATGCAACAAGGCGCGATACGCGGAAGGGCCTGGGAAAATCCACTCTTATCGAGATCATTCATTTTTGCCTGGGCGCCGGGACACGAAAAGACGAAGGCCTTATCGTCGAGCCGCTGCATGATTGGACATTTACAGTCGAGCTGGAGCTTGCGACCGGGATTGTAACCGCTTCCAGAAACACGGCACGCCCGAACCGGATCAATATTGATGGCCCGACTGACGCATGGCCGATCGCACCGTCGTTCAACAAGAAATCAGGACTAAAAAGTTACAGCCCAAAAGATTGGTGCGCAATTCTGGGCAATCTTATGTTCGGCCTGCCAATCGATGAGTCTTCGAGGAAGTACGCTCCAACATTCCGAAGCCTGATTTCATATTTCATTCGCCATGGAAGCGATGCCTTTTCCAATCCATTCGAACATTACCGGACGCAGCAGGGATGGGATGTCCAGGTTAACAACACTTTCTTGCTTGACCTTAATTGGAGGCACGCTTCTGACCTGCAATCATTGAAGGACAGAAAGAAGCACCTTGATAATCTCAAGCGCGGGCTCAAGGAGGGCGTGCTCGTGAAATACCTCGGCACGATAGGGGAGCTTGAAGCTGAAGAAGTTCGTATTCGGGCCCAGATAGAGGAAAATCAAGCGGGGCTGGCATCCTTCAACGTATTGCCGCAATACCGGCAGTTGGAAAAGCAAGCCTACCAGCAAACCCGCCAGATACAACGCCTGCGGAACAAACGTCTAAAGCTCGGGCGGCGATTGTCCAATTACGAAACCAAGCAGGACGACGAAAAAGAAACCGAACCATCAGCCATTGTCGAGATTTATGAGAAGGCCGGCGTGAATTTACATGGCGGCGTCCGCAGACGGCTAGACGATGTACAGCAATTTCACGCCTCGATCATAGAGAACCGAAAGCTATTCCTCGCCTCGGAGATCGAAAAAGTAAAAGCTGAAATCGAGGATACTTCGCGGCGTTTGGCCCAGGTGACCAAAACACGTAGCGAGACGATGAGCACGCTCAAGGCTCATGGTCCCTGGGATGAGTACCAGCTACTCACCGAGCAACAATCCAACCTCAAGTCCCAGCTTCAAACCCTCATCGACCGCATCCAGACACTTCGTGAAATCCAGGAGGGTGCCAGCACGCACAAGATTGATAAAGAGCTGCTCCTCAAACGCCTACGTCAGGACCATGACGAACGGCGCGTTCAGCGGGACAATGCGGTTTCCCTCTTTAATGCCAATTCGCAGGCGCTGTATGCCGCATCGGGAAGCCTCGTCGTCGACATCACGGACAATGGTTATAAATTTGCCGCGGACATCCAACGCTCCGGTAGTCGCCGCAAAGATAGTATGAAAGTTTTTTGCTATGACCTTTTGCTCGCTGAACTATGGGGTGCAAAAGAGCGTTCCGCCGGGTTCATTGTCCATGACAGCATAATGTACGATGGCGTTGAAGGGCGCCAAAGGGCTCTCGGTATACAGCTTGCCGCACGTAAGGCGGAAGCGCTGAGATTCCAATATATCTGCACCTTGAACTCGGACATGGTGCCATACAATGAAT
>CAZPWJ010000048.1:0-36353 GCA_964590195.1 uncultured Rhodospirillaceae bacterium | reverse complement strand
CAATGACGTTCTCGATATGTCAACGATTGAAGCGAAGGAGTTCGCCTTGAACGAGGAACATATCGACCTGCAAAGTTCGCTCCATACCGTCCGCACCATGATTGATGTCGAAGCGAACAAAAAAAGCCAAAACATTACGGCCTCCATCACACCATCAGACTTGAAATTGCATGCCGATGGCCGCTTGATAAAGCAGATCATGGGGAATTTGCTTTCCAACGCGGTGAAATTCACGCCGCAAGACGGTGAGATTGAGATCGGTATCAAATTGGATCAAAGGGGCGGCCTGGCATTTGCCGTTCGCGACACGGGCATTGGCATCGCCGAACAGGACATCCCCAAGGTGCTGGAACCATTCGGACAAATCAAAAAGAATAAGCTGCACCATAGTCATAAGGGAACCGGTCTGGGGCTGCCGATAACCAAACAACTGGCCGAACTTCACGGCGGGGCGTTGTCGATTGAGAGCCAGGCCGGCCGAGGCACGACAGTGACGGTGACATTTCCGCCGGAACGTACGGTTCAAGAGAAGAGGGCGGGATAGACTATTTTCGCCAAGACGCAGGCGCTATTTGCCTTCGTCTTCCGCCTCGATTGTGGATGTGCGGTAGAGCTGTTTGCCGTTGTCATGGTCAATCCCCGACAAGGTCACTTCGTAGCCCCATAGCGAACGGATATGTTTCAAGACCTCGCCGCGGCTATCTTCCGCCAAGCCGACGCCATTGCGCACGCTGTGTTCCAGTATCAATTGACGATCACCGCGCAGGTCCGCATCGACAACCTGAATATCGGCATCGATGTGGGCCGGATCGTGGTTATTGGCGAGCGCGTCGCGCACCTTGCGGTAGCCCTGTTCGTCATGGATCGCGCCCACGACATAGTGGCTGTCCTCGGCATTGTCGGTCAGATCGAACAATTTCATCTGCCGGATCAGATGCGGGCTCAGATACTGCCTGATGAAGCTTTCATCGCGGTAATTGCTCCAGGCGTGGCGTAGCGCCCCGCGCCAATCCTCCGATCCCGCCAGATCGGGGAACCATTCCCGGTCCTCGTCCGTGGGCTCGGTACAGATGCGGCGAATATCGCACATCATCGCGAACCCCAGCGCGTATGGATTGATGCCGTTGAAGCGCCGGTCATCAAAGTCGGGCTGGAACAACACGTTGGAATGGGAATGCAGTATTTCCAGCATCGCGCCTTCGCCGATCTGGCCGCGGTCATAAAGGGCGTTCATGATGTAATGGTGGCAGAAGGTCGCGCAGCCTTCGTTCATCACCTTGGTCTGGCGCTGGGGATAAAAATATTGCGCCACGTTGCGCACGATGGCCAGGATCTCCCGCTGCCAACCGTCCAGAATGGGGCTGTTGTGCTCCAGGAAAAACAGCACATTTTCTTCCGGCAAATGTAGCTGCTTGCGCCGGGCCAGTTTTTCCTTTTCCGCCTCCGTGGCTTCCTCCGCACCTTCCTTGTCGGGCACCGTGCGCCACAGATCATTGAATGTACGTTCGCGGTATTCCTCGATCTCGCGCTTTCGGGCCTGGCGCTGTTCCGTGGTCAATTCCGGTGCGCGGCGGTAACGGAAGACGCCCTGGTCCATGATCGCGTGGGCCGCATCAAGGACCTTCTCGACCTCCTCCAGACCATGGCGTTCTTCCGCACCCGCGATGAAATTCTTGGCATACTGGAAATAATCCAACACGCCGTCCGCATCGGTCCATTGGCGGAACAGATAGTTGTTCTTAAAGAAATGATTATGGCCGAAGGCCGCATGCGCCATCACCAGGGCCTGCAGCGGCATGGTGTTGTCTTCAAGGTTATAGCTGATGCAGGGATTGGCATTGATGACGATCTCGTAAGCCAGGCCGCTGTGGCCCTGACGGTAGGATTTTTCGTCACGGGCGAAATGTTTGCCGAACGACCAATGGCGGTACATCAAGGGCATGCCGAACGAGGAATAGGCATCCAGCATCTGTTCCGTCGAGATGATCTCCACCTGATTGGGGTAGACGTTCAGACCCAGATCATCCAGCGCCACCCTTTCTATGGCGTCATAGGTCCGGGACAGGCTTTTGAAGCTCCAGTCAGCATCGTCGAACAGCAAATCGGAAGTATCGCTATCAGTCTGGCTTTCCGTTTTGCTTTCCGTTTTGGGGGCGGCTTTCATATCAGGCCTTCTCCCCCTGTTTCAGGAACAGCTCGCGGAAGACCGGATAGATATCGGCCGGTTTAGTCACCCGCTTCATGGCGAAGTTTTCCCGGCTTTCCGCGACCTCGCGGTAGGAACGCCACAGAGCGGCCCCCGCCTCGGGGTTGCCGAACAGTTCGAACTCCCGCTCGTCCAGGATTTCCACGTAGGCATAGTACTGACAGACCGGGATCACTTCCTCGGCCAACAGTTGCGAACATGTCTTGCTGTCGCCCGAGAAATTCTCGCCATCCGAAGCCTGGGCCGCGTAAATATTCCAGGTATCGCTGGGATAGCGGTCGTGCACGACTTCCATCATCTTGGCCAGCGCGGTGGAGACAACGGTGCCGCCGCTTTGCCGACTATAGAAGAAGGTATCCTCGTCAACTTCCTGGGCCTCATGTGTGTGGCGGATGAAGACCACTTCGATGCGTTCATAGCGCCGTTTCAGGAACAGATGCAGCAGCACGAAAAAGCGCTTGGCCAGATCCTTTTCCCGCTCGCCCATGGAACCAGAGACATCCATTAAACAGAACATCACCGCCTGGGTGTTGGGTTGGGGCACGGGCTTGCGTTGACGATAGCGCACATCGACCGGATCGATATAGGCCACGATCTTTTGCCGCCGTTGCAACTCTTCCAGTTCCTCGTACAACGCATCCAGACGTTTGCGGTCCTCCGCCTTTGGTTCCGTGCATTCTTCCAGCGCCGTGATTTCGTCCTGCATCTCAGCCACCGCGTCCATATCGGGGCGGTTGAGAGCAATGCGCCGGCCCAACGAATTGCGCATGGTCCGCATCACGTCCAGATTGGCCGGGTTGCCCTCGCGGGCGAAGCCGGCCCGCTGGTAGGTCACGGATGTGGTTTCGCGCAGGTCGGTCTTGATCAGATCGGGCAATTCCAGATCTTCAAAGAACAGCTCCAGAAACTCATCCCGGCTGAGGGTGAAATTAAAAGCATCCTCGCCCTCGCCGTCTTCAGAACCTTCCTTGCCGCCGCCCTCGCCGCCGCCTTTCTGCGGCTTCTTGATCTGATCGCCGGTGACGAATTCCTTGTTGCCCGGCAAGACCCGGCCTCTCCGCCCCTGATCACCACTGCTGCGCAAACGCGGCTCGGCAATACCCTTGGACGGAATGGACAGATCTTCACCGTTGGAAACATCACCCAGCTTGCGGTCGCGGATGGAATTGTTCAGAGCCTCCTTAATCTGGGCCTTGGCCCGGCGGATGAAACGCTGCCGGTTGCCCAGACTTCGATCACCAGGATTTTGCCTGCGATCAATAAAATGGTGCATGGCCATAACTGAACTCCTAACCGGCCTTGTTCACCCGCATGTACCATTCGACCAGACGGCGGACCTGACGCTGGGTATAGCCGCGCTCCTCCAACCGTTCGACAAACTCGGCATGCTTACGGTCACTGTCACTGTCTTTCTTGGAGCCGAAGCTGATTACCGGCAACAGATCCTCAACCTGGCCGAACATGCGTTTTTCGATCACTTCGCGCAGTTTTTCGTAACTGGTCCAGGACGGGTTGCGGCCATCATTGTTGGCCCGGTGACGCAGGGCGAATTTGACGACTTCGTTGCGGAAGTCCTTGGAATTTGCCACTCCGGCCGGTTTCTCGATCTTGGAAAGTTCGGTCTCCAGAATTTCGCGGTCAAAAATCTGCCCCGTATCGGGATCCTTGAAATCCTGTTCCTCGATCCAGGCATCGGCATAGGCGATATAGCGGTCGAAAAGATTCTGGCCGTATTCGGTATAGGATTCCAAATAAGCCTTCTGGATCTCGTTGCCGATGAATTCGGCATAACGCGGCGCCAGTTCGGCCTTGATGAATTCCAGGTAATTCTTCTCGACTTCCTCGCCGTATTGCTCCCGCTTCACGGCCTGTTCCAGGACGTACATCAAATGCACGGGATCAGCGGCAACTTCGTCGTTGTCGTGATTAAAGGTCTCCGACAGCACCTTGAAGGCAAAGCGCGTCGAAACGCCGGTCATGCCCTCGTCGACGCCGGCGGCATCGTGATACTCCTGGGCCGATTTCGCCTTGGGATCGGCTTCCTTGATATTCTCACCGTCATAGACCCGCAGTTTGGAATAGAGGTTGGAGTTTTCGTGCTCCCGCAGCCGCGTCAGAACACAGAACTTGGACAGCATGTCCAGGGTCTCCGGCGCGCACTTGGCGCCGTGCAACTCGCTGTTTTTCAACAGTTTATTGTAGATTTCAGCCTCTTCCGTGATGCGCAGGCAATAGGGCACCTTGACCACGGAAATCCGGTCCAGGAAGGCCTCATTGTTCTTGTTATTGCGGAATTGCTGCCATTCCGCCTCGTTGGAATGAGCCAGGATAATGCCCTGGAAGGGGAAGGCGCCGAAATTTTCGGTACCCACATAATTGCCTTCCTGGGTCGCGGTCAGCAGGGGATGCAGCACCTTGATGGGCGCCTTGAACATCTCGACGAATTCCAGCATGCCCTGGGTGGTGCGGTTCAAGCCGCCGGAGAAGGAATAGGCGTCCGGGTCGGCCTGGCTGAAATGTTCCAGTTGCCGGATATCGAGTTTGCCCACCAGGGCGGAGATATCCTGATTGTTCTCGTCACCGGGTTCGGTCTTGGCGATACAGATCTGGCGCAATTTCGACGGCATCATCTTCAAAACCGTGAAGCGGGACAGATCGCCCTCGAACTCGTCCAAGCGCTTGACCGCCCAAGGGGACATCAGACCGGTCAAACGGCGCGGGGCAATGCCGTACTTGTCTTCCAGCAGTTCACCGAACCGATCAGCATCGAACAAACCCAAGGGAGATTCAAAGATCGGGCTGATTTCATCGCCAGCCTTCAACACGTAGACCGGATAGACCTCCATCAAGGTCTTCAGGCGCTCGGCCAGACTGGATTTGCCGCCGCCCACGGGACCCAGCAGATAGAGGATCTGTTTACGTTCCTCCAACCCTTGCGCGGCATAGCGGAAATATCCGACGATCCGTTCGATCGTCTGCTCCATGCCATAAAAATCCTTGAAGGCGGGATAGCGCTTGATGGTGCGGTTCAAAAAGATCCGGCCCAGGCGGGGATCGGTAGAAGTATCAAGAACCTCTTCCTCGCCAATGGCGGCGATCATGCGCTCCGCCGCGCTGGCATACATCATGGGGTCTTCGCGGCAGCCTTGCAGGTAGTCCTGGAGACTTAGTTCTTCCGCCGCCTGGCGGTGATATTCATCGGTAAAGGCCTGGAATACGTTCATGACCGCCCCCTTTCACAGCTATGACTAACAGTGCGCAAGGTAACATTGAACGTATACATAGGAATCATATCCCCTCTAGTTTCTGTTACAGACCAATCATCTCCAAGTCTTTTCCCGACGGCTTCCTGTTTTTCTTTTGTAAACACTTCATTAACTACTGATTCGGCATTTCCATAATACCTGAATTTACCATAATGATCTTATGATTAATTTGGTAAATATTTCCTTTATTTCCAGACAATCCTGTTCACAATTTCATTATCACCCACATTTCCAAGGCGTTTGAACGGATCCAGGCCGCCTTAGAATGGAATATAGATCTAAAAGTGGCGGAACCATGGCACCGCGCCGCTAACCTCAAAAAAAACAGCAACATTTTCACTCGCCAGTTCCCGCCCCTGAGTTATGATATGTAAAATGGCATACGGTCATCAGGGGAACCGGGAACAAGAAATGGGGAAAGGAACAGGCAAGGGAGATTAAAGGTGAGAATAGCTGGCTGCGATCTGGGCAAGGCTTCCGTGGGTTTCGTGACCGCCACGGTGGATGAAGACGGCAAGGTCGAAATAGAGGGCGCCGGCTATAAATTGCACGAAGGTGACCCCCTGGGCCTGTTCAAGAAATGGTACCGCGAAAACGATATCGCATCCTGTGCCGCCCTGGCCGCGACCGGCGTTTATGCCGACGAGCTGCGCGAACCCGCCCTGATCCTGCCGGAAGAATCCTGCCAGGAAGCCGCTCTCGAAATCAGCCCGGAAATGGATGGCGCCCTGAACCTGGTCTCTATCGGTGCCCGCGGTTACGGCACTCTTAGCCGCCGATTGGCCGATACCGGTACTTCGGGCGCCACGGGCGCAAAATATCACTACCAGTATCTGGAAAACGACAAGTGCTCGTCGGGCACCGGCGAGAATATTCAAAAGATCGCCGACCGTTTCGGCCTGGGCATTGAAGAAGCGGACAAGGTCGCCCGGGCCGCCGAGGACGGCATCCCCATCACCGCGCGCTGCTCTGTCTTCGCCAAGTCCGAGATGACCCACTTCGCCAACCAGGGCAAGGCGACGGGTGATCTGTTCAAGGGCTATTTCGGTTCCGTGGCGCGCAACACCCATTCCCTCCTCGCCCGCAACCAGGTCGAAGGCCCGGTCTATCTGATGGGCGGCCCGGCGCGGATCGAAAGCTTCCGCCTGGCGTTCGAGGAAATGCTGGGCGAAGAGGTCAAGGTGCCCCCCATGGCCGAATGTTTCGAGGCCGTGGGCGCCGCCGCCATCGCCGCCGAGCAGGCGCGAAATGCCTCTCCCGCCCCCCTGCCCGCCGATGCGGACGAATTGATCGCGGCCTCGCAAAGCAACTTTCAAATCCAGGAACCGGCCAGCGGCTGGCAGGACCAGGTCACCATGATGACGGAGCCGGAGGTCCCGGACGGCGCGGCGGAAACGCCAACTATTCTGGGGCTGGATCTTGGCTCCACCGGGGCCAAGGCGGTACTGACCTCGATCGAGACCGGGGACATCGTCTTGGACGTCTATGACAGCACGCGCGGCAATCCGGTCGATGCCGCCCGCCGTCTGGTCAAGACCATCCTGAGCCGGGTCAAGGCCGACGTGCGCGCCATCGGCGTCACCGGTTCGGGCCGGGAAGCGGTCGCGACCCTGCTGCGCGCGGTCTATCCCGACAGCAACAATGTCATCGTGCTGAACGAGATCGTCGCCCACGCCACGGGCGCGGCCCGTTGCGACGTGGACGGCGGGGCTGATCTGTCGGTGATCGAGATCGGCGGCCAGGACGCCAAGTACATCCGCGTGCAAGGCGGCCGGATCGTCGAAAGCGACATGAACAAGGCCTGCAGCGCGGGCACGGGATCATTCCTGGAGGAACAGGCGACGATCTACGATGTGGATGACATCCAGGATTTCATCGATCTCGCCTCCACGGCCAAGCGGCCGCCGGACCTGGGCCAGATGTGCACGGTTTTCGTGGCCGACGCCGCCGCCCTGGCGATCAAGGAAGGTTTCGGGCGCGACGATATTTTTGCCGGTTTTCAATATTCGGTGATCCACAATTACCTGAACCGCGTGATGGGACAGCGCACCCTGGGCAGCCGCGTCTTTTTCCAGGGCAAGCCGGCTTCGAACCCGTCGCTGGCCTGGACCTTGGCCGCCGTCACCGGGCGCGAGATCGTCGTACCGCCCAATCCCGGCGCAATGGGCGCCTGGGGCATCGGCCTGTGCGCCAACAAGGAACTGGGGGCCGACGCCCTGAACGCCGCGCCGGCGCTGGATCTGGCCGGTATCCTGCAGGCCGAAATCACCGCGCGCACGGAATTCCGTTGCCGCGATGCCAAATGCCAGACCCTGTGCCCCATCGAGCGCACCACGATCAAGGTCGCCGGGCAAAGCCGTCAGGCGGTATCGGGCGGGGCCTGTCCGAAATTCGAGGTCTCGACCAAGAGCCAGCCCAAGCTGGCCAAGGAGGCCCCGAACCCATTCGAACAGCGCGAAGCCCTGATCGACAGCTTCATACCGGCGCCGCACGATGGCCCAACGCTGGCCATTCCCGCCGTCAGTTCCGTGGGACCGCACGTTCCCTGGCTGGCCACTTTCGCCGCCGAGCTGGGATTTTCGGTGCAATTGCTGCGCTCCAACAAAAACTCCCTGGCCGCCGGCGAGCAGCTTTGCAACAGCTTCGATAGCTGCGGCCCGGTCAAGATCGCCCATTCGGTCTGTGACACGGATGTGGATCTGATGTTGTTCCCCTCCATCTTCAACATCGCCGACACAAAGGGGCGCGGCGGCCAGACCTGTGTGGCGGAACAAACGATGCCGTCCATGGTCGAACAATTGCTGCGCGCACGGGGCAGGAAGACCAAACTGGTGCGGCCCCGGTTATCATTCCGCGCCGGCCTGGACACACCGGAACTGGTCACCGAGATGCAGCGACTGGCCGATGAACTGGGCGTTGACCCCGGCGACATCGCGGGCGCCGTCGAGAAGGCGGCCCAGGCCCAATTGGCATTCGAGGACGGTCTGGAGCGGATCGGTTACGAGGCCCTGACCTATGCCGAACAGAACCAGTTGCCCGTGGTTTTGTTGTTGGGCCATTTGCATGTCATTTGCGACCCGGCGATCAATGCCAATATTCCGCACCTGCTGCGCAGCAACGGCGCCATGGCGATCCCGGCGGATTGTTTCGCGGTCGATGAAAAAACCCCGCCCATGAAGAAAATCTACTGGGGGGATGCCAACCGTGCCATGCGCGCGGCAGTCAATGCCCGCGAGTTGGGCAATGTCTTTCCGGTGCTGCTGGCATCGTTCGGTTGCGGCCCGGCGTCGTTCACGGAACAGGTCTTCCAGTCCCTGCTGGAAGGATATCCCCACACCATTCTGGAAAGCGACGGCCACGGTGGCGAAGCCGGCTTCGTCACCCGCATTCAGGCTTTCCTGCAATCGGTGCGCCAGTATATCGCCGAGGGCGACGCCCAGGCCCTGCCCGACAACAGTCGTCGGATCGAATACGTCAGCCCGCAACGGCCAAGCGGAGACTCGTTCCTCAACCCGGATGTTCACTACATTGCCATGAGCATGGCCGATAACGTCGGCGCCACTTTCGCCGCCACCTATCGCGGCTACGGCTATGACGTGGTTGCCGCACCGCCCCATAGCGACAGCACCTGGCAGGCCGGCAAGGCGGATTGCTCGGGCAAGGAATGCATGAGCTATCAATTGATGTGGGGCGCTTTCCGCTCCCACCTGGAGGAAAACCCGCCCATCAAGGATACGGTGTTGCTGGCCTTTTCCGGGCAGCTCTGCCGCACCGGCGCATTCGGCATCAAGGACCAAATCTCTCTGGAGAAGATGGGCCTGGACAGCAACGTCAAGATGGAGGGCATGCCCTTTGGCGGTGACCGCTCCATGTCGCTGCAGTTATGGGCCGGCCTTTCGGCAATCGAAATTCTGCGCCAGATGTATATCTATCATGTGCCGGTGGAGACACAGGCCGGCCAGGCGCGGGCTTTGTACGATGCGGGCATCGCCCGGGTACATGCCATCCTTGACGCGCCCATGCTGGCGACCGACAGCGACGAGGCCAGGCCGGAGGTGGAGGCCCGCACGGTCGCCATTTCCCGCGCCCTGCGCGAAAGCGGCCAGGCCTATGCGGACATGGACGCGCGCTGGCAGGGACGCCGCGATTTCCGCACAGTCTTTGTCGGTGGCGAAACCATGACCAAGGGCGATGACTTCGCCTCCGCCGGGCTGTTCCTGCGCCTTAGCGAACAGGGGCTGCGGCTGGTTCTCGAACCATTGACGGATTTCTTTGAATACGTTGCCCGCAGCCATCCGCACCTGCAATACGGCCGCGCCAAACCGTTGGCAGAGGCGCAGGAGATGACCGAGGAGCAATGCGAGTTGCGCACCTGGCTGTACAGCGAAATGCAGGGCCTGCATCCGTGGCTGCCCATGCCGGATGTCAAGCATGCCCTGGAGCAGGCCGAGACCTTGATCGATCCGGCCACCGTGGGCGGCTCGCCCATGGAGATCGCCGCCGTCGTGCATGCCTGGGATACGGGCAACTATGACGGTGTGGTAGTCGCCAGTTGCTGGGGCTGCGACAACAGCCTGATTACCGAGGGGCTGCTGCGCTACCGCAAGGACATTCCGTTCTTCTTTTTCTATGGCGACGGCACACCATTGGATGAACGGCGGGTCCGCGGCTTCTCCTACCGCATGCACCGCGGCATGGAGTCATCGGCGGCCTGACCGTATCAGCCAAAGGCCATGCGGGCAAAGTCGTCCAGACGACTTTCGGTCTCGCCAATCTCGCGCATGGGCACCATGTGGATGACATGCTCCACCCCGGCATCTTCCAGGCGCCGGCAGCGTTCCGCATCGGGCCGGCGATTGGGCAGGGTGTATATTTTCACCTCGTCCGGCGAGCGGCCCCGCTCCCGCAAAAAGCCATGCAAGGTGGCGATCCGTTCGCTTAGAATTTCGACATCCACCGATGCACCCAACCAGCCTTGCGCCAGATCCGCCGTACGGCGCAGGGCGGCATCACCCTCGCCGCCAACGAATATGAGCGGATGGGGGGTCTGCACCGGTTTCGGATACATGATCGCAGGCGGTAACTTATAAAGCTCGCCGTCGTAGCTGGAGGTTTCCTCGGTCCACAAGGCCTTCATCACGGCAATATGTTCGTTGGCCCGTTGCCCTCGTTTTTCCCACGGCGCCTGCAAGGCATCGAATTCTTCCCGCAGCCAGCCCAGTCCAATGCCGAAATTGACCCTGCCGCCGGAGAGAAAATCCAGGTCCGCGACCTGTTTGGCGGTATAGACCGGATTGCGCTGGGCAACCAGGCAGATGGATGTTCCCAGGCGCACTTTCGAGGTATGGGCGGCAAGATAGGTCAGGGCCGCGAAGGGCTCCATCATGCCCTTGCCGAAGCCGCCGATACGGCCGTCGGGGGCATAGGGATATTTGGACTCGTAGTCCTCGAACAAGACCACATGCTCCGGTACCCATATGGCCTGAAAGCCGCGTTCCTCGATAGCGCGGGCCGTTTGCGCGATCAGTTCGGGGGGCGTGGACTCGTTAAGGGCTAAAAATACACCGGCTTCCATGGCTGTCGTCCTCCAAAACCTTTTTCTTAGCGTGCGTCAAGTTCGGGCTGCACCCGGCTGCGGATCAAGGCCTCGCGGGCGCTACGCAGGCGTTGTTTCACCTGGGTATAGGCTGCCCGGTCCAGGGTTTTGAGATAGTCGGCCCTGGCCGCGACCGCATCCTCAAATGCGCCGGGCGGCACCGCCTCATCAAGATAGCCGACTTCGGCCGCCGTGGTCGGCGGATACAGCTGCGCGCCCATGGTGGCGTTGTTCAGTTGCCGGTTATCCAGACGGTCGCGGGCCAGTTCGATGCCGAATGTGGGCAGGCCGAGGCCAATGGAGGTTTCGTTCAGGCCGATCTTGAAATCACCCGAGACGCCGATGCGGTAATCCGCTGTGCACAGCAGCAAGGCACCCGCCGCCACCGCATGGCCGGTGCAGCCCATGATCAGGGGTTGGGGATGCATATAAGCCTTCATCAACAATTCGGCCCCGGACTCGACCATGGCCCGGACACCTTCCGCCGGGCCATTGATAACCTTCAGATCAAAGCCGGCGCAGAACAGCCCCGGCTTGCCCTTGATGACGGCAACCTCCGCCTCGTCCGCGGCCCGGTCCAATCCCTCCGAAAGGGCGGTCGTCATGCCGACGCCAAAGGCATTCGCCTTGCCGTCGTTCATGGTCAGGGTGGCGACGCCGTCCTGCAATTGATAGTCAACAAATTCGCTCATGGTCTTGTCCTTTTACCGGGTAACAATTTACTGAGTAACGATGGTTGCGCCGCCCTTGGCGACCAGTTCCGCCTTGCCCGGCGACGGCGGCACCAGAACGCCGCGCTGACTACCGGGCCGGGCCGCGTTGGCCGCCATCCAGCGTTCCAGATGGGCCAGGCCATCGGTCGGCACGCGGGCCCATTTATGGCTGCGCAGCCAGGACCAATTGGCGATATCCGCGATGGAATATTCACCCGCCAGCCATTCATTATCCGCCAGGTGGCTGTCCAGTACCTCGTACAGTCGTCGGGTTTCGTTGTGATAGCGGGTCCGCGCCGCCGGGACGTCCTCGGGGAAGTATCGTTCGAAGGATACCGCCTGGCCCTGCATGGGGCCGATGGCCGACATCTGAAACATCAGCCACTGCATCACCGCCATGCGGCCCTTGACGTCTTGCGGCATCAGGCGGCCTGTTTTTTCCGCCAGATAGATCAATATGGCGCCGGATTCGAAAATGGTCAGATCGTCAGCATCCCGGTCGACGATGACCGGGATGCGGCTGTTGGGGTTCATTGCCTTGAACCAATCCTCGAACTGCCGCTTCTCGCTCAGGTTCAGGACATGGGTCTCATACGGCAGCTCCAACTCTTCCAGTGCAATGGCGACTTTCCAGCCATTCGGCGTAGGCGAGGTGTAGAGATCAATCATCGGCAAGCCCTTCTTTACATCGAGGTGTATCTTAAATCAGCACTCCGGCGATGGCCATGCACCTCCTTTAACGTTAATCTCCACCGTTGTGTCTGTTTCCTTTGGGGGAGTTTTCCGCGTGATTCCGTTAATTGGCTATTCCGACCGCCTGTCGGGCCGTCCCGGCGATACCATTGCATTCAAAGTCAGCTCCATTGCGCACGAGCCGTTCACGGCCGCGCTGCTCCGTTCCATTTCAGCCGATCCCAATCCCATGGGACCGGGCATTATCGAACGGCCCGTGGCCTCGCCCTTGGACGGGCAAAGCTTCCCTTCCCGCCGGCAGCCGTTTTTTGCCGGCTCCCATGCCATCGCCGACAAGGATCTGCCGCCCACGAAAGGCGGTTTCCGTCTCAGCGCCCTGATCTGGCCGACCCTGCCCCTGAAAGGCGCGCAGGCAATCCTGTCCTGCGGCGACATCACGCTGATGATTGACGAGAGCGGCGCCCTGGCCGGCCAGGCCGGCGAGCGCCGCGCCATCAGCAGCGAGCCCTTGCATACCCGCGCCTGGTACCGGGTCAGCCTGACCTATGACAGCGGCAGCGATACCCTGACGGTCAGCCAGGAACCCCTGAAGCATGGCCACGAAGCCCACGGCACGGTGATCGCGCCGGGCCTGAGCCTGTCGGGCAGGCCGATCATCGCGGCAATGGAAAACGCCCCCGCCATCCGGCCCGGCGATGCGCCTCATGCCATTGGAGCGCATTTCAACGGCAAGATCGAGGCACCCGCCATCCATGGCAGCGGCGGCGATGTTCTGGCGGCCTGGGATTTCACGCAAGGCATCTCGACTACCACGGTTCAGGACACCGGCCCCAACGGCCTGCACGGGCAACTGATCAACCTGCCGGCGCGCGCGATGACGGGGGCGGCCTGGAACGGCGAGGATATGTGCTTCCGCTACCGCCCCGAACATTACGGCGCCATTCATTTTCATGACGACGATATTTATGATTTCGGCTGGGAGACGGATTTCAGCTACACCATTCCCGACGATCTGCCCTCGGGCGCCTATGTGGTGCGCATCAAATGCAACGGCCACGAAGAAGCCATGCCGTTCTTCGTCTGCCCGCCCCTGGGCAAACCCACGGCCAAACTGTGCGTCCTGGTGTCCACCTTCACCTATGTGATCTATGGCAACTATGCCCGTCCCGCCTATCATGAAAGCTGGCATGGCAGGGTCGCTGAATGGGACGCCTATCCGTGGAACCCCGCCGCCCATCCGGAATACGGCCTGTCCACATACAACTTCCACAGCGACGGCAGCGGCATCTGTCATGCCTCGCACAAACGGCCGCTGTTCAATGTGCGGCCTGGTTTCCTGACCACCGGCATCGGCGAGGATTCCGGCCTGCGCCATTTCCCCGCCGACGGCCATTTGCTGACCTGGCTGGATCAACAAGGCATTGACTACGACGTCATCACGGACCAGGAATTGCACGACGATGGTTACGCCGCCATTGCGCCTTATCAGGTCTTTACCACCGGTAGCCATCCCGAATACCACACCGCCCAAACCCTGGATGCCATCGAGGCCTACCGGGACAATGGCGGTAACTTCATGTACCTGGGCGGCAATGGTTTCTACTGGCGCATTGCCCTGCATGAAAGCGAAGCCGGCGCGCTTGAAATCCGCCGTGGCGAAGGCGGCATCCGCGCCTGGGCGGCGGAGCCCGGCGAATATTTCAATGCCTTTGACGGCAACTATGGCGGGATGTGGCGGCGCAACGGACGGGCGCCGCAATCCATCGCCGGCTTGGGCTTCACGGCGCAAGGCAATTTCACCGGTTCCTACTATCGCCGCCTACCGGCCTCCAAGGACCCAGACGTATCCTGGATCTTCGATGGTATCGAGGGCGACATCATCGGCGACTTTGGCCTATCGGGCGGCGGCGCGGCGGGCTTCGAGTTGGACCGCGCCGACGTTCGTCTGGGCACACCAGAGGATGCGGTGATCATCGCGCGCTCGGAGGAGCATGACGAGGAAACCATCATGGTGCCCGAGGAGATGCTGACCCACATCGTCAATTGGTCACTGCAAACCACGCGGGATCTGATCCACGCCGACATGCTGTATTACCAGACGCCGGCGGGCGGCCAGGTGTTCTCCACCGGCTCCATCACCTACTGCGGCTGCCTGCCCTGGAATAACGGCGACAACAATATCTCGAAACTGACAAGCAACGTCCTGCGGCGGTTTTTAGGGGATTAAGCATGGCGCAGATATTTAGCGGCAGTTGCCATTGCGGCAACATCAGGATCACGCTTGATTGGCCCGACAACGCGGCAACAATTCCCGTGCGGGCTTGCGGCTGTGATCTATGCAGCAAGCACGGCGCGGTCTGGACCTCCCATCCCAAAGGTAGCTTTCAACTGCACATCGCGGACCCGGCCAGGGCATCCCAATACCAGTTCGGCACCAAGACCGCTGAGTTTCACCTTTGCCTCACCTGCGGCGTTATCCCCGCCGCCACGTGCACCATGGATGGCAGCCAATACGCCGTGCTGAACGTGAACACCTTTGATGACGTGGAGCCATTTCAATTTGACAGTTCGCCGACCGATTTCGAAGGCGAGACCGTCGATGACCGCCTCGCCCGCCGCCAACGCAACTGGACACCTTTAGCTACCGCGCCTCAATGAAATTACAACGGCGGCACAGAGGTGCATGGCGGAGAGCAGCAAAAAGCCGGTCAGATAGCCGCCCGTATCATCCCGTAACCACCCCACCGTTATGGCCGTAATGAAGGCGGCGCTTTGCATCATCGCCGCCATCCAGCCGTAGGAGATTGGGAAATTCGCCTTGCCCAAGTCATGATTGATCATCAACGGCGTCACCATAACGATGGCACCCACCACCAGTCCTGCCATGGCCACGCCGGCATATTGCAACCATACGCCGCCGCCCAGGACAATCAGCGCGATGCCGAGGCCCTGGGTCAGATAGCAGGCCAGGGCCAGGCGATAGACGGTCATGCGGATGCTCAAATAGCCGACGATCAAGCGACCGGCGACGGCAGCCGTGGCGGCGAGAGAGACCGCGAACGATGCATTGACCAATCCCAATCCCGGCTCCAACGCCGGCAGCAAATGCATGAACAATGTGACTTGCGCGCCCATGGCCAGTGTCGCCGCGATGGCAATGCGCCAAAAGGCCAGCTGGCGCATGAGTGTGGCGATGCGCGGGGTCTCCGCCGGCCCGGCTTCAGTCTCGCCCTCGGCACGCACCATGGCTGGGCCATCGACGAACAGCATGACCAGGGGCCAGACCAAAAGCGCCATGGCAGCGGAAACCAGTGCCAGGGCTACATGATAACCATACCCTTGTGATAGCCAGGCCAGGATCGGCGGCATGACGGCGCCGCCGGCACTTGCCCCGGATAGGGCCACGCCCATGGCCAGGCCCAGTCCCTTATCGAATTTCAAATTCAGGGACGCTGTAATCGCCGATGTCGAGCAGGCCGCGAAACCAGCTCCCGCCAATGCGAAGGGAAGCAGTATCAACCAGGCCGCCAACTGCGCCGGTAGTACCGTCAATAAGCCGATGGCATAGCTGCCCAAGGCCATGGCCAGGATACCGAGTAAAAATACCAGACGTGGCCCCAACCGGTTCAACGAGCGCCCGACCACGATCCCCGTGGCGCCAGTCATCAGAGCATGCACCGCCACCGTGCCCGCCAGCACTGAAGTAGGCCAGCCGTGCACCTTTTGCAGGGCACTTACGTAAAAGCCAAAACTATAAAATCCCAGGCCCCAAGCGAATGTCGCCGCTACGAAGCAGGCAACGATCAAGGCAGTTTGACGAAAGGTCAAAGCACCCACGGATATTACTCAAGCAGGTTTTGGTGCCTTTGCTTAACCCGCCTCCATCACCTCGCGGATGCCGGCGATGATGCGTTTGCGGTCGGGGAAAACGTGGTTCTCCATGTCCGGGCTGTAGGGGATCGGCACCTGCAGGGCGCAGACCCGTTTCGGCGGCGCCTTCATGGCCTTGAAGGTTGCCGCATCCTCCGTCACCAGGGCGGCGATCTCGGCGGAGGCGCCGGCGGTGGGCCCAGCCTCGTCAGCGATCACCAAACGGCCGGTTTTCTGCACCGAGGCGCGCATCAGGTCGTTGTCCAGGGGAAACAGGGTACGCGGATCAATGACCTCGACCGAGACGCCTTCCTTTTCCATCTCTTCCGCCGCCGCCAGAGCCTCGTGCACCAGCCAGGCCAAGGCGATGACGGTGACATCCTTGCCCTCGCGCTTCACATCGGCCACGCCCAGGGGAATGGTGTAGTCTTCATCGGGCACCTCGCCCTTGGAGCCCATCAGCCGCGTACTCTCGAATGACAGCACCGGGTTGTTGTCCCGGATCGCGGACTTCAACAAGCCCTTCATGTCATAGGGCGTGGACGGCAGGATCAGCTTTAGGCCGGCCAGATTCATGAACATCGAATAGGGGCTTTGCGAATGCTGCGCCGCCAACGAGGTGCCGCCGCCTACCGAGGAGCGGAAGACCAGGGGAAAGGTCTGCTGGCCGCCGAACATGTAATGAATTTTCGAGGCCTGGTTGACAATCTGATCCATGGCGACAAAGCAAAAGGTGACCATGGACCAATTGACGATGGGACGCAGGCCGGAACCCGCGGCACCAATGGCGATGCCGGAAAAGGCGTTCTCGGCGATCGGCGTGGCGCGTATCCGTTGTTCGCCGAATTCCTCCACCAATGACGGCGGCGCGTCCGTGGCCAGATGCAAGGTGGTGGGGTCCCGGCGCATTTCCTCGACCAACGCTTCCATGCCCGCGCGTGCGTATGATATTTCCCGCATACTCATGACTGTATCCTCTCTCTAGATATCTTTAATTAGAGCAATTGAATCAATCATTGGGTCGCATCCGCGACTCCAATTGATTGAAAATTGCTCTAGTCCGCGAACACATCATCCAGCGCCGCTTCGGGCGCCGGGAACGGGCTTGCTTTGGCATAAGTGACCGAGGCTTCGATCTCGGCCATGATTTCGTCATCCATGACCTTGAATTCCTCGTCGCTGAACTGGCCCTGCTGTTCCTTCAGGCGCTCCACCAGCATGGGGATCGGGTCCCGCGCCATCCAGGCGGCTTTCTCTTCCTCCGGGCGCCGATCAACGGCGCCGGGGCGTTCGGTATGGGGGCGGTGACGATAGGTCTTGCATTCGATCAACGTCGGTCCGTCGCCGGCCCTGGCCCGCGCCACGGCAACTTGGGCGGCCTCATACACTGCCAGCACGTCGTTGCCGTCGACCACGACGCCGGGGATGCCATAGCCCTTGGCCCGGTCGGACATGTTCTCGGCGGCGTGGGTTTTCTTGGCTGCGGTATCGGCGGCCCAGGAATTATGTTCGCAGACATAAATCACCGGCAGCTTCCAACTGGCCGCGATGTTCAGGCTTTCATGGAACGAACCGGCATTGGACGCCCCGTCACCGAAGAAGCAGACGGCGACCCCCTCATCACCTTGCATCTGCGCCGCCAGGCCGGCGCCGGTGAGGATCGACAGCCCGCCGCCGACGATGCCGTTGGCGCCCAGCATGCCGATGGAGAAATCGGCGATATGCATGGAGCCACCCTTGCCCTTGCAATAGCCGTCGACGCGGCCATACAGCTCCGCCATCATGCGGTTCAGATCGGCGCCCTTGGCTATGCAATGGCCGTGGCCGCGATGATTGGAGATGATCTGATCATCGGGCCTCAATGCGGCGCAGATGCCAACCGCGCTGGCCTCCTCGCCGATATAGCAATGCACGACGCCGTAAATATCGCCGCCTTTATAGTCGTCAGAGGCACGTTCCTCGAACCGGCGGATGGTCTGCATCTGGCGCAACATATCGCGCTGTAGCTCTGGTGAAGCTGACATCTGGGCTGTTCCTCAATCTTTGTTTTTCTATGTTGGGCACAGTGTGCGTGGGATGGGAGATTGGCGCAAGGGCTTGCGCCGCACTCAATCCGTTTTCGGGAACCACATGTTCAGATACTCCACAAAGGCCGCCGGGCCGTCCAGGCCGTCAACCTCGATATGATGCGATGTGGTGATCAGGCGTTTGCCGTCACCCTTGTCCACCACATCCATCAAACCGATGCGGTCGCGCACGCGGATGCCGTCGCCGATCAGCACGGGCTGCAGTATTCTCGCCTTGTCCATGCCGTAGTTCAGGGAACGGGCCCCGTCGGCGGGGTCGATGCCGCCGACCCGGACGAAATAGGTAATCAGACTAAGCAGGAAGAAGCCATGAATGATGGTGCCGCCATAGGGGCTTTCCCGTTCCGCCCATTCAGGATCGCAGTGCCCCCTGGTCGGCCAGCGGGTGATTTCGCCAAAAATATTGACCTGCATCTGGTCAATATCGACCCAGTCCGTCAGACCGATCTCCTGGCCGATATACTCATGCGCGTTACTTAGCAGAATATCCTTGTTTGCCATCTCGGGCGTTCCTCCTCCAAATTTAGGCTTTTTCGAATGCGGCCCCGTCAAAACTTTCGCGGGTGGCGATTTCCTCGACCGATTTGCGCCGCAGTTTGGTTAGCTGCTTGACCGGCTTTCCCAGGGGCACCACGGCGGCAACGGCGAATTCGCTGGGAATATTCAGCAACGCCTGCACCTCCGCCTCCCGCGCCACGGCCAGAGTGGTGATGGTGCCGCCATATCCGGCCTGACGCGCACCCATGAGAACGTTCCACACGAATGGATAGATCGAGGCACCGGATATCATGCCGATACGGTCGAGATCCTGATCCATGGATGCGACAACCCGCAGATCCACGACAAAGACGAGCACCACGGATGCATCGCGGAAGGAATTGACCAGCATCGGTGCCGCCGGCGTGGCCTCGATCTCCGCCGCCGTGGCCTTGGTCGGCGTCACCGCGTTCCAGGGGCTTTCCCCGATCTTGGATTGCGCCACGTAGCGCTTGGCCGCCGGCTCCGCCAGCTTGGCCAGGGCATCGCGCGTGCCAGCATCGCGCACGATAATGACGCGGTTGCCCTGGCGGTTGCCTCCCGATGGCGCAAAGCGCGCATTTTCGATCAGATCGTGAATGACGGCGTCGGGGACTTCCTCGCCGGTGAATTCGCGGGCCGCGAATGTGGTCCGCATGACATCGTTCAGTTCCATTGCTTGTGCCTCCCAATTATCTACCTGCAGCTTGCGGCGGCGGGCGTCATGCCGTCAAGCATCTGCCTGGGTAAAGACCGCCATCTGGCTGGGCGCACCCAGCACCGGATGCGCCGGACCGATGCCGGCGAAGGTCACCGCATAGCCATTACGCTGGGCCAGGCCGGTGGCCCAGGCCTCGAACTTGGCCCTGTCCCATTCGAATTCATGTTCCGGGTGACGCAGGCGGTGATCCGGCACGCCCAATAGTTCATTGCATTCCTGGTTCGGCGTGGTGATCAGCACCAGGCCGGGGCGGAAGCCGTTAAACACCGCGCGCTCCACCTTGGACAGACGGTCAGGGGGGATATGCTCGATGGTTTCCAACAACACGGCGGCATCAAAACCCTCGAAGCGCGGGTTAGCTTCGGCGAAGGAATCGTTGAGGATCTGTACGCGACTATCAAGCGCGATGCCTTCGCGGGCGAGATTTCGGCCGCATTGCTCCAACGCCTTGCGGGATATATCCAGGCCCACGATCTGCTCGAAGTAGGGCTCCGCCGCCAAGGCCAGCAACAACGGCCCCGTGCCGCAACCCAAATCCAGCACCCGCCTGACTCCCCGTGCGCGCAGGGCCTCGACGACAATGTTCAGGCGATCTTCATGCAGTGAAGTGGGCATGGCGCCGTTGTAACATGCCCTGCTAGTATATGCCGCCTGGGTATTTGGGATATTTGGTAATGAGCACGTCAAAATTCGATGCGATCGTGATCGGCGGCGGCATTGTCGGATGTACCGCCGCCTATTTTCTGGCCCGCAAGGGCCTGACGGTGGCCGTGGTGGAGCGGGACACCTTGGCCTGCGGAACATCGAGCAAAAGCTTTGCCTGGATCAACGGCACCTCGAAAACCGCCGATGAGGGCTATCACCGTCTGAACGCGCTGGGACTGGCCGGCTATTGCGAATTGGCGGTGCAGTTTGGCGAAGCGGCATTGGGCCTCAACCCGGCGGGCTCGCTGCAAATTGTCCGGACCTCCGATGAAACCAACCTCGCCGCCTCGCGCGAGAAACTGCGCCAGCTGGACGCCTTTGGCTATCCGGCCGCCTGGGTCGATAACAATGCCTTGCGCACCATGGAGCCGCATTTAACCCTGTCCGATGACGCCGAAGGGCTCTACGCGGTCAGCGACATGAACCTAAACGCGCCGCATTTCGTCAATTTCATGGCCGAGCAGGTCCGCGCCTTGGGCGGCACGGTCATGGAAAATTGCGCGGCGCAATCACTGGAGGCGCGGGACGACGGCCAGATTACCGGCCTGGTGACGGACGGGGATACCTTGCAAGCGGACACCATTCTGGTCGCCGCCGGCCCCGGTACGCCGGAGGTGCTCAGTGCCCTGACGGGTTATGACGGCTTCGCCGCCCGCTTTCCCATGCGCAGGGTGCCCGGTTTGCTGGTGCGGACGCCGGATACCGCGCCCCATAAATTTGTCCGCCGTGTGGTCTATTTCGCCGATGGCCCGGAACTGCACGTGCTGCCCGATTTCAATGGCGGCCTGAGGATCGGCGCCGATGACACGGACGGCATGACGGATGCGGACTCACCGCCGGAAGAGCTGCGCCGGGTCGCCTGTATCCTGCTGGAGCGGGCCAAGGACCGCCTGCCCGGCTTCGTCGGCGCCGACTGTGTCGATGACTGCACCCTGACCGTGGGCCTGAGACCTTATCCCAATGACGGCCACAGCCTGGCCGGGCCTCTTCCGGGCGCCGGGGGTTTGTTCGTCATCGCCACCCACAGCGGCGTCACCCTGGCACCCGTCCTGGGCCGCCTAATGGCGGAGCGGATCAGCACCGGACAGACACCCGAGATGCTGAAACCGTTCCTGCTGGACCGGATCGAGGGCCTGGGCTAGAGGTTCATAGCGTCAAGAAAACCGCACATGGCGTCGTTGAATGCCGCCGGCTGATCCATGTTGGCTTCATGCCCGGCATTCTCGATCACTACTTTTTGGGCGCCAGGAATTTTCTTCGCCATGTAATCGGTGGCGGCATGAAACTTAACATCCTCCGCGCCGACCAGCACTAACGTCGGCGCGGCAATAGTGGGCAAGCTTTCCATCATCGCGGCATTGCTTTGCGCCAGCATGCCACGGGCGGCATGGGCCAGGCCGGTGGCATCACGGTGGCCGGCGATCCTGACCGCCGGTCCGTCACCCAATTCATCCAGTCCGTTACTTTCGAATCCCGCCGCGCGCTTGTAGGCCACGTCGTTCCAGGCGGCCCGGGCCTCGTCTTTCCTGAAACCGGGACCGGTATCGAACAGCATCAGGCCGGCGGTACGCGCGGGATGAGCGATATGAAAGCCAAGCGAAGCGCAACCGCCCAGAGACAAACCACCCACCACCGCCCTTTGCACGCCGCAGGCATCCAGGATCGCGGCCATGTCGGCGGCTGTATGGGCCTCGGAATAGGCATCGGGGTCATCGGGATAGTCGCTTTGGCCGTGGCCGCGCATATCCCAGGTCATCACCCGATAGCGGTCTTTCAGCACCTCCACCTGGTCCCGCCACATGGTGGACGAACAACTGAAGCCATGGCTCAACAAAACACCGGGGCCAGCTCCATGATCTCCATGATCCTCGAAATAAACCTTTACGCCGTCCCGCTCGATATAGGCCATTGCGCCACGCTCCTTTACACACAGATTGTACGTCAAGCTACGCGGCTGGTGGGCCCTGTCAATAGGCGTGCTATGATGCGCGTAACAGATATGGAGACCGCCCATGGCCACATTAAGCGAACTACGCACCCCGGCGCTGCTGTTGGATAAAGCGCGCCTGCAAGCCAATCTGGACCGCATGGCGGCACGGGCAAAGGAACTGGACGTAAACTTGCGGCCCCATATGAAAACCGCGAAATCCATCGAAGTAGCTCGCCTGGCGACCGAGGGGCAGGCCGGCGGCATTACCGTATCGACCCTGGCCGAGGCGGCATATTTCGCCCGTGCCGGCTTCACCGATATTCTCTATGGCGTCGGCATCACGCCGGACAAATTGGCGGATGTGGCGGCGATCCAGGCCTTGGGCGCGCAGCTAACGCTAATTGTCGACAATCTGGACAACGCCCGCGCGGTGGCCGGGCGGGCGGCGGAACTGCCGGGACCGTTCGGTTTCCTGATCGAGATCGATAGCGGCCAGCACCGGACCGGCCTGTTGCCGAACGACAAAGACGTTCTGGAAATCGCCCAGGTCATGAATGGCCGCGAGAATTGTGAACTGCGCGGCGTCATGACCCACGCCGGCCATTCCTATGATTGCGACAGTATCGAAGCCGTAAAAGCGGTGGCGGAGGCCGAGCGGGGCGCCGTGGTCGCCGCCGCCGATAGCATTCGCGCCGCCGGCCTGCCCTGCGCCATCGTCAGTGTCGGCTCCACCCCCACGGCGCTGTATGCAGAGCACCTGGATGGGGTGACGGAAATGCGCCCCGGCGTCTACATGCTGGGCGATCTGTTCCAACACAGTATCGGCAGCTGTGAACTTAACGATCTGGCGCTTTCGGTCCTGGTCTCGGTCATCGGCTGGCGGGAGGGCGAGGGCCGCGCGATGATCGATGCCGGCTCCCTGGCGCTGTCCCAGGATCGCGGCGCCCCCGACGCGGCCGGACATTACGCCTATGGCATGGCCGTGGATCTGGCGGGCCGGGTCTTGCCGAAACAACCGCGTGTGCGCCAGACGAACCAGGAACATGGTTTTTTGCCAGACTTGGCGACGGCACCCAGTATCGGGCAGCGCCTGCGTATCCTGCCCAACCATGCCTGCGCCACCGCCGCCGCCTATGAACGTTACCACGTGATCGATACGGACGGCGAGATCATCGATACCTGGGAGCGGACCGGCGGTTGGTAGGCCCGCAAGACAAGTCTTGCAAGACGGGGCGTGACAAGCGGTTCCGATTCACGTATATGATCGCCCATGAACCTGACAACCGCCGCATATTACTTTTGGTATTTTGCTTATCCGAAGCCGCTGGCGGAGGCAGGGAAGCGTTTGGCCTAATATCCAAGACATAGGACCAAGAAATCTCTCGAAACCGCCAGCTACCTGGCGGTTTTTTTATTGCCGCCGGTCTGGCCCCAAAATAAGGAGCCCACGCCGTGTTGGAAAATACAGACGACATCCGCATCCGCGAAATCAAGGAACTGAATACACCGGCGGAAATTATCCGCGAATTCCCCCGTACCGCCACCGCGACGCAAACCGTTACCCGCTCGCGTCAGATCCTGAAGGATATCATTCACCGCCGGGATGACCGCCTGGCCGTGATCATCGGCCCCTGTTCGATCCACGATCCAGAGGCCGCCATGGACTATGCGGAGCGCCTGAACAGCCTTCGCCAACGACATGAAGACACCCTGGAAATCGTCATGCGGGTCTACTTCGCCAAACCGCGCACCACCGTGGGGTGGAAAGGTCTGATCAACGATCCCAACCTGGACGGCAGTTTCGAGATTGAGCGCGGCCTGCGCCTAGCCCGAAAATTACTGTTGGATATCAATAACCTGGGCCTGCCCGCGGGTTGTGAATGCCTTGATATGACCATTCCCCAATACATCGCCGATCTGGTGTCCTGGGGCGCCATCGGCGCGCGCACCACGGAAAGCCAGGTTCACCGCGAATTGGCCTCCGGACTGTCCTGTCCCGTTGGCTTCAAGAACGGCACCAACGGCAACGTCAAGATTGCCGTCGATGCGGTCGCCTCCGCCTCGCAACCGCATCATTTTCTGGCCGTCACCAAGGACGGACAATCCGCCATCGCCACCACCGCCGGCAACGAGGATTGCCACGTTATTCTGCGCGGCGGCAGGGCTCCCAACTATGATGCCGCCAGCATCGATGCGGCCTGTCAGGAGGCTGAAAAGTCCGGTTTGCCGGCGTCCATGATGATTGATGCCAGCCATGCCAATAGTGCCAAGAATCCGGAAAACCAGCCCGCCGTCATGGCGGACGTCGGCGCCCAGATCGCGGCCGGAGATAGTCGTATCACCGGTGTCATGGTGGAAAGCAATCTTGTTGCCGGACGTCAGGATCTTGTCGACGGCCAGCCCCTGCAATACGGCCAAAGCATCACCGACGGCTGCATCGACTGGGAGACATCCGTGGCCGTGATGGATGACCTGGCGGCAGCGGTGGCGCGGCGTCGGCAGCTTAGCGGCGGGAACGCAACGCCAATTGCCGTGTGATGGCCTACATCAGCACCTGGCCATCATCAAGGGGGATCAGGGTTCCGGTCATGTATTCGGATTTTCCCGAAGCCAACAGCAACAGCAAACCGTCCATGACCTCAGGTTGCGGCATGCGCCGGCGGGGCATGCCGGCGATCTGTCTTTGGCCGGCTTCCGTCTGCCAATGGTCGCGGTTCATTTCGGTTTCGATATAGCCAGGGCAGATGGCGTTGACCTGGATGTCATGGCGGGCCCATTCCAGGGCCAGTTGCTTGGTCATCTGGCCAATTGCCGCCTTCGACATGGCATACAGGGTCAATTTGCCCAATACCCGCAGGGCCATCATGGAGGAAATATTGATGATCTTGCCGCCCTGCCCGCGTTTGATCATCTCCCGCCCCACCGCCTGGGCCAGAAAAAACGGCCCCTTGACGTTGGTTTCATGGATGTAATCGTAGTCCTCGACGGTGAAGTCCTCGGGCCGTTTGACGACGGAAACACCGGCATTGTTGACCAAAATCTCAATCGGCCCCATGGCGGCCTCGATTTCGGCCACGACCCGCTCGATACCAGCGGGATCACGGACATCAAGGGCGAACGGCATGGCCTGTCCGCCGGCATCGCCAATCTCGGCCGCGAGTGCCTGCAAACGGTCGACCCGCCGCGCGGTCAGGGCGACCCTTGCACCCACCTCCGCCAGAGCCATCGCCGCCCGCCGCCCCAGACCGGATGACGCACCGGTTACCAAGGCGACCTTGCCCGCCAAATTATAGCCGTTATCCGCCATTTTTCGTCCTCATCGCATGCTCAAAACAAATACAAATTCGGTCCCAATGTGGCCCGAAGCGCGGGCCAACACAAACGTTAAAAGGTCGCATCCGTAAAGGGGTTATTAACCGTGACAAGTTACCTTGCAAACACCTAGGGGAGATTGTGCACATGCATGCGAACGCGCGGGTTCTGCTTTACAGCGACACAGACGACGCCGGCAATTTGGCCGGCAAGCTTGAACAGCATGGCTTTCGGCCATTACCGGCCACTTCGCGCGAAGATGCCCTGCGTATTGTGACGGGACGCTTTCCCGATATTGCCATCGTCGACGCCACCCGGACGGACCAGGGCGGTCAATTCCGCCAGGATCTGCGGGACCTATCGCCAGAGGGCAGCATGCCGACCATTGTCATCGGGACTACGGATGCCGCAACGGCGGACGATGACGGCTTGCAGATTGAATTCCTGCCCGCGCCATTCCGCGATGCGGAACTGTTTTCCCGCCTGGATACCCTGGCCCGTCTGGTCACCATGCAAGGTGAACTGGCGCTGCGCTCGGAAACCTCGGAGTTATACGGCGTGGAAGCGCCGGCGCACGTGGCACGGCCGGACAGAATTTCTGATTCCCGCATACTGCTGATCGCCGATGACGATAGCCAGCGCGGCGCGGTCACGGATATGATCACTTCGCAAAAATCACTGGTGACGGCAGTGGACGTGGTCACGCACCCGTACGAAGCCATCGAACGCCTGTTACAGGCTGATTTCGATGCCGTTGTCGCGGTTCGCGGCGATGACGCCGAAGGGCTGCTAAATCTCTGCCGCGACCTGCGCCACCATGCCAATTTGTTCAACATGCCATTGTTGGTTCTATGTCATGACGGTGACGCCACGGCCCACGATCAGACTTATGAAGCCGGCGCCTCGGATGTTTTGGATCTGTCGGATGCCGAAACGCGTCTGTTGCCCCGATTGGAACATCTGGTCAAACAGCAGCGTTACCGCCAGGCCATGCAGGAAGTCTATCGTGAAAGCCGTCATTATGCCGGCAACGATGCCCTGACCGGCCTGTTCGGACACGGCTATCTGCATGCCCATCTGCAAAAGCAGATCACGGAATGCCTGGCCCGCGACAAGGATCTGGCTATCGGCTTTTTTGACATTGCACAGATGAGCGGTTTCAACGGTGAATACGGCTATGTGGCCGGCGACAGGCTATTGCGGCAAATCGGCGGTGCCATCGGCGGTCTGGTTCGGGCCGAGGATCTGCCGGCGCGCTTTGGCGGCGACAAATTCTGCGTCGTTTTGCCCGATACCGACATGGCCTCGGCCGCACCGGTGCTGCACCGCATCGCAGGCGTCATCAATTTCACCGAATTCGCGCTTCCGGATGTGGGCGAGCCGGTCAAGGTGCACCTGCAAACCGGCTGTGCCGGATTGCAGGCGGGCGACACGGCGGAAAACCTGATCGCCAGGGCACGGGCCGACGCGGCCGGCAGCTAAACCCTTCCGGCCTAAATCCGAATTATCCTCGACAGATCTGCATGCGGCGTTTTGCCGTATGGTTCCGGCTGACCACGAACACCACGTAAATTCCCAACAACGCCTCTGTTCAAACTTCATGCGCACGAGGGAGATCATGGATATACGGAAACTAACAGAGTTTCTAATGTGGTGTACGGTCATAAACGGATTGCTGCTGATCCTCTCCGCCGCCGTTTTCATTTCGGCCCCCGACCTGATGTATCAGATCCAAAGCAAACTGTTTCCCATGCCCCAGGAGACGTTCGCCGTGGTCATGTACGTACTCCTGGGCTTGTTCAAAATCATCTGGCTGGTCTTCAATGTGGTGCCCTATGGGGCCATGCTGATCATTCGAAAGAACAGCGCCGCCTAGGACTCTCAGGGATCACTACAAATGATTTAGCGGGCGCCCGCGGCGCGAAGCCGGGCGGCGATGTGCTCCTCCTTTTGCGCCTCGGCACGGCGCAGAGCACTGAAGCCAAAATCATCAACGGCGTCAATTTCAGCGCGGCTGTCGATCAATGCCCCCACAACTTTTTTATGGCCGTTCCAGGCCGCACGAATCAAGGGTGTCAAGCCAGTGGTGTCGCGCACATCAACCATTGCCTCTTCCTGTAACAACATGTCTGCGATGGCGGGATAGCCATTGATGGCCGCCCAGGATAGGGCCGTGCGGCCTAGTTTGTCCGCCGCATCCATGTCGACCCCGGCATCGATCAAGGACTGTAGTATGCGTCTATGGCCGCGCCAGGCCGCGACAATGGCGGCGGTCCGCCCTTTATCATTGACAGCGTTGGCATCCACGCCATCCTCCAGGGCTTCAAGAATCCCATCCAGATCACCCTCGGCGGCGAAAGCCAGCAATTCACGCTCTCTGCGCCGTTGTTGTCTCAGGTCCAGGTTCGGCATCTTGCCGCGCAATTCCCGCGCCCGTTTTCTGGCTTTTTCCAGTTGCGCGTTGTCCAAATGGGCCGCCAGCAGAACCTTGGCCCGCATCGCGCCCTTGCTGCCAATGTTCGCCGCGACATAATAGAGCGCCTGCGCCTCGACCCGGCTTTCCGGCACGCCAAGACCGGCCAGATGCATTTCCGCAAGGCGCAGCATGGCCGGCACATTGCCCTGAAAGGCGGCTTCGCGGAACGTCTCCGCAGCCTTTTCCACATCACGCGTGGTGCCTCGGCCCTCGGCCAGGGCCCGGGCAAGGTTATATTGCGCCATGACAAACCCCTGATCAGCGGCCTTCTGATAACGTTCGACGGCCCGCTTGACGGCCTGCTCGTAGCGCTCATCACGCTTCACCTCCGGCCCCTCGTCTTCAGCGCTAATTCGAGACTCATGATCTCTGACGGCACGGATTGCGGCGGCAAAGGATGGCCGGACGGGACGATCCAGGTAGGGGACAAGCTCACGAATGGATTTCTTGACATCTTTTTTTGATGACGCGGCGCCCTTGCCTGAACGGCCCGACGGCGGTGTAGCCGCTGTCTTCAGGTTCGTCTCGGCGCCTATTATCCCCGGCCGTTCAGTGGCGGCAGGGTTTTCAGTTTTCAGCGCCGGCTGCTCGGGCTTTTGGGATGCTGGAATTCCGGCAGAGGCAAGTTCTTGCCGTTCCGTCCTGGATTGCAGCTTAAGCTGGTCCCTGGCCACGGCGGGGTCGGGTGCATCCCGACCACTTTCTGCTTAGGGCTCGGATTTAGATTTCGCTATAGTCCCGGGTTCGAGCTCGGGTTCGGGATTTGCCTTGGCTTCGTCCAGTTTCTTCGCCAACGTTTGTCTATCAGCTTGTTTAGTAGCTTGTTTAGCGGGGGCAGGCGTCTCTTCTTTCGTTTCCAATTTCGGCCTTGTTGGCTTCTCTTCCGGAATTGGTTTGGGTTTGAGCGAACTTTGATCCACCTCAGGCTCGGGTTTGACCTCCGGTTCCTCGAAAACCAAAGAGATTTCAATTAGTTCCGGTTCTGTTAGTTGCAAGGCGCCAAAGGCGAAAACGCCAACAAGCAGGGAATGCATGGCAAAGCTTCCTGTAATGGCGATGGACCATTCCAGGCGCGATGGACGCTGTTCCCCATGACCTGTGCTTTCCACTACTGTCATCGTCATTGAACCGAATTCTTCATCACGAATACACGATTCCCGGACGGCGGGACCGCGAGCGCTTCCCCGATGGCGCTCGGATGCAAATGCATCATACCGCATTAACGCCGTCGTTGTAATCGCTTTCCATCCACAACTGATATAGGGTGCCGCAGCAGAGAACGGACAATAGCCAACGCCCAGATCAAGGCCAAAGGGCCTTAACCTTCGCTAAAATGGCGGGTATCATAGGGAATGATTCACGTTGATATCATTTCAGATACCGTCTGCCCGTGGTGCTATATCGGCAAGCGGCGGTTTGAGCAGGCCGTTGCCCTGCGCCCACACTATGAATTCCAGACCGGCTGGCGGCCCTTTCAACTGAACCCGGAAATGCCCCCCGCCGGCATGGCCCGACGGGACTATCTCTCCTCTAAATTCGGCGGCGTTGACCGGGCCGACCGGATTTACGAGGCGGTCAGCACCGCCGGGGAAGACGTCGGCCTGACCTTTAATTTCAGCAGCATCCCGCGGCAACCGAATACCTTTGATTCCCATCGACTTGTGCGCTGGTCGGAATCCGCCGGTGTCCAGGACGCCGTGGTCGAGGCCCTATTCAAACAATATTTCATTGATGATGTGGATGTGGGTGACCGCGAGGCACTTGTGAAAATCGCCGCCGATTGCGGCATGGATGGCGATCTGGTGCGTGAACTTTATGAAAAGGACGCCGACCGCGATCTGGTCATGGCCGAGGAAGGCGTGGCCCGGCGCATGGGTATCAACGGCGTGCCCTGTTTCGTGATCGACCACAAATACGCCATTTCAGGGGCTCAGGATCCCTCGGTTTTAACCCATGTCTTCGATCTCGCCATGCAGGATCAATCGGCCCCCGAAGCCTCTCAGGCGGATGCCGAGGCGGATTGAGCCAGACCCGCCAGCTGCCGGGTTAGATAGTTGACGCCCTTAAGCCTGTCCTCCGCCTCGCCCCAGGACCTTTGATAAACCAGTTTGTGATCTGGCCGCAGCTTGGCGCTGCCCCGGTTGTCATTGATAAATTCCACCAGGCCGGCGGGATTGGCGAACTGGTCGTTGCGGAAGACGACGCTGGCCCCGCCCGGGCCGGCATCGATCTTGGCCACGTTGGCGGCCCGGCACTGGCGCTTGATGGTAATGATGGCGAGCAGGTTTTTGACCTCCTCGGGCAGGGCGCCGAAGCGGTCGATCAATTCGGCGGCAAAAGCGTCGATATCCGCCTCGTCCTCCAGATGCGCCAGACGGCGGTACAGGCCAAGGCGGACGTCGAGATCGGCCACGTAGTGCTCCGGTATAAGGACGGCGGTGCCCAGGTTGATTTGCGGCGACCAATCCTGGCTGCCGGTATTCAGCTCTCCCGCCGCGCCGCTGCGGGCGGTGGCCAGGGCCTCCTCCAGCATCTGGTTATAAAGCTCGAAGCCGACCTCACGGATATGGCCCGACTGTTCCTCGCCCAACAGATTGCCGGCACCGCGCAAATCCAGATCATGACTGGCCAGCGAGAACCCGGCGCCCAGGGAATCCAGGGATTGCAAGACTTTCAGGCGCTTTTCCGCCGCCTCTGTCGGCCGGGCCCTGGGCGGCAGCGTAAAGTAGGCATAGGCCCGCACCTTGGAGCGTCCGATGCGGCCGCGCAGCTGGTACAACTGCGACAGACCGAAACGGTCGGCACGGTGAACGACCAGGGTATTGGCGTTGGGAATATCCAGACCGGATTCAACGATCGTGGTGGACAGCAGAACGTCGTAGGCGCCTTCGTAAAAGGCGTTCATCACGTCTTCCAGCTGGCTGGGCGACATCCGCCCATGAGCGGTAACGAATTTCACCTCCGGTATCTGGGTGCGCAGAAATTCCTCCGCCTCCGGCAGATCAAGAATGCGCGGGCAGACATAGAAACACTGCCCGCCCCGGAAATGCTCCCGCATGATCGCCTCGCGCATGACCACCGGGTCGAACGGCATCACGAAGGTACGCACAGCCAATCGGTCCACCGGGGGCGTGGCGATCAGGCTCAATTCCTTCACCCCGGAAAAAGCCATCTGCAAGGTGCGCGGTATGGGCGTCGCGGTCAGGGTCAGGACATGGACGTCGCTGCGCAGCTGTTTCAGGCGTTCCTTGTGGGCCACGCCGAAATGCTGTTCCTCGTCAATCACCAGCAGGGTCAGGTTCTGGAAAGCGATCTTCTTGCCCAACAGAGCATGGGTGCCGATGACGATATCGACCTGGCCGTTGGAGATACCTTCGCGGGTGGCCGCCGCATCCGCCGTGCCGACCAGGCGGGAGAGTTGGCGGACCTTCACCGGCAAACCGGCGAAACGTTCCGAAAACGTCCGGTAATGCTGCCGGCATAACAGCGTGGTCGGCGCCACGATAGCCACCTGTCCGCCGGTCATGACGGCGGCGAAGGCGCCGCGCAGGGCGACCTCTGTCTTACCAAAGCCCACATCGCCGCAGATCAGGCGGTCCATGGGGGTGCCCTTTTGCAGATCGGTGAAAATATCGTCGATGGCGCCCAGTTGATCCTCGGTCTCCTCGAACGGAAACGAAGCACAGAATTCCTCGTACAGACCGTCCGGGCGCTCGATGGCCGGGGCGGAGCGCAAAACCCGTTCGGCCGCGACCTTGATCAGTTGATCGGCCATGTCCTTGATATGCTGTTTCAGCTTCGCCTTGCGGGCCTGCCAGGCGGCCCCGCCAAGGCGGTCCAGCACGGCGCCGGCATCTTCCGAGCCATAGCGCGACAGCAACTCGATATTCTCCGCCGGCAGGAACAGCTTGTCATTGCCGTCGTAGTGAATTTCCAGGCAATCGTGCGCCGCACCACCCACTTCGATGGTCTGCAGGCCAACAAAACGGCCGATGCCGTGCTCCACATGCACCACCAGATCGCCTTCGGAAAGCTGGTTCTGCTCGGTCAGGAAATCTTCCGCCCGCCGGCTGCGCCGCCGCCGCGCCAGGCGGTCGCCCAGTACGTCCTGTTCCGAGATAATCGCCAGATCAGCCGTCTCAACGCCATTTTCCAGGCCCAGCACCACCATGGCCGGGGCGGCGGGCGGCAGAGCCATGACAGCGGGCCAGTGTTCCACCATCTGCACGCCGTCGATGCCGTGATCGTCCAACAGCAGGCTCATGCGTTCGGCGGAACCCTGGCTGATGGCGGCAAAGACGATGCGGCGGCCCAACTGGCGCTGTTCGTTGACATGGCCGCGCAGGACATCGAAGACATTGACCTCCTGCTGGGCCCGCTCGGCGGCGAAACCACGGCCCTGACGGCCGGCGAAATCGATGACCTTGGGGCTTTCCGGCGCCGAGAACGGCGAAAATATACCGCCGGGCCGCCCCGACAGGGCATCGTCCCAGGCGCGGCCATCCAGGAACAGGCGCGCCGGCGGCACAGGCTTGTACAGCGGCGCGCCGCCGTATGGGTTCTTTTGCGCCTCGATCCGGGCTTCGTAATAATCCTCGATCTGGGCCAGGCGGTCGTCGCGGGCTTCCATGACCTGATGGTCCAGGGTGACCGCGCCCGCATCCACATAATCAAAAATGCTTTCCAGGCCATCGTGAAACAGCGGCAGCCAATGCTCCATGCCGGAATGACGCCGGCCCTCGCGGATCGAGACATAGAGAGGATCATCGTCGGTCACGGCGCCGAACAGATCGCGGTAGCCCTGGCGAAAGCGATTAATGGTCTCTTCGGTCAATTGCACTTCCGAGACCGGGACCAGATCCAGGGCCTTGCCCTCGCCAATGGTGATCTGGGTCAGGGGGTCGAACAGGCGGATACTTTCCAAGCTGTCGCCGAAGAAATCCAGGCGTATGGGCGTTTCGGCGCCGGCGGGATAAATATCGACAATGCCGCCACGGGTGGCGAATTCACCCGGCTCCATCACCGTGCCGCTGCGGCTGTAGCCATTGCGGACCAGGAATTCCAACAGCTCATCCACCTCGACCCTGGCGCCGGGCCCGGCCTGAAAAACCGCGCCCTCGATAGAGCTGCGCGGCGGCAGCCGTTGTAACGTGGCATTGACCGTGGTCAACAGGATTGACGGCGCCTTGGGCGGTTCCTGGCCCACCAGGCGCGCCAGGGTATTCATCCGCGTGGCGGAGATCTCCGGATTGGGTGAGACCCTATCGTAGGGCAAGGTATCCCAGGCCGGCAGGCGCAAGACGTGCGTGCCGGGGGCGAAAAAGCCAATGCCCTCGGCCAGGGACGCCATGCGTGCCTCATCTCGGGCAATATGCATTAGCCAGCCGCCGCCCCCTCCTGAACGCGGTCGTGATTGCGCCTGGGCCAGCTCCGCCAGGCTCAGGGCATCGATACCTTCAGGCACGCCGGCGAGTTCATATCTGGATTTTCCAGATAGTATTTTATTGTTATGTTGCAATATATTATGGCGTAATTCTAAAGTCTAAAATCATCTTCATAATGTGATTGTCATGCTCCGGCGGCGGTGCCTCGCGCCGGGCCAGCCAGGCATAGATATCGTGCTCGTTCTCGTTCACGATGGCTTCGTACAGGTCCAGCTCCGCCTCGCTCATGTCGGCCAGATGCTTGGCGGCGAACTGGCCCAGCACCAGATCCAGTTCCTTGGTGCCCCGGTGCCAGCTATGATAGCGCAGGCGCTTGCGCCTGATCTCGGTTGTTTCGCCCGTGGTCTTGTCAGCTTTGCCGTCTTTGGTGGTCATGGCTCTTCCCCGTTTCCGCCTCAGGATATAACGTAGACCCAACGCTCACGCCAGCACCGGAATCCCATGCGGCCAGAAATCCTGTTCACATTGTTCAAGCCGGTTACCGCCCTGAAGGGCGTGGGCCCGCGCCTGGGCAAATTGATCGAGAAGCTGGCGGGGGGAAAACTGATCGATCTGTGCTGGCACCTGCCAACGGGACTGATCGACCGGCGCTTCCGCCCGAAAGTCGCCGATGCCCCGGACGGCGCCGTTGTTACCCTGAACGTCACTGTGGACGAACATCACCCATCGCCCAACCGCCGCCTGCCCTACAAGGTTATCTGCAGCGATGACAGCGGCAGTGTCAGTCTGGTGTTTTTCAACGCCCGGGAAGATTATCTGCACCAGATACTGCCCCTGGGCGCCGAGCGCGTGGTCTCGGGCCGGGTCGGCCATTACGGCAAGGAAATCCAGATGGCCCATCCCGATCACATGGTCGATCCGGAGAAGGCCGACGAATTACCCCTGGTCGAGGCCACGTATCCCCTGACCACGGGCCTGACCGCCAAGCCCCTGCACAAGGCAGTGCGCGGCGCCATCGATCTGGCCCCCGAACTGCCCGAATGGCAGGACGCCGCCTGGTTGGCGAAACAGCACTGGCTGCCCTGGCGGGAGGCCCTGCACAGCGTCCATGCCCCCGACAGCATGGCGGCGATGGAAGCGGACGATCCCGCCCGCCGCCGCCTGGCCTATGACGAACTGCTGGCCAACCAGCTCGCCCTGGCCATGATCCGCGCCGCCGCCCGCAAACGCTCCGGGCGGGCCATCACCGGCGATGGACGGTTGCGGGAGGAACTGACCGCCGCCCTGCCCTATCAATTGACCGAAGGGCAGCGCCAGGTGCTGCGCGATATCCAGGGCGACATGGCGTTGCCCCAACGCATGCTGCGTCTGTTGCAAGGGGATGTGGGCAGCGGCAAGACCGTGGTGGCATTGCTGGCCATGCTGGTGGCGGTGGAGACCGGCGCCCAGGCCGCCTTCATGGTCCCGACCGAAATCCTGGCCCGGCAGCATCTGGAGACCCTGACGGGCCTGTGCAAGGACCTAAAGCTGCGCATCCAGATCCTGACCGGGCGCACCAAGGGCCGGCCACGGCAGGCCTTGCTGGAGGATCTGGCGGCCGGCCAGATCGACATCCTGATCGGCACCCATGCGCTGTTTACCGAGGACGTGATTTTCAACGATCTGGCCCTGACCGTGATCGACGAACAGCATCGCTTTGGCGTGCATCAGCGCCTAAACCTGGGCGACAAGGGCGCGGCGGCGGATATTCTGGTGATGACGGCAACGCCAATCCCCCGCACCCTGAGCCTGACCGTTTATGGCGACATGGATATCTCGCTGCTGCATGGCAAGCCGGCAGGGCGGAAATCGGTTGATACCCGCTCCATGCCCCTCTCCCGCCTGGATCAGGTGGTCGCCGGCGTGGGCCGGGCCATCAATAGCGGCGCGCGGGCATTCTGGGTCTGTCCGTTGGTGGAGGAGAACGAACAGCTCGACCTGGCGGCGGCGGAGGAACGCCACGGCAGTTTGGCAAGGATTTTCGGCGCCGATCAAGTCGGCCTGGTACATGGCCGCATGAAGGCCAAGGAGAAAGACGCGGCCATGGAGGCCTTCGTCGAAGGCCGCACCAAAGTCCTGGTCGCAACAACGGTGATCGAGGTGGGCGTCGACGTACCCGAAGCCACCATCATAGCCGTGGAGCACGCCGAACGCTTCGGCCTCGCCCAACTGCATCAACTACGTGGCCGCGTGGGCCGTGGCAGCGAACAGGGCCATTGTCTGTTGCTGTATGCGGAACCCCTTGGCGAAACCGCGCACGCGCGCATCGCCATCATGCGCGAAACCGACGATGGTTTCAGGATTGCCGAAGAAGACCTTCGTTTAAGAGGCACCGGCGAGCTTTTGGGCACCAGACAAAGCGGCTTCCCCGAATTCCGCCTGGCCGACCCCATGGCCCACCAGGACTTGATGGAAGTCGCCAGAGACGACGCCCGCCTGATCCTCGACAAGGACCCGGATTTGGAGACGGAGCGCGGCCAGGCCTTGCGAGCGCTGCTGTATCTGTTCGAACGGGATGCGGCAGTGAAATTGTTGCGGTCGGGTTGATGGTCCAAAAGGTGGATCCGACCGCAGTTCTCGCATGACCATCGCTCTCCGACCGCTTAAACCACGTCCTACTTCGCCACTTTCTTGGCGACGATCGAAGGCGATTTGGGTTCGACCGCAATGTTTATGTGTCGATAAGTAACGGCGCCCACAATGGTGTCCGCTGGAGGCTCAATCTGACTTTTCGTTATTACCACTAAGTATCGATGACTTGTCAATTCTACGCCGGCCAGCACGCCGCCAGAATAGAGGGCTGCTTGGCTTTGCGCCACTGCATATGCATCGTTTGAAC
>CAZPWJ010000047.1:0-36952 GCA_964590195.1 uncultured Rhodospirillaceae bacterium | reverse complement strand
GGGCCTAGAATACCAACGTTAAATCAATATGTTACGCGAGACAAGTGGCGGAGGGAGTGGGATTCGAACCCACGATACGGTCTCCCGTATACACACTTTCCAGGCGTGCGCCTTCAACCACTCGGCCACCCCTCCATATGCGTTATCGCGGGCTGAACATAGTGATGAATGGCCCGGGGAGCAATATGGCGATAGGGAACAAATTGACATTAATCGTTGTTTTTCCAGTGATTACCGCCAGAATGCGATTGCATTTGCTGAAATGATATTCGCAGGGCGATGGGGAAGATAAAAATCATATGCCGCATCCTCGGCTGGCTGCTGGCGGCGCTGGCTTTGATGGCGGCGGGCGCCGAGGCCGTGGCCTCGCTTCAGGCGGGTGCTTGGCAGCCCATGGCGCTGGAACAGTTCTGGTATGACCTGGACCGCGGCAGCCTGAACCTGATGCAGGCGCTGGTACAACGCTATCTTCTGCCCGTGATTTGGGATCCCGGCGTTATTGTCGTGTTGCAGTGGCCAACCTGGCTGGTCTTGCTCATACCGTCGGCGATTTTTCTCCTACTGGGGCGCCGCCGCCGAAGCCGCGGCTCGTTCTCATAAGTCACTCGAAAGCCGCCGGCCGTTGGGAGTTATTCGCCGGTTTTCAGGGCCGCGATGAAGGCCTCCTGAGGGATTTCCACCTTGCCGAAGGTGCGCATGCGTTTCTTGCCCTTTTTCTGCTTGTCCAGCAGCTTGCGCTTGCGGCTGACATCGCCGCCGTAGCATTTGGCCAACACGTCCTTGCGCATGGCACGGACCGTTTCCCTGGCGATCACCCGGCCGCCGATGGCGGCCTGGATGGCGATGGCGAACAGCTGCCGTGGAATAAGGTCCTTCAGACGTTCGCAAAGGGCCCGGCCCCGCTGTTCGGCGCGCCCGCCATGCACGATCATGGCCAGGGCATCCACGGGCTCGTGGTTGACCAGAATCGACATCTTGACCAGCCGTTCGGCCCGATAGTCGATCAATTCATAGTCGAAGCTGGCATAGCCACGGGAAACCGATTTCAGACGGTCGTAGAAATCGAACACCACTTCGTTCAAGGGTAGTTCGTATTGCACCATCGCCCGGTTGCCGGCATAGGTCAGATTGATCTGGCTGCCGCGCCGCTCCTCGCATAGTTTCAAGACCTGACCCAGATAGTCGTCGGGCACCAGGATCGTGGCCCTGATCCAGGGTTCCTCGATATGGTCGATATGCACCGGGTCGGGCATATCCACGGGGTTGTGGATTTCCGACATGGTGCCGTCGGTCATGTAGACGTGATAGATCACGCTGGGCGCTGTGGTGATCAGGTCGAGGTTGAATTCCCGCTCCAACCGCTGCTGCACGATCTCCATATGCAAAAGGCCCAGGAAACCGCAGCGGAAGCCAAAGCCAAGGGCGGGGGAACTTTCAGTCTCGAATTCAAACGAGGCGTCGTTCAGTTTCAGCCGCGCCAGGCTTTCGCGCAGGTCTTCAAAATCCGCCGCATCAATGGGGAACAGACCGCAAAACACCACGGGAATGGACGGCTTGAAGCCCGGCAAAGCCTGGTCGGTAGGGTTGCGGTCATCGGTCAAGGTGTCGCCGACGCGGGTTTCCGAGACATCCTTGATGGAGGCGGTGAAATAACCCAGTTCGCCGGGGCCAAGACTGTCGACCTTGGTCAGCTTCGGTTTGAAGACACCGACCTGTTCAATTAAATGGCGGCTGTCCGTGGCCATCAGGCGGGCCCGCATACCTTTTTCCAAGCGCCCCTGCATGACGCGGACCAGGACGATCACGCCCAGATAGGCGTCATACCAACTGTCCACCAACAGGGCCTGCAACGGCGCCTCCGCATCGCCCGTGGGGGCTGGCAGGCGCTCGACCAAGGCCTCCAACGTCTCTTCGATGCCAATGCCTGATTTGGCCGAGGTGAAAATAGCGTCGGAGGCATCGATGCCGATGACATCCTCGATCTGGGCCTGCACCCGTTCGGGTTCCGCTGCCGGCAGATCGATCTTGTTCAGGACCGGGACGATTTCATGATCGTTTTCGATCGCCTGATAGACATTGGCCAGGGTTTGCGCCTCGACGCCCTGACTGGCATCGACCACCAACAGCGAGCCTTCACAGGCGGCCAGGGATCGGTTCACCTCGTAGGCGAAATCCACATGACCCGGCGTGTCGATCAGGTTCAGGGCATAGGTTTCGCCATCTTTGGCCTTGTATTGCAGGCGGACGGTCTGGGCCTTGATGGTGATGCCGCGTTCGCGCTCCAGATCCATGGAATCGAGGACCTGTTCCTGCATCTCGCGGCTTTCCAACCCGCCGCAAAATTCGATCAAGCGGTCGGCCAGGGTCGACTTGCCATGATCAATATGGGCGATGATGGAGAAATTGCGGATATGTTTCAAATCTGTCATTGCGAGGCGCTTTTAGCACCGCTGGGCCATGCGCGGAAGGGCGAATGCGCCATAATTGCGAACTGTTGTTATACTGTCTCAAAGTGCGGTGAAGGGAGTTTAGGTTAATGACGGACGGTAATGTATTCGCGGATGGCCGCCTGGCGGTGGTAACAGGCGCGGCCTCGGGCATCGGGCGGGCCACGGCGTTGCTGTTGGCGGCCCGTGGCGCCAGGATACTGGCTGTGGATCAAAGTCCGGACGGAATGGAAAGCCTGGTTGGCGAGGCCGAGAACGGGGCGATCACGACTCTGGCGGCTGATTTGACCGAACCCACCGCGGTTGAGGCTGTCAAGGCGGCTGCTCAGGCGGCGGATGCGCCATGGCGTATCTTGGTCAACAATGCCGGTGTCGGGCAGGCCCGCTCGATACTGGATACCGATGCCGTGGAACTGTCCCGGATCATGGATATCAACTTTGCCGCGGTGTTCGCTATGTCCCGCGCGGCGGCGGAGGTCATGCCCGGCGGCGGCGGTGGCTCCATTCTGAACATGTCGTCAATCTTTGCCCTTTCGGGCACTCCCAATGCGGGTGCCTATGCCGCCTCCAAGGCGGCCCTGAACGGTCTGACCCGGCAGATGGCGGCGGAATTCGGCCCCGCCGGTGTCCGGGTCAATTCCATCGCCCCGGGCCTGATCGAAACCCCGATGACCGAGGAACGTATTCATCAGGTAGGCACGGTGCAACAGCGCATGCTGCACGACACCCCGCTGCAACGGGTTGGTGTGCCGCAAGACATCGCCCGTGCCGTGGCCTTCCTCTGTTCCGATGATGCCTCATTCATTACCGGCCAGGTCCTGGCGGTCGACGGCGGTTGGGGCGTGGGCCGTTATCCAACTGATCAACAGGGCTGAAATAGCCTATAAAGTCCACTCTCTCTTTTTCGCACAAAGGAAATCCCGTGACCGGATATAGCGAAACCTTCCGTGGCGATGTCTCTCCTTGGGAGGTCGATGCGACCGAGCATTTCACCGTCGCCTACTATTACGAAAAATTCGAGGCCGCCGCCTGGCGCTTCCTGCATGAAGCCGGGGTCGATCCCGCCGCCGCGCGAACCACGGAGGCGCTGACCCATTACAAGGCCGAATTGCGTAGCCGCGATATCTACAAGGTCGATACGGCGTTGATCAGCGCCGGCGAAACGCCGACCATCGCGCACAAGATTTTTAACGCCGAGTCGGGCGAGCTTTGCACCACAATGCAGCAAACCCTGGCGGGTGTGACCCTGTCAGGGCCGATGGTGGATTGGGATGGCGATGCACGCGAGAATCGTCCCATACCAGGTGACGATGCCACCTGGGTCCCGGCGCTGCGCAATATCGTGCGCCCGAACGAGGTCGACTGGGCCGGCAACCTATCCCTGGCCGGCTATATCCACAGATTTTCAACCGCCAACAGTTTCATCATGTCGGCCTTTGGCATGACCCCTGAATACATGACGACAACCCGTGTTGGGTTATCCACGTTCGAGTTCCAACTGACCTTTCAGGACCAGGTCCGCTCCGGCGACATGATCGATATTGAAAGCACCATCGCGCAATTGGGTGGCTCGTCATTGCGGCTTTATCACCGCATGCGTAATGCCCAGACCGGTGCGGATATCGGCAGCCTTAGCCAGTTCGGCGTTCAACTGGATCTAGACGCCCGGCGGCCGTCGCGCATCGCCGACGATGTGCGGGCCCGAGCCAAGGCGATGCTTGCCGCCAATTGAGCGGTAGGGCCTGGGCCTCACACCGTGGAAATGCACATACCAACCAGGGAGACCAATACATCATGGAAAAACGGCAATTAGGGGCCTCTTCGCTTACGGTCGCCCCGATCACATTCGGCTGTAATGTTTTCGGATGGACCGCCGATGAGGCGATGTCCTTCAAACTTCTCGATGCCTTCGTGGCGGCGGGATTCGACTTTATCGACACGGCGGATGTGTATTCTCGCTGGCACGACGGCAATGAGGGTGGTGAATCAGAAACCATTATTGGCAATTGGCTCGCCAGCCGGGGCGGCCGCGACAAGGTCGTCATCGCGACGAAATTCGGCATGGAAATGGGGCCGGGCAAGGTTGGTTTGTCGCCAAAATATATGGCCGAGGCGGTGGAGGCGTCCCTGCGGCGGCTGAAGACCGACTACATCGATTTGTATCAATCCCACAAGGATGACCCGGACACGCCCGTTGAAGTGACCCTGGAAGCCTATGCGCGGTTGATAGAGCAGGGCAAGGTGCGCGAAATTGGTGCTTCCAACTTTTCCGCCGAACGCCTTGGGGAGGCCTTGGATTTGAGCAAGAAGGGTCTGCCGCGCTATCAAAGCCTGCAACCGATGTACAGCCTGGTTGAACGCGACGCCCTTGAAGGCGCGCTGGAGGATTTATGTCTGGCGGAGAATGTCGGCGTCATTGGGTACTATTCCCTGGCCAGCGGGTTTCTGACTGGAAAATATCGCTCCAAGGCCGACATGGCGGGGCGGACCCGTGGTCCCCGCGTGGAAAAATATCTCAACGACAAAGGCTTCGGCATTATGGCGGCGCTGGATGATATCGCCGAGAAATACGGTGCCAAGCCAGGGCAGGTGGCCATGGCGTGGCTGATGGCCCGCCCCAGCGTCTGCGCGCCCATCGCCTCCGCCACCAATTTGGAGCAACTGGACGAACTGTTGAAATCAGTCGAGGTGGTGCTTGATGCCGATGACATAGCCAGATTGGACGCCGTCAGCGCCTAGATCGGATCTTGGTATTAATTTGCCGGGCGTGAAACTCCGGGCTGCTCTCGAAACCGCTTTTGGTTGCGCCTTCTATTTGCTGCTACCGGTTCACATCTTCGGAAACGGATAAGGGAAGCCGATGCGATGCTTAATCCGGAACTAGATGCCTTCCTTGAATACTGGGACGAGCAATGGGCGACGCTGGCGCCCGATGCCTCGCCAAGGGAGCGGCGTGAATTCTTTGAAGTCATGGCTAAGGGGATGCGCCTGGTCACGCCGGACGATGTCGAAACGGACGATGTGCGCTGGATCGAAAGCCCGGACGGCCCGGTCCGTGTGCGCATATTCCGCCATAACTCAGGTGGCATGCAGCCGAGCCTGATCTATATGCATGGTGGCGCCTGGACGCAGGGTAGTCCAGAGACGCATTGGGACATTACATCACGGATTGTTTCATGGAACCGGCAAACGGTGATCTCCATCGACTACGCGAAGGCGCCGGAACATCCTTTTCCCATTGCAATCAATCAATGCGCCTCGGTTGTTGACTGGGTTTTCTCCAATGCGGCGGAATTGGGCCTTGATCGAGAAAAAATAGCCATTGGCGGCGACAGTGCCGGCGGCAATCTGGCGGCGGCATTGACCTTGAAATTCAAGGAAAGCGAATGTCCTTTAAGGGCTCTGCTTTTGATCTACCCGGCCTGCGATTTTGACCGCTCCCGTCCCTCCTATGCGGAAAACCATGATGGGCCACTTCTAAAGGTAGCCGGCATGGGAGCGGTCAGGGCGATGTACTGCCCCAATCCGGATGATTTCGAGAACCCGTTGGTTGCGCCCCTTCTGGCACCGGACCACTCAAATTTACCGCCGACATTCATCGCGGTCGCGGAACATGATCCCTTGCGCGATTCCGGCCTCGCCTATGCCGACGTTCTTCGCCAAGCCGGTGTCCCGGTTGAAGTGGATCCGGGGACGGGGTTAATTCACGGCTATCTAAGGGCGATGGAATATTGCAGTGACAGCCTTGAGGCCCTAAAGCGCATGGCAAATTGGCTGGATGGCTGTTCTCAGAACGACTGATGATTGGCTGTACAACCAAACGACCGCGTTGCGGTTCTCGTGGTCACATCACCGCAACTTGGCACTATGACAGATGCCTGCTGAAAAATGCGGCCAGCGGTTCGAAGGAGGCGCTGCCCGCCCGTATCGCCTGCTCGATATCGACAATCTCGATCTCGCCGCCGGCCTGGCGGTAGTTGGCGACGAAGCGGTCCGGCTCGTTAAGATCAAGCGGTGAGGCCGGATCACGATAATCATGGACCGGGTCGGGACGGCCCTGAACCCAAAGCGCCGGCGGTGTTTCCACCGCTTCGCCATTTTCAAGCGCCAGCATGGGATTGCCCTCGATCATCGCGGCTTCGTTCTGCCAATATGTGTCATGACGCTCCGGAATATCGCCGATCCAGGCCGGTGGATTATCGCCTTGCCGTTCCCGAAGGGCGTAGCGGTAGCGGGAGATCGGATTGATCACCGGCCAGGTCATCGCCACGCAGCGCACGCGCGCGTCTATCGACCCATCATCCGCCGGCAAGGGAAGTGACTTGTAGCGCGCATCGTCGGGCCGCATGGCGGCAAGCATCGCCAGATGACCGCCGCTGGATTGTCCCGTAATGCCGACCCGCTCCCGATCCAGCCGCAGCCGCCCGGCATTCGCCTTCAGCCACCGCAGCGCATAGTTTATGTCGATCAGGGAGGAGGGGTAGCCGTCGGCGCCATGGCGGAAATCCAGCGCCGCGGCCGCAACCCCCGTTTCCGCCAAGTATTCATCGCGGGCTTCACAATCGTCGATACTGCCCTTGTTCCAGGCACCGCCATGAAGGTCGAGCACCACGGGAAATGGTCCCGCGCCCTCGGGCCGGAACAACCGCAAGATCATCGAACGGCCGCCGTGACGGATATATTCAATATCCTCCACGGTCACGCTCCTTAGATCGGCCGGCATCGATTCCTCCAAGGGTTAGTTCTGCGACACCCTGGCGACGATCTCCTCATAGGCCGCCTGGGCCAAGTCGCGCATTTCGTCGTCGGTGCGGTCCTGGATCGGGTGCTGGACAAAAACCATGGCCGCGTCAAAGCCAAGGCTTTCCGCCTGGGCTGCCGCCGCTTCGGTGAATTCGGTGGAGGCAACGCCAACACCTGGAATGCCGCGTCCTTCAAGATCCGTGATGTCATGCATACAGCACGAGGTACACGAGCCTCAATCAGCCAGACCTTCAACAACCACGTCGACTTCAGCGGCGATCTGCTGCTTCAGATCCACCGGTGCCACGCGCGTAAAGGTAGGCTTGGAATAGCGCTTGACCGTTATGCCCTTGCCGCTAAGCAAAGCATCCAGTTGATCGAGGAAGATGTTGCCGCGGGGCTTGGAAATATCCAGCAGCCCGACGGTCAATCCGTCCAGTGTCTCGGGCCGGGGCAGCAGTTGCCGCCGGGCCGGTGTCTGCTCGGACGTTGGGTCGTGCATGACGGTTCTGTCATTCATAACGTTATCTCCTTGGTTACAGGGATTGATCCGATTTCGCCGGTGGCGGCCCATCCGCCGATAACGGCGGAAAACATGCCGGCGCCGCCGCCCGCGCGAACAATATTAAGGCCGCCGGGGCGGAATTTAGGTAGGGTCTTGTCGGCCATGTTGGCGGGCAGGCCCTCGGCGATGCCTCCCGCCCCGGCGACCAGTTCGGCACCAGGTATCTTCAGCAATTCGTCCAGCTCTTCCTTTAGCCGGGCCTTGCTCCAGCCGGCATCGTGAAAGACCCGTTCATGTTCCGGTGAAATAATCAGGAAGGCGTCGCCCGCCATAACCATCTTGGGATGATCCACCACGCGGAGACAGGCCGCCAGGGTGCGGGCCAGGGATTCCGGCGTGCGGGACTTCTGATCCACCACCGCCTGTACGCCATCGCCCGCGAACAGGGTAACGGTCGAGGCATCGGGCGCGAAGCCGCGTTCCACCGACAGGGACTCCCAGTTCGAGCCCTCTTCGTCCTCGGCAAAGCAAAAGGTGTATTTGCCCGGATTGCCCAGGCAGGCCCGGTCGATGCCGCCCGGTTTGCCGCCGCCCACGTTGCGGATCACAAGTTGCAGGGCGCGGCCGATGGTGGCGTTGGCCCGGTTACCTTGGCCCAGGGCGTTTTCCCGTGAATTCATGCCGATCTTGCGCGCCAGGGGGCCGTTCACGACCACCATGGGGCCGGCGAACATGGTGGTGCATAACAGACCATGCATGCAGAATTCATCGATCAGGGCGGCTTCCACCGCCGCCAGGACCACGGGCAGGTATTCCGGCTTGCAGCCGGCCATGACAGCGTTGATGGCGACCTTTTCCACGGTGCAGGGCGCCAGATCCGGGGGAATAATGCCGATCACCTCGTCCGGCGCGCGGGAAGTGCCTTGCAACATGCGGTAGACTCGCGTCGGCGTCGGCGGCACCACGGGCAGGCCATCGCTCCATTCCCGGTCGAAACAGGCCTCGATCTCATTCTCCAGGGGTGCGACTTCGATGCGGCGGGCATTTATGGCCACGTCGCCGTAACGCACGGCCAGTTCCTCGGCGATGCCGGGCTCGACGCTTTTAGAGCCGCATCCGGGGCGGAATTCCGGCAGGTCCGCGCCTAGGTCGGCGATACCGGTGAAGCCTTGCCATTCATCGCGGACCCAGCCCACCACGCGGCCGGTTTCGAGGCCATTTTCGTAACGCACCAGAGTGGGAACGGTTTCGATCTCCAGATTGAACGAGGTCTCAAGCTCGCGATCATCCAACACGCTTGCCACGGAGGCGGGAAAGCCGGGGTTATCCTGGCTGTAGACGGCCATGCCGTCGCCGGCCAACTGCGCCAGTACCGGTTCGATCATGACGCAGGTTTCGCAATCTTGTTTGACCACGGCGACCAAGCCGTTTTCAATAGCATTCATCTATGAGGTCCCTATCTGATTGCTGGAAACCGTAGTCAAATTGGCCCCAAATGTCGATGGGATGTCGATGCTGCAAGAAGGAAGCTGTAATGTCCGTACTAGAAGTCGAATTCAGCGATGGTGTTGCCCTGGTCCGCCTAAACCGGCCCGAAGCGCGCAACGCTCTGAACCCGGAACTGATCGTCGCGCTGGCGGAATGCTGGAGCCAATTGCAGGGCGACGATGCGGTTCGCGTCGTGGTGTTGACGGGCGCGGCGGGCTCCACGTTCTGCGCTGGCTTTGATCTGGGCCGCTTCATCCCGCTATTGACCGGCGCACGGCAGCCGGAAGACGACTGGGACCGGGCCGTGGTCGGGGATCCGGAACTGCCGGCCAAAGCGACCCTGCGCGATATGGATATTGGCAAGCCATTGATCGTTGCCGCCAATGGCCACGCCATTGCGGGCGGTATGGAGATGCTGCTGGCGGGTGATCTGCGTGTGGTCGCTTCAGGCGCCCGCCTGGGCCTTTCGGAGGTGAAATTGGGCCTGATACCGGCCATGGGCGGCACGGCGCGCCTGGCCCGCCTGGTATCGCCGGCCCTGGCGGCCGAGATGCTGCTGACCGGCAATCCCATTGATGCCGATGGCGCCCTGGCCGCGGGCTTGGCGAACTATGTGGTCAGCGCCGAAAAGGTCGAAGAGGTCGCCTTGGAACTGGCCGCGACAATCGCCGCCAATGCGCCCCTGGCGGTACAGGCCGCGCGCAAGGTCATGCGCCAGGCGGCGGATCTGAGCGAAGCCGAGGCGCTAGCCCTGGAGACCGCCGAAGTTGCCATGGTTGCAGCGAGCGAAGACGCCCAGGAAGGTCCCCGCGCCTTCATGGAAAAGCGCCCGCCGGTGTTCAGGGGCAGATGAAGGCTTCAGGAATACGCTTGGGTCGCCGGCAGAATGTCGGTTTGGGAAAAATCGTTGCCTTTGTATAACAAAGGCAAATTCATGTGTTTTGCGAGTGCATATGTAAAACAATCACCAAAATTCAATGCTGCTTGATGCCCTGTTCCCTTGCCGTATTTGCGGAAGGCTTCAAATGCCAGATCTGATACGTGACGGTTGACATCAACGATTTCGATAGCAATTTCCTTGAGAAAATCGTCCGCCGCCGATGCAGCGATTTCGCCCCTATGGCGAAATAGAACGATACGCATTTCAAGTAAACCGGCGGCGCTCAGATAGCAGGCCTCGGCGTCTTCTATGATTTCATTAAACCGGCGTCTTTCCGGTTCGTCATTCATGATTGCGACGATAGCGGAAGTATCCACGACAATCATTTCGGCAAGCCGTATTCGTCGTATCCAATTAACTCATCTGGGGTGCGGTCATCAAGTATGGGAAGACTTGCGCAGTATTTGGCTATCTTGTCTAGCCGGTCCGCGAGACCCTCTCGGCCCTTTGTTTTCTCCAGTCGCGCAAACCGCTCCTGAATAGACTTCTTTACGGCGGCGGTCATGGTTTCACCAGTCAAGGCCGCCAGCTTCCGCGCCATATCGTGGGTCTCTTCGTCCTTAATGTTCAAAGGCATAAATTTCCTCCTTTAACCACAATATAGGAGGAAATTGGAAAAATTCAACCAACCGGTGCTTTGTTTCGGCCTTGGTGCCTGCGTAACCGGGCCATGCGGTGCCCTCAGTCGCCGGTCATCAGCCGTTCGATTAGCTGTTTTACCGTGGGAATGAAAACATCGCCGTTGGCATCGCGATAGAAGGGATCATCGCCTGCCTTGTAGGCATTGTGGCCGGTAAATATAAGCATGTCGTCCAGGTCGCCGCCCTGAATGGCGCCTACCAGGCCTTTTTGAATGCAGTAGACACGGGGGTCGGCGCGCTTGCCGGTGGAGTAGTTTTTTTCAGGGTCCTGGCTCCAGGCACTGAGGCTGCAATTGGCTAGGCAACCGGCGCATTCGGTTTCGAGCCGCTTGATTTCGCGCGCCTTGTCGAAGGTGATGAAAATCAAGGTGTTATCCGGTGTGGGCAAGGGCATGTCGAAACCCTCGGCGATCCAGGCCGCAATTTTTACTTTGTCGGCGGGGCTGACGAAATAGCGCTTGTTCGCGGCGGCAAGGCCTTCGACACGTTCCGTCATAATGTCATCGGGCTGCCGCGCAAACGACACTTGGCGCTCCAGACGCTGATACATTTCCTTGATCATGCCGTTTTGGTAGGCCGAGGAATAGAAACCGGTTGGGCTGAATTTATTCAGGGCCACATCGCCTTCGCGCATGGATAAAACCAGCTGCTTCCATTCATCCGTCACCGGGCTTTCCCGTGTCAGCAGATCCCGCGTGCCCAGCTGAAAGGCAACAGGTCCGATTTCAGGGTTGTCCAGCCAATTGCACCAGTCGCGCAGGTGCCAAACGCCGCCGGCCATGACAATGGCGACATTCTCCATGCCATTGTCGTTCATCACCCGGCGCAGGGCCTTGACGCGCTCGTAAGGATCTTCTGGCATCGCCGGATCTTCTCGGCTGGTAATGCCATTGTGGCCGCCGGCCAGCCAGGGATCTTCGTAGACCACGGCGCCGATCAACTCATCGTATCTGCCCCGCCAATTCTTGAAGGCCCGCTTCAGCAATACCTTCAAGGCCATAACGGAGGAAATGATCGGGTCCAGGTAGACGCCTTCGTCAGCGCAGATCCGGGCATCTTCCTCGCTTGGCAGACCGGCGCCCATGGTCACGGCATGGATCATATTGCCGCCACACGGTAGCCGCGTGCCCGCCAGTACGCCGCGCATCACGCGCATGGCGCCGCCGGCCTCCTTCAGGAAGTTTATACGGATACAGCCCTTGCCAGCCGAGGCTTCGTGGGCGGCCCTGGCTTGTAGGATGCCGCCTTCAATAGACCATGCCACCAATTCCTCATGGCGTTCCCGGCGTGTTCGTCCGGTGTAGGGGTAGGTGACCGGGTGGCCATTTTCGTCGTAGCCGATGGCGGCTCCCGTGCCAGAGATGGTGTCGGCAGTGTTTTCCGCTGCCCAGGCACCGGCATTCGCTCCATTCGTGGCGCCGACGCCCTTACCGCCCTGGATGAAGGGCAGAATCCACACGCCGTCAATGAAAACAGGCCGGCTTAGCTGCTCCCGTATATCCTGGTGGCCGTCCATTGCTGCCCGCGGCACAGGCGGAATTCCGACCGGGCGCGTCTCTACGACTTCATTATCGAACAACGCCTCGGTATCCTTGCTGAATTCTAGCCCGAAAAAATTCGAACCTCGGATAGCTCATAGATCGTTGTCAGGATTTAGCAAGCGCGCGAATTGCCGCAGGTTGGCATTATCCCCGTAATACAGCGCCCGTTGCCTTGGCGACGGCGGCGACGATCTTGGCCGCGATGGCTTCGATCTCCGGGTCGGTCAAGGTGGCGTCCTTGGGCTCCAGCCGGGCAGTGATGGCGACGGATTTCTGGCCTTCCTCAATGCCCTTACCGGCGTAAATGTCGAACACGTTGACATCGCCGATGAAGGCCTTGTCAGCGCCTTTAGCAGCGCGCACGATGCTGTCCGCCGTGGTTGCCTCGTCCACTACAAAGGCAAAATCCCGCTGTACCGAGGGCAGGTCGCTGACCAGCAGTTCCGTGCGGTTGCGGGTCGCCTTGGCCTTGGGTAGGGGCGCGTTGTCAATAAAGACTTCAAAGGCCACCATGGGGCCGGTAACGTCCATGCGGTCCAGAATGCGCGGGTGGATCTCGCCAAACGCGGCCAGAACGTTCTTGGGGCCCAGACGCATGACAGCGGAACGTCCCGGATGATACCAGCCAGGTGCCTCCGCCGCGATCTGCAGGCTGGCCGTGGGGGCGCCAATGGCCTCCAACACCGCCAGGGCATCGGCCTTGGCGTCATAGGCATCCACCGCGCGGGGTGTTTCTGCCCAGTGGCGGCGGTTGTCGCGGCCCCGGCGCAGGCCGGCGGCGACAAAGTCCTGGCCCTTGGGCGTGGCGTCGCGGAATTGCGGCCCGACCTCGAATAGGGCCACATCGTCAAAGCCGCGGTCGCCGTTACGGCCCGCCGCCAGGATCAGGTTGCCCAGCATGGAGGGGCGCATGGCGTCCAGTTCCGACGATATGGGATTGGCCAGCAGCATGTCTTCGCTGCCACCGTCGAACAGTTCGGCGAAGCGGCGCGGCATGAAGGACCAAGTGACGCATTCCATCATGCCACGGACCGCCAGGGCCCGTTTGGCGGCGGGCCGGCGCCGTTGCGATGGGCTCAATGCCGGCTTGGCGGTATGGCTCAGGCGGGGCAGGGGCGTGGAGACGATGCGGTCGAAACCGGCGATGCGCGCCACTTCCTCGACAATATCCGCCTCGCCATCGATATCCGTGCGCCAGGTGGGTGCGGTGACTTGCCAGTTGCCGTCGCCATTCGTGATGCCAAAGCCCAGATCGGAGAGGATCTTGCGCTGTTCCGCCTCGTCCACGTCGATGCCGATCAATTCGGTAACACGGGCCGGGCGGAAGGCGACGACCTTGGCGGCAACATCAGGCGTGCCCGCCAGAACGGTGTGCGAGGCTTCGCCGCCGCACATTTCCAGGACCAGCCGGGTCGCCACTTCAACGCCCGGACGCACCATGGCCGGATCCACGCCGCGTTCAAAACGATAGCGGGCATCGCTTTCGATGCCGAGGCGCCGGCCCGTCGCGGCCGTGCGGTGGGCATCGAAAAGCGCGGCTTCGAGGAACATCTCCGTGGTTTCCTCGGTGCAGCCAGAGGCCTCGCCGCCCATGACGCCACCGATGGCTTCCGCCGCCTTCTGGTCGGCAATCACCGTGATCTCGCCGTCCAGTTCATAATCCTTGCCGTCCAGGGCCAGGAAGGTTTCGCCGGCTGTTGCCATGCGGGCCTGGATATTGCCGGTGACCTTGGCGGCATCAAAGACATGCAGGGGCCGGCCCAGATCGTAAGTGATGAAGTTGGTCATATCGACCAGGGCCGAGATCGGGCGCAGGCCAATGGCGGTAAGGCGGCGGCGCAGCCAGTCCGGGCTGGGGCCGTTCTTCAGACCACGGAAATGCCGGCCCAGGAAGCAGGAGCAGGCGGCCTCGTAGCCGTCATCGAAATTCAATTCCACATTGATGGGGCTGTCATAGCTGCCTTCGACAGGGGTTGCGTCCAGGGGCTTGAGGCTGCCCATGCCGGCGGCGGCCAGATCGCGGGCAATACCGCGCACGCCCAGGCAGTCCTGTTTGTTGGGCGTGACGTTGATATCGATTACCGGATCATCCAGGCCCATGATCTGCGCGAACGGCGCGCCGATGGGGGCATCGTCGGCCAATTCGATGATGCCGTCATGTTCATCGCTCAGGCCCATTTCACGCTCGGAACAGAGCATGCCGTTGGAATCCTCGCCACGGATATTGGACGGCTTCAACAGCATGCCGTTGCCGGGAATGGTGGTACCCGACGGCGCGAAGACGCCCTTCATGCCCGTGCGTGCGTTGGGGGCGCCGCAGACCACCTGGATCTGTTCATTGCCCGTATCAACAACGCAGACGCGCAGGCGGTCGGCGTTGGGGTGCTGTTTGGCCTCAACCACATAGCCAACCGTAAACGGCGCCAGATCGGCGGCGCGGTCCTCGACTTCCTCCAACTCCAGGCCGATGGCGGTCAGCTTGTCGGTGATCTCTACCAACGTGGCATCGGTGTCCAGATGGTCCTTCAACCATGAAAGTGTGAACTTCATCGGGACAACCCTCCGGACATGGTCGGCACATCCAGGGGGACAAAGCCGTAATGATGCAGCCAGCGCAGATCGCTGTCGAAAAAGGCCCGCAAATCGGGAATGCCGTATTTCAGCATGGCGATGCGGTCGATGCCCATGCCCCAGGCAAAGCCTTGCCACTCGCTGGGATCAAGGCCGCAGTTTTCCAGCACGCGGGGATTGACCATGCCGCAGCCGAGGATTTCCAGCCAATCATCGCCTTCGCCGATGCGCAGGTTGCCGCCCTCGTACGAGCAGCCGATATCCACTTCCGCCGAGGGTTCGGTGAAGGGGAAATAGCTGGGGCGGAAGCGGAAGCGTACGTTGTCGACCTCGAAAAAAGCCTCGCAGAACGCCTCCAAGGTACCCTTGAGGTGACCCATGTGAATATCCCGGTCGATCACCAGACCCTCGATCTGATGAAACATCGGCGTGTGGGTCTGATCGGAGTCCGAACGGTAGGTACGGCCCGGAACCACGATACGGTGGGGCGGGGGGCTGTCCTGCATGGTGCGGATCTGCACCGGCGAGGTATGGGTGCGCAGCACCATGGGCATGCCATCCTCGCGCTGGGGCAGATAGAACGTATCCTGCATCTGCCGGGCGGGATGTTCGGGCGGAATATTCAGGGCGGTGAAATTGTGGAAATCGTCCTCGATATCCGGTCCTTCGGCGATGGTGAAGCCCATGTCGGCGAAAATAGCGGCGATTTCATCCATCACCTGGCTGACCGGATGAATGCGGCCCTGGGACTGTTGGCGGACGGGCAGGGTGACATCAATGCCTTCCGTTGCCAGGCGTGCTTCCAATTCCGCTTCGTGCAGGCTTAGGCGGCGTTCTTCGATCGCCTCGGCCACGGCTTCCTTCACCCTGTTCAGGGAGGCCCCGGCCTCGCGGCGCTCTTCAGGCGCCATTTTCCCCAGGCCCTTCATCTGGGCGGTGATGCGGCCCTTCTTGCCCAGGGCGGCAACGCGGGTCGCCTCAAGGCCGGCCAGATCGGCGGCAGCTGCCACCTCGGCCAATAGCTCGTCCTGCAGGGTCTCTATTTCCGTCGTCATGATTTCGCTTTCCCGCGCCTTATATGCGGCCAAATAGAAAATGAAAAAGGGGGCCGTCGCCGGACGGGCCCCAATTTCATAACGTCGTCTTTGTAACTTTTCTTTGGGGGCCCGATCTTCAGATCGAAGGCCCGGTCGTGGGTCAGGCCAATGCGGCCTCCGCCTGCTCAACCAGGGCCTTGAACGCCTCAGGCTCGCGTACGGCAAGATCGGCCAGAACCTTCCGGTCGATCTCAATACCCGCAACCTTGAGGCCGTTCATAAATCGGGCGTAGTTGACACCATGTTCCCGGCTGGCCGCGTTGATCCGCTGGATCCACAGGGCCCGGAAATTCCGCTTGCGCACCCGACGGTCGCGGTAGGCATATTGCCCCGCTTTTTCGACCGCCTGCTTGGCAATGCGAATGGTGTTCTTGCGCCGGCCCTGATAGCCCGAGGCCTGAGCCAGAACTTTCTTGTGTTTGGCGTGAGAGGTCACGCCGCGTTTTACGCGCGCCATTTTGTATTACTCCCAGCCTAGCCGTATGGCATGAATTTCTTGATGATCTTGGCATCCGCATCCGACATGATCGTGGTGCCACGATGATTGCGGATGGTCTTGTTGGTGCGCTTGATCATACCGTGCTGCTTGCCCGCGTAGCTGCGGCGAACCTTGCCGGACGCGGTAAGCTTAAAGCGCTTTTTCACGCTCGATTTGGTCTTCATCTTGGGCATTTCGATCCTCCCTTACGTTAGGGTAAGTCATGAAAAATGGCGGCCGGGCATGCCCCGGGCATCAGCCCGCGCCGGCGCGCCGCTCAGAACGGCGGTTTATAGCGTTATGACCTAGCCTGCGCAACAGGATAGTTTGCCGCTTTCCCAAACGGGCATATGCGTGAAATCAGGCATATCCGTGGCCTTAAAATGGCTGCCGCGGCGCTCTAACCTTATTCCTCCAATGTAGCGGCAAGGCGTTCGGCGGCTTCGGCATAATCCTGCATGAAGTCGTAGACGACTGAACGGGCCGACTGTTCGGTATTCATCAGCCCGACTGCCTGGCCGACATAATAGGTCGCCAATTCCTTCGCGCCCTCGTGGCCGTTTGCCGCCAGTTTGTCGATCTTCTCCATGGCCGGCTTGCTGAGCACGCCTTGCAGGGGCATGGGCAACGGATCCGGCGCGCCGGCCGCACCCCAGGCATCGGTCCAGGCGGATTGCAACTGCCGGGTCGGCTTGCCGGTCCGGCTGCGCGAGCGCACCGTATTGCGGGAATGCGCCGCCAGCATCTTTTCCTTCACCGTCGGGGTGGTTTCCGCCTCCGCCGTGGTCAGCCAGACCGAACCGGTCCAGACGCCCGCCGCACCCATCGCCATGCAGGCGGCCATCTGCCGGCCCGTCGCGATGCCGCCGGCGGCCAGGGCAAACATATCTGGATAGGGCTTGATCGCCTCGAGCACTTCGGGCACCAGCACCATGGTCGAAACCTCGCCGCAGTGGCCGCCGGCTTCGGTGCCGGAGACGATCAGAATATCGACCCCGGCCTCGGCGTGCTTGATGGCGTGCTCGCGCGCACCGGTCAGGGCGCCGACCGCCACGCCGTTGGCCCGGGCCTGTTCCATCATGAAATCGGGCGGCACCCCAAGGGCGTTGACGATCAGCTTGATGGGATGGGCGAAGGCCACATCGAGGAGCCGCCCCGCACCTTCCGGGCGCAGATTTTCGCCATAGCGGCCGTCGTCGCCCGCCTCCCACAGATCATCAACGTCGAGCCCATGGCGGGCCAGCAAATCGCTGATATAGGCGCGGTGTTCAGGGGGAATCCGCGCCTCAAGCTCCGCCGCCGATGGTGCTTCTCCCTTGGCGACAATCTTGTTGGGGATCAGCAGATCAACCCCATAGGTTTTGCCGCCCACATGCTCGTCGATCCAGTTGAGTTCAATTTCCAGGCTTTCCGGCGTATGGCCGACGGCGCCCAGCACGCCAAAGCCGCCGGCGTTGGTTACCGCCGCGACGACATCGCGGCAGTGGGTGAACGCAAATAGTGGAAATTCGATGCCAAGTTTATCGCAGATTTTGGATTTCATGATCGCTCCAATAGTCAAGCCGGCGGCAACAACATGATTGTTCTTTCATGATGCTCGCCTGATCTTTCAGCCGGCGCAACAGGATAATTTGGCGATGTCCTTTTCAAACGTCTGCGCCGCCAGTTTCAAACCTTCCACCGTAGTCAGGTAGGGAAAGATCATCTCGCCCAGTTCCACATAGGTCATGCCCTGGCGGATGGCCAAGGCGGCGGTCTGGATACTGTCGGCGCCTTCGGGTGCCAGAATATGCGCGCCCAGCAGCTGTTTCGTTCCCCTATCGGCCACCAGTTTGATCAGGCCGCGGGTGTCACGGGCGGCCAGGGCGCGGGGCACGAATGCCAGCGGTAACAGCGAGGTCGCCACATCGTGCCCGGCAGCACCCGCCTCGGCCTCGGTCAGGCCGACGGTGGCGACCTGCGGGTCCGTGAAGACCACCGCCGGCATGGCATTGTTGTCATAGACCAGGCTGTCGCCGTTCAAGGCGTTTTGCGCCGCGATCTTGGCGCCATGGGCCGCCATATAAACGAATTGGTCTTGGCCCGTGACATCGCCGGCGGCATAGACGTTGGCCCGGGAAGTACGCATGCGCTCGTCAACGGCAATGCCGCCATTGGCATGGGTCTTGATGCCGGCCTGTTCCAGGCCCAGGCCTTGGCTGTTGGGCCGCCGTCCGGTACTGAGCAGCAGGCGCTCGGCCTGCAGTATTTCTGCCGCGCCGCCTATTTGAACAGTCAGGGCGATACCGGTTTCCGTTCGTTCGATGCTTTCATAACTCAGGCCGTCCATGACCCTCACGCCCTCGTCGCGTAGATAGCTGCGCAGGGTATCGCTGATTTCGGGCTCGCCTTCGGGTAACAGCCGGCTGCGGCAGGCGATGGTCACGGCGGCTCCGGCGCGGGCCAGCATCTGCGCCACCTCACAGCCGATATAACCGCCGCCAAGCAGCAGGATGGAGCGCGGCAGCATCGCCAGTTCAAAGGCGGTGGTGGAGGTCAGATACGGTATATCCGCCATGCCCGGTATATCCGGGATACTGGCGTGCGAGCCGGAGGCGACGATGATTTTCTCCGCCTCCAACGGTGCGCCATCGAGCAACAGGCCGGCGCCTTTGAAGGCCGCCGCGCCGGAGAGATAGTCGATGCCGGGGTGATTATCCAATTGGTCGATATATTTGCTCTGGCGCAGGCTGGCGACCAACTCGTCCTTTTGCCCGACGATTGCGCCCCAGTCCTCCAAGCGTCCGCTGGCCTCAATGCCCGCGAAGCGCCCGGCATTGGCCTGGTGCAGGGATTCGGTGGCCCGGATCATGGTTTTTGATGGCACGCAGCCCACGTTGACACAGGTGCCGCCGATGGTGCCATGGCCGATCAGGGCCACCTTGGCATCTTGCTCGGCGGCGGTGATGGCGGCGGAAAACCCGGCCGAACCGGCACCGATCACGGCCAGATCATAGGCGCTCATGATGGCTCTTCCTCGGTTCTGGATTTTTCCTTGCCGCGCAAAACCAGGGCAAAGACCGCCAGGCCCAGAAAACAGACCAGGGCGGGAAGCAGGACAAAGTCCATCCAGGCCCCCACGATGGACGATAGCCCCACGGCGGCCAGGAACGCCACCAATGCCGGCGTGAAGCAGCATACCGCCATGACAGCGGCGCCCCCGATGCCAATACCCAATAGTCTGTTTGTTTTCGCTTCGTTTGCCATGATCTGTTCCCCGGATATCTATCCGTGCTAATTTACATCCCGTAGCAACTACGGGATCAAGCTGGATTATGGGCATTCACACAGATGTTACGATGCTAACAATTGGTGCTTTATCCAAACGCACAGGCGTGCATTTGGAGACGGTGCGCTATTACGAAAACATTGGCATCATGCCGGCCCCGCCGCGAACCGCCGCCGGCCACCGCCGCTATGACCACGAGCATTTGAAACGCCTGACCTTCGTTAAGCGCAGTCGGGAATTGGGCTTCACCCTGAAGGAGGTCCGCGCCTTGCTGGCCCTGGTCGACGGCGGCGATTATACCTGTGGCGAGGTACACGAATTGACCCTGAGCCACCTGCAAGATGTGCGGGAGAAGATCGCCGACTTGCGGCGCCTGGAGATGACCCTGGCGGAGATCTCCGATCAATGCGCCGACGGCTCTATTCCCGACTGTCCATTCATCGAAACGCTGTTTCGATAGAACCCGGAAAAATGTAACGAGAGGAAAGTTTCATGTTTGACCCCATCGAGTATGCCGACGCCAACGAAGAGGTGCGGGCCGTTTTTGATGACATCAAGACCGCGCGAAATTTGCCCGACGTCAATAATTTCTGGAAATATCTGGCCAATGACCCCGCGACCCTGAAGCGTACCTGGGAAAGTCTGGCGCAGGTCATGGCGCCGGGTGCCCTCGACCCCATGGTCAAGGAGATGATCTATATCGCCATCTCCATGTCCAACAACTGCGAATACTGCATCAGAAGCCACACCGCCTCGGCCCGCAAACAGGGCATGAGCGACGAGATGCTGAAAGAAGTCATGGCCGTCGTCGGCATGGCCAACGAAACCAACGCCCTGGTCAATTCCTATCGCGTCGAGGTCGATGAAGCGCTGAAGTAGCGAGTGCCCGCCCTATAAGACCGAAAGGTCGGTGTTCAGCAGATCGGTCACCAGCATGCGCCCGGCCAAATGCGTGATGCAAAAGCTGGGTTTGACCGTTTCCACGACGATTTGCGGTGTCACGCCGCAGGCCCAGAAAACCGGGATATCATATTCGCGCATTTGCGGCGGCGAACCGCCAAACTCCTGATAGTCGAGGTCGTCGATGCCGATGGCCTCCGGATGGCCGATATGCACCGGCGCACCGTGTACGTCGGGGAACCGGGTGGTGATCTGGATGGCTCTAATGGCGTCCGCCGGGCTCATGGCGCGCATGGAAACGACCATTTTGCCATGGAAGCGGCCCGCCGGCTTGGTCTCGATATTAGTCACATAGGTGGCGGGGCGGCCGTTGCGCTGGCGATGATACAGCGGCACCCCATGCTGCATCAGCGCCTCTTCAAACGACAGGGAACAGCCAAGGGGAAACGCAACCAGATCGTCGCGCCAATATTCCGTGATGTCCGAGGCGACATCGATTTCCTTGCCATTCTCGAACACCCGATAGCCGGACAGATCCGTGCGCACGTCAATATCTTCGCCAAGGGTGGGCAGGGAGGGATCACCCACATCGCCAATGGCGAGCAGCGGGCAGGGTTTGGGGTTGAGCATGCAATAGGTCTGGAATTCCTGCGCATACTCCTTGGGCAGGATCACCATGTTGGCCTGAACGTGGCCCGGTGCGACACCACCCGTATGGGTGTTGTGTTCGCCGCTGCGGATCGCAAGCCTAATATCCCGCGCCGGATTGACCGAATTCAGGTTTGTCGCCGTCGCCGTGTTCTGCATCGTTCGCTCCTCCGCTCGTCTATCGCCATTATTCTCTGCCTTCAGAGTAGCCATTCGCCATCTCCATGGCAATTCCAGGGCCTCCATGATCTATTATGCTTGGTACAGGATTAGGGCAGGTGGAGGGTTCCCGTCATGAAGGCCGGCTTTGGTATTCCAAACAACTATGGTGTTGAAGATCCGAATGATCTCGTCACGATTGCCGTTACGGCGGAACGGCTGGGCTTTGCCAGCGTCTGGGTCCGCGAACATCTGTTTCATTCCACCTATGTGGCGGAACGTCTCGGCGACAAGCCCTATCACGATGCCCTGACGGTCCTGACGGCGATTGCCTGTTCCACCGAAAAGGTTCGCCTGGGCACCTCGGTCCTGGTGCTGCCCTGGCACGATCCGGCGCGGCTGGGCAAGATGCTGGCGACCCTTGATCAGCTTTCCCATGGTCGGGTGGATCTGGGTGTCGGCGTCGCCGTTACCCAGGATGAGTTCGAGAACCTGGGCGTCGATTTCAAAACAAGGGGCAAGCGCACGGACGAGATCCTGGGCGCGTTGCAGGCCCTTTGGACCCATGATACACCTGAATTCGCCGGCGAATTTTACCGCTATTCCGGCCTGAAATTTTCGCCCAAGCCCTTGCAGAAACCCTATCCACCGATTTTGATTGGCGGCTCCTCCGCCGCCGCCAAGCGCCGCGTGGTGCGTTTCGGCGACGGCTGGCACACCCTGCGGCAAACACCCAATCAGTTCGCCGAGGGCCGTCAGGACATCATCAGGCAGATGGAGGCGGCGGGCCGGGAGCCATCGGAATTGCAATTCTCCCTGACCCTGCCCATGCGCTTTACCGGCAAGGCGCCTAGCGCCCCAGTGGGGGACCGTACTGCGCTGACCGGCACGGATGATGACATTGTTGAGACCATCCGGGCCTATCTGGCCGGCGGGCTGGATGAAATCGTCGTTGGCATCAGTAGCGGTGATATTGGGGAAAACAACGACGCCATGGCCCACTTCATGGAGCGGATTTGGGCCAGACTGTAGGGGCTATAGGGGCTGAGGGCCTTATAGAATGATCCTGGCGCCGTGGGTTTTTTCCATTCCCAACTGCCCGCTGGAGGCACCGTCATTGCTGTTCAATGTTACCTCAATGGGCGAGTCTCTTTTTTCGTTCAGGGCATTGTTGGGTAGCAGCACCATCGATACATCGCCAAGCTTGAACGCGGCCTGCTGCGTCCCATCTTGATTTGAAATTGCGATTTCCATCCCCAATAGCTGCCCGAAATCGCGGGCCGCTGCCGGCAGATCCTTAACGCCATAAGTGACACTGGAAATTCCAAGGGCGCCATTGTCGTGGCGGATATCCGCCTCGTTGGTGCGCTGTTCCGGGACATAGGCATCGCGCAGAAATGGCAGGGCATCCGCGAAGGGCGACATGATATTCCAGCGGACCGTCTCGCCGTTGGGCTTTTCACGCTGAAACGGTATCGGCTTGGTGGTTTTCAGGCCGCGCCGGTTCGCCTGTTCGGTATCTAATACGATGCCCTTGGACAGCAGGGCCGAATCCATGAATCCTTCCGGAAAACGGATGCCCTCGACGAAGCGGTATTTTATGTGGTTGTCCGTGTTCTTCAGGAGAAGCCTCAACAGGCCGGAATTCAGGAGCATTTTCAGTAGCAGCCGCCTGCGAAATGCAATGAGCTCAAAAAAGCTGCCGTCCTGAAAATGGATCAGCGCATTGTGAGTAAAGCCCGACCCGTGAACTCCGCCATAGACTACATTGAAGCCCAAAGATTGAAAATCACGCGTGGCAATATCCAGGTCGTCAACGCGAATAACCACATGTTCAAGCTTTAATCCGGACACAACAGACGTCCTTTCCGTCCTCACCCTCTTACATACCCATCCCCGCCCGCACCAGGGGGAAGACCTCTTCCGACAGCATCTGCATCTCGTCGAGGACCATTTGTTGGGGCATGCCGGGAAACTGCACACCCATGACGAAGTGGTTGACGCCAAAGCGGCGCGTCAGGTCCAGGATCTGTTCGGCGATTTCCTCCGGGCTGCCGAAGAGAAAGCGGTCCTGGACCAGTTCCTCGAAATCAATGGCGAAATTATTATCCCCCGCCGGCATCACCTTGTCCTGGCCCCATTGATGATAGGCGTTGTATTTCGCCTCCAGATACGGCTGCGCCATGCGCATGGCCTCTTCCCGGGATTTGGCCACCACGACCTCGCGCATCATGGGAAATTCTTCGGGAAAGGGCTTGTTGCAGGCATCCAGCTCCCGGCGATAGACCTCCATTTGCCGCTCGATGGTGTCCAGGCGATTGTGCGGATTGACGAACCAGGCATCAGTCAATCTGGCGGCGCGGCGGATGGCGATGTCGGCATTGGCACCGGTCCAAATAGGCGGCAGGGGCCGTTGCGCCGGTTTGATGGTGCAGACCGCGTCCATCAGTTCAAAGTGGGAGCCCTGCATGGAGACCTTATCCTCGCTCCACAGCCGCTTGATCGCTTCCAGGCCTTCTTCCATGCGCGGGCCGGCTTCTTTTTGCGTGGTGCCAAAGGCGCGGAACTCCACATCGCGGTAGCCGATGCCGACCCCAAAGATCAGCCGTCCACCGGACATAACGTCGATATTGGCGAACTGTTCGGCGATATCCAGGGGCTTGTGCAGGGGCAACAACACCACGCCGGCGATCAGGCGCAGGGAAGGCGCCTCGGCCATGATGCGCGAAAGAAACGGCACCTGCTGGAACTCCGACAACGGATGCGTGGTGTAGTGGGAACCTTTCATGATGGAATCGAAGCCCATCGCCTCGGCCCAGCGCACCTGTTCCAGCATCTCCGCCCAGTGCTGGGCTGCATCCCCGCCTACCGGGAACTGGCCCCGGTTCATCAAGCCAAACTGGATCATGAGCTCTCCAACCTCTCTAACGTTTGCGGCGTTTCAACAGATCCAAACCCAGTTTGATGACATAGAACGGCACCACGACAACCGCGCCCAGCAGGATATAGGGCACGCCCCAGCGCACCGCGTCCGCCGCCAATTCGCCCGCATGGCGCAGGGATTGCGAGAGGAAGCGGATAAAGCCCAGGGCATCGACCTCGATCACCGACAGCACCCAGCCAACCAACAGACAGATCAGCAGCAGCTTTATGCCGGTGCCGAGAAGCTTGCGAATATCGATGTTTCCCATGCTCAATAAGCTTTCCTACAGGATTTCAAAAACCCGATACGCTACGCCGCCTGGTGCGCGGCTGCCCTTGGCAACGCAGACAATGCTGTTCAGCCAGGCATATTTCTCCGCCCCCGTTTCAAAAAACGGCGCGGTACGGAAATAGTATTCCGATGGGTCCACGTCTTCGCCGGCGTTGAGGCGCGCGATAACATCTTCGGGTCCGTGGCGCACGCCGCGATAGGTCATATAGATCAGGGCGCCGTCATCGGTTTCCAGGGTTATCCGTACATCCAGCTGCAACACGCCGTCGTTGCGAATAACCAGCCAGTCACCGCCCGCCGCCGGCAAAATCCGGCCCCGCAGTCTGGGCCCTGCAAAACTGCCGCCGGAAACCTCGGCAATGCGCCGATTGCCCAGGGGCGTTGCGCCCAGATCCCGGATCGCGGCCAGCTCGGCGGATATCTCGAACAGGAATTCGGTCTCGACCTCGCTCATGCGTATCCCTCGTGAATAACGTCGGCTTTGCCCTGTATCATACACAAGGATGGCCGTGGGGGATGGGATTTTCGCAAAGCCAAGAGCGGCCCGGGCCTGGCCAAGCGTCGTGGCCAAATGGGCGGGATTTCATCACTTATTTCGGTTGGGAAAAATGGCGACCCCGGCCGGACTTGAACCGAGCATCTTCGGCTTGAAAGGCCGACATCCTAACCTTTAGACTACGGGGTCGCGGTGCAGGAGGAATTAGCTAAATCAGCGGCAAAAAGCAAGCTTGATCTGCGATTTTTCTGCCTGCCAGATGTTCTTAGCATAACAGGCGTTAATTTTCGGGAAATGCCGCATCCTCGATGAACAACTGCACCCCGCGCCGGCCCTGCCAATCATCCGCCCGCAGATGCCCCGCCAGGTGCAGGCTACGGCCCTGGGCCGACAGCATGGCCTGGCCCAACGGGCTGTCGGCGACGCCGAACGCGATGCCTTTCAGCCTGCCGCCGCGGGCACCGGCGAGCACCATGCGCACATGGTTCTGACCCACCAGATCGGCCTTGACCACATCCGCATTGGCGATGGCGAAGCGGGGTTCGGGGTGGCCCGCGCCATAGGGCCCGGCACTTTCCAGAGTATCGAACAGATCCCGGCTGGCCCCCGATACGGTCAGGGCGCCGTCCAGGCCCAGGGAATGGCTTTGCGGCTGGCCGGCCATGGCCTCGGCAATGCGTTCGCTCAGGAATGCTTCCAATTCGACCACTTTGTCAGGCGCCACGGTCAGCCCCGCCGCCATGGCATGGCCGCCGCCGGCCAGCAGTAATCCGGCCTGCTTGGCGGCGGTAATGGCGGCGCCTAGATCAACGCCTGGAATGGAGCGGCCGGAGCCTTTGCCCGCCTCGTCATCCATGGCGACGATAATGGCGGGTCGGCGGTAGCGGTCCTTCAGGCGCGAGGCGACGATGCCGATCACCCCTTGGTGCCAGCGCGGATCGGCCAGGAATACCAGGGGCTGTTGTCCGGCCTGCTTGGCATCCGCCAGCTCAATCGCCTGGGCCTGGATGGCAGCCTCGATCTCGCGCCGTTCCAGATTGAAGTCGTTCAGCTTGGCGGCGATGGCCTGGGCCTCGTCCATGTCATCGGTGGCCAGCAGTTTGGCGCCCAGGTGGGAATTGCCCACGCGGCCGCCGGCGTTCAGGCGCGGCCCGAAGACAAAACCCAGGTGATAGGCGCCGGGCCGCTGGTCCACGCCGGCCAGATCGGACAAAGCAGCCAGGCCCGGATTATTCCGGTTTGCGGCAATTTTCAGGCCCTGGGCCACCAACACGCGGTTCAATCCGGTCAGGGGTACCACATCGCAAACCGTGCCCAAGGCTACCAGGTCCAGCCATTGCAGCAGGTCCGGCTCCCGGCTATCCTTGAACCATCCCCGCTGGCGCAGCGTCCGGTTCAGGGCCACGACCAGCAGGAAGGTAACCCCCACGGCGGCTAAATGGCCCAGGCCGCTGTCATCGTCCAGGCGGTTTGGATTGACCACGGCGGCTGCTGTCGGCAGGCGCGGCTCGGCCTGATGATGGTCGACAACGATGGTATCCAGGCCCGCATCGGCGGCGGCCTCTAACGGCTCGAACGCCGCGATGCCGCAATCAACGGTCACCACCACCGCCACGCCTTGCTGGCGCAGGGTCAGAAGAGCCGGCGCATTGGGGCCATAGCCCTCTTTCTGCCGATCCGGGATATAGACCGTCAACGCCACGCCAATGGCCTTGAAATAACGATCAAGCAGCGCCGACGACGTCGCCCCATCCACATCATAGTCGCCGAAGACGGCAATACGTTCGCCGCTTTCGATAGCGGTCGCCAAGCGCGCGGCGGCCTTGTCCATATCGCGCAGTCGCGACGGGTCGGGCAGGGCGGATTTCAGCGTCGGATTCAGGAAACCCTCAGCGTCCTCCATCCCGACACCACGGCCAGCCAGAACCCGGCCCACGATATCCGGCACGCCCAGGCGCTGCGAAAGCGCCAGCGCGGTGCGGTCATCGGCGGGCCGTTGCCGCCAGAAACGGCCGGAGACCGATCGCGCCACGTCCAATACAGCCGGTTCCTCCGCCGACGAAGAGGAGGCCGCGACTTGGTTCATGGCGTCACGATTTGATGGGATGTTGCATGCGGATCCAGCGCACGGTGCCCGTGCGGGCCCGCATGGCGACGGATTCCGTGGAGAGATACTTCGCCGTACGGCGCACGCCCTGCAACATGTTGCCGTCCGTAACGCCGGTTGCGGCGAAGATCACATCGCCCGAGGCCAGATCCGTGATCTCGTACTTGCGGTTCAGGTCCTCGACCCCGACCTTGGCGGCGCGGCCCCGCTCGTCATCATTGCGGAATAGCAGACGGCCCTGAATACTGCCGCCGATGCAGCGCAGCGCGGCAGCAGCGAGCACGCCTTCAGGCGCCCCGCCCGTGCCCATGTAAAGGTCAATGCCGGTTTCCGGCATGGCGGTCGCCATGACGCCGGCAACATCGCCATCGCCGATCAGGACGATGCGGGCGCCGGCTTCGCGCACGCCGGCGATCAATTCTCCATGCCGGGGCCGGTCCAGGATACAGGCGACCACGTCCTTGGTATCCTTGCCCAGAGCCTTGGCCACATTGGCGACGTTTTCACCGGCTGAATTATCCAGATCGATGGCGCCCTGGGGCACCAGGGGCCCCGCCGCGATCTTGTCCATATAGACGTCCGGCGCGTTCAGCAGGCCGCCGTGCTCGGACAGGGCCAAAACGGCCAGGCCGTTGGGCATGCCCTTTGCGGTAATGGTCGTGCCTTCAAGGGGATCGAGGGCGATGTCGATCTTTGGTCCATCACCGGTGCCGACTTCCTCGCCAATGAACAGCATCGGCGCCTCGTCGCGTTCACCTTCGCCAATAACAACCGTGCCCGCCATTTGCAGCCGGTTCAGGGCCGTGCGCATGGCATCCACGGCGGCCTGATCAGCGACTTTTTCATCGCCCCGGCCCATGGTTTCCGCGGCTGCTATGGCGGCGGCTTCCGTGACCCGCACGGCTTCGATGGTGAGATTACGGTCCAAGATGATTTCGGCCATTACGCGCCCCTATGATTCTCTGTACTTGCCATTGTAGCGAAACTATAGCGCCTCGATACGAATGATTTTTGGTTCTTCGAGCACGGCCTCCAGACCGCCGATCAGTGCCATTGCCCGGCCCATGGCGGCTTCCTCGTTTTCATGGGTGATCAACACCACTGTTACCGCTTCGCCCGGATTACGGCCCCGCTGCAGCATGGAGCCGATGGAAATATGTTCGTCCCGCAGGATCGCGGAAATATCGGCGATCACGCCGGGGCGGTCCAATACCGAGAGGCGGACATAGTAGGGGCCAACGTGGCTGTCCATGGGTGCGGGCGGCAATGTTTGCAAGGCCGAGGCGGGTACGGAAAACGCTGGCAGGCGAATATCGCGGCCAATATCCACCAGGTCGCCCAGCACGGCGGAAGCCGTCGGCCCCTCGCCGGCGCCTCGGCCCTCGAAAACCACCCGGTCCACGAAATCGCCTTCCGCCACCACGGCATTGAAGACACCGTCCACATGGGCGATCGAGGTGCCCTCGGCGACCATGCAGGGATGCACCCGTTGTTCCACCCCATGCGCGGTCAGACGCGCGATGGCCAATAATTTAATGCGATAGCCAAGTTCGGTTGCGAATTCGATATCGATGGCGGATACCTGGCGGATGCCTTCAATGTGTACGGCATCCAGATTGACCGGGCAGCCAAATGCCAGGCTGGTCAGGATCGCCAGTTTGTGGGCCGCATCCACGCCATCAACGTCAAAGGCCGGGTCCGCCTCGGCATAACCCAGGGCCTGGGCCTCGTCCAGGACGTCCGAGAAATCCCGACCGCTGTCCCGCATGGCGGAGAGAATATAATTACAGGTTCCATTCAGGATGCCGTAGACCCGGGAAAAACCGTTGCCGGCCAGCCCCTCGCGCATGGCCTTGACGATGGGGATGCCGCCCGCCACCGCTGCCTCGTAATTCAGGGCCACGCCTTTGGCTTCCGCCGCGCCGGCCAGAGCAGTGCCGTGATGGGCAATCAACGCCTTGTTGGCGGTAACCACATCCTTGCCGGCATCAATCGCGGCTTCCACGGCCAGCTTGGCGGGCCCTTCGTCGCCGCCAATCAACTCGACCAGCACATCGATTTCGTCGCTACGAGCCAGATCAACCGGATCGTCATGCCAGGTGAAGCCGGTTAAATCCAAACCACGGTCCCGGCTTTTGTCGCGGGCCGAGACAGCTGTGATTTGCATGCGCCGGCCGCAGCGCATCGCCAGCAGGTCGGCATGGGTTTGCACCATGCGGACAACCCCGCCGCCAACCGTGCCCAGACCGGCAATGCCCAGGCGCAATGGCCCCGCCCCTGAATTACTCCCCGAGTCGCTCATTGCGCTGCCGCTCCCGTTGCGTCCTGTACATCCGCGATTTCCATATCTTTATAATCCTGCAAGAAGCGTTTTATATTTCGTATCGCCTGGCGCGAACGATGTTCGTTCTCGACCAGGGCAATGCGCACGAAGCCGTCGCCATATTCGCCGAAACCAATTCCCGGCGAAACCGCGACACTGGCTTTGTCCAATAGCAGCTTGGAAAATTCCAACGAACCCAGATGCGCGAAGCCCTCGGGCAGCGGTGCCCAGGCGAACATCGTTGCCTGGGGCGAGGGCACATTCCAGCCGGCGGCGCCCAGTCCCTGGATCAGCACGTCCCGGCGCTTGCGGTACAATTCGCGAATTTCCTCGATACAATCCTGTGGGCCGTTCAGGGCGGCGCAGGCCGCCACCTGGATCGGCGTAAAGGCGCCGTAATCCAAATAGGATTTGATCCGGGTCAGAGCCGCCACCAGACGCCGGTTGCCGGTGGCAAAGCCCATGCGCCAGCCGGGCATGGAATAGGTCTTGGACAGCGAGGTGAATTCCACCGCGACGTCTTTTGCGCCAGGCACCTGCAGGATCGACGGCGGCGGATTGCCGTCGAAATAGATCTCCGCATAGGCCAGATCCGAAAGCAGGAACAGGTTCTTCTCCCGGGCGAATTGCACCATGCGCTCGTAAAACGCCAGATCGACAACCTCGGCCGTTGGATTGGACGGATAGTTCAGGACCAGGGCGGTTGGCGGCGGCACGCAATGGCGCACGGCCGCTTCCAGATTTGCGAAAAAATCCTGCTCCGGCCCAACCGGTACATGGCGGATCACCGCGCCCGCGATAATGAAGCCGTAGGGATGGATTGGATAGCTGGGATTGGGCGCCAGGATGACATCGCCCGGCGTGGTGATGGCTTGGGCCAGATTGGCCAAGCCTTCTTTCGATCCCAAGGTGACGATGGTTTCAGATTCGGGATCAATATCAACACCAAAGCGGCGCTGGTAATAGTTCGCGTTGGCCAGCCGCAGGCCCGGGATGCCGCGCGAGGTGGAATAACGGTGGGTCTTTGGGTCCCGCGCCGTCTCCACCAGCTTGTCGATAATATGCGGCGGCGGCGGGGTGTCGGGATTGCCCATGCCAAAGTCGATAATGTCCTCGCCCCGCGCCCGCGCGGCGGCCTTCATGGCATTCACTTCGGCGAAAACGTACGGCGGTAGTCGCTTGATACGGTGAAAATCAAAGGGCATGGGGCGTCATCATCTGTTCTTGACGTTTCACGGTCATCGGCATGGCAACCACGCCGCCTACGGAAGGCGGGTTTTATGCCCGATTTTTTTGGCCGGGGCGAGCCCTAACGAACAAAGACCTCGACCCGGCGGTTCTTGGCCTCGCCATCGGGCATGAATTCAAAATACAGCGGTTCGGCATCACCCTTCGCCTGTACCACGATCTGCTGGGCTGACACGCCCTGGCGGCGCAATTCACCCGCGACCCTATTGGCCCGGTCCAGGGAGACATTGAAATTCACCAACTTATGCTTGGCGTAGTTCATATCCCCCGTGCGTTGGCTGGCATGGCCGACGACATAGATGGTTTTGCCGCCTTGGCGGGCTTGACTGGCCAATTGTCCCAACCGCTTTTTCTCCGCCCCGCTCAACCGGGTTGAGCCATGGCGAAAGCGGATCAGCATGGGTGCGCCGGGCAGTCGGCGCATGGCCTGATTGCTCATCTGCGGCGAGGCCATGAGGGCGGCGCCGGCACCGCCGTGCATGCTCTGATCGGTGCCGCTCAACGAGGCGTTGAAGGCTTGCTGTACGACGCCGGGGACGTTGGTCGGCCATTGTCCCTGTATGGGCACGGCACTGGGCGCCTTGAAAATGTCGCCGGGCTGGCGCACGACCGGGCTTCCTTGGGCCGCCAACGACGAGGCGAAGACCTGAGCCAATACGGATTGATCCTGCCCGAGAGGTAAATTCACCTGAACAGAAGGCGACTGCGGGGCCGCTGCCTGGGCCGTGGCCACGGGGGATGGCGGAAGTAATTTAGGTGCAGCCAATTTCGGTGCTGCGAGCGGCGATGACGCCGCGCCCGAGGAGATGGGCGTGGGCGGTTTCGGCAAAGCCGCCAAGCCAGCTGACTGCCGGCTGCCAGGGCTGGCAGTGGATTTCTGGACCACCTGCGGGATTGGACGGCGCGATACTTCGGCCACAGGGGTGGGCGGCGGCGGCGGCGCGCCCCGGCGCTGGATGATGGACGGTACCTGGGTCAGGCTGGAGGAATTTGCCGTGCTGCCGGCAATAGGTTTGGGCGGCGCGGGCAGGGATGGCGACGCGGGCCGGGCCGTGCTGTCTTTTGCCGCCGGGACCGCCGCCAGCTGTTGGTTGCTGGGCTGCTGGACCGGGCTTGGCGTGGGCGGCTTCGCCTTGGGCAGCGGCGCAGGCTTCGGCGCCGGCGGTGCCGCCGCCATGCGGGTATCACCGGCGCGCAAATTTTCATTGGTATAGCGGGCATTGTCGCGATCGGCGACCAGGCTATTGGCCAGTTTCTGCCTTGTCTCGGTGGAGCTTTCTGATTTTGGCGGTGGCGGTAATTCGCCCAGCTTGGGAAAGGGTTTATCGGCGCCGGGTGCGCCGGCCGATTTGCTGGTGCTCGTCGGTACGGGCGGCAGCACGTCCACATTCTCGCCAAACATGCCGTCGACCCAGCCCGCCGGATTGGCCCATTCGGGAACATCAGGCAGTTGGGAGCAGCCGGCCAGCGCCAGGACCAATGCCAAGGCGGTCAATGGGGCGGCAGTCAACGGGCCTGCCGTCCGGGCGGCTTGTGACGGAGCCATGGGTAAGGTGCGGCTCCCGCGTTCCTTGGCTATCTGTCCATTCATCCGGCATATGCTCCTTATTACTGGCGATGGCCGGCGGCGAATTTTCCGCCGGCCCTAAGTGGCACACTATTGGCCAATGTTATAGTCTTCAGGTACCTTGCTAACAACCGCTGCTATGTAAAACGAATCACTTTGGCATTGTATGGTCAAGCCCGTATTCGTCAAACCAAGGATCAACAGTCGTCATGACCCAAGATAGCGAAAATTCCACTACCACTGACGCCGGGCAGCAGGCAGCCGAATTTTCCGAGAATATGATCAAGGTTGCGGAACAATGCCAGACCCTGGTTAATGATTTCCTGCAACAGCAGGCCAAGGATGGCGGCAAGGCTGATCCCGATCCCATGAACATCGGCGCCGCCTTCATGGAACTGACGGCCCAAATGATGGCGGATCCGGCCAAAATGGTCGAGGCGCAGATGGGTCTGTGGCAGGACTATATGAACCTGTGGCAGAACGCGGCCAAGGGCATGCTGGGCGAGGGGGCCGAACCGGTGGTCACGCCCGCGAAGGGTGATAAGAGATTCCGCGGCGAGGAGTGGGAAAGCAATCAGATCTTTGATTTCATCAAGCAATCCTACCTGCTGACATCGCGCTGGGTGCAGAACACGGTGCATGACGTGGATGGCCTGGATGAAGCCACGGCGCGCAAGGTTGATTTCTATACCCAGCAGTTCACCGACGCCATGGCGCCAACCAACTTCGTCGCCACCAACCCGGAAGTCCTGCGCGAAACGGTGGAGAGCAAGGGCGAGAACTTGGTGCGCGGCCTGACCAACATGCTGGACGACCTGGAGCGGGGCAAGGGTAAGCTGGCGATCAAGATGACGGATCTTGATGCCTTCACGGTGGGCGAGAACATCGCCGTCAGTCCAGGCAAGGTGATCTGGCAATCGGACCTGATCCAGCTTATCCAATACGAGCCGACGACGGAGCAGGTCCGCAAGACGCCCCTGCTGATCGTGCCGCCGTGGATCAACAAGTTCTATATCCTGGACCTGAAGCCGCAGAATTCATTCATCAAATGGGCCGTGGAGCAGGGTTTGACGGTTTTCGTCATCTCCTGGGTCAATCCGGATCTGGCCTTGGCTGAAAAGACCTTCGAGGATTACATGTTCGAAGGCATTTACGCAGCCCTGGACGGCGTCAAGGCGGCCTGCGGCGAGGACGAGGTGAATATCATCGGCTATTGCCTGGGCGGCACCTTGACCGGCGCCACGCTGGCCCATATGGCCGCCAACGATGACAGCCGGGTCAAATCAGCGACATTCTTCACGTCTTTGGTGGATTTCGAGGAGGCGGGCGAACTGTCCGTCTTCATCGATGACGAGCAATTGGATCAGTTGGAACAGAAGATGGAGGAACAGGGCGGCATCCTTGAAGGCGCCGCCATGGCCCAGACCTTCAATATGCTGCGTTCCAACGATTTGATCTGGTCCTTTGTCATCAACAATTACCTGATGGGCAAGGACCCGTTCCCGTTCGATTTGCTGTACTGGAATTCGGACTCGACCCGCATGCCGGCAAAAATGCACAGCTTCTATCTGCGCAACATGTATCAAGAGAACCTGCTGTCCCAGCCGGGCGGCATCGAAATGGGCGGCTGCCCCATCGATCTGCGCGACGTGAAAATCCCGGTGCACATAATCTCCACCAAGGAAGATCATATCGCGCCCTGGAAAGGCACCTACGTGGCCACTCAGCTGTATAGCGGCAAGACCACATTCACCCTGGCTGGATCAGGCCATATCGCGGGTATCGTCAATCCGCCCAGTGCCCATAAATACGGCTATTGGAGCAATCCGGACAATCCACCGGCCGCTGACGACTGGTTCGCCGGCGCCACCCAGCACGAGGGTTCCTGGTGGCCGCAATGGGGCGAATGGGTGGCCAAGCATTCCGGCCGCAAGGTCAAGGCGCGGCAGCCGGGCAGCAAGGACGCGCCGGTGCTGGAGGATGCGCCGGGCAGTTACGTCAAGGTCCGATCGGACGGATAATATTGGCGGTCAAAGAGGAGTTTAGTTCCAGATGTCTGACGTCGTAAAAGTAGAACGCGCGGGCGATATCGCCATATTGCGCTTTAACCGGCCCGATAATCTCAACGCCATATCCATAGCCCTGGCCCAGGGCATAGCCGCCACATTGATCGAGCTGGACAATGATGACACCGTCAAGGGTATCGTCCTGACCGGAGCCGGCGAGCGGGCCTTTTGCGCCGGTGTCGATCTGTTCGAGGCGCGCGGCATGCAGGTGGCGGATATCGAACATTGGTTTGGCACCGCCTGCAATGTCTACAAACAGATCCTGCTGACCAACAAGCCGGTGATTTCCGCCATCAATGGTATCGCGGCGGGCGGTGGTTTCCAGATCGCCATGGTTTCCGATCTGCGCGTGGCCCATTCCGGCGCCCGTATGGGCCAACCCGAAATCAATGCCGCCATACCCTCAATCATGGGCTCGTATTGGATGTCCCTGCATATTGGTTGGTCGAAGAATCAGGAGCTGTCCATGACCGGCCGCCTAATGGAAGCGGACGAGGCTGAGAGCCTTGGTCTGATCAACTATATGGTCGCGCAGGACCAGGTCGTGGCCAAGGCCTGCGAAGTGGCCGAAACCCTGGCGGCCAAGCCCGCCGTGGCCTGGGCCCGGACCAAGGCGCGCTTTCGCGAGATCGCCCTGGCCGGCTTCGACGAAGCCTTCCGCGCCGGCGTCCTCGGGCAACAGGAATCCTATGCCAAGGGCGAGGCGCAGGCCATTATCGAAGCCTTTCTGGCCAGCCGGGGCGCTGGTAAGTCCTGAAACCAAAGTAAGTCCATTCAGAGGAGGCACCGACATGGGCGCCGAAAACCAGACCGTCTCCACCTTCGAGGTGAAGGATCACGTCGCGTGGATCACCCTCAACCGGCCCGAAGCGATGAATTCCCTGAACCCGGAGCTGCGCTGGGAGCTGTCCCAGCATTGGGACGAAGTCGAGGCGAACGACGATATCTGGCTTGCGGTCGTGACGGGGGCTGGCAGCCGCGCCTTCTGTGCCGGCGCAGACCTGAAGCACCGGGCCCGCGAACGCGAGGCGGACGAAGTTGTGCAGGCGCAATGGCAAAAGATGGCCGCCGAGAGCACCAGCCTGATCGAGCGTTGGCATTTTCCCAAACCGATCATCGCCCGGGTCAATGGCTTCGCCCTTGGCGGTGGCCTGGAGCAGGCGCTGGCCTGCGATATCATTGTCGCCGCCGAGCATGCGGAATTCGGCCTGCCCGAGCCCCGGCGCGGCCTGATCGCGGGTTCGGCCGGTGTCCACCGCCTGCCGCGCCAGATTGGCCTGAAACCGGCCATGGGCTACATGCTGACCGGGCGGCATATGACGGCGGCGCGGGCCTACGAACTTGGACTGGTCAACCAGGTCGTCCCCTCAGACAAACTTGATGAGGCGGTCGAGGAATGGGTGGCCGATATCCTGCGTTGCGCGCCGCTGGCGGTGCGGGCGACCAAGGAGGCCACCATGCGCGGTCTCGACCATCCCCTGCCGCAAGCCTATTACACGGCTTATCCCGCTAACCGCCGCCGGGCGAACTCGGCGGATACATTGGAAGGGCCGCGCGCCTTCGCCGAAAAACGGGCGCCGAAATGGACGGGTCGGTAAAGGTAAGATCATGAGCAAACTGGACAAATGGGCGGATTTTCTGCCGGCGGATGAACTGGCGACATACGCGAAAGGCAAGTTCGGCGAAAAGGTCGGCTTCGGCAGGCGCGTCGCGTTGCTGAACATCGATACCACCTACATGTTCGTTGACCCCGCCTACCCGCAATGCGGCGACGGCGACCCGGAACTGGTCGAAAACATCACGCGGATCGTCGCGGCATTTCGCGATCTGGAATTGCCGATCTATTACAGCCGGCGCGATGACCGTAGCCATCCGATCCGCCGGGGCATGTGGAACGACAAACTCGGCATCGCGGGCGACATGATCTATAGCCGCGATGCCAGAGCCGATGAATGGCCGGATGCCTATGCGCCGCGCGAGCAGGACGTTGTTGTATTCAAGAACAAGGCGTCGTGTTTTTTCCAGACGCCGCTGGAAGCGTTCCTGCGTTATGACGATGTGGATACCATCGTGATCTGCGGCATTTCGACCAGCGGCTGCGTGCGCGCGGCGGCCAACGATGCCTTCTCACACAATTTCCGGGTTATCATCGCGGAAGAGGCGGTCGGTGACCGCAGCCTTACGGCCCATCGCGCCAACCTCTTCGACATGGATATGAAAATGGCCGATGTGGAGCCGCTGGATAATATCATCGTAGAGCTGCGGCAACGCTATTCTGCCACGTCTTAAGCGATCACACCTTGGTGTCATTGCGACCCTATCGACGCTGCATTTGATGAGGCAACGCGCTTGACTGAGAAAGGGGCGGACAATGCCGTATGTGAAATCACAAGGTCTGGATATCCACTACGAAGTCATTGGCGAGGGCTCGCCGCTATTCATGCATCATGGCTCCGTGCCTATCCGGTTAACGCAGACACCCACTTCATGTAGGGTGCTTCCAAT
>CAZPWJ010000046.1:0-37527 GCA_964590195.1 uncultured Rhodospirillaceae bacterium | reverse complement strand
AAATCAAGCCGCCAGGAAAGGCAGAAAATGAGTCTTATGCCGCGCAACTTGGTATGACCTTGGCTCGAGCCGCTCGACACGGGTCATGGCGGCCTATGTTGGTGGCGTTTCCCGCGACTTTGACGCTAGCGGCAATTTTTTGGGGGTACATAAGTTTTACTCCGAAAACACCACCAACACGACCACGGTCGATGGCGTCACCGTGCCGGTCAATCGGATTCAGACCAGCGCCGCCACCAACAATGTTGAAGGCGCTTTCAATATCACCAGTCCTTACTCGCACGGCATACAGCACGTTACCTTGGATTTTGGCGGCCTAGGCACGAGCCTGAACAAGAACAGCGCGTTCATCGACGACGGCCATTTCGCTGCCTTAGGATTTGAAAGCGGCAGCAATGGCGATCCCGACATAGGCGTTTTTCGGGATTCGGACATTTCGCTTAGTACCATTACTCCTTCGGATGTCAGCATGTGTACCTGCTCGTACGTGACCTGGGGTTTCTGGGGTGCTGGATCACCAAGCGACCATACTCACGAGGTCGCCCTGGCGGCATGGGTGGCCGGGGAACGGGTCGCAAATTCAAACCTGCATAACGGCGCGACGGGCAATTTCAGCGGTACACTGATCGCCTCCGTCGCCAATGGTGCGCATGAAACGAATGGCACGGTGGCGACTTACACCGCCGTCGGGTCCTATTCATTTAAGCTGGCAATAGGTTCCTCCGACATCACCGTGACCAACGGCACCATGAGTATCGATGGTGCCTCCATGACATTCTCCGGCTCCGCCACTTCCATGGGCGCGTCGGTAACTGAGTTTTTCGAAACCGTCAGTGGCAGCCGCAACGGCGTTAGCCTATCAGGCACCATAAGAGGGGCCTTTTTCGGCGCACCGGCCAATAGTTCCTCCGTGCCCCAAAATGCGGCCGGCTTTTTTTCCGCCAATGATTCAGGTCTGACCTATCAGGTCAGCGGCGTTCATCTGTCGGAAAGCCAATGACCTGATCCCGCCTTCCCTTTACGAAACCGGTGCCGGCGGGATATAGAGCTCCCCAACACGGAACAACACGTTTTTGGAGGTAGCCATGCTTGGCTTGATGCAGGACCGGCCCCTACTAATTTCCTCGCTGATCGAATTCGCGGCGCAGTATCACGGCGGCGTCGAAATCGTTTCACGCACCGTCGAGGGGCCGATACACCGTTATACGTACGCGGACGCCAATCTGCGCGCCAAGCAGTTGGCCCAGGCCCTCGGCGGTTTGGGCATCGGCCTTGGCGACCGGGTCGCGACCCTGGCCTGGAACGGCTACCGTCATCTGGAATGCTATTACGGGGTTTCGGGCATCGGCGCCGTGCTGCATACGATCAATCCGCGCCTGTTTCCCGAACAGATCGTCTATATCGCCAATCATGCCGAAGACCGAGTGCTGTTCACCGAACTGACCTTCGTGCCCCTGTTGGAAGGCATCGCCGATCAACTGGACAGCGTCGAGGCTATCGTCATCATGACCGACCGGGCCAACATGCCCGAAACCTCACTGCCCAACGTGCTTTGCTATGAAGAGTTGTTGGCGGCCCAGGATGGCGGCCTGGACTGGCCCAGCTTCGATGAGAAGACCGCCTCCTCCCTCTGTTACACGTCCGGCACCACGGGCAATCCGAAAGGCGTGCTCTACTCGCACCGCTCCACCGTGCTGCATTCCCTGGCATCATGTAGCAATGATGTGCTCGGTCTGTCATCGCAAGACAGCGTGCTTCCCGTCGTGCCCATGTTTCATGCCAATTCCTGGGGCATCGCCTATTCAGCGCCCATGTCGGGGGCCAAGCTGGTGCTGCCGGGCATGGGCATGGACGGTGCTTCGATTTACGAATTGCTGGAGCAGGAACAGGTCACCCTATCCGCCGGCGTGCCCACGGTTTGGCTGATGCTGCTGCAATACCTGCAGCAGAACGACAAGCAGCTGCCCCATATGACGCGCACGGTGATCGGCGGCTCGGCCGCACCCGCCTCGATGATCGAGACTTTCGAACATGACTACGACGTGGTGGTGATCCACGCCTGGGGCATGACGGAAATGAGCCCGCTCGGCACCACCGGCAATCTCAAGGCCGGCATGGCGGATTGGGATTACGCCGACAAGCTGGCGGTCAAATCGAAGCAGGGCCGCGCTGTCTATGGCGTCGATATGAAGATTACCGACGACGACGGCAAGGAACTGCCCCGCGATGGCGTGGCCTTTGGCCATTTGATGGTGCGCGGCCCATGGATCACCAACGGCTATTTCAAGGGCGACGGTGGTGAAGTTCTTGATGCCGGCGATTGGTTCGACACCGGCGATGTGGCGACCCTGGATCCCGAAGGCTATATGCAAATCACCGACCGTTCCAAGGACGTGATCAAATCGGGTGGCGAATGGATCAGCTCCATCGATCTGGAAAACATCGCCGTCGGCCATCCGGACGTTGCCGAGGCCGCCGTGATCGGCGTGGCGCATCCGAAATGGGACGAGCGGCCGTTGCTGATCATCGTCCGCAATGAAGGCAGCAGCATCGAAGGCCCGGAAATCCTGGACTTCATGAAGGGTAAGATCGCCACCTGGTGGATGCCCGATGATGTCACCTTCGTGGATGAAATCCCTCACACCGCCACGGGCAAGATCCAGAAACTGATCCTGCGCGAACAATTCGCCGGTTATAAGCTGCCTACCGCATAAAAGGAGCAATAGCCAGTGTGAGCAACGGCTACTCGCCAACGCGGAAAATCTCCTCCGGCCTGGTTATCATGGCCATGGCGGGATTCGTCATGGCGGTCCTGGGCATGGAAATCGCCGCTGACCTGGCCTTGGATAACGAAGGCGAGAAATACTACGCCCGTGTGCTCCGCAAACATGTCAGCTATTCCACCAGGCGCTACCGCACATCGAGCAGCTATATCGTTGAGTTCCGTTTTCAGCCTAAGGGGACATCGCTGCTCGGCCGCGACGCGGTGGAAAAAGACGTCTACGACCGCATCCGCCCCGGCCAGGGCCTGGATATCTGGTATCTGAAGGCGTATCCAGAAATCCACCGCATCGGCGCCGCGCCGCCATACGGCTTGCGGGCCGGCGTTTTCGTGCTGTTCTTCGTTGTCTTCGGCCTAGCCTTCTACATGGTCCTGACCGCGTTCCGTTAGCCGGGCATCAGCCTTCCTCGGTCAACAACGAGACGCCCAGTTGCGCACGCCGGCGCAGCCAGGGCGTTGGGCGATAGCGGGGATCGCCGGTTAGATCTTGCATGGCCTCCAGGATCGTCAGTATTTTGGCCGGACCGTAGGTGTCGCCAAAACCGAACGGTCCATGGGGATAGTTGAGACCCAACTGAACCGCCTTGTCGATGTCCTCGGGCGTGGCGGCGCCGGATTGCGCGATGGCGCAGCCGATATTGACGATCATGGCGATGATGCGTTGGCTGGGAAAACCAACCGAATCCCGGATTATCGTGGCCGGCGTGCCGTCGCTGGCCAGCAAGCCGCGCGCGGCGGCGGCGAAGTCCGGCTGGGTAATCGGCGTTGTCATCAGCGTCCGCCGCCGTTCCAGCCCGCAAAAAGTATCAACGGCCACGGTGCGCCGGGCATCAAGGTCTTCATCGAGGGCCGTGGCCGTGGCGTCCCTGCCCAGTGGCGTGACCAAAATCAACGCCTCGGCGCTGGGCCGGTCCGAGGCCTCCAGTTCTCCGCCGAGTTCCTTGACCAGGGTGTTGAGGGCGGTGCCGTCCTTCTGCACGGCGGTGCTGACCCAGACTGGGCGGCCATCATATTCAGGCGCCGCCGATTCCTCGGGCACCTGCTGCGTGCCTTCGTCATAGAGATAATAGCCCTGTTTGGTCTTGCGGCCCAAAAGGCCCGCGTCCATGCGGGTTTTCATAATGCTCGAGGGGCGATAGCGGGGCTCGTCGAAATGCTGGCCATAGATGGCTTCCGTCGCCGGATGTGTGACGTCCAGGGCGGTAAGGTCGAGCAATTCAAACGGTCCCATGCGAAAGCCCGCCACATCGCGCATGATGCGGTCGAAATCGACCGGTTCAGCGATACTCTCACTCAACATATGAGCCGCTTCGATGGTGTAGCCCCGCCCCACCTGATTGACCAGGAAGCCGGGCACATCCGCGACATTGACCGGCACCCGCCCCATGCGCACACCAAGGCCGGTAAGGAATTCAGCGACCCAAGGCGCGGTACGCACGCCGGCCACCACCTCGACCAGTTTCATCACCGGCACGGGATTGAAGAAATGCAGGCCGGCGACGCGCTCGGGATGTGCGCATTCGGCGGCGATCGTGGTGACGGAAAGGGACGAGGTATTGGTGGCCAGAACGGCGCCCTGCCCGACGATGCCTTCCAGGGCCTTGAAGACCTGGCGCTTGATATCGATATCCTCGATCACCGCCTCGACCACGACATCACAAGGCGAAAAACCGTCCATGTCCGACAGGATCTCGATGCGGGAAACGGCGGCCTCGGCCTCGTCCGCGCTCATTCGCCCCTTGTCCGCTGCCCGGGTCAGCAGCCCGTCGATTTGCGCCAGCGCGTCGAGAGATGATTGCCCGTTGGCGTCATATAGTTTGACCGCGCAGCCGCCCGTTGCCGCGACCTGGGCGATACCACGCCCCATGGCGCCGGCCCCGACCACACCGACAACTAGGCCCTCTTGATTGGCATCTAAACTCATTTCAAAACCTCCCTGCACAGCACCCGCGCCGGCAAGAAATGCCTTCGACGCAGCACGAATTGTTCAATCCCGATCAATGATATCGTCTATCTCGTCATCGTCCATATGACGCAACGCTTCATTCAGAAAGCCGCGCCCATCAAGGATAAAAAGCACATAAGCGACATCCTTCCCAACGGCATAATAGATGTTGTAATTGTGCTTATAAATCAGTCTTCGCACTCCTGATCGCGGGTTATATACCGCGCCGCTTTTTGGGAATTGCGATATATTGTCCGTGATGAATTTTACGAGTTCATCGTGAAAATTATCCGCGTAATCAAAACTATACTCCGCATGATAGTCGTATATGGCGCCGAGGTTCTCCTCGCCGTTCCGGGTAATGACGACCTTCATGCTTATTTCCGGGCACGGGATCTAAAACGCGCTTTCATCTCTTCGGAATATTGCTCGGTCAATTCTTGAAAACGCTCGGCGGCAACATCTTCCAGGCCTTTGTTAATGCCGGCATCTATACGAAGCTGAAAAAGTTCCTTCGCCTCGGCAATGGACAGAGTAATGGCCACCGGGCGGGATTGCTTGGTTATCAGCACGGGCTCCCGTTGTACCGTGTCAAGGAAATAGCCAAATTCCTTCGACGCCGAAGTCGCGGTCATGGTTTTCATTTGCGGCCCTCTATGTCTAAATAGAAAAATCCACAATATCCGGAAAATCCGGAAAATTGAAAATAAAAATGGCTTCCTGCGACTGAATTAGGTGGCGAAATCAGGCCGCCGCCTGTTCCATCTTCCATTTGTGGATGAAGCGCTCGACGACGGCATTGCCGGTCTGGGCAATTTCCTCGGGCGGGCCGGACCAGGCGACCTTGCCCTCGTGCAACAGGACAATGGTGTCGGCGACCTTGATCGCGGTGTTGATATCCGAGGTGATGGACAGCGCCGTCGCGCCTAGGTCACGCACGTTGCGGACGATCAGGCCGGCGATCACATTGGACATGATCGGGTCCAGGCCGGCGGTCGGTTCATCGAGCAGGATAATCTCCGGCTCGGAGGCGATCGCGCGGGCGATGCCGACACGTTTTTGCATGCCCCCCGACAATTCAGACGGCAGCAGGTCCGCCACGGCAGGTCCCAGCCCGACCGAGCCCAGGCGTTTCACCGCCATGGCATGCGCCTCGGCCGCATTCAGTTCCTTACTCTCCAATTCCCGAAAGGCGACATTGCGCCAGACCGGCAGGCTGTCAAACAGGGCGGATTGCTGGAACAGCATGCCGCAACGGCCCAATAGCTGATCCCGCTCCCGCCCCTTGAGGCCGACCGTGTCCTGGCCGTCGATGCGGATCGAGCCGCTGTCGGGATGCACCAGACCCATGATGCATTTCAGGGTCAGGGTCTTGCCGGAACCGGATTCGCCCAACAACACCACCGAGCCGCCATCGGGAATGGCAAAATCGATGCCGTCCAGGACCCGCTCCCCATCGAATGACTTGCACAAGCCTTTGATCTCGATTTTTGGAGTTTCCTGCTCCGCCATGTTATCGCCCTGCTTCTATGCCGCCCGATAAACCGTATCGGCGCCGGGCTCGCCATCGCAAAAGGCCCGGTCCGTGGCCACCATGTGCACCAGATGCGAAAGCACCGAGCGCGCGGCGGCGGAATGCAGGTGCTCGGGCACGTCCTGGTACATGGCCTTGACCATATCGGGAATCCGGCCGATCTGCTGGCTGAGGCATTGCGCGATCTGCTCCTCGCGCTCTTCCCGGTGCTTGATCAACTCGGTGACGAAAGCCTTTGGCTGTTCGATCCTGGGGCCATGAGTGGGCCAATAATGATCGTCGGAACGCAGCAGCAGCTTTTTCAGGCTTTGCATATAGCGGTACATATCGCCATCGGGCGGCGAGACGATGGAGGTCGACCAGCCCATCACGTGATCGCCGGAAAACAGCGCGTTCTCCTCGCGTAAATAAAAGCAGGTGTGGTTCGAGGTATGGCCCGGCGTATGCACCGCCTGCAAGGACCATTCCTTGGTATCGAGGACATCGGCATCGTTGGCCAGGACATCGGGCATGTAGTCCGTATCCGCGCCCTCGTCCGAGGTGGCGCCGCTGTCATCGGGTTTGACGCGGCCATGTCCGTGCGGGCCGCATCCCCAAACCTGCGCATCCGTCTCCGCCTTCAGCAACGCCGCGCCCGGGGAATGGTCCCGGTGGGTATGGGTGATGATGATATGGCTGACCGTTTCGCCCTTTACGGCGTCCAGGATGGCCTGAATATGGGTCGGATCGTCGGGGCCGGGATCGATCACGCCGACCTGGCCCTTGCCGATGATATAAGTGCCAGTGCCGTGCAGGGTAAAGGCGGAGGGATTGGGCGCGATAACCCGGCGGATCAAGGGCGAGATCTGATCAGCCACGCCATACTCGAAGGTTACGTCTTTCTTGAACGGGATGTTGGCCATCCAGGGCCCTCCAGGATCTATTCCGGTGCGGATTAGCGGCGAATCAGCCGAAAGTCTGTCACAGGATCACGAATACAAACTGACTACACAAGAGGAGGATCAAGGACAGTAACGGCGCCTCGATCCTCCGTTGGCGCATTATTGCCTATATCGGCGCACGATACCATGACGGCGGCCACGTTTGCGCCGCCGCAATGCCTTGCCTATGGCAATGGCATTGGCTATGCACCAAAGCCATGCAGACCGGCGACAAAGCAAAGGGCGACGCGGAGAGCCTGTTCCCCAACCCCGGTGCCCGCCGGGCCGAATGGTTCCGCTATTATTCCGACAAGCGCATCGGCCAGCAATGGTTCCAGTTGCACCTGCTGGATGGCCTGGATGTGCAAACGGTCCTGGAAGTGGGGCCGAACCTGGGCCTGGTCACGGCCCTGTTGGCCAATGCCGGCTTTGACGTCACGACCTTCGATCTGCTGCCCAGCCAGGACCCGCGCCCGGATGTCCCCCATATCCAGGGCGAGTTGACCGCCACGGACAGCGCGCGCCTTGCGGGCCATGACGCCATTCTGTGCTGCGAGACCCTGGAACATCTGCCCTGGGATCAGGTGCAGGGGGTGTTGGCGAAATTCCACGCCGCCGGGCCGAAATATCTGGTCATTTCGGTGCCCTACATGGGCTTTCAGATCGATTGGCGGCTGTATCTGAACAGAGTGAATTTCCGCAGCAAGTTTTCCTTCAAGAAGCTGAATTTCCTGCGCCGTTTCAAGATCGACCAGACCGACCCCTGGGGCCATAAGTGGGAGGCCGGCTATCGCGGCCATTCCCTGGCCGCATTGGAAGAGAAAATCAGCGCGGCTGGCTGGCGTATCCAGCGGCGCGACTTCACCTCGCCCACCCGCTCGGTGTTCTACCTGCTCAGCCCGAAGTAGGCGTTCGGTTTCGAAATCCAGGCTATTTTGCTAACATGCCCTGGCACATGGGGGCTAAATAATGCGCATATACCGCAACGACATCTGGCGGCGCCTGGGCGGTGCCCTGGTCGGCATCGGGCTATGCGCGTTCGGTATCTACAGCCTGACCATGGTGTCTCAGGCCCCCGATGCCACCCTGGCCGACCGCGCGCTATGGTGGGGCATCACCCTGAACATCGCCGGCATCGCCGCCTTCCTGCTATCGTGGCTGGCCCCGGACCTCTCCGGCATCTGGTGCCGCTCGCCCCGCTTCCCGGCGAAGAAATAACCTCCAAAAGAGGCTGCATTTTCATTTGGCGCTTTCACGTCTTGGCGCGCTATACCCTAGGCAACAAATTCTGATCACATAGGAAACCCATTGATGAGTGCGTATACCCCGGAACAAGTGGCGGCCATGCAGGCGCGGATGTTGGGCAAGGGCTTTGGCGAGGTGCTAGGCGCCGAAATCGAGGAGATGGCGGAAGGCTATTGCCGCATGGTCCTGCCCTGGCGGGAGGATCTGTCGCGCGGCGACAACCGGTTCCATGGCGGTGTGATCGCCGCCCTGATCGACAAGGCCGGCACCGCCGCCGCCTGGTCCTATCTCGATATTCCCGAGGGCACCTTGGGCGCCACCGTGGGCATGAACGTGAATTTTCTTTCCGCCGCCTGGACCGACATGGTGGCCGAGGCGCGCACCGTGCGGCGCGGCGGTTCCATCGTCGTGATCGATATTGACGTCAAGGGCGTCGAAAACGGCGAAATCTACGCCAAGGGCATGGTGACGTACAAATTGTCACGGCCAAGGGCGGCTTGATTAACTAGAACAGAAGTGCGCCGCAATTTCTTATGTCATTGCCGGGCTTGACCCGGCAATCTAGGGCAACGGACTTCGGCGCTTGCAGTTCTAGATCCTCGGGTCTCCGCTGCGCTGCGCCCAAGGATGACAGCGAATTAATTTTTATGAGTTTAGATTAAACACGCGCTGTAAATATCGGATAATTATATCAATCCCGCCAACGGCGATGATGGGTCGGCATACATTTTCTTTGGCATGCGCCCGGCCAGATAGGAATCCCGCCCGGCCTTGACCGCGTACTTCATGGCCCGCGCCATGCGGATCGAGTCCTTGGCCTCGGCGATGGCGGTGTTCATCAGGACGCCGGCGCAGCCCAGTTCCATGGCCACGGTGGCGTCCGAGGCGGTGCCGACACCCGCATCGACAATGACGGGCACCTTGGCGTTTTCGATGATGACCCGGATATTGACCGGGTTCTGCACACCCAGACCGGAACCGATGGGGGCGCCCAGGGGCATGATGGCGCAACAGCCGATCTCTTCCAGGACGCGGGCCTGGATCGGATCGTCGGAGCAGTAGACCATCACCTGGAAACCCTCCTTGATGAGCATTTCCGCCGCCCTGATCGTCTCGGGCATGTTCGGATACAGGGTCTGCTGATCACCCAGCACTTCCAGTTTGACCAGCTCCCAGCCGCCGGCTTCACGGGCCAGGCGCAGGGTGCGGACCGCGTCCTCGCCGGTGAAGCAACCGGCGGTATTGGGCAGGTAGAGGTATTTCTTGGGATCGATATGATCCACCAGCATTTCCTTGTCCGGGTCCGTGACGTTGACCCGGCGCACGGCGACAGTGACTATTTCGGCCCCGGCGGCCTCCACCGCGCGGCGGTTTTCGTCGTAGGATTGATACTTGCCGGTACCCACGATCAGGCGCGATTTCAGCTTCCGCCCCGCGACCATCCAGCCGTCATCAGCCGAATCGTCAACCCCATCGCCGCCATCGTCCGCCCCATCATCACCCGCGGCGTCACCGCCACCGATAAAATGCACGATTTCCAGGCGGTCGCCATCCGTTACCATGGTTTGTTCATAGGCGGAGCGGGGCACGATTTCCAGGTTATGCTCCAACGCGATCTTGCGCGCATCCAGCCCGAGGTCGGCCAGCAATGCGGCGACCGTCAAAGAGGCCGGAATTTCCCGGTTTTCGCCATTAATAACAACGCGCATGCAGCGCTCCTTGCTTCGTAAATATACTTGCTAACCGCAAATCGAACATTCAATTTGGATTATGGGGAGGAAGGGCGAAGCTTTCAACCTGGGCTTACGAAAAAGCCGCTGTCCCGGGCACAATTGTGCCTTTGATCGCTGGCTTCCCTACCCGTTGGCGTGGGAGTATAAGGGTGGCGGTCTCGTTGTCATTGGTGAATTTTCATGCCCGCAAAAATACTGGTCCTGAACGGCCCCAATCTGAACATGCTGGGCACCCGTGAGCCCGCCGTTTATGGCCATGAGACCCTGGACGATGTGAACGCCCTGATCCAGGCCCGCGCGGACGAACTGGGCGTCCGCGTCGATTGCCGGCAAAGCAACAGCGAGGGGGAACTGGTCACCTGGATCCAGCAGGCCCGGGGTGACGCCGCCGCGATCATCATCAATGCCGGGGCCTATTCCCACACCTCGATCGCCATTCCCGATGCCCTCAGGGCGGCGGAGTTGCCGGTATACGAAGTGCATCTATCGAATATCTACCAGCGGGAAAGCTTCCGCCATCACTCTTACATTTCCGCCCTGGCCGTCGCCGTACTCTGCGGCCTGGGACCGGATGGTTACCTATATGCCCTGACGGCGGCGGCAAAAGCCGCTGATTAGTGCGGAAAAAAGGCAAATTAGCATGACGAAAACAGAGCTCGACAAAGACCTGATCCGCGAATTGGCCGCCCTGATGGAGGAGACCGGCCTGAGCGAGATCGAGATTGAGAGCGACGACGACCGCATGCGTCTGGTCCGCGCCGGGACCGCGCCGGCGGCGGCGGTGGCCATTCCCGCCGCGGCACCCGCCCCGGCCGCGCCAATGCCAGCCGCCGCGGCGGCTCCGGCTCCGGCGGCGGGGGATCTGTCGAACCATCCAGGTGCCGTCGTCTCGCCCATCGTGGGCACGGCCTATCATGCGCCCTCGCCCGATGACGCGCCCTTTGTTCAGGTCGGCGACAAAGTCGCCGCCGGCCAGACCATATTGGTGATCGAGGCCATGAAGACCTTCAACGAAATCCCCTCGCCCCACGGCGGCACGGTGCGCCAGATTTTGTTCGAGAACGCCACGCCCATCGAATTCGGCGATGTCCTGATGATTATCGACTGACATCCGATATGTTTGATAAGGTTCTCATCGCCAACCGGGGGGAAATTGCCCTGCGCCTGCACCGGGCTTGCCGGGAAATGGGCATCCGTACCGTAGCGGTCCACTCCACCGCCGACAGCGACGCCATGCACGTGCGCCTGGCCGATGAAAGCGTCTGTATCGGGCCGCCGCCCGCCATGGACAGCTATCTCAACATGCCGTCGATTTTGGCCGCCGCCGAGATTACCGGCAGCGAGGGCATCCATCCCGGCTATGGCTTTCTGTCCGAAAATGCCGATTTCGCCCATATCGTCGAGGAGCACGGCTATACCTTCATCGGCCCCAGTGCCGACCATATTCGCACCATGGGCGATAAAATAACGGCAAAACAAACGGTCAGGGACCTAGGCATCCCGGTCGTGCCGGGCAGCGACGGAGCCGTCACGGACGCGGCGGAGGCCCGAGCCCTGGCCGACGAGATCGGCTATCCGGTCCTGATCAAGGCCGCCTCGGGCGGCGGCGGGCGGGGCATGAAACTGGTCCGCGAGGCCTCCGAGTTCGAGACCGCCCTGGCGGCGGCGAAGACCGAAAGCAAGGCCGCCTTCAACGACGATGCGGTCTATATCGAGAAATATCTGGAACGGCCCCGCCATATCGAGGTGCAGGTGATTGGCGATGGCACCGGCAAGGTCGTGCATCTGGGCGAGCGCGACTGTTCCCTGCAACGCAACAATCAAAAGGTTCTGGAAGAGGCGCCCTCCCCGGCCCTGAACGAAGCCGCCCGCAAAAAGATCGGCCAGACGGTCGTCGATGCCTTGGCGCAGATCAAATACACCTCGTTGGGCACGGTGGAGTTCCTGTACGAGGATGGCGAGTTCTATTTCATTGAAATGAACACCCGCCTGCAGGTGGAACATCCCATCACGGAGGCGATTACCGGCATCGACGTGGTGCGGGAGCAAATCCGCATCGCCGCCGGCGCACCGTTGTCATTCAGCCAGGAGGACATCCGCTTTTCCGGCCATGCCATCGAATGCCGGGTCAATGCGGAACACCCCACCACCTTCGTGCCCTCGCCCGGCAAGGTCGGCGATTTTCATGCCCCGGGCGGTTTGGGCGTGCGGGTGGACTCGGCCCTTTACGCCGGCTACCGCATCCCGCCCAATTATGACAGCCTGATCGCCAAGTTGGTGGTGCACGGCAGCAACCGCAACGATTGCCTGATGCGCCTGAACCGTGCCCTGGGCGAATTCGTGGTCGGCGGTATCGAGGTCAATATTCCCCTGCATACAGCGATGATCCAGCAGCAGAATTTTATCGATGGCGATTATCACATTCACTGGCTGGAAGAGTTTCTAGACCGCCACGACTGATTGTAAACATGAGGGAATTGGTATCATGAGCGAGGCTTATACGGACGCGACCTTCAGCATTGATGACAACGGCGTCGCCCTGTTCACCATGAACCGGCCCGATATTCTGAATGCCCTGACGGACGAGTTGAAAGCCGACTACGTGCGCATGCTGGATACGGTGCAGGGCAATGATGACGTCAAGGTTCTGATCATCACGGGCAACGGCCGCGCCTTTAGCGCCGGCGGCAACGTCAAGGCCATGGGTGATCCAAAACGGGCACAACCCGTCAATGGCCGCGGCCGGCTTTTAAAGCTGCATGATTGGTTTGAACGGCTGCATAATCTCGATTGCCCGGTGATCGCGGCGGTGGACGGCATGGCCTATGGCGGCGGCTTTGCCCTTGCCTTGCAGGCCGATTTCATTCTCGCCAGCGAGCGGAGCAAGTTCTGTTCGGTCTTTGGCCGCATCGGACTGGTGCCGGACATGGCGGTGTTTTATGCCCTACCCCGCGCCGTGGGTATGCAGAACGCCAAGGACCTGATGTTCACGGCCCGCTCCATCGACGTCACTGAGGCCGATGCCATGGATCTGCTTTATTCCATTCATGCCGAGGGCGAATTGCTGCCCGCCGCACACGCCCTGGCGGCCCGTCTGGCCCAAGGTTCGAAACATGCCATCGGGGTGACGAAAAAGATCGTCAACCGTAGTTTTCAATCCGACTATTCGACCATGGCGCAGATGGAAGCGGACGGCCAGGCCATCATGGCCACCACGGATTTCCACAAGGAGGCGGTGCGCCGCTTCCAAGGCAAGGAAACGCCTTTGTACAACTGGGACGCGATGGATAAGGCGGGGGACAAGGCGGGAGACAAGGCGGGGGGGTAGCCTGTCCGAATATCGCTCGCGGCATGCCGGCCATGAAGATCACCCCGGATATCGTACTGAAAGCCTACGCCACGGGAATTTTTCCCATGTCGGAAGGGCGGGACAAGCCGGAGATGTTCTGGGTCGATCCGGAAAAGCGCGGTATTTTGCCTCTGGATGACTTTCATCTGTCCCGACGCCTGCGCCGAACCGTGCGTCTCTCTCCCTTTACAATTCGTATCGATAGCGCCTTTGAACAGGTCATGACGGCTTGCGCCGAACCCACGTCGGGACGCTGGACTACGTGGATTAACAAAGAGATACAGGATCTTTTTACAGAATTACATCATCGCGGCTTCGCCCATAGCGTCGAAGCCTGGGATGGCGAGGAGTTGGTCGGCGGCCTGTACGGTATTGCCATGGGCGCGGCGTTTTTCGGCGAAAGCATGTTCAGCCGGCGGACCGACGCCTCGAAAATCGTCCTTGTGCACCTGGTGGCGCGCCTGCGCGAGGCATCGTTCCAATTGCTGGATACGCAATTCATTACCGATCACCTACGCCAGTTCGGCGCCATCGAGATCAGCCGGGCGGAGTATCACTCCCGCTTGTCCCTTGCCTTGTCCGAGTATTCTGATTTCAGTCTCTCGGGCAGATCGCTATCGTCGGCGTCGGTGCTGCAGTCGATCACCCAGACATCGTAGACCGGGTGTTCCAGCGCCGAGAGCGCGGGCGAAGAGGCAAACATCCAGCCGGAAAACAGCGGCAAACGGCCTTCTTCGCCTGGCCGTTCCTCATCGATTTCCAGGAATACGGCGACTTCCGGGGTTTCCTCGGGCGGCCGTTTGCGGCAGGTCTGAGCCCGGATACGCAGGGTGCCGAAACTTACTTCATCGTCCAGGGGCGCCTGGAACGTCGTGATTCGTGCCGTGATCTTATCCAGGCCGCGCAACAGCACGCCCGATACCCCTGTCCGCTGTGCCAAGGCCGCGCTTGATGGTAATGTCAGGAACAGAAGGACCAGGACCGGGACCAGCGCTGCAATCGCCGTTGTTTTCATGACACCGGCGCTATTGCGCGGGCTTGTCGCCGCCGCCGCTGTAGATCGCCTTGCCGATCAATTCGGTGAGATCCACGGCACCTTGGGTAAAGCGGATTTCGTCGCCGGCTTCCAGGTAATCTTCCGAACCGCCGGGATCAATGGAGAGATATTTTCCGCCGAGTAGCCCGTCGGAGGCGATTTTGATGGCCGAATCATCGGGCAATTTGACGTCGGACGCCAGGGACAGTTGCAGCACGGCAAGGTATTCCTTGGTATCCAGGCTTTCGTCCGTGACCGTGCCGACCTTGATTCCCGCCAGCATGACGTCACTGCCTACCTTGACCCCATCAACCTTGTCGAATTTGGCGGTCAGGGAATAGCCCTGCACCGCGCCCACATCCGCCTTGTCGTAGGAGAAATAGAGAAAAAAACCGGCGACCACTAAAACCACCGCGCCGATCAGGGTTTCCACCACGTTACCGCTCATTACCCTTGCCCTTCCGCCATGACCAAGATCACTGAATTACCGCGCAGGCCATGATCCCAGTCGAATCGCCGTAGGCCGCGATTATAACCCTATTCCGGTGTCCAAGCCTGGTAATCGCCGCCACTTTTCTGCCGTTCCCCGCCTGACAATACGCTGCCGCCCGGACGATAGGCGGCCGAAGTACCGGTTTGATTGGCCAGATGCGGCTTTTCCCAGGGAATTTCGGGCCGTGCGCCCAGGGGCGGTTCGTCGCAGGTACGGTGCAGCCAGGCATGCCATTCCGCCGGCACCTTGGAGGCCTCGGGCGCGCCGTCATAAATCACCCAGCGCCGATTCCCGCCGGATTTCTCCTTGAAATAGCGGTTGCCGAAGCTGTCCTTGCCGACTTCCTCGCCCTTCCACCAGGTCATCAATCGTGTGCCAACAGTCGCGCCCATAACGTACCACCTAAATCTCGTACCAAATCCGCGCCGGAATATCGCATTGACGGGGCTTCGGGTCCAGTACCATTCAGTCCCTAAGTTATCCACAGGGGCTATATATTGCGGCAAATTTGACGAACAACACTAAAAACAGTTGCCGTAATCATCAGATACTGATTACCATGTTACCGAGCCGGGACGCGATAATCAGCTCGGTAACGAATTGATTTTGCTTGTGAAAGCTCCGAAAGACGGCGGTTACGCGAAATCGCTAGGCAACCCGGCAAAAAATTATCCACAGCCACTTTAACCGCTTGACCCTGGCCGCTCCGCTATATATGGTGTGCCTCCCGTTATGGAGCACAATATATTGATATTTCGTTAAGTGTTTCTGGCGGCGCCAAATAAACCAAAAATATGAGGGGCTCGAGGGGCAGATGCGAATTTCACGGCGCTTTACGGAACAAGGCCAATCTCCATACGCGAATATCGAATTCCGCACGGCGAGTAGTGTAATTAGAAATCCCGACGGCTCGGTGGTCTTCAAGCTCGATGGTATCGAGGTGCCATCGTCGTGGTCCCAGGTGGCCTGCGATATCCTGGCGCAGAAATATTTCCGCAAGGCGGGCATTCCCGCCGCCCGCAAACGGGTGCCCGAGGACGACGTACCGATTTGGCTGTGGCGTGAAGAGGCGGATGAAGAGGCCCTGGCCGCCCTTCCCGAAAACGAGCGTGATGACCATGAAACCAAGGCGCGGCAGGTTTTCGACCGTCTGGCCCGGACCTGGACCTATTGGGGTTGGAAGGGCGGCTATTTCGACGCCGAGGAAGACGCCATCGCCTTTTGCGATGAATTGAGCTTCATGCTGGCCCAGCAGATGGCCGCGCCGAATTCACCGCAATGGTTCAATACCGGCATGCATTGGGCCTATGGCATCGATGGCCCCAGCCAGGGACACTATTTCGTCGACCACAAGAACGGCGAATTGCAGGCGGCCACATCCGCCTACGAGCGGCCGCAGCCGCATGCCTGCTTCATCCAGTCCGTGGCCGACGATCTGGTCAATGAAGGCGGCATCATGGACCTTTGGGTACGTGAAGCGCGCCTGTTCAAATATGGCTCGGGCACGGGCTCCAACTTCTCCTTTATCCGCGGCGAGAACGAAGGCTTGTCGGGGGGCGGGAAATCCTCCGGTCTGATGAGCTTCCTGAAAATCGGCGACCGGGCGGCGGGCGCCATCAAATCGGGCGGCACCACGCGGCGTGCCGCCAAGATGGTCGTGGTCGATGCCGATCACCCGGATATCCTGGATTACGTGAACTGGAAAGCCCTGGAAGAACAAAAGGTCGCGGCCCTGGTCGCCGGCTCCCGCATCACGGCGAAAAACCTGCAGGCGGTCATCGCGGCCTGTGCGGTCGGTGCCGGCGAAAATGAACCCGGCGTGGACAAGGACGGCAACGAACATGACGGCAGGTTCGACCCGGCCCGCAATCCGGCCCTGAAGGCTGCCCTGCGTGGCGCCCGCCAGGCCATGATCCCGGAAAACTATGTCCGCCGCACCATTGATTTCGCCCGCCAGGGATATACGGAAATCGAATTCCCGACCTTCGATACGGACTGGGATTCCGATGCCTACCTGACCGTATCCGGCCAGAATTCCAACAATTCCGTCCGTGTCACCAACGATTTTCTCCGCGCGGTCGAGGATGACGGCGATTGGCCCCTGATCCGGCGTACCGACGGCAAGGTGCAGGAAACCATCAAGGCGCAGGATCTGTGGGAAGCGATCGGCAATGCCGCCTGGGCCAGCGCCGATCCCGGCCTGCAATACCATTCCACCATCAACGAATGGCACACCTGCCCCGAGGGCGGCGAGATCCGGGCATCCAACCCCTGCTCGGAATACATGTTCCTCGACGATACCGCCTGCAATCTGGCTTCCATCAACTTGATGAATTTCCTGAACGAGGACGGCAGCTTTGATGTGGACGGCTTCCGCCACGCTTCGCGGCTGTGGACCATCGTGCTGGAAATTTCGGTGTTGATGGCGCAATTTCCCTCCCGCGAGATCGCCCAGTTGTCCTATGACTACCGCACATTGGGCCTGGGATTCGCCAATATCGGCGGTTTGCTGATGGCCAAGGGGCTGTCCTACGATTCGGAAGAAGGCCGCTCCCTCTGCGCCGCCATCACCGCTCTGATGACCGGCACCGCCTATGCCACATCGGCAGAAATGGCCAAGGAAATGGGCGCCTTCGCGCGTTACGAAGAAAACGCACCGCATATGCTGCGGGTGATCGCCAACCACCGCCGCGCCGCCATGGGTGCGCGTAAAGGCTATGACGATCTGGAAGTCTCCCCCGTACCCCTGATCGCGGCTGATTGCCCCGATGCGCCCCTGGCCCAGGCTGCCGCCGATGCCTGGGATCAGGCCCTGGAACTGGGCGAGAAACACGGCTACCGCAACGCCCAGGCCACGGTCATCGCGCCCACGGGCACCATTGGCCTGGTGATGGATTGCGACACTACCGGTATCGAGCCGGACTTTGCCCTGGTCAAGTTCAAGAAACTGGCGGGCGGCGGCTATTTCAAGATCATCAACCGCATGGTCCCAACCGCCTTGCGTACCCTGGGCTATGACGACGGCCAAATCACCGCCATCATCAACTACGCGGTCGGCCATGGTACCCTGCAGGGGGCCGAGGATCTGAACCACGAAAGCCTTGCCGCCAAGGGCTTTGGCGCCGGCGAAATCGACAAGGTGGAAGCCGCCCTGGAAAGTGCCTTCGATATCCGCTTCGTCTTTAACAAATATACCTTGGGCGAAGAATTCTGCCGCGACACCCTGGGTTTCAGTGATGATCAACTGAACGATCTCTCCTTCTCAATGCTGGCCGCGCTTGGCTACTCGGAAGCGCAGATCGATGCCGCGAATATCTATTGCTGTGGCGCCATGACCCTGGAAGGCGCGCCGGGCCTGCGGGACGAGGATCTGCCGGTATTTGATTGCGCCAATCCCTGTGGCCGCATCGGCAAACGCTATCTGTCCGTAGACAGCCATATCCGCATGATGGCGGCATCGCAGCCGTTTATTTCCGGCGCCATTTCGAAAACCATCAACATGCCGAACGGCGCCTCGGTGGAGGATTGCAAGCGGGCCTACGAGGACTCCTGGCGCCTTGGCTTGAAAGCGAACGCCTTGTACCGGGATGGCTCGAAATTGTCACAGCCACTGTCTTCCGCCCTGTTCGACGATATTGATGATGACGACGAGTCGCGTGATGACCTGGCGGCGGCCGTTGAAGAGAAACGCGTCGAACCGCGTGTGGTGGCCGAGCGCGTGGTTGAGCGGATCATTGCCGAGCGGCGCAAACTGCCCCAACGGCGCAAAGGTTATACCCAAAAGGCGGTCGTCGGCGGCCACAAGGTCTACCTGCGCACCGGCGAGTATGAAGACGGCTCCCTGGGCGAGATTTTTATCGACATGCACAAGGAAGGCTCCGCTTTCCGTTCGCTGATGGACAGTTTCGCCATTGCCATTTCACTGGGCCTGCAGCATGGCGTGCCGTTGGATAACTATGTCGAAGCCTTCACCTTCACCCGTTTCGAGCCGAACGGCATGGTGGAAGGCAACGATGTCATCAAGATGTCCACATCGGTGCTCGACTATCTGTTCCGGGAGCTGGCGATTTCCTATCTGGGCCGCAATGAACTGGCCCACGTGGATCCGGAAGATCTGCGTCCCGATACCCTGGGTTCTGGCCTGACACAGGCCGAGGCCGAAGCAGACGCGGAGCAGGAAAATCTGATCGCGGCCCACAGCGTTGCCTCGCATGGTTATGTCCGGGGGCGAAACCTTCTGGTTCTGACCGGCGGCAAGAATGGCGGCCAGGCTGGTGGCGAAGTCGACAGCGGCGGCGGCGGCATCGCCATGGCGTCGGCGGGCAACGGCGCGGCGGTCGCGGTTGCGGTCAGCCCTGAAGTCAGCGATGAGGTGGATGAACGCCTGGACCGCATCCGCGAGGCCCGCATGAAGGGCTATGAAGGCGATGCCTGCGGCGAATGCGGTAACTTCACCTTGTTGCGCAACGGCACCTGCATGAAATGCGACACCTGCGGGGGCACATCCGGCTGTAGCTAGCGGACCATGACTAGCGGGCATTGGCCAGCTTGGGTTTTTAGACCCCTATGTTCGGGTCCAACGGTTGTCTTGTAGCGTAGCGTATAGTCCTCCCTGTTATGACTCGGGCGCGGCCTTCCGCCGCGCCCTCTTTTTTTCTTATTTTTCAACGCCTTCTGGCGGTTAATACCTCGTTTAGGTGCATGGCCTATGCTGCGCCCATGGCAACCTTGGCAAGCAAACCGGCCGGCCAATCCGGCAAGAAGAAGGCGGCAAAGAGCCGCCTGCAGGTGCATGAAGCGGCCAATTCCGAGCAGCGCCAGAAAGTCTTGACGTTCCGAAAACAAGTCATGGTCGATGACCTGGGCATCCAACCCGCATCAAGCCACGATCAGCAGCATCGCGACCATGCCGCGCGCGACAAGGCGGCCCGGCATCTATTTCTAACATCACACGGCGCCGTTGCCGGCTGCTTGCGTCTCTATACATCGGACATGATCGCGCCAAGTCCTGAAATGACCGAGATCTATGGCCTTGATACATTTGCCGATTTCGGACCGGCGTACCTCTCCTTCACCGACCATATGGTGGTCGGCGAACGCTGGCGCGGCAGTCAGGCCCCTGCCCTGATGACGGCGGCGGCCTTCAAGCTGGCACGCAGCGCGGGGGCTCATTTCGATTTCACTTACTGTCCGCCGGCCCTGGTCGGTTTGTACGAAAAAATCGGTTACCGCAGCTACAGCGGTAAATATCTCGACATTGATGAAGGCCTGCAGGTGCCGATGGTTCTGGTGATGGATGATGTCCAGCATCTACAGTCGATCAATTCGCCTTTTGCCCCCTTGGCCTTGTTGAAAAAGCCGGATCCAACCATTGTCCGTTGGTTTGGCGGCAAATTCCCGGAGGCGGCGAGCCGTCCGGTCAAGGCGTTGCGGGATGAACAGAATCTTTGGCAATACCTGACCCGGCAGTTGCACCAAAACCCTTTGCATGGCGTGCCGCTGTTCGAGAACCTGAGTTATGACGAGGCACGACGGTTCTTGAAAAATTCCACCACCCTGGTCCTGCGTGGCGGCGACTATCTGGCCAGGGCCGGCGATGTCAGCGACGAGGCCTTTATCGTGCTGTCGGGCAATGTGGAAATTCACGACCGGCAGGGTTTGGTCTTGGCGCATTTCGACAAAGGCGCGGTAATCGGTGAAATCGCCTATCTGGCCGCCACACCACGCACTGCGGATATGATGGTGACCCAGGACGCCGAGGTACTGGTGCTGACCCAGGAAACTCTGAAAAAGAACATGCAAACCGAACCGGCCATCGCCAATAAGGTTCTGTTCAATCTGACCCTGATCCTGGCCGAACGCCTGAAAGCGACGTCCGACCAACTTTCAAGACTAACCCCAAATTAATTGTCTTCAGCCGCTTTCGGCGCCTCTGGCTTTGGTGCTTCCGGCACCACCGTACGGATATGCAATTCGCGCAAATGTTTGGCATCCGCCGGTGCCGGGGCACCCATCATCAGATCCTGGGCCTGCTGGTTCATGGGGAACATGATGACTTCACGGATATTGGGCTCGTTGGCCAACAGCATGACCATGCGGTCGATACCCGGCGCGATGCCGCCATGGGGCGGGGCGCCGAATTTCAGGGCGCTGAGCATGCCGCCAAAGCGGTTCTCGACCTCGTCAGCACCATAGCCGGCAATTTCAAAGGCCCGGTACATGATGTCCGGCAAATGGTTCCGGATCGCGCCCGAGGCCAGTTCGTCGCCGTTACAGACGATATCGTACTGATAGCCCAGGACAGCCAGCGGGTCGTCGCCGTTAAGCGCCTCCAGGCCGCCCTGTGGCATGGAAAACGGATTGTGCGAGAAATCCAGCTTTTGCTCGGTCTCGCTCCATTCATACATGGGATAGTCGACGATCCAGCAAAAACGGAAGGCATTCGGCTCCACGATCTCCAGATCGCGGCCAACCTTCAGGCGGGCCTGCCCGGCCAGGGCGGCGGCTTCCGCTTCGTTGCCGGCGGCGAAGAACAGACCATCGCCATCATCGGTGCCGGTCAGCGCCTTCAGCTTGGCCAGGCGGTCGTCATCCAGGCGATTGGCGATGGGGCCCTTGCCGGCCCCGTCGGCAAAGCTGATCCAGCCCATGCCGGCTGCACCCTCGTCACGGGCCCAGTCGTTCATCTTGTCAAAGAAACTGCGCGCCTTGGCGGCCGCGCCCGGTGCCGGAATGGCGCGCACGACGCCGCCGCCCGCCACCAACTTGGCGAACAGCTGGAAATCGGAGCCTTCAAAGACTTCCGAAACGTCGGCGATTTCAGTCGGAATCCGCAAATCAGGCTTATCACAGCCGTATTTCAGCATAGCCTCGGCATAGGGAATGCGCGGAAACGGCATGGGCGTGACCTCGCCGCCATTGGCGAACTCCTCGAACACACCATGCATGACCGGTTCCACGGCCTGGAAGACGTCTTCCTGCTCCACGAAACTCATTTCCAGATCGAGTTGATAGAATTCGCCCGGGCTGCGGTCGGCGCGGGCATCTTCGTCCCGGAAACAGGGCGCGATCTGATAATAGCGGTCGAAACCGGCGATCATGGCCAATTGCTTGAACTGCTGCGGGGCCTGGGGCAAGGCATAGAACTGCCCTGGATGCAGCCGCGAGGGTACCAGAAAATCGCGCGCGCCCTCGGGTGAGGAGGCGGTCAGGATCGGCGTCTGGAAATCGATGAAGCCCTGCTCTTCCATGCGCCGGCGAATCGAGGAAATGATCTTGCTGCGCAGCAGAATATTGTCGTGCATGGCCGGGCGGCGCAGATCCAGGAAGCGATAGCGCAGGCGGGTTTCCTCCGGATAGATCTGATCGCCAAAGACCTGCAGGGGCAATTCCTCGGCCGCCGAAAGCAACTCGAAATCCGCGATCCGGATTTCGACTTCCCCCGTCGGCAGTTCCTTGTTGATGGTTTCATCATCGCGGGCGATGACCTCGCCGTCGATGCGCAAGACGCTTTCGGGGCGGGCTGCCTCGGCGGCCGCGAAATGCGCGCTATCGGGCTCGATGACACACTGGGTAATGCCGTAGTTATCCCGCAGATCAATGAACAACAGGCCCCCGTGGTCGCGCTTTCGGTGCACCCAGCCGGAAATTCGGGCAGTCTGCCCCACATCCGCGGGGCGCAGGGCGCCACAGGTATGGCTACGATAAATATGCATGTCGACGATCCTTGGAATGGTCTTTTTACAGGCGCCCGGCACAGCTACGGATATACGCTTCGGGCAGCGGCGTTAAACCGCACGGAACGTGCCGCCGTGTCAAGTCGCAAGCGCTGTTTTTAGGGCAAAATACAGTACCTGAAAACAGCAGGGGCGACGGCGGGGCATAAATTGTGTATAGCTCTCATCATGTCACCCCAGCGTATTGCCGAATTAATCGATGATAGCGAGACATTAGCCGCGTTTTGCAGCCAAATGTCCGCCTCACCCTATATTACAATCGACACGGAGTTCATCCGTGATCGGACCTATTGGCCACGCCTGTGTCTGGTGCAATTGGCCAATCACGATGTCGCCCGTGCCGTTGATCCCCTGGCCGAGGGTATCGACCTAGCCCCTTTGGCTGATTTGCTGGCCAATCAGAACGTCATCAAGGTGTTTCATGCGGCCCGGCAGGACGTGGAAATCTTCGTGCAGCAAAATGACGTGGTCCCCTCGCCCATGTTCGACACGCAAATCGCGGCCATGGTCTGCGGTTTTGGCGATTCGGTCGGTTACGACCGATTGGTGGAAAAACTGGCCGGGGCCCGTATCGACAAAGGCTCCCGCTTCACGGATTGGAGCCGCCGGCCCTTAAGCGACAAGCAGATCGGCTATGCCCTGGACGATGTGACCCATTTGCTATCGGTTTACGAGGCTTTGTGCCGGCAGTTGGAGGAATCGGACCGGGCCCACTGGCTGGCCGAGGAAATGGCGGTGCTGACCAATACGGCGACCTATATCCAATCGCCGGAAGATGTCTGGCGGCGCCTGAAAATCCGCAGCCGCAATCCACAATACCTTGGCGTGGCGAAGGAAATCGCGGCTTGGCGGGAGAGGGAAGCACAACGGCGCAACATGCCCCGCGGCCATATCCTAAAGGACGAGGCGATCCAGGAAATTGCCGCGGAAATGCCGGAAAAGGTCGAAACCCTGGCCCGCCTGCGCGCCGTCTCCAAGGGCCTGGCGGAAGGCCCGGCGGGAGAGGAATTACTGGCGGCGGTACAGCGGGGGCGCAACCTGCCCAAGGACGAGGTGCCCAAACCGGCGGCGCAAATCGTCTTGCCACGCGGCCTGGGCCCCCTGGTGGATCTGCTGAAAGTGCTGCTGAAAACGAAATGCGAGGCCAATGACGTGGCGCAGAAACTGGTCGCCACCGTGTCCGACCTGGAGCGGATCGCCGCCGACGACAATGCGGATGTGGCGGCCTTGCGCGGTTGGCGGCGGGAGATTTTCGGCAACGATGCCCTGGATCTGAAACACGGCCGCCTGGCCATGACCGCCAAGGGCAAGCGGGTGGAATTGATCAAGACGCCCTGAATAGCTTTAACTGAATAGCTCTAATTTTGGCGGCTTTAATTTAAGCCGCCTGGTTTTGTGCAGGTTTATTTTTGGCCAGCCGAAACGCGGCTTTTCAATTCGAAACTCCGGGCCATTGCCTCAAGGCGCTTAACCGCGGCTTCGCCGATCAAATGCGCGGTTCCCGGCTGGCAATGCAGGGTGACGTATCCTTCATCCAGGCTCAGGCGGTATTGCGCCAATAGCTCCATGACCCCGCCGGACAGGGTATGGGCCAGACGCAAAGCCTGGCCAACCTGGCGGGACCAAATCCGGTCCTCGTCCTCGATCAGGTGCCTATAGCGCTCAACCCAACGGCTATTGCGCTTGTGGGTGTAACGAAAGCGGATGGCCAGGGCCAGTTTGATACGCTGGGTATGATCCAGCCCGATCAGAGGCGCGCGCAGAACATCCGCCATGGCATGATCGGGCCGTTCATCGGGATGGACACGCCAGCCAATATCACTGAGCAATCCGGCGGCCAGACGCAAACGGCCCTCATCACCGCTTTCATTGGGAAACAACGGTGCCAGCCAATCGGTCAATTTGCCGCCGTCGCCGTGGCCATGACCCAGGCCATCCTCGGCATCCCGCGCCGAGGCAAGGGCGGTCAGGCGGCAGGATGCCAGCAAGGGATCCACGGCAGCCTGCTCGCGCGAAAGATGTTCAAGCAGCATCCCCTCGCGCAGACCATGGGCGGAAAATATGACCTGCCTCGCACCACTGTGCTCAAGCAGACGGCCCAAAATCCGGGCCGCGAGGGACAGGGTATCAATACGGTCTTTTGGCGCCGCTTCAATTCTTTTCAGGCTCTCGATGGAGAGGCCGGCAAACAGCTGGCACATGGAGGCGATCCGCGCCGCCGGCAAGGCATAACCATGCAGAACCCGCAATGGATAGCGGTTTCGGGCCATTTCCAGGCGGCCAAGGCTGCGCCAGGCGCCACCAACGATATACAGATCGCCATCCTTGATCTGGTCCAACCAATCGACACCGGCCAGGGCGGCGTCAATTTGTTTATCCAAGTCGGCGCCGTTGCCGCCATTGGCGGATGCCAGGCGTAATGTACCCAGCGCCAAACTGATACTTTGCGCCAAACCGTCCGGCTGGCCGGGATCCAGGCGGCTCAACTCCAGACTGCCGCCGCCCAAATCTCCGACCAGGCCACTGGCGCCCGGAGAAGCGGCCAGGACGCCGCGGGCGGACAGGCGCGCCTCTTCCTTGCCGCCGAGGACGCGCACGGCGATGCCGGTCTCATTTTGTATCCGGTTCAGAAATTCGTCCCGATTGGACGCCTCGCGCACGGCGGCGGTCGCGGCAGCATCGATCACGCCGACCCCCATGGCGGCGGCCACATGGACAAATCGGGCGATGGTATCCGTGGCCCGGTCCATGGCCTCCGCCGCCAATGCGCCGCCCGGCGCCTGGCCCCGGCCCAGACCGCACATGGCCTTTTCGTTGAACAAAGGCGGCGCCGCCAGGGCGGTCGAGGGATAGACCACCATTCGGACGGAGTTCGAGCCGACGTCGATAACCGCCAGGCGGTCTTTCATCATGGATCTGACGTGCAAGGTCTTGTTCCGGGCTATTCGCGTTCCAGGGTCAACTGCAATGCCGACTTGCCGGCCTGCAGCGCGCTACCCCGGCCGGACAGAGACGGGTTGGTCATGAAATAGCGGTGGGCCGAGAATTCCTCGCCCTCTGCCGTGACACGCTCGTAATGGTCATCCGAGTGCAAGACCCAGCTTTGATCGCGGTCGTTGTAGTTCGCCACCATGATCTGATCCATGATCTGTTCGTGCACCGTGGGATTCTCGATCGGCACCATGGCCTCAACCCGGCGGTCAAAATTTCTGGGCATCCAATCAGCCGACGAGATAAAAATCTTTGCCTCGGCTGAAGGCAGGCCATGACCATTGCCAAAGCAGGCAATCCTGCCATGTTCGAGGAAACGGCCGACAATACTTTTCACCTTAATATTCTCGGACATTCCCGGCACGCCGGGACGCAGGCAGCAAATTCCGCGCACCACCAGGTCGATTTCGACCCCCGCATTCGATGCCGCATAAAGGGCGTCAATAATCTGGCTGTCGACCAGGGAATTCAATTTGGCCCAGATCGCGCCGGGCTGGCCTGCCTTAACGTGCCCGATCTCCTGCTCGATCAATGCCAGAATGGAATCCCTGAGGCCAAATGGTGAAATCATCAGGCGGTCAAAATGCTCTGGCTGGGCATAGCCGGTCAGATAGTTGAACAACCGCGCGGCATCGGCGCCAAGGTCAGGGTCGGCGGTGAAAAATGACAGATCCGTATAGGACTTCGCCGTTACGGGATGATAATTGCCGGTGCCGAAATGGACATAGGTCAACAGTTCATCGCCCTCGCGCCGGGCCACGTAGGAGACCTTGGCATGGGTCTTCAAATCCATGAAACCATAGACCACATGCACCCCGGCGCGCTCCAGATCGCGGGCCCATTTTATATTGGCTTCCTCGTCGAAGCGGGCCTTCAACTCGACCAGTGCGGTCACGGATTTGCCGCTTTCGGCGGCGGTGACCAGTGCCTTGACGATGGGTGAATCATCGGATGTGCGGTACAGGGTCTGCTTGATGGCGATGACATCGGGGTCATCGGCGGCCTGGCTTAAAAACTGCGCCACGACGTCAAAGCTCTCATAAGGATGATGGACCAGAATATCCTTGGCCCGAATGGCGGCAAAGCAATCGCCGCCCAGTTCGCGGATGCGTTCGGGAAACCGCGGGTTATAGGGCTCGAACTTCAAATCGGGGCGGTCATCGACGATTAACTGATCAATGTCGGCAAGGCCCAGCGCGCCATCCACCGCCATTACCTCGCGGCGGCTCACGGCCAGGTTGCGGGCCACGAAACGGCGCAGATCGTCGGGCATGGCGGCATCCACCCACAGGCTGATGACGCTACCCCGGCGGCGCCGTTTCAGGGCGGTCTGGAAAAATCGGACCAGATCCTCGGCCTCTTCCTCCACCTCGATATCGCTGTCGCGTATGACCCGGAACAGGCCGCGTCCCTCGGTGGTGTAGCCAGGGAAAAGCTGATCCAAAAACAAACCGACCAGATTTTCCAAACTGATAAATCGGATCGCCTCGCCCGGCAGCCGTATGAAGCGATCCACCATCTGCGGCAACGGCACCAGGGCGTTCATGAAGGTATCATCGGCATCCCGGCGCAGTTGCAAAACCATGGCGAAACCAAGGTTTTGGATAAACGGGAATGGATGCGCCGGGTCAATCGCCAGCGGCGTCAGAACGGGAAAAATACGTTGCAGGAAATGCACCGCCAGGAAGTCCCGCTCTTCCTCCGACAAACTATCTGGTGCGGCCAGAACAATCCCGGCCGCTTGCAATTCATCGACCAATTCATTCCAATAACGGCCCTGCTCGGCCATGATCTGGCCGGCCTGATCATTAATGGCGGCAAGCTGCTGCGCCGGCGTTCGGCCGTCGTCGCTGACCTGATCGATACCGGCCCGCACCTGGCCGTGCAGCCCGGCCACACGGACCATATAAAATTCATCCAGGTTGGTGGCCGAAATAGAGAGGAAACGCAGCCGTTCCAAAAGGGGGTGGGCTGGATTGCGTGCCTCTTCCATGACGCGCTGATTAAAGGCCAGCCAGGAAAGCTCGCGATTGATGTACCGCTTCCCCGGCTCCGTCGGTTCGGCGGGCGCCACGGCCGGCTGGCCGTCAATTCGTTCCGTCTGCGCCACTGCTTGCTCCTCCAGAAAACCAGCTCCGGGTTCAGTTTACGCGTGTCCAAACCTGTGTCTTGCCGAACAACGGCAATCCTACATAACCTCTAACTTTCAATGTAGCATTATCCAAAAGGGTCATGGTGCAGGAATAGGTTTCACCGTCTTCCGGATTATATATGGTGCCGTCATCCCATACATTGGCCTCCGTACCGGCGATAAAATTGGCCAATAGGGGCAGGCCTAGAATGGGGCGCGATTGCAATTCCATATCAGGATTATTGTCGTCGTGCTTGGGCTTGCCTTCATCATCCATGGGTTCTTTCAACCAGGTAATGCTGCCGCAAAGCTTTTCACCGCAAGCCACGATTTCAACGTGCGATTTACCGCCTTCCGTGGCCCAGGTGCCCAAGACGCCTTCGCTGGAACCAGACGCCGCAGCGGAGAGCGTACCCAATGACAGAAAAGCACTCAACAAAACCGCTATTGTTAACCGCCATTTCCCCATCTTCCTTCTCCCTCGTTAGATCACCCGGACCGCTACATGGTGCCAGTAAAGGCTCCACCATCCATCATGATCTGCTGTCCGGTCATGAAGCCCGTATGAACGCTGCACATGAAGGCGCAGGTGGCGCCGAATTCCTCAACCGTGCCAAACCGGCCCGCAGGATTGTTGGCCGCCGAAATCTCACGCATTTCCGCGATCTCCTTGCCCGCCGCCTTGGCCCGATGCGCGATATTTCCGCGCAGACGGTCAGTATCGAACGGACCAGGCAATAAATTGTTAATGGTCACGTTGCGCCGAATGGTTTTGCGCGACAAACCGGCAACAAAGCCGGTCAGGCCGCAACGGGCACCGTTCGAAAGGCACAACTCGTCAATGGGCGAGCGCACGGAGGACGAGGTAATGTTGACGATGCGGCCAAAGCCGCGGTCCAGCATGCCATCCACCGTGGCCTTGATCATCTCGATCGGGCTCAGCATATTGGCGTTCACCGCCCGCTGCCAATCCTCCATGCTGAATTCGCGAAAATCACCCGCCGGCGGGCCGCCCGCGTTGTTGATCAGGATATCGGGCTCGGGACAAGCCGCCAATATCTCGGCCCGGCCCTGAAGGGTCGTGACATCACAAACAACCGCCCTCACCGTTACGCCTGTTTCCGAACGAATTTCCTCCGCCGTGGCCGCCAGGGCTTCCTCGCCACGGGCCGAGATGATGACCGACACGCCTTCCCGCGCCAGGGCAAGCGCGCAGCCCTTGCCCAATCCTTTCGAGGCGGCACAGACAATGGCGGTTTTTCCGGCAATTCCCAATTTCATGACGTCAGATCCTCAGATTTTATATTCTATTGTCCCGCCGCGGCCGGATCATCGGCGATGGCGGCTCGCGCCAAGGGTACCGTAATGGGCCGCTGGCCCGATAACGAGGCTTGATCCAGGCGGGCCACCGCCTCCTCGGCGGCGGCGAATGAGCGTTCGATCCTGGCCACCAGGTAGGATAACACATCATCACCGACACGCACTTGCCGGTCGGCGAACCTTTTGGCCATGACCGCGGCGAGCAATTGATCATCGGGCGGATGGATACCCACGGCGGGCGCGGCCAGCAGGCGGGAACGCAGATCCGCCAACGGCAACTGCCATTGCCTGGGCGGCGTACGGGCGGCGAGCAACAAAAACCCGCCCTGCTCGGCCAGCAGATTGTAAAGATGCAACAAGGGCGCGGCCATGGCGATCCGGTCCGCGCCATCGAGCGCCACCGCGCCAAAACTGGCCAATTCCGGCACGCTGTCGGCATCCAATTGCTCCGGCGTAATCCGCCGCCCCTTCGTGCGCTCGCACCACAGGTGCAGCAGATGGCTTTTGCCGCTGCCCTCGGGGCCATACAGAGACAGCGCGGGCGCCGGCCAATCGGGCCATTGGTCAAGCCAGGCAACGGCATCGGCGTTGCTGTCGGTAACCAGAAAGTCCGCGCTTTGCCGTGCCGTGCGCACGGGCAAATCCAGGGTCATTTGCCTGGTTGCGTCACTTGTGCCGTTCATGGCGCGGGCCCGTCGGGCGGCCGTTCGTCAGCGCCAAGATAGAGCCGGCTGCCCATGTAGCGGTCATGGCCAAACCGCACCATGACGCCGATCGCGGCAGCGGCAGGCACGGAAATCAGTACGCCGACAAAACCGAACAGGGCACCGCCCGCCAGCAGTGCGAACATCACCCAAACCGGATGCAGTCCAATACGGTTGCCCAACAGCCGCGGTGTCAGAACATAACCTTCCATGACCTGCCCGACCGCGAAGACCGCCGCGATAATGGCAATGCGCAGGAAATCCCCCTCGGGCAGAAACTGGGTCAAGGCCGTCAACATGGACAAGACCAGGCCCAACAATGCGCCGACAAACGGCACGAACGAGACTAGGCCGCTAAACAGGCCAATGATCAGGCCAAATTCCAATCCGGCAAGAGTCAGGGAGAGGCCATAGAAACTGGCCAAGATCAGGCAGACCGTGCCTTGGCCGCGGATAAATCCAGCCATCACGTCATCGATATCAGACAGCAACTCGCGCACCGTTCCGGCATGCTCGCGGGGCAGCCAATCGTTCAGCGCCGCGATCATATGGTCAAAATCGCGCAGCAGATAAAATGCGACGACTGGCGTGATCACCAGCAGGGAAAGGATGTTGAAAACCGCCAGGCCGCCACTCCAGGCCTGGCGTAACAGGGAAAAGCCGAAACCAACCGCGTCGGCGGCAACCTCCTTCATGGCATTGCCGGCCGAGGCGCCGACATCGATGCCGATGCGGGCGCCGAGATCTATCACCAATGGCAGGGCGGTTTCGCGCAAGCCGGCGATGTAGCCTGGCAGACGCTCGGCAAAGCCGGCGACCTGCGATTGCAGGATAGGCACCAGCAACAGAGCCGCCAGAACCATCAGGACAAAGAAGGCCACCACGACGATGCTTGCCGATAGGCCTCGGGAAAGGCCCTTTTCTTCCAGCTTGTCGGTCGGCGGATCAAGAAAATAGGCCACCGCCATGCCGGCCACGAAAGGCAGCAGGATCGAGCTCAACAGCCAGATCAGGACAAGCAAAACGGCCAATGCCAAGAGCCAGTACCGGGCCTGAAGCTGTGCGCTCATAATCTGGTTTGCTCCAACTTGTTCATGCGCCGCCACCAATCAATCAGATATTCGGTACCCGAGATCACTGTCGTCACCGCCGCCGCCGGGATCAGCAGCTGGAGATAGAACGCCGTTGGCTCAAGGGCGAATGCCAGGGTCGCGATGACCGTGGCGGCCAGAATGATCTGCGTCGCGGTATTGATCTTCGATAACAAAAACGGTCGCGGCTCGTAGGGTTGGTCGAACACAAATAAAAGGAACAGGCCGCCGACGATCAGGATATCCCGGGATACCACCAGGATGACCAGCCATAGGGGTAAATGCTGTTGCACCCCGAGGACGATAAATATGCTGATCAACAAAGCCTTGTCGGCAATCGGATCGAGATATTGCCCCAGCCTGGACTCCATGCCGAAGCGCTTGGCCAGAAAACCGTCCACCGCATCGGACAGCCCGGCTAGGCAGAAGATTACCAGTGCCATGCGCCACTGATCGATCAGGATCAGCCAGACAGTGAACGGCACGGACAGCAGCCGGGCCAGGGATATCATGTTGGGCAGGGTCATTGCGGTTTGTCCTTGGCCAGGCGCAACGTCCAGAAGCCGTCGATCAGGGCCAGATCCAGGTCACTTTGGGCCAGTGAGACCACTAGGCTATCCGGATCGCCCATGTAATTGATTACGACCTGGGCATCCTGGCGCGAAATACCCTGTAGGACGATCGACCGCACCATGGCCGACGCACCCAGCCGCTGGCGTACCGTCAGCCAATCCGCCAAACCGGAAAGCGGCACCAGCGCGCTGAGGGAGGTATCCGCGCCAAAGCTTAACTGGGTCCGCCGCTTCCACTGCTCCTCCTGATCCACGGCGACCCGCAGCGCCAGATTATTCAGGGCCTGTTCCAGGCCGCCGCTGACATCGGCCATATAATCAAGTACCTCGGTGCTTTTGCCCCGTGGACCGAAACGCAGCAAATTGACATGTACCTGCGGCACCCCGCCCGAAGCCAGATCGATGCGCAGCACGGCATGGGCCACGATCACGTTCTCGACGCCATGGCGCAGGGCAATGGCGCGCAACTGTTTGGATTTTCCCGCCACGGCGGCGGCCGGGGCTAGAGTGGTGATATCCTGCAAATCGCCCGTGGGCAGACGCAATGGCAACAGGCTGGTAGCGGTCAAATTCAAACTCTCCCAGGCACCCCGCCAAACGTTGCCGGCCTCGAACAGGGATAGAGCCGCGCCCTTTTCGAATACAGGCAAAACCAGGATCGGTTTGGCACGGGTTTCGGAAAACCGGATGCCTACGCTGCGCAACAAACCACGCACCGCATTGCGGTGGAAACGCACGGTCAGTTCCGCCAAATAACGGACCGTCGAGGTTTTTTCCTTGGCAACTTCGACCGTGGCGACGATCTGCGTGATCGCATCGTCACTGGGATCGGGCAGGGATAGATGATCGGTGCGCAGTGTAATGCGGCGCAAAAGTATATTCAGGGCCTGGCGCTGACCTTCGCGCATGGCCTGCTGGCGGGCCGCCAGGGCCGATTCGGCGGTGACATCCACCGCCAGGCCCTGCACCGTGAAAACATCAGCGCTGACCTCGGCGCCGGCAGTGGACCCAGCCGCCGCGCCGGCGACCGAATCCTTCTCCGGCCCGCTTTGCGCCTGGGCCAGGCCCGGGCTCCACAGGCAGAGCAAAAACAATAGACGAATAGTACGATGCCACATTACAAGCCTGACCAGATGCAGTATCTTCGCCGTAGCCACCACGGCAGTGAATTACCCATTAGTTATAGCCTAGCGAGGGCGTCATCAACAGTTACACCTATAAAAATGCTGGCGTGGACATTGATGCCGGCGACCGCCTGGTCGACGCCATCAAGCCGCTGGCCGCCTCCACCAGGCGCCCCGGTGCGAACGCCGAGCTGGGCGGATTTTCCGGCCTGTTTGATTTGCGCGCGGCGGGTTACGACGATCCACTGTTGCTGGCCGCCACCGACGGCGTCGGCACCAAGCTGAAAGTCGCCATCGCCGCCGACTGTCACGACTATGTGGGCATCGATCTGGTTGCCATGTGCGTCAACGACCTGGTCGTCCAAGGGGCCGAACCTCTATTGTTCCTGGATTATTACGCCACCGGGCAACTTTCGGTGGAGGCCGGTACTGCCATTGTCGGCGGCATTGCCGAGGGCTGCCGCCAGGCCGGCTGCGCCCTGATCGGCGGCGAGACGGCTGAAATGCCGGGCATGTACAGCGGCGGCGATTACGATCTGGCGGGCTTTTCCGTCGGCGCGGTGGAGCGCGACAAGATACTGCAGCCCGCCGCGATCGAGCCTGGGGACGTCCTGCTTGGTCTGGCTTCAAGCGGACTGCATGCCAATGGCTTTTCCCTGGTCAGGCGCCTGATCGAGGATATGGGCCAGGATTATGGCGCGCCGGCGCCATTTTCGGCGGACGAAACCCTGGCGGAGGCATTGTTGCGGCCAACCAAAATATATGTGCCATCCTGCCTGGCCGCCATCCGGGCCGGGCTGATCAAGGGGTTGAGCCATATAACGGGCGGCGGCCTGCTTGAAAATCCGCCGCGTATTCTGCCGGACAATACCGTGGCCCGTATAGATGGCGGCGCCTGGCCGGTACCGCCGCTGTTTAAATGGCTGGCCAGGACCGGGGGAATAGATGCGACGGAAATGGCCCGTACCTTTAATTGCGGCATCGGCATGATCGCCGTGGTCGGGGCTGACGATGCCGAAGCAGCCAGATTGGCATTCGAGGAGGCAGGCGAAACCGTATGGTCCATTGGCGAGGTCGCGGCAGCGGACGGTCCGGCGCGGGTAGAACTGAACGGACTGGAGGTTTGATATGGCCCGCCTGAAAGTCGCCATTCTGATTTCCGGGCGCGGCAGCAATATGGCGGCCTTAATCGAAGCCATGCAGCCTGGCGATTTCCCGGCCGAAGTGGCCCTGGTCCTGTCCAATCGCCCCGACGCCGCCGGATTGGAGGTGGCGCGGGCGGCCAATATTCCGACCGAGGTTATTAAGCATGGCGACTTTGACAGCCGTGAAGCGTTTGATGCCGCCATGACCGAGGTGTTGGCGGCAGCCGGTGTGCGCCTGATTTGCCTGGCCGGCTTCATGCGTCTGCTTAGCGCGGAATTTTGCCAACGCTGGCACGACAGGGTCATTAATATCCACCCTTCCCTGCTGCCGGCCTTCAAAGGCATGCATGTGCACGAGCGGATGCTGGAAGCGGGCGTGCGCATTGCCGGTTGCACCGTGCATTTCGTTCGCCCGGCCATGGATGAAGGGCCAATCCTGGTACAGGCCGCCGTGCCCATCGCCGCCGACGACACCGCCGACAGCCTGTCGGCCCGAATACTGGAACAGGAACATAGGATTTATCCCCTGGCCGTGCGTCTGATCGCCGAGGGCCGGGCACGGGCGGCGGGCGGCGCCGTCACCCTGCAAAATTTCGAACTGCCGGAACAGCGCCTGATCAATCCACCGCCCCGGTAAGCCCAGATTTGCCGTCGGCGCTCATCATCTTGTGACTTTGCCGCAGCCGCCATTCACGGCAAGATCATGCCATGGCCTTGCAATTTCTAAAACGCCGGCGTGCCTTGGCGATTATGCTGCCCAGCTTGGTTTTACTGCCGTTGTTGGCATCTTTCGCGTTTCGCTGGGGTGATCCGGCCTTGGCGGCGGATTGGCGCACCGCACGCCGGGACAGCACCCATCAGGCGCCGGATCCAAACGCCACCCCTGAAGCGGTACTGCAAGTTTACAGCGCCCGCGCTTTTAGCTGGCGCGGCGCCCTTGGTGTGCATACCTGGTTCGCGGTCAAGCCCAGCGGTGCCAGCCACTATCTGCGCCTGGAAGTGATTGGCTGGGGTGTACGGTATGGCTCGCCCGCCGTACGTATCAGCCGCTATACCCCGGACGCCTATTGGTTTGGTAACCATCCCAAATTACTCATGGACCTGCGCGGGCCGACGGTCGATGCCTTAATCGATGACGTCGTGCAGGCAGCCAAGGCCTACCCCTATCCTGACAGCTACCGCGTTTGGCCCGGTCCCAATAGCAACACCTTCACGGCCTTTGTCGCACGTCAGGTGCCCGCCCTCGGCCTGGAGCTGCCGCCGACGGCCATAGGCAAGGATTTCTTGAGCGATGGCACCATATTCGCCGATGCCCCCAGCGGCACGGGCAAGCAATTCTCCATCTATGGACTGGCCGGCGTGACATTGGCGGCGGAGGAAGGCGTTGAGCTGAATATTCTGGGCCTGACCCTTGGATTGGATCTGTCGCCACCCGCACTAAAACTACCCGGCGTTGGTCGCCTGGGGGCGGGAATGTGATAGACTGTGCCATGAGTAAAAAGCATATTTTACATATCACCGATTACAAAAGTCCCTATGCCTATCTGGCCAAGGATCCGGCTTATGCGTTGGAGGATGAGTTCGACGTCAGCGTTGAATGGCGGCATTTCACATTGGATATTCCATCCTTCCTGGGCTCGGTCGAAACCCGGACGGAAACCGAATGGCGCAAAGTGCGTTACGCCTACATGGACATGCGCCGTTGGGCCAATAAACGCGGCTTGACCGTGCGCGGGCCACGGCGGATATACGATTCCTCGCCAGCCGGGATCGGCATGCAATATGCCCAGGACCAGGGCGTCTTCCGCGCGTATAACGACCGGGTGTTTTATGGCTTTTGGAATCATGAATTGGAAGTCGATGACGTCGATACCCTGACAAACGTGTTGCATGAAGCCGGCGCCGATGCGGCGGGTTTCGCGGGGTATCTGGCCGGCGAAGGACGCCGCCGCCACGACGAAATGCGTCTGGAGACGGAAAAGCTGGGCGTTTTCGGCGTACCCAGCTTTATCTTGGATGGTGAAATTTTCTGGGGTTATGACCGCATTGAACTGCTGCGGGAACGTCTGCGCGAAGAATAATGAGATTGAAGGATTGAGCTTATGAAACTGGCATCGTTAAAGGCCGGCCGGGATGGCCAGTTGCTTGTGGTCAGCAGTGACCTTGACCGGGCCGTGGCGGCCTATGGCATCGCCCAGAGCCTGCAGGAAGCCCTTGATGATTGGTCCAATATGGCGCCCCGTTTGGCGGAGGTGGCCGAGAACCTGGCCACGGGCAAGGCGCCAGGCGCCTTTGACCTGGACCCCGATGATCTGGCATCACCCCTGCCCCGGGCCTATCAGTGGGCCGATGGCAGCGCCTATGTCAAACATGTAGAACTGGTCCGCCGGGCGCGCGGAGCCGAGATGCCGGCGAGTTTCTGGAACGATCCGTTGATGTATCAGGGTGGCTCCGACAGTTTTCTCGGGCCTTACGATCCCATCGCCGTCGCTTCCGAGGATTGGGGCATTGATTTCGAGGCGGAGGTCGCGGTTATCGTCGACGATGTGCCCATGGGAATTGCCGCCGAAGACGCAGGCCAGCACATCCAGTTGCTGATGTTGGTCAACGATGTCTCCCTGCGCGGCCTGATCCCGGACGAACTTGGCAAGGGCTTTGGTTTTTTCCATGGCAAGCCATCCACCGCGTTTTCACCTGTCGCCGTGACCCCCGATGAACTGGGCCCGGCCTGGGACGGGGGCCGCGTGCATCTGCCGATCTATTGCGATTTGAATGGGGAACCTTTCGGCCGCGCCAACGCGGGTGTCGACATGACCTTTGATTTCCCAACCTTGATCGCCCATGCGGCGAAAACACGTGCCCTGTGCGCCGGTACGATCATCGGTTCGGGCACGGTATCGAACAAACAGGACGACGCTCACGGCTCCGCCCTGGCCGATGGCGGCGTCGGCTATTCCTGCCTGGCGGAGTTGCGCATGCTCGAAACCATACGGGACGGTGCCGCGAAGACGCCGTTCATGTCCTTTGGCGACCATATCCATATCGAGATGCCCGATAGCGAGGGCAACACGATTTTTGGCGCTATTGATCAGGAAGTGGTGCGCTACGACGAGTCTTGAATAAAGTCGCCTGACTAGAATTTCAGGCCATAGGTCAGAAAAATGCCGACGGTATCGCTCTGATCACCGTCTTCATCGGTGCGTTTCCAGCCCAGATCCAGCGTCATGCCGATGTCGAATTCATAAGCGGCGGAAAACTGCAGTAATCGGTCGTCGTCATCACCATCGGTGCGTCGGGTAGTACCGGAAACCGACAGGCTTATGGAATTCCAACCCAGTCGCAGACCGGCGGTGGAATAATCACGGTCCAGATCACGGGCACCACCGAAATCATCGAAATGGACAAACTCGGTCGAGGCCGTCAGTAAAACCTGACCCGCCTTGGCCTGATAGCGGCCAGCAATCGCATAGGCCGTTTCATCCGTCACATCACCCTGGCCGGCGGCTCGCCGTATGTGGCCCAGATGATAGCTGAACCCTGGCGCCCAGGCCAATTCACCGCCGTTCAGCGCCATTGCGAAGGAAGAGAAATTTTCGGTATTGCCGACGCCGCCATCTGATTTCTTAACCCGCTTCCGATCGTCTATGCCCGATGCCCCAAGAAAGGTGGTATCAAC
>CAZPWJ010000045.1:0-37621 GCA_964590195.1 uncultured Rhodospirillaceae bacterium | reverse complement strand
TCCTCCCTTATGAAAACACTTCAATATGTCCCAGGGGTGCTGACGTCAGACAGGTCATGGAAAAATTGACCACTTGCACGGTACCCTCGGCGACGAAATAAACGTCGCGATCGCTGCTGTCCTTATCAAGTATCTGTTCGTTGGCCTTATAGCGCCGCCAGCGGCAGCGCTTTTCCAGCCCGCTTTTTTCCTCGTCACCGAGGCCTTCCAGCAAACCAATATTGGCCAGCCGGCTTTCCTTATTGTTCGACACGATTGCCTGAACCCTTCTTGCCTGCCCTCTCCAGTGGCAACAGCTTACTCCTGTTATGGCCTTCGGGCTAGCCGCGACACGCACTAGCCGCCGAACAGCATCCGGTCCCGGTTGTACAAATGCGCAGCGCCAGCGAGTAAAAGCGCGGTGATCAGGGTGGTGGCCGCGACCGATACGCCGATATGCAGCCATACCGCTGATTCCTGGCGCATCAGGCGGCCGATCAGCAGGATCTGCCCAAAGGTGGGGATCGCCATCATCCAGATTTGTGCCTTAACTGGCACGAAAACAAGGATCATGCCGGGCAGGGACGGCAACAGCGGCAGCAGGCCCAGATAGGTCTGGGTCTCCTTATAGCTGCGCGACACCGTGGCGACGATGATTTGCAGGGCCACGGCGAAGCCGATCAAGGGCAGGCAAAGCAGGGCAACGCCGATAAACGCACCCAAATCCGGGTTGATCTTAATGCCGTATTCACCGGCGGCGACAATTTCGAACATGATCTTGAATGCCAGTAATTGCACCACCACGGCGGTCAGGGTGAAGGCAAATGTGGCCAGCGCCTTGCCCAGCATGAATTGCCAACGGGGCACGGGGTTGGCCAATAACGGCTCCAAAGAGCCGCGCTCCCGCTCACCCGAAGTGGTGTCGATGGCCAGATAGACGCCGCCGACGAAGATCGTGAAGATGATGAAGGGCGGCAGCATGTTCAGGAAAAAGCCAGCCAGATTGCGTGAGCGCCCAACATTGTCGGAGCGGATATCCAGCGGTGCGGCAACGCCTGGATCAACACCATGGGCGCGCAGGCGCTGTTGCCCCACATCCCGGCTGTAGTCCCGCAGCAGACCGACCACGCGGCTGACCTTGATGACCGTGGAAAGGCGGGTGGCGTTGACCACCATGTTCAGGCGGGCGGTGCGTTGGGCGGAGAATGCTTCCGCATGGCCGCTGGGAATAACCAAAACCGCGTCCGCCTCACCGCGGCGCACCGCGCGTTTTGGGTCAACTGGCGCGGGGCGAATAATGACGTCTTTGCTTTTCAGATGGTTGATCAGGGCCGGTGCCCGCTCGGCCCCGGCCACATGCAGATACAGGGTGCTGTCGCCTTGCCCGCGAAACATTCCGCCCACGAAACTTACCAGCATGCCCAACAGCAAAGCGCCGATAACCGGGTAGATCAGAGCCAGGAACAGACTGCGCCGGTCACGCAGGTTGTCGATGCTTTCCTTAAGGAAAACAACCCAGATGTTACGCACGGCCCACACCACCACCACCATCGGCACTGATGCCCGCTCCTCCGGCCTGCCTGATGGTTGCCAGGAAGACGTCTTCAAGATCGCCCTCGCCAGTGGCCTGGCGCAATTCCTCCGGCTTTCCATCGGCGACGATCAGGCCGTCGGAAATAACGATGACCCGGTCGCACAGGGCCTCGACCTCGCCCATGATATGGCTGGAAAACAACACGCAGCGCCCCTGGTCGCGGATTTCCCTGATCAATTCCCGTACCGCGCGGGAAGAGCCGATATCCAGGCCATTGGTCGGTTCGTCCAGAATGACGTTGGCCGGCTCATGCACCAGGGCACGGGCCAGGGCGACTTTCAGGGTCTGCCCCTTGGAAAAGCCCTTTGAGCGGCGGTCGGCGAAATCCTCCATGCCCAGGCGCTCGACCAGGCGGTCTATGCGGCCCTCCAACTCGGGCCCAGCCAGGCCATGCAGGCGGCCAAAATAGCGCACATGCGCGCGCGCTGTCAGGCGCGGGTACAGGCCCCGGTTGTCGGGCAGAACGCCGATCCGCCGTTGCACCGTCAGCCGTTCGACGCTGGCATCGTGGCCATCGACAAGGGCCTGGCCGTCATCGGGCCGCAACACAGTGTAGAGCATGCGCAGGGTGGTGGTCTTACCGGCGCCATTGGGGCCGATCAGACCAGTAATTTCGCCATTCCGAGCGGAGAAATCGATGCCGCGCAAAACCTCGATCTGGTTGAAACTCTTCCGCAGGCCCCGAACCTCAATCATACCGCCGTCCCTTTTTACGCTACTAAGCTTAGCCCGATTGCCCCGGTACGCTTTCCTTGACCAGCGCACTGATGGGGACGAGCACCAGGCCACGGGCCCGCAGGCTCGGAAGCCAGCTTTCCAGGGCGCTCAAGGTTTCGGGATATGGATGGCCGATGGCGATGGCCTGGCCATGTCTGCGCGCCGTTTTCACGGTCAATTCCAGCTGCCGCCGAATTTTCTCCGGGTCGCGGTCATTATCCAGGAAAACGTCGCGCACCACGGTGGGAATGCCATATTCCCGCGCCAGACGGTGACCGGTGGATTTACCCGTGGTCAGACTGTCGAGAAACAGCAGTTGCCGCGATTGCAGGGCGGCCATGACCCGGCGCATCTCCCGCGCCGAGGCGGTGAACAGGCTGCCCATATGGTTGTTGATGCCCACATAGCCGTCCAGACGCTCTAAATTCGCGGCGATCCGGCGGTCCAGTTCCGCGACCGGCAGACCAGTCAACAGGGCGTTTGGGCCGGGGTCCGCATCGGCGGCCTTGGGCTCCATGGGCAGGTGCACCAGAATTTCATGGCCGGCCGTCCGCGCCCTGGCCACCAGTCCGCTCAGATGATTGCCATAGGGCAATACGGCAAGGGTGATGGGCCGGGGCAACGCGATGGCCCGGTCAGAGCGGAATTGGCTGAGCCCCATGTCATCAAGCACGATCGCGACCTTGACCGGCGGCGGGTTTGCATCGCTGATGCTGGGCGACAGGGCGGCGAAGCGCTTCCAGGTTGGCCGGGGTGCGGCCAATGACGCATCGGATACATCAGCATTTGTGTTCGCGACCGTTGGCGCCGGCGGCAGGGGCGGTGGCGCGGGGGGCAGCACGGGCGGCGCGGTCAAATTCGCCAGGCGGACATTTTCGTGTTCGATCTGCTCCCGCCGCTCGGCCTCGGCCATATCTATCGCGATGTCGGGGCCAAAGACAGGCGGCGACGCGATGGCTTTTTCCTCTGCCTTGGCCACGGGCGCAATGGGTGCCACGACTGGTGCTGGTCGCGCCAGGTTTGCCGTCACGATGACCGGTTGCTTGACCGCCGGCATTGCCGGTCCCTCATTGTGCGCCGGCGCCCGCTCCGGGGCAGCGGCCGCCATGGGAGCGGGGGGGATTTTTATCGTGACCGCCGGCGTCGTCGTTTCCACATTCGCGGGCGTGTTGGGCGGTGGCGTTGCCGGTTCAGCGGACACCGCCGGTGGCGGCGTCAGGGCGACGCGCTGTTCGCCAAATTGATTTGCCGTCATCGCCCCCATCGCCGGCGATGCGGTGGCTTGCGGGCCGCCCCCATTCGGACCCGGCAGGGTGAAGGTCAGCGCCGTGGTCACGCCCAGACCGGCGGCAAAGCCGGCCACCGCCACCAACAAGGCTTTGGTCAGCAACCGCGTCTGCCGCCGCCGCGCCCGCCGTTGCCGTATGGGCCGCTTCTGCTTGTCTTGGATTGGCGCATCTATCGGCGTTTTATGGGCCAGTGGCTGGCTCCCTCTTGATCGAGCCCCCATATCTCTTCGCAGCCGCAGTATACCATATTGGGACAATTAATCGCGGTAATGAAATAGGGAGCGCCAAAGCGCGGCGCAAGACCCCTTAAAATAGGGAAATCCACGGGCTCGCGGCTCGGACGGTGCATATTGCTTCGGAGGGAAAGGTGATCTTTTCGCCGAATCGAGGCTTTTCATGCAATGGAGCCTTGACGACGTCCATGAGGCGCGGTTTGTTGTGCCGCGCAGCCAACATAGGTTGTAAAAATTCGCAGGGTTGGAGAACCGTCGATGGCCGGGGATATGCCAGATTTCAAAGCGCTGATCGCCATCGTGGCCGACGGCAATTCGTTGAATGTGGAACAGGCCCGCGCGGCCTTTGACGTGATGATGTCGGGCGATGCCACGCCGTCCCAGATGGGCGCCTTTTTGATGGCCTTGCGGGTGCGCGGCGAAACGGTGGATGAAATCACAGGCGGCGTCATGACCATGCGCGACCGCATGACGCCAATTCAGGCGCCGCCCGGCGCCATGGATATCGTCGGCACCGGTGGCGACGGCAAGCACACGCTGAATATTTCCACCGCTACCGCCATCGTGGTGGCCGGTTGCGGCGTGCCCATCGCCAAGCATGGCAACCGCGCCGCCTCGTCGAAAACCGGTACCACCGATGTTCAGAACACGCTGGGCATCAATGTGGACGCGGATTTTTCGTTACTTCAGGCAGCCCTGGACGAGGCCGGCATCTGCTTCATGGCCGCCCCCCGCCATCACGGCGCCATGCGCAATGTGGGGCCGACGCGGGTCGAGATGGGCACCCGGACAATCTTTAATATTCTTGGCCCGATGTCCAATCCGGCGGGGGTGAAGCGGCAATTGATCGGCGTCTTCGACCGGCACTGGCTGCGCCCCATGGCGGAGGTTCTGAGAACCCTTGGTTCGGAACGGGTCTGGGTCGTACATGGCGCCGATGGCACGGACGAGATCACCACCACCGGTCCCACATACGTGGTTTCGCTGGAGAATGGCGAGATTTCCGAGTTCGAGGTATCGCCCGAGCAGGCCGGTCTGCCCTTGGCCACATTGGAGGATCTGCGCGGCGGCGAGGCGGAGGAGAATGCCGCCGCCCTTAATGCCTTGTTGCAGGGTGCCGCCGGGGCCTATCGCGACGTGGTGCTGTTCAATGCCGCCGCCGCCCTGATCATTGCCGACAAGGTCGCGGACCTGCCCGAAGGCGTGGCCATGGCGGCCAGGGCCATTGACGAGGGCCAGGCCCTTGAAAAACTGCACCGTTTGGTGGAGATCACCAACCGTACCGCACCGGCCGCATCATGAGTGATGTTCTTGACCGCATCTGCGCCGACAAGCGCCTGCATATCGAAGCCTGCAAGGCCGAACGGCCATTGCGGGAGGTCGAGGCGGCGGCCAAGACAGCCTCGCCCGTGCGCGGTTTCGCCAATGCCCTGCGCGGCGCCGTGGACGCGGGCGGATACGGTCTGATCGCCGAAATCAAGAAAGCCTCGCCCTCGAAGGGCTTGATCCGGGCCGATTTCGACCCGGCTTCTTTGGCCCAGGCCTATGCGCGCGGCGGGGCCTCCTGCCTTTCGGTGCTGACGGATGAGCCGTATTTTCAGGGCCATGACGATTTTCTGGTGCAGGCCCGCGGGGTGGTCGATCTGCCCGTGCTGCGCAAGGATTTCATGTTGGAGCCCTATCAGGTGGCCGAGGCGCGGGCGCTGGGCGCGGACTGCATTCTGTTGATCATGGCGGCGTTGGATGATGCCCAGGCGGCTGAGTTGGAGGCGGCCGCCATGTCCTGGGGCATGGATGTTCTGGTCGAGGTCCATGATAGTGCTGAAATGGACCGGGCCCTGAAGTTGCGTAGCCGTCTGCTTGGTATCAACAACCGCAATCTGAAGACAATGGTCACCGATCTGGTCACCACCGAGAATTTGGCGGCGCAAATGCCTGATGATGTCCTGGGGGTCAGCGAAAGCGGCCTGATCTCCCATGATGACCTTGTCCGTATGAGCCAGGCGGGCTGCCATTGCTTCCTGGTTGGCGAGTCCCTGATGCGCCAGGGCGACGTGGAAGTGGCGGTGCGGAATTTGCTAAACGCCGCCGAAACTACGGGAGCGTAGATCATGGCTGAACTGACTCATTTCGACGATGCGGGCAATGCCCATATGGTGGACGTTGGCGGCAAGGCGGTTAGCGAACGTATTGCCCGTGCCGCCGGCCGCGTGACCATGGCGCCCGAGACCCTGGCCCGCGTCCGGGACGGCGCCATGGCCAAGGGTGATGTGTTGGGCGTGGCTCGTCTGGCGGGGATCATGGCGGCGAAACGCACCGCCGATCTGATCCCGCTGTGCCATCCCCTGCAGCTTTCATCGGTCAGTTTGGAGCTGGCCTGTAACGAGGCCGAAAACGCCGTCGAGATCACGGCCGAAGTCAAGCTGAGCGGGCGCACAGGGGTTGAGATGGAGGCTCTGACCGCCGTCAGTGTCGCCGGCCTGACGATTTATGATATGTGCAAGGCGGTGGATCGCGGCATGCAATTATGCGATGTCAGATTGATCCATAAATCTGGTGGTAAATCAGGTGTTTACAACGCAAAATGAATAAAATACATTAGGAACTATGGAATGATCTCAGTCGCCGAGGCGCTGCAACGCATCCTGGACGGGGTGCACCGGATGCCGACCGAAAATATCTCTCTTGCAGACGCCCATGGCCGGGTGCTGGCCCGTGATGTGACCGCCCGCCTGACCCAGCCGCCGGTGGATGTTTCGTCCATGGACGGCTATGCGGTGCGCGCCGCGGACGTGGCGGAAGTGCCCGCGACCCTGACGCAAATCGGCGAGTCCGCCGCCGGCAATGCCTTCGCGGGAGAGGTTGGGCCGGGACAGACCGCGCGGATCTTCACCGGCGCGCCGGTACCCAAAGGCGCCGATGCCATCGTCATGCAGGAAGACACCGAATCCGCCGGCGACCAGATCACCATGACGGTGGCGCCGTGGCCCGGCAAATTCGTCCGTCCCGCCGGTCTGGACTTTCAACATGGCGATGTGGGCATCACGGCGAACCGGGTGCTGTCAGCCCGCGACGTCGGCCTGGCCGCCGCCATGAACGTGCCCTGGCTGACCGTGGCCCGGCGCCCGCGTATCGCCCTGCTGGCCACAGGTGACGAGATCGTCCGTCCCGGCGAACCGGTGGGCCCGAACCAGATCATCTCGTCCAATACCATTGCCCTGATGGGCCTGATCAAGGCCTCGGGCGGGGAGGCCATCGATCTGGGTATTGCTTCCGATGACGAAGATTCCCTGCGTGCGCTGGCCTCGGGGGCCCGTGGCGCTGATATGCTGGTGACCTTGGGCGGCGCCTCGGTCGGGGATCATGATCTGGTGCGCAAGGTGCTGGGTCAGAATGGCCTGGAGCTGGATTTCTGGCGTATCGCCATGCGCCCCGGCAAGCCGCTGATTTTCGGCAGTATCGGCGATACGCCCATGATGGGCATGCCGGGCAACCCGGTTTCCTCCCTGGTCTGCGGCATTGTTTATCTACGTCCGGCAATCCGCGCCATGTTGGGCCTGAACCCCCACGCCGCCAACCAGAGCGCGCGCCTGGGTCAGGATCTGCCCGGCAACGATCAGCGTCAGGACTATCTGCGCGCCACCGCGACCCTGGACGGGGACGGCGAAACTGTCGTTATGCCGTTTGAAAAACAGGACAGTTCCATGCTTTCGCGCCTGGCCAAGGCCGATTGCCTGATCCTGCGCGCACCCCACGCGGAACCCGCGAAAGCCGGCGAAAGGGTTGAAATTCTGCCCTTGAGCGGCGAAACCACGGGCATTTGAAACGAAGCTTTAGGGCTGCCTGTGGATAAATTATCCACAATTTGACATTATTTCTTGACCACAATCGAGAACCAAACTAGAACATATAGCTACGTTTTGCTTTTGTTCCGGCAAAGGTATGGTTTTTCAGGTTGAATTATGTATGATTTATACACATTCATCCAGCGAATGAGGGTCTTGGAATGTTGACGCGCAAACAGCACGAACTTCTCACGTTCATCCACGGACATATTCGCAAAAACGGCATATCGCCATCCTTCGACGAGATGAAGGATGCCCTGAATTTAAAGTCAAAATCCGGCATTCACCGCCTGATTACGGCGTTGGAGGAACGCGGTTTCATCCGCCGTCTGGCCCATCGGGCCCGGGCCTTGGAAGTTCTGCAATTGCCCGATGCGGTGCTGCCGGGCGGTGAGAAACTGGCGCCAAACGTTATTCAGGGTGAATTCAGCACCGCCATGGCGGGCCAGGCATCGAATTCCGACGATATTGTCTCCATGCCTCTTTATGGCCGGATCGCCGCCGGCACCCCGATCGAGGCGTTGCGCGATCCCTCCAATTTTGTCGACGTGCCGCGCGGCATGCTGGCGCGGGGCGAACATTTCGCTTTGGAGGTCGCCGGCGATTCAATGGTTGACGCAGGCATTCTGGATGGCGATACGGTGATCCTGAAACGCAGCGATACGGCGGAAAACGGTGCCATTGTGGTGGCTCTGATCGATGATAACGAGGCGACCTTGAAACGGCTGCGCTCGAAGGGCAATTCCGTCGCCCTGGAACCGGCCAATCAGAGCTATGAAACCAGGATTTTCCCACCTGACCGGGTTAAGATCCAGGGCCAGTTGATCGGACTGCTGCGGCAGTACTAGCGCGAATATTTTTGGCGCGATTTCTTCCCTTTTGGACGGCTCCAGGGGCGGTTGCCCCGATGATCGTTGGCGCCTTCAACACTGATCACGCCATCGCGCCAGCGCACGGCGATGGCACCCCGGCGCCATAGATCGAAACGGTCTATGACCATTTCCGCCGACGGGCAGTTGAATCGTACCGGCACGGCGGCCAAGACCAGATCCGCGATGCGGCAGTCATCTTCCAGGGCGCGTGGATCACGGGCAAAACCGACCGAAGCATTGCCATGGAGCAAGCTGCAGCCGAGGCGGTCGCAACGCATGCTGCGGTCATCCACGCTTGGTTCCGCCGCCCCCCAACGGCGCAGCCAGGTCGAGAGCGTGATGTTGTTGCGTCTATAGGGTGCCGCCACCAGGACATCACCGTTCGGCAGACGGGCCGCCATGGCCTTGCCCCGGCCATCAATGAGAATATCGGGCGGATCGCCCCCCGCCGCCAGCGCGGCGCCCAGGCCCATGGCGACCAGCCCGGCATAACGCCATGAGCCGCGCCACAGACAGAACCATAACCCGCCCAGGGTGATGATCGCCAACGCGGCCACGGAAAAGGCCGGCACGAGAGCTACCGCGCCGGGCCAGGCCGCGACCCCATGGGCCACCCACAAGATCGCCTCGATGGCATAAGCCATGGGAACCAGCGCCAACTGTTCCAGGCCAAAGGGCAGCAGCAAATACGCCGCCAGGGCGCAGGGCATAACAAAAAGCGCCGTCAGGGGTACCGCCAGCAGGTTGGCGGCCAGGCCGTACAGGGCGACGCGGTTGAAGTGGTACAAGGCAAACGGCGCCGTCGCCAGGCTGGCAATCAAAGTCGTCAGCAAGACCGCCGCCAGATACAGGCCGGAGCGCTTGATGGGACCGGCATCGGCGCGCCAGCGCGTCATCTTGGGCGCCAGGCCTTCGTATATGGCGGTCAGACCGACCACGGCGGCGAAGGACATCTGGAAACTGACCGACAGCAGGCTTTCCGGCGCCCACAACAGCACCGCCACGGCGGCCCAGGCCAGCAGGCGGAAGGAAATCGCCACCCGGTCCAGGATCACCGCCAGCATCACCAGGGCCAGCATCAGGAACGCCCGCTGGGTCGGCACCGTGGCGCCGGTCAGCAACATATAGGCGAAGGCACCGGAAAGGGCGGCGCCGGCGGCCCATTTCTTGATCGGTGCGCGCAATGCCAGGGACGGGATCAGCGCCAAGAAGAAACGCACGGAAAAGAACAGCCAGCCGGCGATCAGGCCCACATGCAGGCCGGAAATGGCTAGCAGATGCGCCAATCCCGCGTCGCGCATGGCCTGCATGGTGGCTTCGGGAATGGCGCCCCGGTCGCCGGTCATCAGGGCCGCCGCCACCGCGCCGGCTTCGCCCGGCACCTGGGCCCGAAGATGCGCCGAGAGGGCATGCCGCCAGCCGGCGATCCGCAGGTTGATGGCGGCAAGACCGTTTGCTTTTTCGGCGCTGATGACCTTGGCGCGGGAGACGGCATAACCAACTGCGCCGATCTGCTTGAACCAGGCGGCGCGGGCGAAATCATAGGCGCCCGGCGCCGCCGGCCCGGCGGGCGGCATCAGCACCGCGCGCAGCCCGACCCGGTCGCCCACCGTCAGGGCCGGTTCCTGGCTGCCGCGCAGGGTCAGGCGGACCAGCCGGGGCGCTTGCCAAGCGGGCCGTTTCGCAATCTCGCTGCCGCTTAACGTCAGGCGCAGGCCATAAGGCCGGGTCTCGATATTGGTGATGGTGCCCGTCAAACCGACGGGGCCCAGCCTGCCGTCCTGAATGGGGCCGGCGACACGGGCGCTACGGTCCTGGGCGGCCCAGAAACCCACCCCCATGGCCAGCAGGGCGAGGAGTACCAGCAGCAGATAACCATGCCGGCGCAGGGCCCAGGCGGTGCAAATCAGGACGCCGGTGATTACCGGGCCCAGATACCAGGGCGGCTCGGTGGGCAGGGAGAAATACAGCGCCACGCCCACGGCCAGCAAAACCGGCAGCCACAACGGCCAACGTTCCCGCTCGGCCAGGAAGGCCTGTGCGAGGTGATCCGTTGGCCTCCGCCAGAACGATGTGATAGATAACGCCACCCGTTATCATAGACCCACAACCCGGAATTTAAACAGCATGTCCGTCATTACCCGCTTCGCACCCTCTCCCACCGGATTTCTGCATATCGGCGGCGCCCGTACGGCTTTGTTCAATTGGTTGTTCGCCAAGCATCATGGCGGCGAGATGCTGCTGCGGATCGAGGACACGGACCGGGCCCGCTCCACCGAGGCGGCGGTGACGGCGATCCACGAGGGTCTGCAGTGGCTGGGCTTGGATTGGCAGGGCGAGCCGATCTCGCAGTTCGCCCGCGCCGATCGCCACGCCGAAGTGGCCCGGCAACTGCTGGCCGAGGGCAACGCCTATTATTGCTATGCCACGCCCGAGGAACTGTCGGAAATGCGCGAAACCGCCAAGGCCGAGGGCCGTTCCCTCCGTTACGACGGGCGCTGGCGTGACCGGGACCCCTCGGAAGCGCCCGCCGGCGCATCGCCGGTTATCCGCCTGAAGGCGCCCCAGAAAGGCGCCACGGTAATCCAGGACCTGGTTCAGGGCGAAGTGACCGTTCAGAACAGTGAAATGGACGATATGGTGCTGCTGCGCGCCGATGGCACGCCGACCTACATGCTGGCCGTGGTGGTCGATGATCACGATATGCAGGTCAGCCATATCATTCGCGGCGATGATCATCTGACCAATGCTCTCCGCCAGCGGCAGATATATGACCTGATGGGCTGGCAGGCGCCGCATTTCGCCCATATCCCGCTGATCCACGGCGCTGACGGCGCCAAGCTGTCGAAACGCCACGGCGCCTTGGGCGTGGAAGCCTACCGCGACATGGGCATCCTGCCCGCCGCCCTGCGCAACTATCTTCTGCGTCTGGGATGGAGCCACGGCGACGAGGAAATTATCGATACCGATCAGGCCATTGAATGGTTCGATTTGGAAGGTGTCGGTAAATCCGCCGCGCGTTTTGACATTCCCCGGCTGGAAAGTTTGAACAGCCATTACATCCGCACCATGGACGAGGCCGCGTTATGCAAGCTTTTGGCGGCGCAACTTAGCCAAGACTTGGCGCGGGAGTTAAGTGCTGTTGAAGCGGCGCGTCTGCCCCTGGCGCTGGACGCCCTCAAGGAACGCGCCAAAACCCTGATTGAACTGGCCGACAAGGCGGGTTTCCTGCTGGATGGCCGGCCGCTCGCCATGGAAGACAAGGCCGCCAAGCTGCTGGAGGGCGAGGCCCCGGCTATTCTGGCCCGGGCGCATGCCTGTCTTGGCGCGGTGGAGGATTGGGATCTGGAGCCGTTGACCGAGGCCATCCGCGGCCTGGCGGAGGCGGAAGGACTGAAATTGGGCAAGCTGGCCCAGCCTTTGCGCGCCGCCTTGACCGGGCGCAATGCATCGCCGGGAATTTTCGAGGTATTGTATTTTCTGGGCCGCCAGGAAAGCCTCGACCGTATTGGCGATCATATGGCATAAAGCCCTGGCTGGGTTAGGATATTCACTTTTTGTTCTCTGCGACAAAATCCACCCTACGCTAATGACGTCACCTCCGCTATAGTGGGGGCAGCATCGATAGCATCAATTAAAATGCCCGTCCCGATGATGCGGGGTTGGCTAATCACAAAAGACTGGAGAGATTCCATGGCGGAAAAAACGATTTCCCTCGGCAACGCGGACGGAGGCGTGGATTTTGACGTCATGTCGGGCACCTTGGGGCCGGACGTGATCGATATTCGTAAATTGTACGGCACGACCGATCAATTCACCTACGATCCCGGCTTCACCTCGACCGCGAGCTGCGAAAGCAAGATCACCTTTATCGATGGTGAAGAAGGGGTTCTGCTCCACCGTGGTTATCCGATCGATCAATTGGCGGAACAAAGCGATTTTCTCGAGACCTGCTTTCTGCTGCTGAACGGCGAACTGCCGAGCCAGGCGGAAAAAGACAAGTTCGTGCACGACATCACCTATCACTCCATGGTGCACGAGCAGTTGGCGATGTTCTATCGCGGCTTTCGCCGGGACGCCCATCCAATGGCGATCATGTGCGGCGTGGTTGGCGCCTTGTCGGCGTTTTATCACGACAGCACGGATATCGATGATCCGCACCAGCGCATGGTGGCCAGCTACCGCCTGATCGCGAAGATGCCGACGATCGCCGCCTGGGCCTACAAATTCTCCATCGGCCAGCCCTTCATGTATCCGCGTAACGATCTCTCCTATGCGGAAGATTTCCTGCACATGATGTTCGCGGTGCCGTGCGAGGATTATAAAATGAACCCGGTGCTGTCCCGGGCCATGGACCGGATCCTGATCCTGCACGCCGATCACGAGCAAAACGCCTCGACCTCGACCGTGCGTACCGCCGGCTCCTCCGGCGCCAATCCCTTTGCCTGCATCGCCGCCGGCATTGCCTCGTTGTGGGGCCCCGCACATGGCGGCGCCAACGAGGCCGTGTTGAATATGCTGGGTGAAATCGGCGATATCTCCAATGTCGCTTCGTGCCTGGAAAGGGCCAAGGATCCCAACGACAATTTCCGCCTGATGGGCTTTGGTCACCGGGTCTACAAGAACTATGACCCCCGCGCCAAGGTCATGATGGCGACCTGCCATGAAGTGCTGGAGGATCTGGGAATCAATGATCCGCTGCTGGAACTGGCCATGGAGTTGGAGAAGATTGCGCTTAGCGATCCGTATTTCGTGGACCGCAAACTGTATCCCAACGTGGATTTCTATTCCGGCATCATCCTGCGCGCCATGGGTTTCCCGACGTCGATGTTCACGGTGATTTTCGCCTTGGCCCGGACGGTCGGTTGGGTCGCCCAGTGGAACGAGATGATCGAGGATCCGTCCCAGAAAATCACCCGGCCGCGTCAGCTTTATACCGGCCAGACCGAACGCACTTTCGTGCCCGTGGACAAACGCTAAACACGGCGCTGACCATCGATAAACGTTAACGACAAAGGGGCCCGCATTTGCGGGCCCTTTTTTTATCCAGCCTCGACGACCCGCAAAATGGCATCCGCCGCGCGCAAGCTTGGCGCGGTACCGCCGCGGCCCAGCATCTCGGCAATATGTGCCAACTCCGCCTCCTGGGCCGCGCGCCGCGCGGGATCATCCAGTAATCGACCCAGGGCGGCGGCAATGGGCTCGGCCTGGCAGTTTTCTTGCAGGAATTCCGGCATCACCTGCCGGTCGGCCAGGATATTGGGTAAGGCCACATGGGGAATGGTCAGCATGCGCCGAACCAGGGCCGCCGTGATTGGATTGGTGCGGTAGGCGACCACGGCTGGAATGCCCCGCAAGGCGAGCTCCAACGACACGGTGCCGGAGGCGGCAAGTGCCGCATCGGCGGCGGCGAAGGCATCGGCGCGGGCATCGCCATCTTTAACAATGTGAGTGGGCACGGACCAGGGACGCACCGCCTCCGTAACGGTGGCCGCCACCTGTTCCACCGTTGGCAGGACGATCTCCAAGCCGGGTTGCTGGGCCTGCAGCAGGCCGGCGACCTGGGCGAAAATCGGCAACAGGCGACTGGCTTCGCCGACCCGGCTGCCGGGCAGCATGGCCAGAACCTTGGCCTCGGCGGCAATGCCCCTGGCGCGGCGAAAGGCGGCGCCGTCGCCCGGTGCTTCCGCCACGCCTTCGATCACCGGATGGCCGACGAAATCGCAGGGCAGGTCGTAATCGGAAAAGAAAGCGGGTTCGAACGGCAGCAGGGCCAGCAAGTGATCAATCCGCCCGGCCAGATGCCGCGCCCGCCCAGGCCGCCAGGCCCAGACCTGCGGGGCGACATAATGGATCAAAGGGATGCCTTCGCCTTTGAGGCGCTTGGCCAGGCGAAAGGAGAAACCGGGCGCATCGATTGTAATCAGCGCCGTTGGCTGAACAGCCCTGACGTGGTCCGCGGTTTCGGACAGGCGGCGCAGCAGCAAGGGCAGGCGGGGCAGGATTTCGGCCAAACCCATGACCGACAGATCCGCGATGGGAAACAGGCTGTCCAGACCCTGGGCCGCCATCAGCGCGCCGCCGACGCCGCTGAATTCAATCTCGTCGCCACTGCGTTGCCGCAGGGCGGCGATCAATCTGGCACCCAGGGCATCGCCCGAGGCCTCGCCCGCGACCAGGATGAAATGCCGGCTGGCCGCGCTCAGGACCCGTCCTCCACAGGCAGCTCTTCTCTAGGCACCTCTTCCCTATTCAATTCTTCAATGGTGACGCCGCAAACGAAGATCCCCGCCGCATCCGCCGCTTCCGCCACCGCCACCCGGTCCGCGACCAGGGCGCCGCCGGCCTCGACCGCGATACCCTTCAGGCCAGCCGCCGCCGCGCCTTGCACAGTCGGAACCCCGATGGTGGGCAGATCGACCCGGCGTTCCTGTTCCGGCTTGGGCCGTTTGACAAGCACGCCGGCAGGCTCGCCGGTGCGAAACTGGCCGCAGCGCCGTAACATCTCGTCCGTGCCCTCGGCGGCTTCCACCGCCAGGACATAACCGTCGCGGACGACAGCGGCCTGGCCAATGTCCAATTCACCTAACCGCGCCAGCACCGCCATGCCCCGTTCAATGTCGGCCTGATCGCGGGCATCGGGCGCGTGGGCACCGAAACTGCCCGTGGGCGCACCCAGGCTGGCCAGCACCGTCTCGGCGCCCAGAATGGCAAAGCCCTGGCTCTCCAAATCCTCCACCACCACCTTCATGATGGCGTCATCGCCCTGACGGGCCGCGCGAATGACCTTGGGCAGCAATTTGGCGCCATGCCAATCGGGTTTCAGCTTGGAAAAATCCGGCCGTCCCACGGGGCCGATCAGAACCAGTTCCTCGACCTCGGCCTGCTTCAACAGCTTGATGGTCCGGCCCACCGTGGCGACATCGACCCAGGCGTGTTCGATCCCGCCGGCCACCCCATCCGCTACCGTGGCCGGGTCCGTCTCGCCGTTAAAGGCAATAACGAAGAACTCCCGCCCGGCGGCCCGCGCCGCCTCGACGATACGGCTGGGCAACTCTCCCCGGCCGGCCAGGATTCCCAGTTTAGGCGGCACGGTCCACTTTCGGCTGGCAGAGGGCGCGCGAGGAATCCGCCTGGATAAATGCCACGATCTCCATCACCTGTTCGTGCTCGGCGAACATGGCGGCGACATCGACCAGGCGCTCCTGCATGGTGCCTTCCTGGGCGAACAACAGCCGATAGGCGGCGCGCAGGCCATGGATTTCATCCCGGCTAAAGCCGCGCCGTTTAAGGCCAATGATATTCAGGCCGCTCAAATAGGCCCGGTTGCCCAGCACCGAGCCGTAGGGAATAACATCGCTTTCCACCGCCGATTTGCCGCCGATCATGGCGTGGCGGCCGATCCGGACAAATTGATGCACCGCCGACATGCCGCCCAAAATGGCATGATCCTGAACCTCCACATGGCCGCCGAGGATAACGTTGTTGACCAGGATGACGTGGTCGCCAAGCTGACAGTCATGCGCCAGATGGGCGCCCACCATGATCAGACAATTGTTGCCGACGCGGGTCACCATACCGCCGCCCTCGGTGCCGGGGTGCATTGTGACATGTTCACGCACGACGTTATTGGCGCCCAGGATCAGCTCCGATGCTTCGCCGGCGTATTTGGTGTCCTGCGGCGCGGATCCGACCACCGCGAACGGATAGATGCGGTTGTTGGGGCCAATGGTGGTGCGCCCGGCAATCACCACATGGCTGTCGAGAACGACGCCATCGCCCAGTTTCGCTTCGGCCGAGACCGTGCAGTAGGGGCCGATCCGCACCCCGGTACCAAGTTCGGCGCCGTCTTCCACGATTGCCGTCGGATGAATTTCCACCATGATCCTAACCTATCGTCCCAACCTATCCGCCAATTTACTCATCGGCCAGCATGGCCATGAAATTGGCCTCGCTGCAAAGTGCGTCGTCAACATAGACCTTACCCTGAAATTTCCAAACCTTGCCCTTGCTGCGTTCCTTGGTGACGTGCAGTCGCATGACATCGCCCGGACCCACGGGGCGGCGAAAGCGGCAATTGTCGATGGACATGAAATAGACCAGCTTGCCCTCGACCTCCCCGCCGAGGGACTGCACCACCAGAACCGCCGCCGTCTGCGCCATGGCTTCAACAATCAAGACTCCCGGCATAACCGGGCGCTGCGGGAAATGGCCCTGGAACTGCGGTTCGTTGATGGTGACGTTCTTGATACCCACGGCGCTTTCGCCAGGTACAACATCGACCACGCGGTCAATCAACAGCATGGGATAGCGATGCGGTATCATCGCCATGATGCGGTTGATATCGATGGCCTCCACAACGCCGCTAGCTGGTGCCTCAGTCATGTCCCCTCGCCATCGCTTTTTCCTTCACCCTTATCCTTGTTCCGCGTCAGGCGCCGCAAGGTCGCCACGCCGCGAAAAAATTCCTTGATCGGCACCGCCGGCGTACCGCACAGGGTCAAACCGGGCGGAACATCCGCCATGACACCGCTTTGCGCCGCGATCTGCACGCCATCGCCGATATTCAGATGGCCCGCCATGCCAACCTGCCCGCCCAGGGCAACAAAGTTGCCTACCTTGGTGCTGCCCGAAATTCCGGCCAGGGCGGCGATCACACAACCACGACCCAATTCAACGTTGTGCCCGATTTGCACCAGATTATCAATCCAACAACCGGGCCCGATCACCGTATCGCGCATGGACCCACGGTCGATCGTCGTATTGGCGCCGATATCGCAGTCGTCGCCGATCATCACGCGGCCGACCTGCGGTACCTTGACATGACCGGCCGGATCAATGGCAAAGCCAAAACCGTCCTGGCCGATGCGGGCGCCGGGATGCAGGGTGACCCGATCGCCGATCTGGCAATGAGAAAGCGAAACATTGGCACCGATAATGCAGTCGTCGCCCAAGATGACGCCGGGAGCGATGGTGGCGTTGGCACCCACGGCGCAATGGCTGCCCAGTTCCGCGCCGGCGGCGATCACGGCGCCGGCCTCTATCTGGCAACCATCGCCCAGCACCGCCGAGGCATCGACCGACGCGGCTGCGGATATTGCTGCCAGCGGCCGCGGCCTGGGATAGAATGCCTGGGCAATCAGGGCAAAGGCCCGATAGGGCTGTTTACTCAGCAACAGCGCCATGCCGTCAGGTGCGCGGCCGGCATGTTGGGCGGCCACGATGCAGGCCGGCGCCTGGCTGGCGGCGAAAGCATTGATATATGCCTTGTTGTCAAGAAAACTTAACTGCCCGGGCCCGGCTGTTTCCAGGGCCGCGATATCATTGATCAAGATATCGGCTGTTGCCGCATCGGCCAATTCCGCATCGGCGATTGCAGCTAATTCGCTCAACCTGTAGGGGCCCTGCTGTTGATAAAATCTGGGATCGGCCATATCCGCCTACTGCTTGTCCACGATTATTGCGGTCTGTTCATTGCGGTCTGTTCATTGCGGTTTGGGAACCGCTACCGTACGCAGGTTTTGGTTCAGTCTATCCAGCACCGGTTTGGTAATATCAATTGCCCGGTCAGCGACGAGAACCTGTGATTTATCCACCACAATGTTAATTCCGTTGATCTCCGTCAGTTTTTTGACAATAGGTATCACCGCCTGCTGTACCTGCAACATGGCCGTTTTGATAGCCTGGTCCAGTTGCCGCTTTTGCCCCTGCCCATTCCGTTGCGCCGCAATCACCCGCTTCTTGAACTGCTCCCTTTTTTCGGCGAAGGCTTCCGGGCTCAAGACGTTGCGCTGGCGTTTTAACTCGGCCTCTTCATTGCGCAGGGCAAGTTCTTCGGCCTGGATCGCATCGCGTAGGGTGATGCGGTATTGTTCGACCTGCCGGCGAATATCCTTGGCCGCATCCGAGGTCCGCAGAATATGCGCATAGTCGAGGACCGCCACGACGGCCCTTGGCAGCGCCTTGCTATCCTGTGCATAGGCCCTGGAACCAATGGCCGCCATGAGCAATATGGCGAATGCTAGAATGGGCAGAGCGGATAAATGCCGCATGTCATGTCTTTCCAAACCGCGGCAAGGGGTTCGCCGAATATGCCGGGCCCTAAATATTACGATACTTAGAACCTGGTGCCAAAACTAAAGCGGAATAATTCTTCCTTATCGAAATTTTCCTTGACCACGGCTTGGGCCAGATCGACACGGATTGGACCGAACGGCGAGCGCCATGACACGCCTATGCCGATACTCACGCGCGGTTCCGATGTATTCAGCAAATTGGCGCCGCTTACATCAGGGTCAAGCAAGGTGCCAATCTCCGTGAAAGCCCGGCCCAAAACACCGAAATCATTAGGCAGGCCGATGGGAAAACGCATTTCGCCCGTGGCCACGAAATAGGTATTGCCGCCGATCGCATCATCGGTCGAGCTGTCCCTTGGGCCCAGGCCACCGGTTTCAAAGCCGCGGAAGTTATCGCCGCCCAGGAAAAACCGGTTCAGCACCCGCACGTCCTGGTCCAGGCCGAGTATGTGTCCGCCCGTCAAGGCCGCGTTGGCCACCACATCCTGGGTAATGGGGTAGAAGTACGAAATCTTGCCGGTGCTGCGTAGATATTGAATATCGCCGCCCAGGCCCGCCAATTGCTGGCCGCCGCCGATAATGATACCCGTGGTGGGCAGAAAAATGTCGTCGCGGGTGTCGTAAGTCAGATTATAGCTGATGGCGGAGGTAATATAATCGCCGGCATCCAAGCGAATAAACTCCGAGGTATCATTATCGATATTCTCGAGGGTGTCCTCGCGCAAGGTATAGCGCACGCCCTGTTTTAGGTTTTCGGTAATCGGGAAGCGGGACCGCAGGCTGAAGCCGCGGGACTGTTCGTCAAAGGAACTACGGTCTTGCTGGTCCTCTTTCAGGCTGAATATATCGAAACCGGCCGAGACATGGCGGTCCAGAAAGTAAGGTTCGGTGAATGACAGATCTATCTGCTGGCGCTTGGCGGACAGGCCCAATGATATTTTCAGGTCCTGCGCCTTACCCAACAGATTGCGCTCGCGGATCGAGATGTCGCCAACCACGGTTTCCGTTGTCGATATGCCCAGGCCAAAGCTCAATTCGCCCGTGGAACGCTCCTGCACGTCGACATCAATGACAACCTTGTCGTCGGTTTCGCCCGGCGCCTGCGCCACATCGACCTTGTCAAAAAAGCCCAGGCGGCGAATCTGTTGCCGCGACCGGCGCAGCTTGGCCGTATTGAAGGCATCGCCTTCCACAAGCTTCATCTCGCGCCGGATAACCTTGTCCAGGGTGCGGATGTTGCCGGTTATGTTAATCCGGTCAATATAGACCCGTGGCCCTTCATTGATCTCCAACACCAGTTCGATCAAACGTTGATCTCGTAGGCGTTTGACCCGGGGCCGGATATCCACGAAGGCATAGCCACGGGCGCCAACGGCAAAATTCAGCTTCTCAATGGATTTTTCGATCGCCTCGGCGTTATAGGTATCGCCTTCAAAGATGGTCAGCACGCCGCGCAGGGACTCGGGGTCCAGATGCCGTAGGCTGGTGGCCAATTCGATCTTGCCGAATTTGTACATTTCGCCCTCTTCCACCGTGAAGGCGAGGAAGAAATTGCTGCGGTCGTGGGTCAACTCCGCCACTGCCGAGAGAACCCGGAAATCGGCATAGCCGCGCTCCAGATAAAACTTGCGCAGCAATTCCCTGTCCAGGGTCACGCGGTCGGGGTCATAGTTGTCGTCGGAGGAGAAGAAGCGGTACCAGCGGGTTTCCTTGGTCGCGATGGTCCGGCGCAGCTTGCCGTCGTCGAAACTCTTGTTGCCGATAATGTCGATGCGGCGAATGCCTGTGACCGGCCCTTCGTTGATTTCGAAGATCAGGTCAACGCGGTTCTGTTCAAGCTGGACGACCTTTGGTTCCACCGAGGCGGCATAGCGGCCGCTACGGCGGTAGACTTGCAGGATCCGCTGGACATCCGCTTGTACCCGGCTGCGGGTGTAGACGATACGGGGGCGTAATTGTACTTCCTGCTCCAGCGTGTCATCGTTGACCCGCTTGTTACCCTCGAATGCCAGCCGGTTGATGATCGGATTTTCCACCAAGTCGACCACCAGCACATTGCCCTGGCGGCGGATGGAAACGTCCGCGAACAGGCCGGTCGCGAATAAGGCCTTCAATGATTGATCAACCTTGGCCGCATCGAACGGTTCGCCGGTCGAGATGGTCATGTATGACTGTACCGTTAAGGCCTCGATCCGCTGATTGCCCTGCACATCGATGCGCGCCACGATAGGTGATGACGCTGTCTGGGCCAGAACCGGAGCAGCGGTCGCCAGCGCCATTAGCGAGGCAGCCAGCAGGGCGCCAACGAACGTTGCGGCAAAGGGCAAGGGGATCCAACGAAAACGCAAATGTACGGCCTCCAATAGACCTCGTTCCCGGGTTATGAGAACAGGCCGGCGATAAACTCCACGACGCGCAAGTTTACCAGATCATTCCAGGTGGCAAAGACCGTAAGTGTTAGCACCATAGCCAAGCCGATGCGAAAGGCGAATTCCTGGGTCCGCTCCGTCAGGGGACGGCGCAGTATAGCTTCAAAGCCGTAGAAAAGCAGGTGGCCGCCGTCCAGTATGGGGATTGGGAACAGATTGATCATGCCGAGATTAAGCGATAGCAGAATTGACAGCATGATCAGTTGTTCGACGCCGACCTGGGCCGCTTGCCCCGATGCATGCGCGATTCGTATGGGACCGCCCAGATCTTCCGTGCCCCGTCTGCCGGAAATCATCTGTCCCACGTAGTCCAGGGTCTGCGCAAGCATGTTGTAACAGGTCGCCACCGCCTGTACGACGGCGTTGCCGGGACTAAGCCGAACCGGTGCCCGCTGCGCCCGCAGGATGCCGATCAGCCAGCGCTCCCTGGTGGCGCCGCTGCCATCCGCCGCCGTTGTCACATCGCGCCGGGCCGCCATATGCAGGCGGACTTCGCCGCCGTCACGCAGAACGGTCACAGCCAGCCGCCGTCCCTTGCTGATGGCGACGATGTCCTGCAGGCGCTCGAAATTGTCGACCGGCTTGCCGTCGATGGCCATGATCCGGTCGCCCACCATGACGCCGGCTTCGGCCGCCGGGCTGTTTTCATATACCTTGCCGACGATCGCCGGATTAGCCGGCCACAGTCCCAGATCGCCAAACTTGTGCATGATGCCCTGGCGGTCCGCCTTTTCAACCAGCCGCGGCGTGGCCGCGATGGTCTGTTCCCGGCCGTCGCGGCGGATGCGGAAGGTGAGGGGGGTCTCGGGGTTCAGGAAGACCGCCTGCTCAAACTGTTCGAAACGGTGGATGCTGTCGCCGTCGATGGCCAGAACCACGTCGCCTTCCTGAAAGCCGGCTATTTGCCCGGCGCCTTGATCGATAACGCGGCCAATTTCCGCCGGTGTAACCCGTTGGCCAAAGGCCATGTACATGGCCGCCAGCACGACGATGGCATAAATGAAGTTGGCCAATGGCCCGGCGGCGACCACGGCGGCGCGCTGGCCAAGGCTCTTGTGATGGAAAGATACCGCGCGCTCGTCTTCGGTCAGCTCGCGCAAGGTCTCGTCATCGGGCCGGGAGGCGCCATCGCTGTCGCCGAAAAACTTCACGTAGCCGCCAAAGGGTATCCAGCAGAATTTCCAGCGCGTGCCGGTGCTGTCATTCCAGCCTTTAATCTCGGGCCCGAAGCCGATGGAAAAGACCTCGACCCGGACGCCATTCCAGCGCGCGACCAGGTAATGGCCCATCTCGTGAACAAAAACCAGGATCGTCAAGACAACCAGAAACGGCAGCACATAGCCCCCGACGCCGGTAAAAAAGTCCATGATCATGTCCATTAGCAGTCTAACCTTGTACCAGGCTCAAGCGGCCGTCGCGCCGGGCTGGAAGGCCGGCTATTTGCCGCGCCATCTTTCGGGCCTCGTCGTCGGCGGCGCCAACATCGGCCAATTCAGCCACCGAGGTTACAGCCACTTTGTTTAAGGTTTCCTCAACCACCCGGGCGATTTCCAGGAAGCCCAGGCGTTCTTCCAGGAACGCCGCGACGGCGATTTCGTTGGCGGCGTTCAGGACCGTTGGCGCTGTGCCCCCCGCCTCCAATGCCTCGCGCGCCAGGCGTAGTGATGGAAAGCGCATGGGATCGGGCGCCTCGAACGCCAGGTTGGCGATGCGGGCCAGATCCAGCCGTTCCGTCGGGGTTGCCATACGGTTCGGCCAGGCCAGGGCATAGGCGATGGGCGTGCGCATATCGGGCGCCCCCAACTGCGCCAGGACCGAGCCATCCACATAGGCAACCAGGCTATGCACCACGGATTGCGGATGGATCAGAATATCGATCTGCGCGGCGGTGACGGGGAACAGATGAAAGGCCTCGATCGATTCCAGGCCCTTGTTCATCATGGTGGCCGAGTCCACCGAAATCTTGTTGCCCATGTCCCAGTTTGGATGCGCCACCGCCTGGGCCGGCGTGACCTGGGCCATGGCCGTTACGTCCAGGTTCAGGAAGGGGCCGCCCGAGGCAGTTAGAATGATGCGGTCGACGCTCTGGGGCCGGTCAAAATCAAAGACCTGATAGATGGCGTTATGTTCTGAATCCACCGGCAGCAGGGTAGCGCCGCTGCGTTGGACTTCCTGCAGCATCAATTCGCCGGCGCAGACCAGGCATTCCTTATTGGCCAGGGCAACGACGGCGCCTTGCCGAATGGCGGCCAGGGTCGGTCCCAGGCCGGCGGCGCCGACGATCCCCGCCATGATCCAATCGCTGGGTCTTTCCGCCGCCTCGCACAGGGCCTCGGCGCCCGAGGCAACAGCCACGCCGCTGCCGGCCAGGGCCTCTTGCAAGGCGCCGTGATGTGCGGCGTCCCCGATGACCGCCAGTTCGGCGTTGAATTGGCGGGCCTGTGCCGCCAGCAATTCCACATTGCGCTGTGCCGTCAGGGCAACAACCTTGTAGGCTTCGGGTTGGCGCGCGATCAGATCCAGGGTATTGCAGCCAACGGAACCGGTCGCGCCCAGGATCGAGACCCGGCGCGGCGCCGTGCCGTCTTGCTTGTTTGCTTTCCCTACCGCCATGGCAGCACGTCCAAGGCAGGGCTCAGTGTGGAAGCCAGGGTCAGCAAAACCAGGGCCGGGGCAGCGAACAAAACACCGTCGACCCGGTCCAGAATGCCGCCATGGCCGGGGATCAGGGCGCCACTGTCCTTAACGTCGAAATGGCGTTTCACGGCCGACTCGGCCAAATCCCCGCCTTGCGAGATCATGGCCAAAAGCGCACCCAGAAACGCCAAAAGAACGACCCCCGCCAGCCCCATGGCGAGGGCCAGCAAAACCGACGCCAGGGCGGCCAACGCCATCCCGCCAAGCAACCCCGACCAGGTTTTTTTGGGGCTGATCCGGGGCGCCAGCTTAGGCCCGCCGATACGCCGGCCCGCGAAGTAGGCCCCCGTATCGCAACTCCAGACAGCCAGAAACAGCCATGAAACCGCCAGCATCCCATCATCCCCCATGCGCAGCCACAGCAAAGCCAGGCAAGGCAGCCCCAGCCAAAACAGGCCAAGTATCGGCCAAACCGCCTCACGCCCGTTCAAACGGCTCAGAACGGCAAGCAGCAAAGCGCCAGGCAACAGCGCCAGCAAGGCCCAGCCGGCCTGACCGTAATAACCAAGTACCAGGACCGCCAGCAAAACAACCGCCGAGGCAAGGCCAAGGGTGCCAAAATTGGCGAAGTGCTTCGGACCGCGTATGGCTCCCTCCGTCAGGCGGTCCCATTCCCCCGCCATCAGGACCGCGGCCAGGGCCAGCAGAAGGAGAAAGCCCAGGCCGCCCATATAGAGCAGCGCCAGGACCACGGGCAGCAAGACCAGTGCCGACAGAACCCGTGTCCGCAAGGGCGATGGAATAGGATCAGCCGCTGGTTGCGCCATAACGTCGTTCGCGGTGGTGGAATTCATCTATGGCTTGTTCCAGGCTGCGCTTGTTGAAATCGGGCCACAGCACGTCCATGAAGACCAGTTCCGCATAACAAGCCTGCCAAAGCAGAAAATTGCTCAAGCGCTGTTCGCCGCTGGTCCTGATAACGAGATCGGGATCGGGAATGCCGCCAGTGTGAAGGTGCGAGGCAAAGGTCGCCTCGTCGATGTCATCAAGGTTCATGCGGCCATCCGCGACGGCGACCGCAATTTGCCGGCTAGCCTCTACAATTTCCCGGTGACTGCCATAGTTTACGGCGATCACCAGGGTCAGACCGCTGTTGTCCATGGTAGTCCGTTCCGCATCCTCGATCAGTTTGACGATATCGGGCGCCAGCCGACGCCATTCGCCAATGAACCGGATGCGCACGCCGTTCCGGTGCAAATCCCGCAACTCCCGGCGCAAATACAGACGTAACAAACCCATCAGGTCATCGACCTCCGTGGGCGGCCGTTTCCAGTTCTCCGACGAAAAGGCATACAGGGTCAGATAGTCGATACCCATTTCCTGACTGGCCTCGACCACGCCGCGCAAGGCATCAACGCCGCGTTGATGGCCCGCCACGCGGGGCAGGCCGCGCGCCTTGGCCCAGCGGCCATTACCGTCCATGATTATGGCGATATGTCTGGGCGGCGTGGGGGCTTCGGCCTGTGGTGAAGGATTGGTCACGATCTGGTTTCCGCTAAACTTGTTTGATTTCTTCGTCTTTGGTTTCCAGGGCTTCGTCTATCTTGGCGATGGTCTGGTCCGTCAATTGTTGTACTTCGTCGCTCCAGAGATGATGGTCGTCCTCGTTCAGATCGCCATCCTTTTCCATCTTCTTCAGGGTTTCCATGCCGTCGCGGCGCACATTGCGCACGGCGACACGGGCCTGCTCGGCATATTTATGGGCGATCTTGGCCATTTCAAGGCGCCGTTCCTCTGTCAATTCCGGAATCGGTACCCGTACCAACTGGCCGTCCGCGGCCGGATTCAGGCCAAGTCCGGCAGCGCGGATCGCCTTTTCCACCGCCGACACGGCTGTCTTGTCCCAGACCTGCACCGTCAGCATGCGTGGTTCCGGCACGCCAATGGTGCCAACTTGGTTCAAGGGCATCTGCGCGCCGTAAACGTCCACCACCACGGGTTCCAGCAAGCCGATTGATGCCCGTCCCGTGCGCAAGCCCGCGAATTCGTGCCGCAACGCCTCCACAGCGCCGTTCATACGCCTTTCCAGATCGTCCAGGTCAGGATCCGCCACCGTTCATTCTCCCTTATCCCTTAGTTCTTCTTGGGTCCTTATGTCAGGCATTTTCATCTATGACGGTACACGTACCTTTTCCCTGCAATACGTCGGCAAAAGCACCGTCGTTATGAATAGAGAACACCAGGATAGGGATCGCATTCTCTCGCGCAAGGGAAATGGCGGCCGCATCCATCACTTTTAGATCGCGGGCCAGCACTTGGTGATAGCTTAAATGGTCGTACCGTTCGGCATCGGGGCTGCTGCTTGGGTCCGCTGAATAGACGCCATCCACCTGGGTGCCCTTCAACAGGCAATCGCAATCCATCTCCGCTGCCCGCAGGGCAGCGGTGGTGTCGGTGGTAAAGTACGGATTGCCGGTGCCGGCGGCGAAAATCACGACACGGCCTTTTTCCAGGTGCCGCACAGCGCGCCGGCGGATATATGGTTCGCAGACCGTGGACATTGGGATCGCCGAGAGGACCCGTGTTGGCAGGCCGATGCCTTCCAAGGCGCTTTGCATGGCCAGGGCGTTCATGACCGTCGCCAGCATGCCCATATAATCGGCGCTGGAGCGCTCCATCCCCACCGTGGCGCCGGATATGCCGCGAAAGATGTTGCCGCCGCCGATCACCAGGCAGACCTCGGCGCCCAGATCGTGCACTTGCTTGACGTCCTCGGCGATCCGGCGCACCGTCCCGAAGTCAACGCCATATTCGCCCGCGCCCATCAGGGCCTCGCCGGAAATCTTCAACAGGGCCCGGCGATAGCGCAAATTCTGGCCATCATCAGTTGCTTCTGATTTGCCTATCTCGGACGCTGTCACGAGCGGCTCCCCCTCTTATTCACGGCGTCATTGTTAGCCGGCGCCTATTGCATGGCTGAAGCGGGGAAAAATCAACCGGAAACTTGTGCCGCGACCTCGGCTGCGAAGTCCGTTTCTTCCCGCTCAATGCCTTCGCCGATGACGTATTTAATGAACCCAGCGACCTTTACCGGTGCGCCAACGTCATTACCCGCCTGTTCCAGTACCTTAGCCACCTTGCTCTCGCCGTCGATCACCCAGGTCTGCTCCGTCAGGACCACGTCCTGATAGAACTTGCGCAGGCGGCCTTCGACCATCTTCGCGATGATGTCTTCGGGCTTGCCGCTGTCGCGGGCCTGTTCGGTCAAAACCGCGCGTTCACGCTCGACCGATTCGGGGTCCAGATCATCGGTACTGACCGACTGCGGCGAGGCGGCGGCCACGTGCATGGCGACCTGTTTCGCCAGTGCCGCCAGTTGCCCTTGATCGCCCGAAGACTCGAGCGCGACCAGAACGCCGATGCGGCCCAGACCGGGGGCAGCGGCGGAATGGACATAGCTGGCAACCACACCCTGGTCCACCGACAAGGTGTCGGCCCGGCGCAGGGACATGTTTTCACCGATCGTGGCGATCATGTGGGTCAGTTCCTCGCCCACATTACGCTCGCTGCTCGGATAGGCCTCGGCCTGCAGGGCATCGAGGTCGCCATTACCGCTGGCCAGCACCAAATTGCCCATGTTGCGGGCGAAATCCTGGAACTGGTCGTTGCGGGCGACGAAATCGGTCTCGCTGTTGACTTCAACCACGGCGCCCTTGTTGCCTTCCGCGGCCACCGCGACGAGGCCTTCGGCGGCCACGCGTCCGGCCTTCTTGGCGGCTGCCGCCAGGCCCTTGGTACGCAGCCAATCGACGGCCGCTTCCACATCGCCCTCGGATTCTTCCAGGGCCTTCTTGCAATCCATCATGCCGGCGCCGGTCTTGCCGCGCAGCTCTTTGATCATTGCCGCTGATACTTGTGTCACTGTTAATCTCCCAGGTGAAGTATACAGTGTAAATTACTGTTATAATGAGTAAATTGGACTAGGATGCCGTGGCTTCCGGAGCTGCTTCCGGAGCCGCCTCAGCAGCCGCTTCCGGCGCGGCCTCGGCGGCTGCTTCCGAAACCGGTTCCGCTGCCGCCGCTGGTTCCGCCGCAGCCTCGGCAACCGCCTCTTCCACCGCCGCGACTTCTTCCACGGGCAGTTCTTCCGCCGCGCCCAGGTCCTCGCCGTCGCTCTGGCGTTCCTGCTGCAGACCGGCGATCACGGAGCGCGAGATCAGGTCCAGGTACAGGGAAATAGCCCGCGCGGCGTCATCGTTGCCCGGAATGGGGAAGTCGATCTTGTCGGGGTCGCAGTTGGAATCCACCACCGCGATGACCGGAATGTTCAGCTTCTTGGCCTCTTGGATGGCGATCTCTTCCTTATTGGTGTCGATCACGAACATCACCGCCGGCAGGCCGCCCATTTCCTTGATGCCGCCCAGGGCGCGTTCCAGCTTGTCCCGCTCGCGGGTCAGCTGCAACAGCTCCTTCTTGGTCAGGCCGCTGGTTTCCTCCGCCAATTGATCTTCCAGGGTCCGCAGGCGCTTGATGGAATTGGAGATCGTGCGCCAGTTGGTCAGCATGCCGCCCAGCCAGCGATGGTTGACATAGTACTGGCCGCAGGCCTTGGCCGCATCGGTCAAGGGACCGGAGGCCTGGCGCTTGGTGCCGACGAACAGCACCCGGCCGCCGCGCGAAACCTCGTCGCGGACCCGGACCAAGGCGCGTTGCAGCATGGGCGCGGTTTCGCGCAGATCCATGATGTGGATATTATTCCGCGCGCCATAGATGAAGGGCGCCATCTTGGGGTTCCAGCGATGGGTCTGATGGCCGAAATGAACGCCAGCTTCCAAGAGCTGACGCATGGTGAATGTCGGGACGTCCGAAAGTGTCATTTTCTTCTCCGGTTATGCCTCCGCGGGCGCCCATCCGTTGCCGGACACCGGAGCACCGATAGGGTCTGTCTGTCCCATCGACGCAAGCCCACGTGCGATTTACGTTAAGTCGCGGGGTTCATAGACGGAAATGCTGGGCATTGCAAGGCGGTTTAATAAGGCACGCCGGAATCCATCAAGACCGTCCGCTGGCACCAGTGAAGTCAGGCGGCATCAACCAAAACAATGGCCGGCAGTCCCTATTTGGACAAAAGCAAAAGATGATACAAATCGATCGTATGATGCCCGTTCGCCGACTATATCGCGGCCGTCCAAAATTACCGCAACGTCGCCAATACCCTGTTCAGGTTGCCTTGAACCGTTGCCTTTTGGTCTCGGCTGTAACGTCGACGAGCCTGATAGGTCATCTCTTCGTCGAGATAGGTCTTGAGTTCGGCCAGCGTTACCTTGCCATCACCATCGCCATAATCTGCGCTATCCGCCTCGCCCTTGAGAGCGGCAAGGAGGTGCTTGGTGAATAATCCATGTTTGGCGTCTTCGTCCCAACTGGCGAATTGGTCATTCCGCGCGGCGGTAATAACGGTCATGTGCGCGGCAGATGAGGGCATTTTCGCCTGTATTGTAATGCCAGAGGTTGATCGCACCAATGTCCCGCTCTCACTCTCGCCGCTGAAGCAGGCATCAACGTAAACCGTCATTGAGCGCGCCGGCACCTGGGCGAGATTGCTCAGAAGCGTGTCGAGTGGATAGCCATTTAACTCAACGCGGTCAGGATCAGCATTGATCGGCAATAAATAACCCTTGCGGTTCTTAGATCCGGGCACGCCGTGGCCGGAATAGAAGACGATAACATCGGATTTGCCTGGGCGGACGTAGTCAAATAGGCGGCCTCTGTAATTGTCCACGGTGCCAAAGGTCGCATTGAGTTGGGTCAGGGTGGCGTCCCGTAAATCGATGATATTGCCTTCGCGATAGCCCAAATTCTTGGTTGTGAACCGCCGCATTGCGTCGGCATCGTTGGCGGCAAACAGGACATCGGGTGTTCGACCCTGGTAGTCCCGATTCCTGATTATCACCGCCACGGCGTGCCGATGCTTCTTGCGAAGGGCGTCCAGGCGCTTATTTCGCGCCGCCATGCGTTTCTTTTTGGCTGCTTCTAACTTCGCCATACGGCGGACATTCGCGGCCTCGGCCTGCTGTGCTATCCGAGCAATTATCTCTTCCGTTAAATCAATCCCGGCCGCCATGCCGTTCGCCTTCAGCCAGCGGTCAATGGAGGTACGGGTTTTCGATCCCAATACGCCGTCAGCCGTACCGCCATATAGGCCCAATACCTGAAGCGCCAGCTGCACGGTTATTAACCTTTGACGTCGCTTCGCTTCCGCTTCAATCGCGGCCTTGCGCTCAGCTTCTTCCTTCGCCTTCCGGGCCAAGCGCTCCTTTTTCGCACGGCGGGATTTTTTGGAAGCCGTCGAGCGGGTTGTCGTTGCTGACGGCGACCTTTTGTCATCGGCGTCAACTGATCGCCCTGTCGTTGGGCCTCTCCTGACTAACGCTCCGCAATCGCCAGGTAGGAAACCACGACGCATTGCTTCGGCCTTGTGCTCTGGCAAATTTGGATTCCATTCAAATGAGCCAAGACTTTTTCGCACTTTGACGATGGCATCACGACAGATGATGTAATCCGTCCTCCACCTTAATGCGTGCAATAATCCGTAATCCAGTCTCTTACTCGTTTGAACCACGCTCCTTGAATTGCCTGGAGAAGCCCTTTGTTCGACACATTCGTCCGAAAAAGATCGAGGATTACCCCTTGAGGCCTCGCAATCTCCGGAAGCGATAGATGGCGCCGCCACGCCTCTTGAATTGCCCGGAGAAGCAGTTTCTTCGACACATTCGTCCGAAAATGATCGAGGATTGCCTCGCGAGGGTTCGCAATCGCCGGATGCGATAGATGGCGCCGCACCACTCATGCAGCCTAGGGCAATGACGGCTACAAATAAAATTCCATTTAGTTGCGTGAATATCATCCCTCATTAAACCATTCAGGATGGTCGTGCGCAACCCGCGCCGCATCGGCCGCATTGGTTGTGGTCTCTCTAATCAAAGGGGCCAGAGTAGATCGATTTCGCTGCGTCGAATGCGCAATTCTTCTACAAACTACATTCGAGCCTTACGTCTCCAAATGCCCCTTGCCGGGCACGTAGTTGACTTCCACGCGCAGGCCGTCGGGATCCTCGAACAATATGGAATAATAGCCGGGCGCCCAGGGGCCTGTCTCGGGCGCGCGCAGGATGGTCGCGCCCAGTTCGTCCCGCACGAAGGCGTGGATACTATCAACGTCTTCGTTGGCGCGGGCGCGGAAACAGATGTGGTGCAGGCCGGGGCGGTCTTGGTCGAAGGGTTGATCGCGTTTGCCTTCCGGTGCCTGGCGCACCAGCACGCCGGTCCGGCTGCCGATGCAATAGACCATGTCGTCGGATTTCATAAGGGTCTTCATTTCCAGGAAATGGCAGAACCGCTCCCAGAACGGCAGGCATTTTTCGATATCGATCACGGTCAGCTGGATATGGGCGATGCCGTTGACTTCCACGCTCATGGCAATTGCGCTCCCTAATTCAAATGTCCATTCAGACGTCGTGCACGTCCATGACGCCGGGGATCGCCTTCAGGGCGCCGCGCACCTGCGGGGTGATGGCGAAACCGCCCGGCAGTTCCATCTCGACCTCGCGGCCCTTGCCGGCAAGTTCCAGCAACAAGGTGACTTGGCCGCGCCCCTTGTGATCGTCCAGCAGGTGACGGAGGGAGGACAGCGGATCGGGATTTTTCAGAAAGACCCTGATGCCCGAGGCCACGGTCTGGCTGGCCTGATCAATATCGGTGATCTGGGAGGCGATCATGCGCCGGCCTTTTTCGCCGTCGCGCACGTCAATGGTCATGACGATGGAGTTGCCCTTGATCAACAGCTCCCGGCTGGCGGCCAGGTCCTCGCCAAACAAGGCCACGTCGAAGGTGCCGGTTTGATCGGATACATCAAGGAAGGCGAACGGCTTGCCCTTGGCGCTTTTGCGTTCGCTGACGCCTTCGATGGTGGCGGCGATGCGGAATTGCTGACCGCCTTGATTGGCGCGGGCCTCCAGTTCGGCGAAATCGACCATGGACTTGCGCGCCAGCAGGGCAGGGTAGGATTCCAGCGGATGGGCGGAGAGATAGAAACCAATCGCCTGGGCCTCGTTCGCCAGCTTGTCCAATTGCAGCCAGTCAGGAACCACGGGCAGGGGCGGCGGCGGCACCGAGGTGGCGCCATCCTCGCCACCGAACAGGCTGACCTGGTCGGACTCCCGGTCGGCGGCGGCGGCGGCGGCAAAGCGCAGCATGATCTCGGCCGCCGCCATCATCTGGGCCCGGTTTGGGTTCAGGCCGTCAAAGGCGCCGGCGCGGGCCAGGTTTTCCACTTGCCGCTTGTTGACCTGGCGCGGGTCCAGGCGGCCGGCGAAATCCCAGACATCCCTGAAGGGGCCGTTGTTTTGGCGTTCCGCGACTACCGCCGCCATGGCCTCGCGGCCCACGTTCTTGACGGCGGCCAGGGCATAGTGAATGGCGCCGTTCTGCTCTTCGCCGGCATCCCCACCGGCATCTTGGGCCACGGTGAAGACCACATCGGATTTGTTCAGATCGGGCGGCAGCAGGGCGATGCCCATGCGTTTCACTTCCTGCTTGAACAGGTTCAGCTTGTCCGTGTTGGTCAGATCCAGGGACATGGTCGCGGCCATGAATTCCACCGGATGGTTGGCCTTTAGATAGGCCGTTTGATACGCGATCAAGGCATAGGCGGCGGCGTGACTTTTGTTGAAGCCATAGCCGGCGAACTTGTTCACCAGATCGAAGACATATTCGGCCCTATCGCTATCAATATTGTTGGCGATGGCGCCTTCGACGAAGCGGGACCGTTGCGCGTCCATCTCGGCCTGGATCTTCTTGCCCATGGCCCGGCGCAGCAGATCGGCATCGCCCAGGCTGTAGCCCGCCATCACCTGGGCGATCTGCATGACCTGTTCCTGATAGACGATAACGCCATAGGTCTCGGTCAATATTTCTTCCAGGCAGGGGTGCAGGTAATCCGGTTCTTCGCGGCCCGACTTGACGTTGCAGAATTTGGGAATGTTATCCATGGGGCCGGGCCGGTACAGGGCGACAACGGCGATAATGTCTTCGAAGCAATCAGGCTGCATCTGGCGCAGGGTATCGCGCATGCCCGCGCCTTCAAGCTGGAACACGCCGACCGTCTCGCCGCGCGCGATCAGGTCGTAGGACGCGGTGTCGTCCAGCGGTATCCGGTCGAGATCGAATTCCGGCACCCTGGCATGGATCATATCCACGGCGCGGTCCAGCACGGTCAGGGTTTTCAGGCCGAGAAAATCAAACTTCACCAGGCCCGCGGGCTCCACCCATTTCATGTTGAACTGGGTCACCGGCATATCCGAATTCGGATCGCGGTATAGCGGTACCAGCTGTTCCAAGGGCCGGTCGCCAATCACCACGCCGGCGGCATGGGTGGAGGCATGGCGATACAGCCCCTCCAGCTTCATGGCGACGTCAAACAGCCGATCCACGCCCGGCTCCTCCCGCATCACCTGCTTGATGCGCGGTTCGGCCTTCAGGGCCTCGGGCAGGGTGGTGGGATTGGCCGGGTTATTGGGCACCATCTTGCACAGCCGGTCGACCAGGCCGAATGGCATTTCCAGCACGCGGCCGACGTCGCGCAGGGCGGCGCGGGCCTGCAATTTACCGAAGGTAATGATCTGCGCCACTTGGTCATGGCCGTACTTGTCCTGCACATAGCGGATCACCTGGTCCCGCTTGTCCTGGCAAAAATCAATATCGAAGTCAGGCATGGAAACCCGCTCCGGATTCAAAAAGCGTTCGAACAGCAAGCCAAACCGCAATGGGTCCAGATCGGTGATCTTCAGGGCCCAGGCGACGACGGAGCCGGCACCCGAACCGCGGCCCGGCCCCACCGGGATCGCCTGTGCCTTGGCCCATTGGATGAAATCGGCGACGATCAGGAAATAGCCGGCGAAGCCCATGTTGACGATGACATCCAGTTCGAACGCCAGGCGCGCCTGGTATGGTTCCGACTGCTCCGTATCCATGGCGATGCCAATGGCGGCCATGCGCTCGGTCAGGCCTTCCTCGGCCATGGCGCGCATGGCGGCCTCTTCATCGCTGCCGTCGCCAAAGCTGGGCAGGATCGGATCCCGCATGGGCACCCGGTAGGCGCAGCGCCGCGCGATCACCAGGGTGTTGTCCAAGGCTTCCGGCAGATCCGCGAACAAAGCCCGCATTTCCCGGGACGAGCGGAAATAATGCTGCGAGGTCAATTGCCGGCGGTCGCCCTGACTGACCGTGTTCTTTTGCGCGATGCACATCAGGGCATCGTGGGCTTCATACATGTTGGGATCATCGAAATGAGCGTCGTTGGTCGCCACCAGGGGCAGATCAAGCTCGTATGCCAGGTCGATCATGGCGCTTTCGCAGGCGGCCTCTTCCGCCAGGCCATGGCGCTGCAACTCCACGTACAGGCGGCCCGGATAAATCGCCGCCAGATTTTCCAGCAAGGCCCGTGCATCTACGGCCCGGCCCGCGCGCAATAGCCTGCCGATGGGTCCCTTGGCGCCGCCCGACAGACAGATTAGGCCCTCGTGCCATTGCCGCAGATCGGCCATTTCAACTTGTGGCGTTTCTCCGCCCTCGCTCTGTAAATAGGCTTTCGAGGACAGGCGGGACAGGTTTTCGTAGCCCAGTTCCGATTGCACCAACAGGACCAGGCGGTCCGGTTCGTCATTCACGTCGCCCGGGTGGCCGCCCGCCGTGATGTCTTCCCTGTGGACCGCCATGGTGGCGCCGATGATCGGCTGCACCCCGGCCTTGATCATGGTTTCCGAAAATTCCAGGGCGCCAAATAAATTGCCGGTGTCGGTAATCGCCACCGCCGGCATTTCGCCATGCCGGCACAGTTCGGCCAGATCCTTGATATGTATGGCGCCTTCCGACAGGGAGAAAGCGGAATGGACGCGAAGGTGGACAAAATCAGCGTGTGGCATGTCTGCTTCTCTGGCCTGGCTGGAAAATTGGGCGCGTTCGCCACGGGAATCAGTGTAATCCTTCCATGCCCCAGCCGCCGTGTCGACAAAACTATTCCGCACAAAATATAGGCAATTTGTTGCAATGCTACGCAGGTTGCTTGCAATGGGTTATGTCTTAATGGATATCATTAACTTATTGATTTTATTGAATTACAACAAATGCGAGATTAGCACATTATTAATATTTGAGAAGCTAATATAACAAGATTATTGCATGTCAAGTATCACAATAACCATGCAATTACGGGCCACCAAATAAAACAAAAAAGGTTTTTTGCCTGCCAAGGTTGCGAGAAAAATTGGAGGAATAAGCTAATGTCGTGGACGATCAAGACAAGACTGATGGTATTGGGCCTGGTTGCTGTTCTGGGCGCCGTCATCATCGGCGGTATTTCCATATACACCAACCAAGTGCTGACCAGCGCCGCGGCGCAGGCCAACGAGCGGCAGTCACAGCTCAGCACGGTTTTCAAGATGCGTTACGGTACGCTGGAGATCATGCTGAATGCGATGGATTCGATTATTGACAAGCAGGAAGGCAATATCAGCGCCGAACGTTTTGAGGCCATAACCGCTGGCCTGAAAATGTTGAAGGAACATGCTCCTCGACTGCAGGAATTAGCTGATACCGAAGAAGAGCAGACACTCGCGGCCGCAATTCCCGGAAAAGTGGCCGGCCTGGAGAAAGGCATTCTGGTGCAATTGAAATCCGCCATCGAAAACAACGCGGATGAAGCCACCTTCGCCGAAATCGATGATGTCCTTGACGCGAATGGCGCCGAGATGACCGATGATCTCGGGCGCATCGAAGTTTCCGTGCTAGGCGAAATGCGGGAAGCTTCCGAGAACCAGATGGCGGAGCTGGAATTCGCCACCAACTCGATCATGGTGGTTTTCGCCGTGCTGTTGGCCATCCTGCTGCCCATGCTGTATTTCATCATCCGCTCCATCACCAAGCCCATGACCGGCCTGACGGATACCATGGCGGTATTGGCGAAGGGCGAGTATGAGCATGAAGTGCCCAGCACCGAGTCCTCTGACGAACTGGGCGAAATGGCCCGCGCGGTCGAGGTCTTCCGTCAGAACGGTCAGGAAATGCTGCAATTGCAGGCCGACCAGAAGGAACACGAAGAGCGCGCCGAGAAACAGCGCCGCAAGGACATGCATAAGCTGGCCGACGATTTCGAGGAAAGCGTCATGCATGTGGTCGGCGCGGTCAGTTCGGCATCGGACGAGATGCAGGCCACGGCGGGCAGCATGTCGAGCCTGGCGGAACAGGCGGTCGGGCAATCGGACTCCGCGCTGCACACCTCGCAAGGGGCGACCGAGAATGTCCATGCGGTGGCCTCGGCCTCCGAGCAACTGGCCTCGTCCATCGCGGAGATTTCCCGTCAGGTCTCCGATTCCTCGAATATCTCGCGCGGCGCGGTAACAGAGGCGCAACGGGCCACGGAGCAGATCCAGGGCCTGGTGGAAGCCTCGCAAAAGGTTGGTGAAGTGGTCAATCTGATCAACGACATCGCCAATCAGACCAACCTGCTGGCCCTGAACGCCACGATCGAGGCGGCAAGGGCGGGCGAGGCCGGCAAGGGCTTTGCCGTGGTCGCCTCGGAAGTGAAAAACCTGGCCTCTCAAACGGGCAAGGCGACAGAGGAAATTGGCGGTCAGATTTCCTCGATCCAGGATGCCACCGGTTCGGCGGTAACGGTGATCGAGGGAATCTCCAAGACCATCGGGCAGATCGACGAGATCGGCACGGCCATCGCCTCGGCGGTGGAAGAACAAAGTGCGGCGACCTCGGAGATTACCCGCAACGTACAGGAAGCCGCCTCCGGCACGGAACAGACCAATTCCAATGTGGCGCAGGTCAAGGAAGCCTCCTCCGAAACCGGTTCTTCCGCTCAGGAAGTGCTGACGGCGGCGGGCGAATTGTCGCAGCAGTCGGTCCGTCTGAAAGGCGAGGTCGAGAAGTTCGTCGCCAACGTGCGCGCGGGCTAGATAAGGGAAATAGTCCGGACCCGGTGCTTAAGGCCCGGGTCCGGTTTTTCTTGTCCGCGGCCTCCAGGGCCCCTTGACGTGCCGCCCCACGGCGGCTATTTCTGCGCCTACCGCGTCCCCATCGTCTAGTGGCCTAGGACGCCGGCCTCTCACGCCGGAAACAGGGGTTCGACTCCCCTTGGGGACGCCACTTATTCTTCAGCATTGTTAAAAAACGCCGGTTGGCGGCCTCGCTGTAGGCGCTTGTCTTTCTCCGAGGCGCCGAGCGATCCGGGATAGCCGCAGCATTTTGGGCGGTATTACTTCCAGTCCCAGTTGTCGGGATGCAGCAATTTCCACCTCTCCTCGGCGGATATAACCTCCGTTGAGCCGACCAGAAAATCCATCAATGCCCAGCTACTAAGATAAATTACCGTGACGACCGTAATCAGCAGGGTGGCAATGCGGACCATATAGCCGAAATTATGCAGCGCGCTGCCTTTCATGGAGCGTAGCTGTCTTTCTACCTTAAGGGCATCTTCCTGCGTCTGCGACCAGCTCAGGTAGGCCTGCATGCGGTCCTTGGAGCCGCCGGCCTCTTCATCGCCCTTGCCGCGGGGCGAGAGATCGGGGAACAGCAGGCTCTTGAAATATACCAGGGCAATGAGGGCAACAAAGGAGCCGATGCCAACCGCTATAACAATATAGAAAACCGTGTTGGCCAAAACCCCATGTTGCGGCACCGCCCACAGGGCCAGCGGGAAGATGATGACGATCAGACCCAGGATGGTCATGATGCCCTCGACCAAACCAATGGCCAACTGCGTCAAAAGGCTCAAATTCTTATTTGCTTTAGGGTTGTTCAAGACGACTCGCGGTACAGAATTGGGTTAGGAGAAAGCGTGCCTATCCGGTTAACGCAGACACCCACTTCATGTAGGGTGCTTCCA
>CAZPWJ010000044.1:0-38083 GCA_964590195.1 uncultured Rhodospirillaceae bacterium | reverse complement strand
GGCGCTCTCCCAACTGAGCTACGGCCCCGAAAAATCCGCTGGCATATAGGAACCAACGGCCGGGACTGTCAAGAGCCAACGCGGCCCACAAAACAGTCCCGGCGCGATTATTGCCGGCTAATTCAGATCAAACTGATCAGAACTTGCTATAGGCGCCATCGATGATGAAGGTGTCGCCGGAATGATAGGCCGAGGCGTCGGAGGCCAGATAGACCGCGACGCCGCCGAAATCTTCCTTTGTTCCCCAACGGCGCTGGGGAATGCGCGGCTTCACCGCCGCCTCGAACTTGTCCCAGCCAAAGGCCGGTTCGGTCATCGGTGTTTCGATCCAGCCGGGCAGCACGGAATTGGCGGTAACGCCATAGCGCGCCATGCCCGTGGCCAGGGAAATCATCATGGAGATCAAGGCGCCCTTGGTGGCGGCGTAATGCACGCTGCGGGGCGAGGACTCGATCGCCGCCAACGAAGCGGTGCCGATCAACCGGCCGCCGCCCTCGCGCTCGGTCATATGCTTGGCGGCGGTCTGCAGGGTAAAAAACGCGCCATCCAGATTGACGTCCATCACCCGGCGCCATTCCTCCGCCGGCATGGTCTCGAATGTACCAACCTCGGAGCGGCCCGAGACACCGGCGTTGGCGAAGCAGCTATCCACCCGTCCGAACGTCGCCAGGGTTTCGGCGAAGGCGGCAGTGACCGCCGCCTGATCCGCGACATTGCAAATCTGCGCCGAGGCCTTGCCGCCATGGCTTTGCAATTGTTCCAGGGCGGCGGCGTTCTTGTCCGCGTTGGTGCCCCAAATGCAAACATCGGCGCCGGCCTGGGCCATGGCCTCGGCAAAGCCAAGGCCGATGCCGCTGTTGCCGCCCGTGACAAGGGCCACCTTGCCGCTCAGATCAAAAGGTTGGTAAGCCATGTTTTTAGTCCTCTATTACTCGGTTTCGGTTACATCATTTTTCTTGGGCGATTTATCTGTTTGCCAACGCGCCGCCGCCTCATCATCATCCTGGCGGGCGGCGACCCAATTGCTCTCGCCATCCACCTCTTCCAGCTTCCAGAACGGCGCCTTGGTTTTCAGCCAGTCCATCAGAAAGGCGCAGGCCTCGAACGCGGCCTGGCGGTGCCTCGACGTCGCGGCGCACAGCACGATCTGATCCCCCGGCAACAACCGGCCATAACGGTGAATGATCAACACCTGATCCAGGGGCCAGCGGGCCAGGGCCTCGGCCTCCAACTGCGCCAATTGTTTCTCGGTCATGCCGGGATAATGTTCAAGGGTCATGGCGGACAGTTCACCGGGCCCCGCCACATCGCGCACCAGGCCAATAAAGGATGCCACGGCGCCGACTTCCGGGCGGCCCCGGCTTAACGCCGACAGTTCCGCGCCGGTATCGAAATCCTCGCTCTGCACCTTTATCATTCGATCACCATCGTCTGATTACCGTCGTCCGATCATCTGGCCCGTCTTCAGCCACCAGTTACCGGCGGGAAAAAGGCGACCTCGTCATCGGCGCCGACGGGTGCGTCATCCCTGGCGAATTCCTGGTTGACGGCGCAGTGCACGCCGATGGGATCGTCAAAGGCGGCGGCATGGCCGTCCGATTGTTGCGCCAGCCAGGCGGTCAATTGCGCCACAGTTTTTACCGAGGCCGGCGGGTTCACGGTTTCCTCGGCCATGCCGACACGGTCACGCAACCAGGCGAAATACAGCAGTTTCATGAGGCCACCTCGTCAAAGGAGAGAAAATCAACGGGCTCGCCCGCCTTTACCTGGGTCACGTCCTCGGCGATTTCAACCAGGCCATGGGTCTGCACCAGGGAATTGATGATGCCCGAGCCCATGGGCCGGAACAGCACGGCACGGGGGCCGCTGTCGGCGGCATGATCCAGCCGCGCCCGCAGCCATTCCCGCCGCCCGGCCTTTTTCTCATAGTCAAAGTCGGCCATGACCCGATACAACACCGGCTCCACATCCGCCGCGCCGGCCAGCCCGAGGATCAATGGCCGGGCAAAGCGCAGGAAGCACACCGTGGCGGCCACGGGATTGCCGGGCAGGCCCACGAAAGCCGCCCCGCCAACCTGGCCCAGAGCCAGGGGCCGGCCTGGTTTTATGGCCAGGCGCCAGAAATTCAGATGGCCCAGGGCCTCCACCGCGCCGCGCACATGGTCTTCGTCGCCGACCGAAACGCCGCCGGAGGTCAACAGCAGATCATGGCTCTTGGCGGCCGCGCCCAATCCCGCCCGCACGGCGTCCGCATCGTCGGGCAGAATGCCCAGATCGGAGACTTCCGCGCCAAGGCCGGTGATCAGCGCCATCAGGATCTGCCGGTTGGCGTCATATACACTGCCCACGGGCAGCCCCGCGCCCGGCTCAGCCAGTTCATCGCCGGTGGAAAATACCCCGACCTTGAGGCGGCGATAGACCGTCAACTCGCCATGCCCCACGGAAGCCGCCAGGCCAAGGTCCTGGGGGCGGAGGCGGCGGCCATGGCGCAGCACCACATCGCCCTGCTTGGTATCCTCGCCTTGACGGCGGCGGTTGGCGCCTGACTTCAGGCCCGGCGGAATGGTCAGGTATCCATCCGCCTCTTCCACATCTTCCTGCATCACCACGGTATTGGCGCCGGCGGGCATGACGGCGCCAGTGAATATGCGCACGGTCTGTCCAGCCGTCACCTCTCCGTCGAATGGATGCCCGGCGGCGGAACGGCCCAGCACGGCCAGCCTAGTCTGCCCATCCGGGTCCAGGTCCTCGTGACGCAGGGCATAGCCGTCGACGGCTGAATTATCGTGCGGCGGCACGTCCAGGGCCGAAGTCACGTCGGCGGCCAGAATACGGCCCTGGGCCTGGGCCAGGGGCAGGCGTTCCAGGCGATCCTGGGTCACCGTCACGATGCGGTCCCGCAGCACGGCCAGGGCCTCCGCCGTGGACATCAAATCCTCGACCTGATTGAAGCAATCATCGGCAAGTTTGTTCATGACGCCGGTCCTTCGGAGCGACAAAAATTAATGACGAAATCCGCCACCGCCCCGATGTCATCCAGATCCAGCAATGGTATGCCCAGATCCGCGCCGTCGGGACGGTAATTAGCGGCCAGGGCAATAAAACTCTTATCCTCGCGGCATAACAAGGGCTTTCCCAGGCCCTGGCGATGCACTTCCATCTTCAAATGACCCTCGGCCTTGTAGCCTTCCACCAGGACCAGATCCACCGGCGACATGCGCGCCAGCAATTGTTCCAGGCTGGGCTCTCCGTCATCACGGTTTTCATGCATCAGGGCCCAGCGCACGCCGGCACTGATCAGCACCTCGACCGCGCCGGCCTCGCGGTGACGAAAGGAATCCTTGCCAGGCTGATCCACATCAAAGGTATGGTGCGCATGCTTGATAGTGGATACGCGCAATCCCCGCGCGGTCAGAGCCGGAATAAGTTGGGTCAGCAGCGTCGTCTTGCCGGCGCCGCTCCACCCGGTCACACCCAAAATTTTCAAAGTAGTACTTTCACGATTTATCGGTTGCATCGGACTGGACTGAGCCGGCCCGCACTGGATCGGACTGCGGCTCATCGGCGGTGACATGGCGCAACCCGACCCGCAAATAGTCATAGCCGGTGTAGATAGTAAATAGTGCCGCCAGCCACATCCCCAAACGGCCGATCTCCATCACCGGGATCGGATCCCAGCCGGCCTCGCCAACGATCAGAAAGCCGATCGCCAGCATCTGCACCGTCGTCTTCCACTTCGCCACCCGGCTGACCGGTACGCTGACCCGCAATTCGGCAAGAAACTCGCGCAGGCCGGAGACCAGAATTTCCCGGCACAGGATCACCACCGTGGGCAGGATCGTCCAATCGCCGATGCGGCCCACATAAACCAGCATCAACAAGGTTGCCGCGACCAGCAGCTTGTCGGCTACGGGATCAAGAAACCGGCCCAGGCCGCTCTCCTCGCCCAGGCTGCGGGCCAGATAGCCGTCCAGGATATCGGTGATGCCGGCAATGGTAAAAATTGCGAAAGCCAACCAGTTCGACAATGGTGAAGTCAAATAGAAGGCGCCGATCAAGGCTGGAATCGCCAGGATACGAGACAAAGTTAAAATATTTGGTAGGGTGGTAATCATGTCCTCAAGCCGCAGTACCTTGGCGCGATTATAAGTATAAGGATTTAGCGCCAGGGTGAAAGTGCCCACCGCAAATTGGTATCAGCCCTCGGGGTGAAAGAAGTCATAAATTTTTTGCGCCAGCGCCTTGGAGATGCCCTTGGCACTTTCCAGGTCGGCCAGACCGGCGGTTTCCACTGCCTGGGCCGAGCCGAAGTGATGCAGCAGCGTCCGCTTGCGGCCGGGGCCAACGCCGGGGATGCTGTCCAACGCTGAGCGGTCCATGCGCTTGGCCCGGCGTGCCCGATGGGTGCCGATGGCGAAACGGTGGGACTCATCACGCAGGCGCTGCAGGAAGTACAGCACCGCGCTACGGGGGGGCAACGCGATCTCGGGCTTGTCGGGGAGAAATATACGCTCCAGGCCGGCATTGCGGTCGGGCCCCTTGGCGATGGCCGCCAGGGCAACGCCGGTGACGCCCAGATCCGCGAAAACCTCGCGCACCGCTGTCAGCTGCCCGATACCACCGTCGATCAGCACCAAATCCGGCCATTCGCCTGCCACACGGACATTTTCGTCTTCATCGGCTGCGGGATCGTCGGAACTTTCAGCTGCCGCCTGGGCCTTCATCAGGCGGGCGAAACGGCGGCGCAGAACCTCGCGCATCATACCGTAATCGTCTCCGGGTGTGAGGTTGTCACCCTTGATATTGAACTTGCGGTAGGCGTTTTTCTGGAATCCTTCCGGTCCGGCCACGACCATGGCGCCGATGGCGTCCGTGCCCATGATATGGCTGTTGTCGTAGATCTCGATGCGTTGCGGCGGGCCGTCCAGGGCGAAAAGCTCGGCCACGTCTTCCAGCAGGCGCCGCTGGCTGGCGCTTTCCGCCAGGCGCCGGGCCAGAGCCTCGCGGGCGTTGGTCGCGGCATGCTTGACCAACTCCCGCCGCTGGCCTCGTTCGGGATGATGCAGGCGTACCTTGCGCTCCGCCTTGACGCTCAGCGCCTCGGCGATCAGGTCATGGTTTTCCGGCCATTCGTTGAGCAGGATCTCTTTCGGCGGCGGCTTGTCATCATAGAATTGCCCCATGAAGGCGCCCAGGACCTCGGCCGGGGTCCGCCCCTTGCCATGGCTGGGAAAATAGGCCCGGTTGCCCCAGTTTTGTCCGGCCCGGAAGAAGAAGACCTGGATACAGCTCTGCCCGCCTTCCATATGGATCGCGATGACGTCGGCCTCGGCCACGCTGGCCACGTTAATGCCCTGATGGGCCTGTACGTGGGCCAGGGCGCGCAGGCGGTCGCGATAGACGGCGGCGGTCTCGAAGGCCAGTTCGGCCGAGGCCGCCTCCATTTTTTCCGACAGGCCATGCTGGACCTGCTGGCTGCGCCCGGAGAGGAAGTCCCGCGCCTCGGCCACCAACTCGGCATAGCTGTCCGCATCGATGCGGTCGACGCAGGGCCCGGCGCAGCGGCGGATCTGATATTGCAGGCAGGGTCGGGTGCGTGCGGCAAAAATACTGTCCGAGCAGGAACGCAGGGGGAAGGCCTTTTGCAGGGTATTCAGAGTATGGTTGACGGAAGAGGCCGAGGCGAAGGGACCGAAGTATTCGCCCTTGCAGTTGCGCGCACCCCTGTGCTTGGCCAGCTGCGGCCAGTCATGATCGCCGGTAATAATGATGAAGGGGAATGATTTGTCATCGCGCAGCAGAATGTTGTAACGCGGGCGCAGGCGCTTGATCAGGTTGCTCTCCAGCAACAACGCCTCGACCTCCGTATGGGTGGTCACCACTTCCATGGCGCGGGTTTCGGCGATCATCCGCAGGGTCCGCGTATTCAGGCCCGCCGGCTGGGCATAGTTGCGCACCCGGTTCTTTAGAACCTTGGCCTTGCCCACATAAAGCACCTCGCCGTTTTCGGCCAGCATGCGGTAGACTCCCGGCGCCGCCGGCATGGTCTCCAACGCCGCACGGATGGCATCGCGGCCATGCTTGATGCCGCTGTCGGGGCCAGCTCCCTGATCAATCTCCGGCGGGTGGTCGCCGGGTAGATTCAAGGATTGAACCGTTGGTTTGTCAGCCTTTGCCATGGCACTATTTTCCGCGCCTTTTGCCGTTCGTCAATGGCTCATAATCTCCGCATAATCGGCCACCAATCGATATCCACCCATCCTGTGGATAAATATGTGGGGAAGCCTTTCCCGATAGCATCAAAGTGGCGGAATCCTGCCCATTCTTCCGCTTTGCACAAAAAATAGGCAAAACCTTAACTCGTTGAATATAAAAGAAAAATTCAAAGCCGCCTTGAGTAGCTTTTGTGAATAAATGAAAAGTAACTCAAAAATTACCAAGAGCCAACAAACTCAATAGCCTGTGCACAAAAAACCAGAACTGGCGACGATTTCATTCAGTCGCGGGCAAGTCACCGCATGCCGCTAGGTTGGACAGATACAATATCAATGCACATCCTGGTTCAGTTGTCCTGCAATTCAGGTAAGTAATTTAACCGCCGGCGATAGTATTTGTACACTATGCTTTGCAGGCGATTGCCGGACAGCCTCCTTGACATCGGTTTTAGGCATTCCGGACATGCCGTGATACAGCGACAATATATAAACTAAGTAGACCAACGTCAGGAAGGCGCCATAGCGCCGGCTGATTGGCCGCCCGCGCAAAACGAATGGCGTCACCAGAATGGCGGCCGACAGCATAATCCATAAATCGTAGCTAACAATCTGATCTGGAACCGGCACCGTGCGTACCATGGATGTGATGCCCATGATGCCGAGAATGTTGAATAGGTTGGATCCAATCACATTGCCGATGGCCACGTCGCCATGGCGGCGGATAGCGGCGACAAGCGAGGTCGCCAGTTCCGGCAGCGACGTTCCCAATGCGATCAGGGACAAGCCGATGGTCGCTTCCGACACACCGGCTGCGATGGCCAACTCCATGGCGCCGCCTATCAACATGTCGGCGCCGAAAATCAGGCCGGCGATCCCGGCCCCGATAAAAGCCAGGGAAAGCCAGATCGAATGAGGCCGCGTGGCAATACCTTCGATCTCGTCGACAATAGCCTCGGCGGTGGCGTCATTTTCCTCGCGGCCGGAAAAATAGGACCAAGTCAAATAGCCGCACAGCATTGACGTCATGATCGCGCCTTGCCAGTTCAATATTTGCCCGCTCCAGCACAAGGCAACAAAGGCGACGGAAATCGCGAACATGATGGCGCCATCCCGGCGGATGGCTTCGACATCGCAGACAATGGGAAAAATGATAGCCGGCAGGCCAAGCACCAGCAGGATGTTAGCTATATTCGAGCCGATCACGTTGCCAATGGCAATTTGCGGCGCGCCGCTCAACACCGCGTCCAAGCTGACCACCAACTCCGGCGAAGAGGTGCCGAAAGCGACCACCGTCAAACCAATAACCAGGGGCGGCACCGACAGCCGTTGCGCCAGGGTGACGGCACCACGGACCAGCACGTCGCCGCCGATCAGAAGCAGCGCCAGGCCACCAGCAACCATTAGATACGTCATGCCTCGACTTCACCGCTGGTTACCATATCAGGACAGCCACACGATCCATGCCTCGCGCCAGGAAAAAAATCACGGCGACGAAGCCGCGTGCCCATCCTATATAGCGGTGAAGCCGGCCGCTTTGAAGGGGGCAATATCAATAAAGCGAGGCCGCGACTTGCTCTAGGATATGGACAAGATCGAAAGCCTCCGTTATGCCATCGCTGCCTTCCATTATCGAGGCGTCAACAGCTAGGCATTGTATGAACATTCCAATAGTTAGTGGCATGGCCGGAATGGCCGGCGATTACGATCTTTTCATCCTCGATTTATGGGGCGTCGTACATGACGGCATGGCGGTATACCCCGGCGCGGCAAATTGCCTGCGGCGCCTACGCCAACGGGGCGCCAGGGTGGTGCTGCTGTCGAACGCGCCCAGGCCCAGCGCATCCGTGGCCCTGCACCTTACGGAGTTGGGCGTGACGGAGGATCTGTATGATTGGCTGCTGACCTCAGGCGAGGCGACAGCCGACACAATTGCCGCCGATACAGCCGCATCCGGGGCCTCCGGCTCGGGCGCCGATGCCCGCCCGGCCTATTTCCATCTCGGCCCCGAACGCAGCCGGCCCACTCTGGATGCCTGCGGCGGCCGGGAAGTCGAGATCGAAGCTGCCGAAATGATCATCTGCACCGGGCTGTTCGACGACGAAACAGAACAGGCGGAAGATTACCGCGACTTTTTGCTTCCGGCCGCGGCACGCGGCCTGCCGTTGATTTGCGCCAACCCGGATCTGGTGGTCAACCGTGGCGAACAAATAATTCCCTGCGCCGGCGCGGTGGCGGCTTTCTACGAGGAACTGGGCGGAACGGTGCAGCGCTTTGGCAAACCATTCCCTGATATATTCGACCGTCTGTTCGCCGAGAGTCCCGAAATCCCGCGCAGCCGCGCCGTAATGATCGGCGATGGCCTTGCCACGGACATCCGCGGGGCGCGGCAGGCGGGGATTGACGCCATTTGGATCGGCGGCGGCATTCACGCCGAAGCCCTGGCTCTGGGCCCGGACGGGCAACTGGATCAAGACAAAGTACACGGCGTCGCCGAACAGGCCGGCGAACGGCCCAAGGCGATATTGCCGTGGCTGCGGTGGTAGGTCTTTAGGTGTGAGTTGCCAGTTTAGCGCGGTTGCGCACTAGTGGTCTGCATCGCGTCGATATCATCTAGTCAAACAGCGCGTCGATATCATCCTGCGAGGCGGTTTCTTCGGAATTGGATGTCAAGGGCACGATATCGTCCAGATCGGGCTGCTTGCCTTCGGCGTTTTTACCCGCTGCGGGAGCCTCCGATGCCGTGACATTCGCCGCTACCTTGATCTCCGGCTCCGGCTCTGGCTCTGCTTCTGGCTCGGATACGGGTTCCGGCGCGGCATCCGCGACAGCCGCATCGCCGCCGAACATGGCATCGATATCGTCCTGACTGGCTTCTTCCGATGGCTCGGCCGTAGCCGCGGCTTCGGCATCATCAGAGCCGCCATTGAGGAATTTCGCCGCCGCATCGACAATCGGGTCGCTGGCGGGCTCTGCCTCTGGCTCCGGCGCGGCCTCTACGACGGGTTCCGGCTCAACTTCGATTTCAATGCTTTCAGCGGCGGCTTCCATGGGCTCCGCTGATGCCGGCGCGTCGAAATCGCCGGTAAGAAGATCGTCAACCTGATTCTGTTCGATGCCCTCGCCATCCAGCGCCGGGCCGTTCAACAGATCGCGGTCCGGCCGGGCATCCCTGTCCTTCCCAGGTTGACCCGCCTCGCCCTCGGCATCCTCGATATCCGGGCCCCAGGCATCCTGCAGGCCATGCAGGCGCTCTTCAATATAGGTCAGGGTGGCGACGACCTTGGTGATGCGCTGCCCGGTGATATCCTGGAACGAACAGGCCTCGAAAATCCGCATGCAGGCATCATTGACCGCATCGCCATAATCGTCGGCGGTAGGGTCGGCGGACATGATTTCCTCGGCCGCGTCCATGATGGTGCCGGTGGCTTCCTCGGTCGAGGCGACAATAGCCTCCAGTTCCAACCCGGCACGGGGGATCTTCTCCTGTTTCAGGTCGTTGGGCCGCAACTCGGCGATTTCGCCTCTGGCCCGCTCGATATAGTCCGATAGACCGCGGAACTCGGAATACAGGGTCGTATCAATCGAGTTGAAGTAACGCCGCATGGTCGCCAGCAAGACTTCAGTGACACCAGCGATGTCGCCAAGGGTCACCGCCGTCGAGCGGTTGGTACGAAGGTGATCAACAAGTTGTTCGATCCCTACGCTGACCTGTTCCGTATCCATCAGCACAACTCCAAGATACAATCAGAAACCACGATAAACCGTCTAATGATCAAAAATCACCGATCACGGAGGTCATCTTGGTTTTCAGCGTCGCCGCATTGAACGGCTTGACGATATAATTGTTAACCCCGGCCTTTTTCGCCGCGATCACGTTTTCGGTCTTGGATTCAGCCGTGATCATGATGAAGGGCGTTTCCTGCATCTTATCGTCCGAACGGATTTCCTTCAGCAACTGGTAACCGGTCATCGGCTCCATGTTCCAGTCGGAGATCACCAAGTTGTAATCCTTGCCGCGTAGCTTCTGTAAGGCCGCCGCGCCATCGGTCGCTTCATCAACATTGTTGAAGCCCAGTTGCTTCAACAGGTTGCGGATAATCCGCAACATGGTCTTGTAGTCGTCGACGATCAGGATCGTCATGTTCATATCGACAGCCATCGTTCCTGTCCCATTCGATCTAATTAATCAGCCAGTCTGTTCAAGTTGCCTGGCGGCCCGAGGACATTTCAGTGTCCCTCCCCCGTCAACTGCAACGGGCGCATCTTGCGGCAGGGCACTGAATATTTGGTTAACGGCATACGCACGGTTTGCGCTAACGCCTTCAAAGGCCTGCTTGGTTGTCGCCTTACCCGCGCACGGCTATATTGCGCCGCGAACTTTTCGCTCCGAGACATAATTCCGGCTGTTTTGGAGCCCGATTTAAAGCCTGATACGGGAACCGGTCGATTAGCTGGTTGCCAGACGGCATTCCAGCCCCAATAATCCAGGCCATGCGTATTATCCGTCATATCGAAAACGTACCCAACGAACTGCGCGGCGGCGCCGTCGCCGTCGGCAATTTCGATGGCATCCACCGCGGCCACCAGGCTCTGATCCGGCAATGCCGGGCCATGGCCGATGCCGTTTCGGGACCCGCCTTTGCCCTTACTTTTGAGCCACATCCGCGAAGCATTTTTCAGGCCGATGCCCCGCCCTTTCGTCTAACGCCTTTTCGCTCCAAGGCGCGCCTGTTGGCGAAACTGGGCGTTGATTGCCTGGCCAGCCTGCGCTTCGATCTTGATGTCAGCCAACAGCCCGCCGAGGACTTCATACAGGACATTCTGGTCCAGGGCCTGGGCGTGAAGCATGTGGTGGTTGGCTATGACTTCGTTTTCGGCCATCACCGGGCCGGCAATGGGGCCATGTTGCAGGAATTCGGCAGCCGTCATGATTTTGAGGTTTCGGTGCTGGAGCCGGTAACCCACGACGACGATGTCTGTTCCTCGACCATTATCCGGGTCGATCTGGAAACCGGGCGCTGCCGCCGGGCGGCTGAATTGCTGGGCCATTGGTGGGAAATCGAGGGCCGGGTGCGCGGTGGCGAGCGGCGCGGCCGATTGCTGGGTTTTCCAACCGCCAACCTGCACCTGCGCGACAGCGCCCTGCGTCCGGCCTTGGGCGTCTATGCCATCCGCTTCGGCCTGGACGAAGGCGGCGAAACGCGCTGGTATCCAGGTGTCGCCAATCTGGGCCAGCGCCCCACCTTTGACGGCCAGGGCATCACCCTGGAATCCCATTTGTTCGATTTTGATGCCGATATCTATGGCCGCCACGCCCGCGTTGCCTTTATTGAACATCTGCGGCCGGAGCAGAAATTCGATGGCCTCGACGCAATCAAGGCGCAAATCGCCTTGGATAGCGAACAAGCCCGCCAGATTCTAAATGATCCGGCGAATGCACAGAATAAATTTGTCATCGGTCAGCCTTAAGGGCGGCCGCGCGTACGATAAACCTGTTGCCACGAGTGCAATGAATTGAGGATTAGCATGACGATTTCCGCTGTTACGCTCGACGATAAATACGAACGGGAATCCGGGCGGGTCTTCCTGACCGGCATGCAGGCCCTGGTGCGCCTGCCCATGTTGCAGCGCCAGCGCGACGTGGCTGCCGGCCTGAACACCGCCGGCTTTATCTCGGGCTATCGCGGTTCTCCGATCGGCGGCTATGACGCGGCACTTTGGGCCGCCCAGCCGTTTCTCGAACGCAGCCACATCACCTTTCAGCCGGGCCTGAACGAGGATCTGGCGCTGACCGCCGTCTGGGGCACGCAGCAGGTCAACCTGTGGCCGGGCGGCACCTACGACGGCGTTTTCGGCATTTGGTACGGCAAGGGCCCCGGCGTGGACCGCAGCGGCGATGCCATCAAGCATTTGAACTATGACGGCACCGCCCAGCATGGCGGCGTCCTGTTGATCGCCGGCGATGATCATGGCGCCAAATCCTCGACCCTGCCGCATCAGAGCGAGCCCGCCTTCATGGCTGCCGCAGTGCCGGTGTTTCATCCCGCCGGCGTACAGGAATATCTCGACCTTGGCCTACACGGTTTCGCCATGTCGCGCTATTCGGGCTGTGCCGTGGGTTTCAAGGCGGTGGGCGAAACAGTGGAAAGCTCCGCCTCGGTCTCGATTGATCCGGATGCGGTACAGATCGCCAAGACGATTGATTTCGATATGCCCGGCGATGGCCTGAACCTCCGGTACCCCGATGACATTATGATCAAGGAAAGCCGGCTGCTGAATTACAAGCTGCCTGCCGCCCAGGCCTATGTGCGGGCCAACGGCCTGGATAAAATGATCTTTGATACGCCGAAGCCGCGCCTGGGCATCGTCACCACCGGCAAGGCCTATCTTGATGTCCGCCAGGCCTTTGATGAGCTGGGCCTGACGGCGGAGATGGCCGCGGATATGGGCATTCGTCTGTACAAAGTCGCCATGACCTGGCCCATGGAGCCGCAAGGCGCCCTGGAATTCGCCAAGGGCCTGGAAGAGATCGTGGTGATCGAGGAAAAGCGCCCGATCATGGAAGATCAGCTGCGCAACCTGCTTTACGGCCAGGCCGGCGCGCCGCGCATCTTCGGCAAAAAGGACGAAAATAACCGCGTGCTGTTGCCGGAGATCGGCGAGCTGACACCGGGCATGGTGGCGCAAAGCATCGTGGGCAGGATCAAGAAATTCAGCGAGATGCCGGATTTCGATCAGCGTCTGGCCCGTATCGAACAGATCGAGACCGGCGCCAAGGGGTCGCCACCGACTATTCTGCGCACACCGTATTTCTGCTCCGGCTGCCCGCATAACTCATCCACCAAGGTTCCCGCCGGCAGCCGTTCCATGGCCGGTATCGGCTGCCATGGCATGGCCCTGTGGATGCCCGAGCGTAATACCCAGACCATTACCCACATGGGCGCCGAAGGGGTCAACTGGATCGGTCAGGCGCCATTTTGCAAGACCGAACATGTGTTTCAGAACCTTGGTGACGGCACCTATTATCATTCCGGTCTGCTGGCGCTGCGGGCCGCCGTCGATGCTGGCGTCAATATCACCTACAAGATTCTGTTCAATGACGCGGTCGCCATGACCGGCGGCCAGCCCGTGGTCAATGTGGGTGACGGCAAGCTGACCCCGGACGAGATCAGCCGCCAGGTGCATGCCGAGGGCGTCAGCAAGATCGCCCTGGTCACGGACGAGCCGGATAAATATCCCACCGGCACGAACTGGGCGCCGGGCGTCAGCATTCATCACCGTGACGATCTGGACCAGGTCCAGCGCGACCTGCGCCAAACACCGGGCTGCAGCGTGCTGATCTATGACCAGACCTGCGCGGCGGAAAAACGGCGCCGGCGCAAGCGCGGCCTGTTCCCCGATCCCGCCAAGCGGGCCTTTATCAACGACCTCGTCTGCGAGGCCTGCGGTGATTGTTCCGTGGCCTCGAACTGCGTTTCGGTACAGCCCAAGGAAACCGAATGGGGCCGCAAGCGGCAGATCGATCAATCCAACTGCAACAAGGATTTTTCCTGCGTCAACGGCTTCTGCCCCAGCTTTGTCACGGTCCATGGCGGCGGTCTGCGCAAGGCGGAAAAACCCAAAAACGCCGGCGCCGGGCAAGGCAGTGATCTCTTCGCCGACTTGCCCATGCCCACCCTGCCCTCGGCGGCGGAACCCTACGGCATCCTGATCACCGGCATCGGCGGCACCGGCGTCGTCACCGTCTCGGCCCTGCTGGGCATGGCGGCGCATTTGGACGGCAAGGGCGTCTCGGCCCTGGACATGGCCGGTCTGGCCCAGAAGAACGGCGCCGTGACCTCGCATGTCCGCATCGCCGATGCGCCGGAGGACCTGCATGCCGTGCGCATCGCCACCGGCGGCTCGAAACTGATCCTGGGCTGCGACATCGTCGTCGCGACCGGTGAAAATGTGCTTTCCACCATCAACGAAGGGGTCACCGGCGCGGTCATCAACAGCCACGTGGTGCCGACGGCGCAATTCCTGGCGGATCAGGATATGGAGCTGGCGGGCGAAGGCCTGATCAAACAGCTGCAGGACGCGGTGGGCGACGATTTCAGCCATTTCTTCAACGCCACCAAATTGGCCACGGCGTTGATGGGCGATTCCATCGCGGCCAATCTGTTCCTGCTCGGCGCCGCCTTTCAAAACGGTTATGTGCCGCTGTCATTGCAGGCCATCGAAGGCGCCATCGAACTGAACGGCGTCGCGGTCGAGGCCAACAAGCAGACCTTTGCCTGGGGCCGTCTGGCCGCCCACGATCCAGAGGCCGTGGAGAGCATCACCGCGCCCCTGATGCCGCAACAGGAGACCAAGGCGGAAAAACAGAGCCTGGCGCAACAAATCGCCCGCCGGGCCGATTTCCTGACCGACTATCAGGATGCCGCCTATGCCGCCCGTTACCTCGATTTGGTCAACCGGGCCGTGGCGGCGGAAAGCGAAAAGGCGGCCGGCTTGGAAGGTCTGGGTGAAGCCGTCGCGCTGAATTTCTTCCGCCTGATGGCCTACAAGGACGAATATGAAGTGGCGCGCCTGTATAGCGATGGCCGTTTCATGGAGCAGGTCAATCAGCAATTCGAGGGCGATTTCAGTCTGCGCCTGCACATGGCCCCGCCCCTGATCGCCAAGCGGGATCCGGTCAGCGGCCAGTTGCAGAAACGCGAATTCGGCCCCTGGATGTTGAAGCTGATGCCCCTGCTGGCCCGTATGCGCGGCCTGCGCGGCGGCGCTTGGGATATCTTTGGCCGCACCGACGAACGGCGTATGGAACGCCAGTTGATCAGCGAATATGAAAACACCATGGCGGAGGTGCTGGCCGGCCTGACCCATGACAATCATGCCATGGCAACCCGTATCGCCGAGGTGCCCGACCGCATGCGCGGTTTCGGCCACGTCAAGGAAAAGGCCGTGGCCAAGGCCAAAGAGACCGAAGCGGAGATGTTGGAATTTTTCCGTTCGCCGTCGGAACGGACCTCGGCGGCGGAGTAACGCAATAGGCGCATAAGCCATGCGCCGGGAGGGGTAAGCGAATGCCCTATTCTCGTTCGATGGCGTTTCGTCAGCTGGCTGGCGAGCATATGCTTGCGCCGCCGCCCACTTTGCCCTTGGGCGCAAGCGTGGGCGAGGCTGTCGCCCTGTTGGCCGATGCGGCCTCCGCCAGCCTGGTCGTGGTTGATGATGACGGCATCCCCCGTGGCGTACTGACGGAACAGGACGTGGTTCGCAAGGTTGCCTTCAAGGCCGCCGGCGACAGCCTCCTTGATGACATCATGAGCCAGCCGGTGCGGGTGATCCGGGATCAGGATCTGATGTTTCACGCCGTCGCCCGCATGCGCCAGGCCGGCCTGCGCCATATGCCGGTGGTCGATGACCGCGACCGGCTGGTGGGTATGTTGACCCTTGACGGCGCCCTGGCACAGATCAACGGCCAGCTGGTGGCCCAGATCGAAAGCCTGACCCGCCCCGACACCCCCGAGGGCATGGCCGAGGTCAGGGCGGCGCAGTTGCAGGTGGCCGAGCAGTTGTTCGCCGACCAGGTGCCGACGCCGGAAATTCAGGCCCTGGTCAGCCATATCAACAACGACGTCTATCGCCGCATGACCCGCCATTGTATCGCTGCAATGGAAGCCGAAGGCCTGGGCGGGCCGCCAAGGGATTTCTGCCTGATCGTCATGGGCTCCGGTGGACGCCAGGAGAGCTATCTCAACCCCGACCAGGACAACGGCCTGATTATCGCCGACTATCCCGACGCCGAACACGACCGCATCGACGGTTATTTTTCCGAACTGGCGGACCGTCTGACCCAGGCCATGGATGGGGCCGGCATGCCGCTGTGCAATGGTTATGTCATGGCGGTGAATCCGTTGTGGCGCAAGACGGCAAGCCAATGGCGGGCACAAATGGACTATTGGCTGGGCCGGCGCGACCCCGCCGCGCTGCGTTTGGCGGATATCTTCTTTGATTTCCGTGGCGTCGCCGGCGAACGCCGCCTGGCGGCCGAACTGCGCGACTATATTACGGGCCGGATGCGGAACAATCGCGGTTTCATGCGGGAAATGTACTTGCAAGACGAGGATTTCGGCGTTGCCCTGGGCCTCTTCAACCGCTTTATCGTGGAAAAGAAAGACGCGGCACACCGGGGCGAACTGAACTTGAAGATCACCGGCACCCTGCCCTTGGTGGACGCCGTCCGCGCCCTGGCCCTGCTGCATGGGGTGGCCGAGACTGGAACCCTGGCCCGCATTGCCAATCTGCAAGAACAAGGCGTTCTGGATCGGGACGAGGCGGATTATCTGCAAGGCGCCTTTGGGCACATCACCCATCTATTGTTGCGCCAGCAAATGGGGGACCAGCGCGGCGGCAAGGCAATCAGCAACTATGTCCACCCCGGCAGTTTGACCGACCGCGAGGACGACAGGCTGGTCGACGCCCTGAAAGCCATCCGCGACCTGCGCGACCGCCTACGCAGCGATCTTGGCGGCGAATTATTCTAAAACTGCTTCTGCAGGCGCCTGAAACGGCGCGCCTTGCGGGATATGGCCTGAAGGTCGCCCACGGTTTTGGCATCTCCGGCCTTGGCGAGGAGGGCCAGGAAGACCTCCGCCGTGGCCAGGCTGTCGCCCAGCGCCGTGTGTCGGTCCGCTTCGGGCAGGAGCACACCATGACGCGCGACCAAGGCATCCAGGCCATGGTCATGGGCATCCCGCTCCAACACGGCGGATAACAACAAGGTATCCAGGACGGACTGTTCGAACACCGGCGCGCCCTCGGCCTGGGCCAGTTCCAGGAACTTCATATCGAAGGCCGCGTTATGGGCGACTAAGACCGCATCGCCGCAGAAATCGGTGAAATCCTGGGCCACGGGGGCGATGCTACGGCTCTGGGCGACTTGCGCATCGGTGATGCCGTGAAAGGTGGTCGATAGCGGCGGAATTTTCCGGCCTGGATTGACCAGCTCGTTAAAAACCTGATCCCGCCGGACCATGCCATCGACAATACGCACGCCGGCGATCTGTACGATGCGGTCGCCGCCCGACGGTTCCAAACCGGTGGTCTCGGTATCGAAAACAACATACGTCGCGCCATCCAGAGCCCGATCATCGCCGGCCTTGGGCAGGCCGCGCAGGCGGCCGATAACCGCAGGGCCCAGCAAGGTCGGCACAAGCACGCCCAGCGTGACGATGGCAATGGCGGCGATCTCCAGGATCTGAACTGTCTCGCCCAGAAAAATAGCCGCCATTGGCAACGACAGGGCCCCAATCAAGGGAGAGAACAGCGCGGTGCGGGCGACAGGCAATTGGCTAAGGGCGTAGTTCAGCAACAAGAACGGCCCGGCGGTGGCGATGCCGCCCAGATACAGCATCAGGATCACGATATCGGTGTCTAACTGATCAAGCGGCGCGGCGGGCCCCTCGATGAAGGCCAGGGCCAGCAGCCCAATAAGCAGCGCCATGCTCATCTGCCAGGCCGTGGTTACCAGGGGCCGGCCCTGGGTCTGAGCCACCCTGCGGGCCGTCAAGTTACAGCCAATGGCGCAAATGATGCCGCAAACCACCAAGAAATCGCCGAACAGATCACCCTCTCCCGCCGCGCTGTTCGTCTGGACCAGAAGAATAGCGCCGCCAAAGGCAATGATAGCGCCGACGACCACCACCGGGTTGATCGCCTCCTTCAACACCAGGCGGCCCGCGATCGGCATGATCAGGGGCATGATGGCCCAAAATACAGCGGCGTTAACGGCGGAGGTGTGAAACAGCGCCCAGACCAACAGAACGGAGACCAGGCCGGGATCAAGCATGCCCATCAGCAGTGGCCGGGCGGCCTGGCGCAAATGCACCGGTTGGCGGGTCAGCAGCACCATGGTCCACATCACGGTGGCGGCCAGGATAAAGCGCCCCGCCACCACCTCGCCCACGGCCATGTGCAGGACCGCCGCCTTGCTGCCGACGATCGAGGATGACCACAAAAGCACCGCCATGAACATCGCCAGGATCGGCATTGCATACTCCAGATAGAATCGCTCGATTGAACCATGGATTGAGGCATCTTGTCGCCCCACGGCGCACTGTCTGGCCGACCTGGACCATTCGCATTAGTATGCCGGAAAATCAGTCAGGAGATCACGTCATGGCAGACGTCTATATCATCGGCAGCTATTCCACCCGGTTCCAGAAATGGCCCGATAAAAGCTTCAAGGATCTGACGCGGGAAGCCTATTTGGGCGTGCTCGTCGACAGCGGCCTGGATAAGGGCGATGACATCGAGATCGCCTATTTTGGCAATTGCGGCCTGGGCACGTGGGGACAGCCCTGCATTCGCGGCCAGGTCTGTTTCACACCCCTGGTGCGCGAGGGCCTGTTCCCCGAGCGCGTGCCGACGGTGAATGTGGAAGATGCCTGCGCGACCTCGTCCGTCGCCATGAATGGCGCCTGGAAGGATATTCTTTCCGGCCAATCGCATCTGGCTATCGCCATGGGCGTGGAAAAAACCTATGTCCCCGATGATGCGGCAAAGACCATGGAACTGTTCGCCGGCGGCATTGATCAACTGGATCCGGACGAATGGCAGGCGCATTACAAGGAACAGGGAGAGCTTGCCGGCAAACCGTTCGAGACCGGGCCGGGGCGCACCGTCTTCATGGATACCTATGCCATGCAGGCGACCCATCACATGAAGAAATGGGGCACCACTCAGGAACAGATCGCCGTCGGCGCGGCCAAGAACCACAACAATGGTTCCCTCAATCCCCTGGCGCAGTATCAGTTCGAGATGTCCGTCGATGAAGTTCTGGCGGATCGCGAAGTCAGCCATCCCCTGACCCGCGCCATGTGCGCGCCCATCGGCGATGGCGCCGCCGCCGCCATTCTGTGCTCGGGCGACTATCTGCGCAATCTGCCGTCCGAAGTGCAAAACCGGGCCGTGAAGGTCAAAGCCTCGGCGCTTTCAGGCGGCAAATACCGCAGCCTGGACGAGCCGGGCCTGACCAAGATCGCCGCCGACAAGGCCTATGCCATGGCCGGCGTCGCGCCCGGCGACATCGATGTGGCGGAGGTGCACGACGCCACCTCGTTCTGCGAGGTCTATCAGGTGGAGATGATGGGTTTTTGCGAGATCGGGGCGGGCGGCAAATTCGTCGGCGACGGCCACACCATGCTGGATGGCAAGATCCCGGTGAATACCTCCGGCGGTCTGGTCTCCAAGGGCCACCCGGTGGGCGCAACGGGCCTGTCGATGATTCATGAATTGACCGCGCAGCTGCGTGGCGAGGCCGGCGCCCGTCAGGTTGAAGGCGCCCGCCTGGCCTTGGCAGAGAACGGCGGCGGCGTCATGGGCATGGAAGAAGCCGCGGCCTGCATTACCATTCTGGAAAAGGACAACTGAGTATGAGTATTCGTTATGACGGCCGGGTCGCGGTGGTAACCGGCGCCGGCAATGGCCTGGGCCGCAGCCACGCGCTGTTTCTGGCCTCGCGCGGCGCATCGGTCGTGGTCAATGATATCGGTGGCGCCATTGACGGCACCGGCAGCGATGCGGGCCCGGCCCAGGCGGTGGTGGACGAGATTACCGCCGCCGGCGGTACCGCAGTCGCCAACACCGACGATATCTCCAGCGAGGACGGCGCCAAGGCATTGGTCGCCGCGGCAAAGGATAATTGGGGCCGCTGCGATATCCTGATCAACAACGCCGGCATCCTGCGCGACAAAAGCTTTCACAACATGAGCCACGACGACTTCGTCGCGGTGGTCAAGGTGCATATGCTGGGCACGGTGCGGGTCACCCACGAGGTCTGGCCGCTGATGCGGCAAAACCAATACGGCAGGGTCATCATGACAACGTCCGCCGCCGGTCTGTATGGCAATTTCGGACAAGCCAACTACACGACCGCCAAAATGGCGGTGATCGGCCTGATGAACACCTTGAAACAGGAAGGCCGCAAATACAACATCACCGTCAACACCCTGGCGCCGATCGCGGGCACCCGCATGGGCGGCACCATTTTCCCTGACGACGTCATGCCCCTGTTGCGCCCGGAACTGGTGACGCCGGCGGTGGCCTATCTGGCATCGGAACAATGCACGGACACGGGCCGTATCATCGTCGCCGGCGCCGGCCATTTCGCCAATGTGGAAATGGTGGAAAGCAAGGGCGTCGATTTCCCCGCCGCCGAGGACGTCAGCCCCGAAATGCTGGCCGAGGCCTGGGGCGGCATCACCGATATGTCCGGCGCCGAACCTTTCGCCGAGGCCATGGCGGCGGTACAACGCGTCTTCGCCAATTTGAAGCAGTGAGCGGATAGATGGAAAGCGCCCCCAGCAAGGCCCTGGCCAAGTGCCACAATATTGACGACCTGCGCAGCCTGGCCAAGCGCAAGGTACCGAAACTGCTGTTCGATTTCATGGACGGCGGCGCCGAGGACGAGGTGGCGCTGCGCCGCAGCCGTTCGGGCTTCGACCGCTATCAACTGGTGCCGCATAATTTCGTCGATGTCTCCGAGATCGATATCACGACCGAGGTCATGGGCCGCAAGATCGACGCGCCCCTGATCGTCTCGCCCACTGGCTTGCCGAAACTGTTCCATCACACGGGCGAGGAAAGCCTGGCGCCCGCCGCAGGCCGGCACAACATCCCCTATACCCTGTCGTCGGCCTCCTCCACATCCATCGAAGGCGTGGGCAACCTGTCCGGCGGGCCGAAATGGTTTCAGATCTATGTCTGGAAGGACCGCGCCATCGTTCGCGATTTCATCGATCGCTGCAAGGGTTCCGGTTTTTCCGCCCTGTGCCTGACCGTGGATGTGCCGATCACCGGCAACCGGGAGCGCGATGTGCGCAACGGCCTGGCCATGCCCCTGAAAATGACCCCGGCCATCGCCTTCGATATGCTGCGCAAGCCGGCCTGGCTGTACAATGCCATCACCCATCCCCTGCCGACCCTGGCCAATCTGGTTGACCGGGTCGAGGGCGATACCTCCGCCGCCGATCTGTCCCGCTATACGGAAGAACAGCTGGACAAGGCGATCAGCTGGGAAGATGCGGCCGAGATGAAGGAACAATGGGGCGGCCCCCTGGGCATCAAGGGCGTGTTGCGGGCCGAGGATGCGGACCGGGCGGCGGCAATGGGGTTCGACAGCGTCATCGTCTCCAACCACGGCGGCCGGCAACTGGATCATTCGCCCGCGCCCATTGATGTATTGCCCGAAATTGCCGAAGCGGTGGATGGCCGCTGCCAGATCATCCTGGACGGCGGCGTGCGCCGGGGCACCGATGTGCTGAAAGCCCTATGCCTGGGCGCCACCGCCTGCATGGCGGGCCGGCCCTATCTGTTTGGCCTGGGCGCCGGCGGTCAGGCGGGAGTGGAGCGGGCCATGGAGATATTGAAGGGCGAAATCCACCGCGATCTGATGATCCTCGGCTGTGCCGATGTGAAGGATCTGGGGCCGCAGTATCTCCGGCAAATATAGAAGCTACTGGGTGCGGGGATTCATGGCGCGGCAGGCCTCGACATAGGCGCCGCCAAGGAAATCCGGTTCCTTATAAAGACCGTGCATCCAGGCCGATAGCAGACAGAGCTCTTCCAGTTTCAGCACTTCATTCAAGGTGCCTTCGGGAAACTTGATTGAAAAAGTGCGGGCCACGGTATCGATGATTTCCTCGATGGTTTCCTCGCCGATACCCAGGTCCTCTTCCAGGACCGCGGTACGGTTCAGCAAGCCTTCGTCGATGCCATATTCATCGCGGATGTGTTTCACTATCCAGCGGAAAAGATGCATCCAGTTCTTGATATCATCGGCCATGGTATTTTCCCGAGCAATTCCCCGGGCCCCTCTCGCAAGGCTGGAATTATCCACGACTTTCCTAAGATTCAGTGTGGGAGAATACTAAACAGCGGTTAACGCTAAACGCCGCCACCGTCCCTGGGACCCACCACGAACCAGGTCTCGATCTCACCCCGGCCCTTGACATCCAGCCTGCCGCGCGGCTCGCAGATAAATTCATCCTTGATCAACTCGTAAGTGGCACGGGTGATCTGAATGGCATTGGCCTGGCCCTGGGATTCCATGCGGGAGGCCGTGTTCACCGCCTCGCCCCAGAGATCATAGATGAATTTCTTGCGCCCGATCACGCCGGCGACCACGGGTCCGGAATTGATGCCAAAACGCAGGGCCAGCCTGTGCCCATGAAACTCCTGCCGGCTTACGAAATCCCGCATCTCCAATGTCATGCGGGTCAGGGCGGCGGCATGGTCGTCACGGGGACGCGGCAGGCCGGCGGCGACCATATAACAATCGCCAATGGTCTTGATTTTCTCCAAGCCATATTTGTCCACCAACAGATCGAATTGCGAGAAGACTTCGTTGAGCAGCTTGACCAACTCATCCGGTGTCATGGTTGCCGACAGCGGCGTGAAATCCACCACGTCGGCGAACAGAATGGAGGCGCCCTCGAAATGATCGGCAACGGTGCGTTGCTCGTTCCGCAGTATGGCGACGATTTCCTTGGGCAGAATATTCAGTAGCAGGGATTCCGAACGCGCCTGAAAATCGTTCTTCTGGATGACGAAATAGAACACCAGGGCAAAAAGGTACGCGGCCACGCCGGCCAGGTTGATGACAAAGAAGAAAATTATCACACCCGTCGGCAAATTGTTGCCGTCCGGCATATAGGGCTGCAGAATCCCGCTGAGAACGATGAGGATCAGGAAGGCCAGAAACCAGCGCGGCGCCCGTTTCGGTTCGTCGAACAACATCGCACCCATGGGACAGACCAGGGACCACAGGACCACGGCACTGCCATTGACGAAGCCGCCAAGCGCCAGCATCAGCAAGAACGGCAGCAGCAAGATCAGAGACAGCTGGCTGAAACGAAAGAAATGGTACTGCCGGGTCACGCCAAAGTGGATGACGCTGAGAAGGGAAAACAGGGCGTAGGTAAGCGGAATGGAACCTGCCAGCGGTTCGTCAAAGGCATAATACATCGAGCCCCAGGCCGCGGCGGTGAATACAAACGGCAGCGAACAGGCGACGAGCAGAGCCTTGTGCAACCGGATATCATCATCATCCGCCGGGTCCGCGCCGATACGGGTGACCCAGCCAAGAGCCGCCTTCAATGCCCCCATTCAATCCACCCCGCTACTGTCCAATCCTTCAAACTATGGGGCAAACTATGAGATTACCCGTTCGGCAATAGCCAGAATGCGGTTCATCTCGCGCAGCACCGGTTTCTCGATCAACTTGCCGTCGACCACGACCAGGCCCGTGTCCGCATCGGCGAAGGCCTGCAGAATGCGTTTGGCGTGGGCAACCTGGGCCTCGTCGGGCGTGAAAACATTGTTCAGGATGGGAATCTGTTTTGGATGGATGGAGCCCTTGCCGGAGAAGCCAAGGTCGCGGGCCAGGCTGGCTTCCCGCGCCATGCCGTCCGGATCTTCCAGGTCAAGGTATGGTACATCAATGGCGTCGATGCCCACGGATGCGGCGGCGTGCGCGATGCGGGAGCGGGCATAGAGCAGCGGTTCCCAGGCGTTCTTGCAGCGCAGCTCAGCCGCCATGTCAACGCCGCCGAAAAACAGCGCATCAATGCGCGGCGAGGCATGCGCGATATCATAGGCCGCCTCCAACCCTTCGTTGGTCTCGATGATAATATGCAGGCGGGTGTCATCATGGCCGCGCTCGCTCAACAGATCGTCCAGCCAGATGACCTCGTCCGGGGTCTTCACCTTGGGCAGCATCAGGGCTGGCGGCGGCGTGTCCGTGGCAAGCACCGCCTGCACATCCGTCAGGCCGATTTCCGTGCGCACGCAATTGATACGGACAATGCGTTCAACGCCATCGTCCGCTTGTGGTTCAGCAAACAGTGCCAGGCCCTTGGCCCGCGCCTCGGCCTTGTCCTTGGGCGCGACGCCGTCTTCCAACTCAACACAGACAATATCCGTGCCGCAGGCCAGGGCCTTTGGGAACATGTCGGGCCGCAGGCCTGGCGAAAAAATGAAACTGCGCCTTGGCCGCACGGCCCGTTCGGTCTGCTCAACCATTGCTTGATCCTCTGTCCAGTTTCGGCGCGAACCATACAGCGCCGGTTGCAACGCAGATTATAGGAATATAATTCGAGTGTCCCAGCGTTTGTGAGCAAGCATTGATTGGTGCTAGCCTTGCCGGCAAAGCATGAAGGAGCGGCGGCATGAGTGGCGAGAATTTTACCAATTCCAATGGCGGCATACGGAGCACCGAGATTTTCGGCGGTAAGGACCGTGCGCCAAAACGCCCACGCCCGGCCATGACCATCAGGGAAGCGGCGCGGGAAACGCCCGTCTTCGCCGAGACCGATGTGCTGGTGGTCGGCGGCGGTCCGGCGGGCACCACGGCGGCCATCGCGGCGGGCCGTCTGGGCGCCGATGTGATGTTGGTGGAGCGCTATAACCATCTGGGCGGGCTGTCCACCGGCGGCCTGGTGATCTGGATCGACCGCATGTCCGATTGGAGCGGCCAGCAGGTCATCTCCGGCCTGGCCCATGACTTTCTTGACCGGCTGCCGGCCGATGCACAACAAGGCCCGGCGCGCAGCGATTGGGGCTCCACCGATGCCGCCACCGCCGACTATTGGCGTCAGCGCACGGCGGCCTTTCACGACATCGTCACCTGGTCGCCGACCATCGACCCAGAGGCCCTGAAGACTCTGTCTATGGAGATGGCGCTGGAACAAAACGTCCGCCTGACCTTCCACGCATGGGCTGTTGAACCCATCGTTGAGGACGGTGTGATGCGCGGCGCCATATTCGAGAGCAAGGAGGGCCGACAGGCGATCCTGGCCAAAACAGTAATCGACACCACGGGCGATGCGGACCTGCTGGCCCGCGCCGGCCTGTCATTCGAAACCGACAGCGATCCCACCGATATTCACAGCTGCATCAACACCGCCTTCCTGATCGGCGGCGTCGATATGAACCGTTGGCTGGACTTCAAGACCGGCAACGAACAGGGTTTCAAGGACTTCATGGCGCGGGGGCGGGAGCGGCTGCAATATTTCGAACGGCCCTTCGCCTCCTGGCGCAACGACGTGGCGCTGTTCATGGGCCCGCGTCTGGCCGGTTACAGCGCCATTGATGTGGAGGATCTGAGCGCGGTCGAGGTTCGTTCCCGGCAACTGACCGTCGGTCATGTGGAAACCTACAAGGCCCATGCGCCGGGTTTCGAGAACGCTTTCCTGATGCTCGGCGCGCCACAGATCGGCGTACGCCACAGCCGGCGCCTGCTGGGCTTGGAGAAAGTGACGCGGGCGGATTGGGATGATGGCGCGGTGCGGGACAGTGAAATCGGCGTCTCGACCTCGTTGGCACCGAAATTTCCGAATATCTCCGTGCCCTATGGTGCTCTGGTGCCCATGGGCATCGACGGCGTGCTGGCGGCGGGCCGGCATGTGGCCTGCGACACAAATTCACACTCGTTCCTGCGCGAAGTACCGCAATGCTGGCTGACCGGCCATGCCGCCGGTATCGCAGGGGCGCTGTCGGCAGATGCGGGCATCCAACCAAGGGAGCTGAACCCCCGCCTGATCCAGCAGGAATTGCTGCGCCAGGGCGCCTATCTCTCGCCCGCGACCGTTTCGGCGGCGGCGGCCGCGACAAAGGCGGCGGAATAGCCATGCAGCGCATAACGGTCTTTACCGCCCGGCGAATCCGCACCATGGATCCGGGCCGGCCCGTGGCCACGGCCATCGCCGTGGCGGATGGCCGCATTGTCTCGGTCGGCAGTCTGGAAAGCATGCAGCCGTGGCTGCGCCGCGTTCCCCATGACATTGATGACCGGTTCAAGGACAACGTCCTGATGCCCGGCTTCATCGATCCGCACACCCATCTGCGCCTGTCCGGCACCTATATGGGTTTGCACTATGTGGGGCCGATCCCGTCGCACACGGACGAAGGGCCACAGGCCGGCCTGCCGGACCGCGCCGATGTCATCGCCCGCCTGACGGAGCTGGTCAACGCCACCAACGATCCCGACCGCCCGGTCATCGCCTGGGGTTATGATCCGGGCATGCAGGGCGGTCATTTGGACCGGGATATGCTGGACGCCATATCCGACGAGGTGCCGTTGTGGGTGATGTGCTATGCGCCGCATATTGTCTATACCAACTCGCCCATGCTGGCGCGCACCGACGTCACCGAGGAGACAACGGCGCACGGCATTGGCCGCTACCCCGATGGCCGCCTGAACGGCTGGTTTATCGAGACCGGCGCCGTCGGCATCGCCACCAGGCCGGTGCGCAACGATCTGTACCGCCCCGGCTTTGGTCTGGCCGCGCTGCAACGTCAGGCCAATGTGGCCGTCCGGAATGGCATCACCACCGTCGCCGACCTGGGCTGGGGACTGGAGTCGATCGAGCGCGAATGGGACGATCATTTCACGGCCGTCAACGACCCCGGCTTTCCCTTGCGCATGTTGATGATCCCTTTCGATGCCCGTCTGGTCGACAAGTTTGGCGAGGATCGTTTCGATTACCTTGAGCAGATGCGCGGGAAATCAACGGACAAACTGTTGGTGCATGGGGTGAAGTTCATCAATGACGGCTCCTATCCGTCGATGACATTGCAGTTGAACTATCCCGGCTACCTTGATGGCGAACAGGGCCTAACCGGCGAGACGCCGTGGGAGGACATGGTCGACCGCATGCTGCCCTATTGGCGGGCCGGCATTCAGATCCATTCCCACGCCAATGGCGACGCCACCGTCGATATGACCCTGGATACCCTGGCCGAATTGCAGCAGCGCCATCCCCGCTTCGATCACCGCTTCACGGTCGAGCACTATTGCATCTCCACCGTGGCACAAGGCAAGCGCCTGGCCGCCCTGGGCGGTCTGGCCAGCGTCAATCCCTACTTTGTCCACTACCGATCCCTGATCCATGCGGACAGCGGCTTTGGCCCCGACCGGGCGGAAGCGACAGCGCGCCTGGGCACCCTGGCCGAGGCCGGCGTCACCTTCGCGCTACATTCTGACTATAACCTGGTGGTCGGACCCATGGCGCCGCTGATCGCGGCCTGGGTGGCGGTGAACCGGATCGCCGGCGACGATGCGACGGTGATGGCGTCGGGGGAGCGGATCACGGTGGACCGGGCCCTGCGCGCGGTGACCGTTGACGCCGCCTTCGTGCTGCGCCGGGACCATGAAATCGGCTCTCTGGAGGTAGGTAAGCTGGCGGACATGGCTATTCTTGCGGATGATCCCTACGAGGTGGAACCAACCGCCCTGCGAGATGTAAAGGTGTTGGGCACGGTTGTCGGCGGCACGCCGTATCTGGCCGATGACTAAGCCGGCTGATCTGCGCCGTTTGGTGACGGAATGGGATTTCCTGCTGTCGTCCCTGCAAGGTTCAGCATCGCCGTCGGTGGAATTAAACCAGACCTCGGTGACCATCCTGGCCGGTTTTCTCGGTTCGGGCAAAACCACCATGCTGCACCATCTGCTCGAAGGCGGCCATGGCCTGAAACTGGCGGCGGTGGTCAACGACATCGGCGCGGTCAACATAGATGCCGCCCTGATCGCCAATACGGATAGCGATGTCATCGAACTGACGAACGGCTGCAGCTGCTGTTCCCTGGGGCCGGAGCTTGGCCAGACCATCAACGAACTCAGCCGGCGGGCGGAGCCCCTGGACGGCATCGTGGTCGAGGCCAGCGGCATCGCCGACCCGGCGGCCATGGGCGCGGTGGTGGCCGGCGCCGGCGGCGCTCGCCTTGACGGCATCATTACCGTCATTGATGCCGGCGCGCTTGCTCAATGGCTCGACAACCCAGCGACGGCGCCGCTGTTCCAACGGCAGCTTGATGCGGCGCATTTGCTGGCGCTGAATAAGGCCGACCTGGTCGATGACGAAGCACTGGCGGCGGCGACCGCGCGCCTGGCGGATCTAGCCCCAGGCCGGCCGGTTATCGCGACCGAACAGGGGCGGCTGGACGTCAGCCTGGCACTTGGCGCCGCCGGGCGCGGCGCACGGCCCGAACCGGCCCATCTGCACCATGAAGCGGAGCGCTTCGCCACGCGGACCATCGCCCTGGACGGCCCTGTTGACCGGCAACGACTGGCCGCATTCTTGGCCGACCCGCCGGAAGGTCTGCTGCGGGTCAAAGGTTTTGTTGAAACCCAGGATGCGCCGGGCCATCTACGGACCGTGCAGGCCGTGGGCCGAAAATGGAGCATTGAACCGCCAACCGGTGCTAGCCAAGCCAAAACAGAGGACAGCCGCCTGGTCCTGATCGGCCTTGCCGACCAGACCGATCTTTGGCAGCAGGCAGCCGTTACAGCGTTGCCAGAAATTCGCCTAGAGCTTGATTGACGGCTTCCGGCTGATCCACGTTGATGCCGTGGCCGCCGCCGGGCACGACGACGTTGATGGCGCCGGGAATGCGGCTGGCCATGTAGTTGGAGCCTTCCAGGAAATCGCTGTCGCCATCGCCGATGATCACCAGGGTCGGCACCGCGATCGAGGACAGGCTATCGATCACGCGGGCATCGATCTGGCTTAATATGCCCCGCGCCGCCATGGCCAGTTCCGCCGGTGGGCGTTGGATGCTGATGGGTACTTCCGAGCCGCCGTTCAAGGCCTCCAGGCCCTGCTCCTCCAACGTCCGCGCCCTGATTTCGTTGTGTTCGTTCCAGACCGCGCGTGATTTGTCGCTGCGGTAGCCGGGGCCGCAGCCCTGCAGGATCAACGCCTTGACCCGTTCGGGATAGCGCACATGGAATGCCAGGGACATGAAGCCGCCCAGGGAATGGCCGCCGATCACCGCCTTTTCTATGCCCAGATGATCCAGGATGGCGCGCATGTCCTCCACCGTGTGGTGCTGGCTGAACAGATCGCTATCCATGGGACAAAGGGTTTCACCATGGCCCCGCATATCCATGCGGATCAGGCGGTATTGCTCGCCGAAGGCCTCCACCTGGCCGCGCCACATGCCGGTCGAGGCGCTGAAACCATGGGTCAGCAGGATCGGCATGCCACCAGCGCCCCCGTCACCCCCATCGCGACTGTCTTCAAAATGAACACGGACGCCGTCACGGTCCAGATACGCCATCACGAAACTCCCTAAGCCAGACAAACCCGCCGATATGCTATACCTCCCGAACTTCGCGGCCAAGGGCCGGATCGATCAGGCGCGGCGGCGGCCCGCAACCCACGGCAGGAAAAGCAAAACCTGCCGCGCCAGTTTCATCGGCCGTCCGTCCAATGCCGCCAAGCCAAGGCCGATCATCGCCATGCCAAACAGATGCATCGGCAGAAGAACTTCCTGCAGCACAAGAACGCCCAGCAGGATCGCGCTGACCGGAATGAGAAATGTCACCAAAAGCAGATTAGTCGCGCCGGCGGTGGCAAGGATGCGGAAATAGAGCACATAGGCCAGCGCCGTCGACAAGGCCGCGACGCCGACAAGCGCCGCCACCGCCGCCATGCTTGGGGCGGATAGGGTCCATGGCCTGTCGATGAACAGCATCAACGGCATCAACATCAGGCTCGAGGCGGTGACCTGGCCCGTGGCGGTCGCCATTGGCGTTATCCCCATGCGCTGAAAACGGCGCCCAAAAACGCCCGCGAAGGCATAGGAGAGCGCCGCGCCAAGTACGGCAAGCTGCGCCACTGCATCAAGTCCAAGGCTGTCCAGGTTATCGCCGCCGATCATTACCGTAACGCCGGCAAGTCCAACCACGACGCCGAACAGGCGGCCGGCGGTCATTTTCTCGTCAGTAGTAAAAGCATGGGCGGCAAGGACCGTGAACAAAGGTGTAGTTCCATTCAGTATCGAAGCCACCCCGGACGCGATATGCGATTGTCCCCAGACAATGAGAGAGAAGGGCAAGGCATTGTTCAAGAAGCCCATGACCAGAAAGGCGGCCCAGATCCGGCTACCCTTGGGCAGGCACTGCCCCATGATCCGCATAACGGCAAGTAGGATAGCCGCCGCCAGCGCCACGCGGCAGACGACGACCGTCAAGGTCGGCAATTCCTGTACCGCCACGCCATTGAAAAAGAACGAACCGCCCCAAAGCACGGACAGGGTTAAGAGCATCCCCCATTCGAGTGGGCCCATGGCTTTGTTGATTTGTCTTGGCATCCGCTTCCTCATCCTTTCGGAAGCGATGGAACACCAATCCGGCCTGTCTTGCGCTCCGTTTCTTGCGCTCTAACTATCTTTTTGCAGGTACTCCCGGGCCGCATCCGCGAGACTGCGCCAGGCATAGTCGGCGAAGCTACGAGCCACGTGGATGTGATAGGCATCCTCCGCCTTGGGCACCAACAGCATGTCGCAACCAGCCAGAATACTGCGGGCGCAGCGGCCCGGGGCAAGTTCCGGAGCCGCCAGATCCAAGGGACAAAGCTTGGCTAGCACATCGCGGCGGCGGCGGCCCGAAAGGGCGATGATTTGACGGCCTTCGCCATGTTCGACAATGGCGTGGCGGGAGCCGGCGAGCGCCTGGCTCAGGCTGCCGGAAGCGATCGGGCCGAGTAGCAGCCATTCATTGGGGCCAAGCCAGTGCGCCGTGACGTCATCACCCTTGCTGACATGGTTCACCGCCAGGGGCAGATCGAAACCAAGGCCCGTGCGGGCCGCTTCCAGAAAGACTTCGTCATCGCTCTCTCCGCGTAGGATCAGGGATGGCTGATAGGGCAGGGCGCGTAGCACGACGGCCGCGTCCTCGGGCCCTTTTCCTTGGGCGGCCAGGGCCAGATGAGCCAGTGGTTCGTGGCGAGGCTGGTTCATTTTGCGCGCACCCCAGCGTCCAGAAAACGCGGTGCAGTCACCGCCGCCCGCACGGCGCGGCCGTCGTAGGCGATATGGATATCTTCGCCATGGCGTTGGTGTCCGCCCTGCAACATGCCCATGGCGAAGCTGCGGCCCAGATTTGGGCTGTAATAGCTGGATGTCACGTGCCCGATGCCTATCTGGGGCGGCGCCGGGTCGGCGCCGGCAATCAACTGCGCGCCTTCCGGTACCCGAATATCAGGCTCATCGGTCAGCAAGCCCACCAATTGCGGGCGGTCGGCGCGGGCGGTGTCGGCCCGGGACAGCGACCGCTTGCCAATAAAATCCTTTCTGCCGCTGACCATGCGGCCCAGGCCAAGGTCGGCGGGCGTCACGGTGCCATCGGTTTCCTGCCCAACCATGATGAAGCCAACCTCGGCGCGCAGCACATGCATGGCCTCGGTGCCAAAGGGCGTGATGGCGTATTTCTCCCCCGCCGCCATGATGGCTTCCCACAGGGCCGGGCCGTGGCCCGCGGGAACATTGATCTCGAACGACAGTTCACCGGTGAAACCAATGCGGAAAATGCGCGCCGGCAATCCCGCGACCATGCCGTCCCGCCAGGTCATGGCCGGGAAAGCATCCGGCGATAGATCCAGGTCCGGGCATAATTCCGCCATCAGGTTCCGGGCATTCGGGCCGCACAAAGACGCCACCGCCCATTGTTCCGTGCACGAGGTGCAATAGACCGCCAGCTCCGGCCACTCGGTTTGCAGCCAGTTTTCCAGCCAATCCAGCACCCGCGCCGCATTGCCCGTGGTCGTGGTCATATGAAAGTGCTCCGGCCCCAGGCGGGCGGTGACCCCGTCATCAAAGACCATGCCGTCCTCGCCGAGCATCAGGCCATAGCGGCAGCCGCCCACCGCCAGCCCTTTCCAGCCATTGGTATAGATGCGGTTGAGGAATTCCGCCGCGTCCCCACCCTGGATATCGATCTTGCCCAGGGTGGAGGCATCCATCAGGCCCAGGCTGGTGCGCGCCGCCAGGACCTCGCGGTCAACCGCCGCGGCCATATCCTCGCCATGGCGCGGGTAATAATAAGGCCGCAGCCACTGGCCCACCGGCTCGAACGCCGCGCCATGGGCCTGATGCCAGGAATGCACCGGCGTCCGGCGCACCGGATCCAGCAACGGACCAACCCGCCGCCCGGCCAGGGCGCCAAACGTGACGGGGGTGAAGGGCGGGCGAAATGTCGTATGGCCGACCTGGGGCAGGTCAACGTCCAAGGCCGCGGCAACAATACCCAAGGCGTTGATGTTCGAGGTCCGGCCCTGGTCCGTGCCCATGCCGGTGGTGGTGTAGCGTTTCACATGCTCGATGGAGCGGTAGCCCTCCCGTGCCGCCAAACGCAGGTCGGCGGCGGTGACGTCTGATTGGAAGTCGACGAAAGCCTTGCCGCCTTGTCCTCGCCCGCTGCCGGGAATGGACCAGATCGGCAGCGGCAGCGTCAATTCCGGGCCGGCATCGGCCACCGGCGTGCGCGGCCCCCGGCCCCGGCGCCGCTGGCCCGCCTGATTGGCGGCGGCGTTGCCGGCCTGGGCGCCCTGATCCAGGCAATCCTGCAAGGCGAAATCGCCATTGGCCGCGCCCACGACCTGAACCGCCTGAACCGCTTCACCGGGCAGAAAACAACCCAAGGCCGGGTTCCAGTCCAGCTTGGCGCCGGATTGGGAGAACAGATGCAGGCTGGGCGTCCAGCCGCCGGAAAAACAAAACAGATCGCATTCAATGCGCCGGCTCATGCCCCGGACAGTGCCGTCCCTGGCCTCGTTCAGTTTGCCGATCTGTACCGCTGTCACGGCATCGCGTCCCTCGACCGCGACAGCGGCCCGGTCCGCCAACACCTCTATACCCTGCTCGTCCAGACGGGACAGCCAGCCCAAGGGGGCCGCAGGGCGCAGCTCCACCACCGCCGCCACCTCCACGCCGGCCCGGGCCAGATCCAGAGCGGCGGGATAGGCGCCGTCGTTGTTGGTGAACAACACGGCGCGGCGGCCGGGCCGTACGCCATAGCGGTTGGCATAGGTTTGCGCCGCCCCTGCCGTCATTGTGCCGGGGCGGTCATTGTTGGCCAGAACCAGTGGCCGCTCCAGGGCGCCCGTGGCCAGAACCACCTGTTTGGCACGGACCTGCCACAGCCGTTGGCGCGGCTGGCCGGGGCCCGGCTGTGCCAGATGGTCTGCGACCCGTTCCAACATGGCCAGGGCATTGTGGTCGTAATAGCCAGTGACGGTGGTCCGGGGCAGCAAACACACGTTGCCGGCCTCGGCCAATTCCGCCGCGATCCCTGCCACCCAATCCATGCCGGGCCCGCCGTCGATCCGCTGGTCATTACCCAGCAAGGCGCCCCCCAGTTCGGCGCCCTCATCGGCCAGGATCACCCGCGCCCCGGTGCGCCCGGCCCACTGGGCCGCCGCCAGGCCCGCCGGGCCGCCCCCCACCACCAGAACATCGCAATGGGCATATTGCTTGTCGTAATGGTCTGGATCCGGGCTCTCCGCCGCCCGGCCCAGGCCCGCCATGCGCCGGATCACGGTTTCATAGGCGGGCCACAGGCTGGCCGGCCACATGAAAGTTTTGTAATAGAAACCGGCTGGGAACAGCGGCGACAGACGATCGTTCAAGGCGCCGAGGTCGAATTTCAAACTGGGCCAGCGGTTCTGGCTTTCCGCCACCAGTCCGTCATAAAGCAGAACATCCGTGGCCCGCACATTGGGTTCGGCCCGGCCCTCCCGGCGCAGGCGCACCAGGCCGTTGGGTTCCTCGCCCCCCGCCGCCATCAGGCCGCGCGGCCGGTGATACTTGAAGCTGCGGCCAACCACGCGCACGCCATTGGCCAACAAGGCCGAGGCCAGTGTATCGCCAGGGTGGCCGGTCATTGTTTCGCCGTCGAACTGAAAACTCCAACTCCGGTTCCGGTCGATACGGCCGCCCTGTGCGGTACGGCCGCTCATGGCGCCACTTTTGGCTTGTCGTCGCCAACCCGGTAGACGGCCAGGATTTCGTGGCTGACGGTACTGCGCGCCACGTTGAACCATTGGCCACAGCCATGGGAATGGCGCCAGCGTTCGAAATGCACGCCCTTGTCGTTGCGGCGCATGAAGACGTAGTCACCCCAGGCGGCATCGTCCATTTCGTCCGAGTTCAGGGGCCTGACAATATGAGCCTCGCCGCCGCAGGAGAATTCCTCTTCCGAACGGGGACCGCACCATGGGCATTCCAGCAACAACATCTCACTGCCCTCCCATCAGTGCGCCACCGCCGCCGCGCCATGCTCGGCCACCAGGGCGCCGCTGTAAAAGCGCTCCAGGGCGAACGGCGCGTTTATGGCATGGGCTTCATCCTTGGCCAGGGTATGGGCGAACAAATGGCCCGATCCCGGCGTCGCCTTGAAACCGCCCGTGCCCCAGCCGCAGTTGAAATAGAGCCCCCCCACGGGCGTGGCCGAGATAATCGGGCTGGCATCGGGACAAATATCCACGATGCCGGCCCATTGCCGCATCAGCTTCAGGCGCGAGGTAATGGGATAGAGCTCCACCACGGCCCGGATCATTTCCTCGATCACCGGCAGGCTGCCCCGCTGGGCATAGGAATTGTACGGATCGATGCCAGCGCCGATAACTAGCTCGCCCTTGTCCGATTGCGACATATAGGCGTGCACCTTGTTGGACATGATCACGGTGGGCATCACCGGTTTGATGGGTTCGGAAACCAGAGCCTGCAACGGATGGCTGTCGATCGGCAGGCGGATGCCGGCCATTGCGGCCAACACGGATGAATGCCCCGAGGCCACGACGCCGATTTTCGGCGTGCGGATCTCGCCCTGATTGGTGCGCACACCCTCGACCCGGCCCTCGCGGATGATAAGGCCGGTAACCTCGCAATTCTGAATGATGTGAACGCCCAGGCGGTCGGCGGCCCTGGCGTAGCCCCAGGCCACGGCGTCATGGCGGGCGGTGCCGGCGCGGCGCTGCAAGGTACCGCCCAGGACGGGATAACGCATGTTGGGGTCCAAATTCAGGATCGGGCAAAGCTCGCCCAGCTGCGTCGGCGTGACCCATTCCGCGTCGACGCCGGCCAGTTGGTTGGCATAGATGCGCCGGCGCAATTCCCGTACCTCGCCCTCGTCATGGGCCAGATTGATGACGCCGCGTTGCGAGAACATGACGTTGAAGTTCAGCTCCTGGCTCAAGCCCTCCCACAGCTTCAGGGCATGGTCATAGATGGCCGCGCTTTCCGGATGCAGATAGTTGGAGCGGACGATGGTGGTATTCCGCCCCGTGTTGCCACCACCGATCCAGCCCTTTTCCAGTACGGCGATGTTCCGCATGCCATGCAGCTTGGCCAGATAGTAGGCCGTGGCCAGGCCATGGCCGCCGCCGCCGATGATGACGGCATCATAGGAGGCGCGCGGCTGGGGGCTATGCCAGGCCTGGGGCCATTTGCGGTGACGCTGCAATGCATTGCGCGCGAGAGCGAAAATCGAATAGTTTGCCATGTCCTCGATGCGTCAATAGAAACGATACCAAGAGTAATTTTCAATTTACTGAGTCGCTTACGCGACTTAAGAAATTGATTCAATTGCTCTATCTTAAAGAGTCTGAGCACATTTAGACTAAATGTGCTCGGGGCATCATATAGCGCTTTGGAAAGGCCCACCATGAGTAACGATCCGATTTATCTGCGGAAAAACGGCGAGATCGCCGAGATTGTCCTGAACCGTCCGGAAAAACTGAACGCCCTGAACGCCGAGGTTTGGCAGGGCATTATCGATCTGTTCGGTCAGGCCGGGGCCGACCGTGAAATCAAGGTGGTGATCCTGCGCTCCAGCGCGCCGCGCGCCTTCGCCGCCGGGGCCGATATTTCCGAATTTCCCATCGTCCATGCCACGGCGGAAAGTGCCGGCGCCTACCACGACAAAATCCGTGGCGCCTATGATGCCATCCATTCACTGAACAAACCGACCATCGCCATGATCCGCGGCGTCTGTTTCGGCGGCGGCTGCGCCATCGCCTTGAACTGCGATCTGCGCTACATCGATCCCACGGCACATTTCTGCATTCCCCCCGCGCGCCTGGGCATCGCCTACAGCTTGTTGGAAACCAAACGTCTGTCGGACCTGATCGGGCCGTCCAGGGCCAAGGAAATGCTGATGGGCGCCAAGGTGATCAAGGCGGAGGAGGCAGTCAACATCGGCCTGGCCACCCGCCTGTTCGAAGCCGAGGAACTGGAAGCCGGCACCAACGAATTCGCGCAGAATCTTTGCGGTCTGTCGCAGTTCACCATCCGCGCGGTGAAGACCATGGTCGAGGAAATCAGTGAAGGCGCGGTGGACGAGACCGAAACCTCGAAGCGCCTGCGCGGCGAAGGCTTCCAGGGTGCCGACTATATTGAGGGCCGGGACGCCTTCCTGGAAAAGCGCAAGGCGAAGTTCACCTACTCGTAACCCGGCGGGGCCTGGAAACCGATAATCTCGTTCGCGACCAGGCGGCAGAATTCGATCGCCGTCTTGTCCTCGCCCTCCGCCGCGACCGCCTGCAGACCCAGGGGCAGGCCCTCGGGGCTTAGTCCGGCGGGGGAGACGGTGGAGGGCAGGTAGACCATGTTGGGATAGCCGGCCCAGAACATCTGGGCCACGCCGGGTTGTTGTTTGCCGTTCACGGTGATCATGCGGTCATGGCGTTCGCCGGCCTGATCATGGGGCCAGGCGGCGGATGCGGCGGCGGGGCAGAGCAGGATATCCCACTCCTGGAAGAAGTCCGCCCAGGCCTGGCGCATGAAGGTGCGTTCATTATCCAGGCCCAGCCATTCCCGGTGCGGCAGCAGGACGCCACGGGCCATTCGGTTAAGGTAGCTGTCATTATCAACGGCGGGATCGCTGCCCACGGTTTCGAAATAGGCCATTTGCTCCGCCGTGGCGCCGCGCGATGTCGCCGCCCGCAATAGCAGAATATACAGCTCGAAGGCGCGGGCCGTATCGATATTGGGGCGCGCTGTGTCGCTGACCGTGGCGCCCGCCTTGGCCAGGGCATCGGCGACAGCTTGCAGACAATCCTGATAGGACTGCTCCACCTCCGCCGCCGGGTCGCTTAACATCACTGCCACCTTGAAATCCTTCAGGGCAGTCTTGCGCGGCCCCGGCAGGTTCAGCTGCCAGGCGGTTGATGTGATCCGGTTGGGTCCGGCCACGATGTCCATTGACAGGGCCAGATCCTCTGCACTGCGCGCCAGGGGACCGACAGCCGCGATATCAAGTGGGCTGTAGTTGCCGGGCAAGGCCTGGCCGTCACCGGGCACGATGCCAAAGGTCGGCTTGTGCCCGAAGACGCCGCAATAATGCGCCGGATTGCGGATCGAGGCGCCAATATCGCTGCCCGCATCCAGGCCGGTCAGACCGGCGGCCAGGGCCGCGGCCGAACCGCCCGACGAGCCGCCCGGTGTCATACCCAGATCCCAGGGGTTATTGGTGGTGCCGTAAATTTCGTTGAAGGATTGCCAATCCGCCAGATTGATCGGCACGTTGGTCTTGCCGAAAATATTGGCGCCGGCCCCTAGCAGCCGCTCCACATACAAGGCGTTGCTATCGGGAATATTGTCTTTGTGATCCGGCCGTCCCCATGTGGTCGGGCTGCCGGCGATATTGAACGATTCCTTTATGGTCATGGGCAAGCCATGCAGCGGCCCCCAATCCTCGCCCTTGGCCAAGGCCGCGTCCGCCGCCTTGGCCCGCGCCATGGCACCTTCCACGTCCATCCATATAATGGCGTTCAGTCGCGGATTATATTTTTCAATCCGGCCCAGGAAGTGATCCAGCAGCTCAACGGCGCTGATATCACGGTTCTTGATCCTGGCCGCCAGATCGATGGCGGTAGCGAAATGCAGCTCTGGCATTGACGGGTTACTCCAGCTCAATATATTGTGTTTCCTAGCTTACTGTATTTGTTAGGTTATTTTTACTTTGATTGAAACCCTCATCCTCTTTACTCAACTCTCACATTTCTTGCCATAATCCTAATATGAGAAGACTTACTACAATC
>CAZPWJ010000043.1:0-38179 GCA_964590195.1 uncultured Rhodospirillaceae bacterium | reverse complement strand
GCAAACTCGTACTCTTCTTCATTTCCCAGGTCCATGGCATCAAGAACAATTGGTGGATCTAGATATATGCTAAGGTTTGATGCGTCTTGGCCTTGCTTGGGCGGGGCTCGCAGATAAAGCACGACTTCACTTATCAATGCGCCGCCTGCAATTTGAAACAGAATATCGAATTTTTCGGGTGACGATTTTCGTAAACCCAGCGCATAATTTGCGCAAAGAAAGTCTAACCGGGCTTCTAGTGAATCAAACTCCAATTCTTCATTCTCGTCTTCTTCACCGACATTGCCGCTGCGCAATCGGAGCCTACGTTCGGGCACAAGCGATGGTTGTCTCTTATGAATCAGATCGTGAAAATCCATTGACTTAAGACGCTTGAATATGGCGTCTTCGACTTGGAGCTGATCCAGAACAGTGTCAACTTCACGCAGCTTACTGGAGACGTATGCGACAAACTCATCGAGCAAGTACTCTATATCTTCATCATTGATTGGTTCGGCAGCATCTTTTGGTGCCATATTGATGTATCGGACAATCTCGCCATCTTCTTCCACCGGATGAAGTAACCCATGATCCGCCAACCGCCTGGCCCAATCTTCAATCACTTCAGGACGCACAAGTAGTCCATACAAACGATTGAGGGCCTCCGAGAACTCTATTGGGCTGAAATCATTGCCTTCGAATTCCCTCACGATTGGGGTGAAGAGAGGCACTAACCCCTGCACAAAATCTCCGGTGTTATCAATTGACTCTTTGACAAAAGCAAAAGCCACCAAAGGACGGGATATTTGCATATTACTTCCAATTAAAGCGCTGACGAAACGAGGCTCGGCTCTAAATTGCCGATTCGAACGCGCGTAATATTCGCATGAATCGTGGTCCAAAACCACCATTTCTCAGGCGTGAAGACTTTCGACAGCCCGGTATGCAGCTGTCTGCATCCAATTTCGCACAAAGCACGCAAAAGGGGACGCAACCCTTAGTCACCGTGCACTTTCAAATAAATCACGCCAAATATCCGTGCGCCACGCAGCATCAACATTGTACGATGTCTCCCTCTAGCGCAGGGTCTATCATTAGTCAGCGTTATCTAGGCAGGAAGAAAAAATGCCCTTAATGCGGCGTGGCTATGTGGGTAGGCATACGCCCATGATCTAGTTTGTCATCTTAATCGCCGTCCTATCTCGCTAACCTTCCTGTGGTGGTTCCGCATAGCGGAAGCGGTTGGGGCCTTGGTGGCGTTTTCGCCTTTGGCGCCGCTGCCGCCGCGCACATAGGGGGCTCCGTCGCTAGGGCGGGCGACAAATGCCCGATTTGAATCCGCGCTGTTGGGGTCGGCGGCATCGCGGATAAACAGGCGCCGGTGTTGGCAAGTCATAACAAACGGCATTGCATCATCGCGGCGACCCTTTGTAATCCGTGCGGTTGGTGTAAAGTGTGTCGCAACCGTAATTTGGATCGAGTTGGATAATTGGGAGGACGTTCGTCATGAGTTCACTTAAAGGCCAAACCGCGCTGGTCACTGGCGGCGGCACCGGCATTGGCCGGGCCATTGCGCAGGATTTTGCCGAGGCCGGGGTCAAGGTCATTGTTTCGGGTCGCCGGGCCGGGCCGTTGGAGGAGACGGTCAAGCTGATCACGGATGCGGGCGGCAGCGCCTCTCACGTGATCTGCGACATGACGGACCCCGATGCCATCGAAGCCTTCGCCGCCGACTTGCTGGCGGAACATGGCGTTATCGACATTCTGATCAACAACGCCGGCTTTAGCTCCAAAGTCAGAAGTGCCCGTTATATTGGGGCGGACGAATGGCGCGATGTCATGGACGTCAACACCATGGGACCGATGGTGCTGACCCGTTGTCTCATGCCGGCCATGGTGGACAAGGGCCAGGGCGATGTGGTGATGATCGCCTCCATGGCGGGGGTCAACCCCTCGGTCATGGCGGGCGCGGCCTACAGCGCGGCAAAAACGGCGGCGCGGGTCTACATGAACGTCCTGGCCCAGGAAATGCGGGCCTTTGGCATCCGTGCCATTACCGTCAACCCGGGCGAGGTGGATACGCCGATCCTGGACAACCGGGCCCTGCCGCCCGACGAGGCGACCCGCGCCCGCATGATGATGCCGGAGGATATCTCGGCCGCCGTGATGATGGCCGTCGCCCTGCCGCGCCGCGCCATGGTATCGGAAGTCTCTCTTACCGCGACCGATCCCCGTGACATGTCCGCCGATATCGCCGCGGCGAAGAACAAACAAAAGGCGTAGGGCTGGAGTCTTGGGGGGCCTTTGATGGAATGGCAGCGGGATGGTTACACGATCTCAACCGATCCTGGCCGCCTGGATCTGACCTTTACCGTTGACTATCTGGCTCAGACCTATTGGGGCAAGGGCACGGCCAAGGAAAAGATCCGCCAATCCATCGAAAACGCCATCGTTTTCGGCGTTTATGACAGCGACGGGCGTCAGGTCGGCTTCGCCAGGGTGGTGAGCGACCTGGCCCGCTTCGCCTGGCTGTCGGATGTTTTCGTGCTGGATGAACTGCGCGGCCTTGGCCTGGGCAAGTGGCTGGTCGAACGAGCGGTGGAGCATCCTGATCTGATGGATGTGAGGCGTTTCCTGCTTGCCACCGACGATGCCCATGGCCTTTACCAACAATACGGTTTCGCGCCGCTGCCCGAACCGGGTACCTTCATGCTTAAATCAAAGGTTTAGCTTGTTGTTGGCATCCAGGGCGGCGACTTTGTTGCACTCGGCCAGGGTCGGATAGTTGAAGACGGTTTCCAGGAAATAGTTCAGGCCGCCGTTCAGACCCATGACGCATTGCCCGATGTGGACCAGTTCGGTCGCGCCCGTGCCGATGGTGTGCACGCCTAACAGGCTGCGGTCCTCGCGGTGGAAAATCAGTTTCAGCATGCCGGTGTCGTCACCCAGAATCTGGCCCCGGGCAATTTCCCGGAAGCGGGCGACGCCGACCTCGTAGGGGACTTTCTTGGCGGTCAGTTCATGCTCGGTCTCGCCGACCATGGAAATCTCGGGAATGGAATAAATGCCGACCGGAAAATTCGTCGGCATTGGCCCGGCTTTCAGGCCAAAGGCGTTGCAGGCGGCCAAACGGCCCTGTTCGGACGAAGTCGCCGCCAGGGCCGGGAAACCGATGACGTCGCCGCCGGCGAAGATATGTTTCTGCTTGGTGCGATAGCTATCGTCGACAGTCAGGCGGCCACGATCATCCGTGCTCAGCTTGGCCGCTTTCAGGTTCAGGGAATTGGTATTGCCGGCCCGCCCGGCGCAGACCAGGGCGACATCGGCGACCAGTCGCTTGCCCGATTCCAACGAGACAACGACCCGGCCCCTTGCCGCATCCCGCGTTTCGACCCGCTCCACGGTTTCGCCCAGGCGGAATACCACATTGATGGCCCGCATCTGATGCACCAGTTCATCGACGATTTCCCGGTCGAGAAACTCCAGCGGCGTGTTCCGGCCATCGACGACCGTGACCTCGACGCCCAACAGGGCGAACATCGAGGCGTATTCGATGCCAACAACGCCGCAACCGATCACCACCATGGATTGGGGCAATTCGTCGAGACTAAAAATCTCATCCGAGGTGATGATCCGCTCGCCGTCGAGTTGGGTATTGGGGGGCGTGGCCGGCCGGGTGCCGACCGCGATCATGATGTTCTTGGAAGAGACCTTGCGCTCGCCCTGGGATGAAGTGATGAGCAATTCATGGGGCCCCTTGAATTTCGCGGTGCCGACGATGACGTCCACGTCATTGCGGCCCAGCTGTGCATCCTGGACCTGTTCCTCGCGCTGAACGATGTTGCCCACGCGCTCGAACAGCTGCGCCGCCGTCACGGCCTTGTAGCTGCCGCCATTGTTGTCCGTGGCCCGCCGCCGCATATCCGAGGCCCGCCGCCCGCCACGGCCAAAGGTCAGCACGGCCTCGCGAAAGGTCTTGGACGGAATGGTGCCCGTATGCAGGCTGACGCCGCCCACCACCTGTTCCTGTTCGATGATCGCGACCCGCTTGCCCAGCTTGGCGCCCTGCACGGCGGCGCGCTGGCCCGCCGGCCCGCTGCCAATGCAGATCATCTCGTAATCGTACGTCGCCATCGCGTTCTAATCCCTCAAGTACTTGGAATTGCAGGCTTAGCAGTACGGATTAATGGTTAATATTAGGACAATATCCACAGCCGGCAAGGCGCGGGAGAGATGAACCCAGGATGAACCGGCACCTCAGATTTGGTTCAGGACGCAGGTTGCAGATTGCCTTCATGATGACTTGATCAAAGGAAAGGGAGACGTCATGAAAGCGCAAATACTCACCGCATTGGCCGCCGCCGCGATGCTTTTCGCCGCCGCGCCTGGACAGGCCCAAGAACGCCATGCGGATCGCCATGGGGGCCGCCACGGGCATCACCATGGGGACCGCCAGGGCGAAACCATTATCAAGCTGAAATGCGACGGCAATGACTGCCGGCTGGTATTCGGCGGGCACAAGCGGCAACAACACCGGGCCCACCATGCCAAACCATGGAAGCATAGGGTGTATGGCCATCATTGGCGCAAACGGCAGGCCTGGAAGCGGCGCCAGGCCCGCAAGGCCCATCGCCGGCATCACCGCCATGATCGATTGTGGCACCGCCGCCACGACGGCCGCCATGGCCGCCATGGCCGCCACCATGACCAATCCAGGCACCGAAGTCATAACTATCACGGCTAGAATTCATGGTGGCTCAGGGGCGCGTCGGTCTTACATCCGCGCGCCCCGTCTATCGTCATCCTAACGGCGCTGTTGTGCCAGAAAGGCCCGCACCTGGGCCAATGCCTGTTTATGCGCGCCCGGGTCGTGGCCCCAGGTGGCGCCACGGGTGGGAGAATTTTCTCGATTTTCGATCTGGCTCCGATAGCGCGCCGCGCCGATCTCCGCGTCATCGAAAAAATGATAGGCGCCCGCCTGGATTTGTAGGCTTAGGGGATGGCGGCTGTCTTTGTTGGCATCGCGCAGGGTTTCGCAGCGCCTGGCCCTGGTCCAATCGTCCGCGCCGCCAATCAGGATCAGCAATGGACCGATGAAGGGCCCCGAAGCGGCCAGGCACCAGGGATAAAAGGCGATGCCGTGGGCAAATTTTTCAGGGTACAGGTTTTGCACGCCAATACGGTTCAGGGCCGACAAAACTTTGCTGCCGCCGATGGACCAGCCGATCAGACCGATTTGATCGGCCATCACGTCATCCCGCCGGCTGAGGAATTGTAACGCGCCCAAGGCATCGAAAGTTTGATCAACGGCCTCCATTCGATCATAGCCGGCGCAGTTTGCCTGGTGCCGGCGAGGGCCATAACTGTCCACGACCAGGGTCAGATAGCCCCAATCAGCCAATTGCATCGCCCAATCCTCGATCGCGCCGGTAATGCCCCTACAGCCGTGCAGCAGGACCAGTGCCGGATACGGCGCGTCGCCTGATGTGGGCAGGTACAATTGACCATGCAACGGCAAACCAGGCGCGGCCTTGGCCTCTTCGCCCTGCATCCTGGCCATGCGTTTTTGCAAGGCCGTTGGCGGGCTGCCTGCAGCGTGGAAGCGCACACTCTCCTGCGCCCGCGCCGGGCCCGCATGGACCATTGCCAGCACGGCCAACGCCGTCCACAGCCGAAGTGCCATCATTGTTTCCCGCCTTTCAGCGCTGAATTCCCGCACAATGGTGCTATATTATGAGCGCAATGAAAACAGAGGGGGCGAAACCGTGGATCTAACAGGTGAATATCGTATTGCCGCATCGCGGGAGCGGGTCTGGGAGGCATTGAACGACCCCGAGATTCTAAAAGCCTCCATTCCCGGCTGCAATGCCTTGGAAGCGGTGGGTGATGACAGCTTCACGGCCACGGTCACGGCCAAGGTGGGGCCCGTGAAAGCGAAATTTCAGGGTCAGGTCACTTTGTCGGATATGGATCCGCCGAACGGCTATACCATCCAAGGCGAGGGCAAGGGCGGTGCCGCCGGTTTCGCCAAGGGCGGTGCCAAGATTACCTTGGTGGAAGACGGCGACGGTACCTTGTTGCAATACGAGGTCAATGCCAATGTCGGCGGTAAGCTGGCGCAGATCGGCTCGCGCCTGATCGACGGCACGGCGAAAAAGCTGGCGGGCGAATTTTTCACCGCCTTCGGCGAATTGGCCATCGTCCCAGCGTCCGCAGCGGAAGCAGCGCCGGAGGCCGAGATCGGCAGACCAGGGGCGGCGACGGATGTGCCCCCCGCCGTGGTCGATGCCGCCGCCGCCAGTGGCGATGCGGCGCCAGAAATGCTGCACGTTCACAGCGAGGATATGGCCCCTGGCCAGCCGAAACCTGAACCAGAGGCGGGCGGCGGTTTGCCCAGATGGCTCTGGCTGGGAGGTCTGGTCGTCATCATGGCGATCATTATTGGCCTTCTAGGCGGCGACTAATGTCACAATTTTGCGACTTTTACGTCTTGGGCCGGATTCCGGGCTTGACCTAGGCGCGCATAGGCGAAACACTTCAAGCACTGGGGGAAGACCGGCCGTGCGCGGCGGGTTTCTTTACCCTGAAATATAGTCGGCAACGAACGACAGGGAGATTCTGTATGCCAACGGTATCAATGACCGTGAACGGTCAGGCTGTGAGTGGCGAGGTCGAAGACCGCACGCTGCTGGTGGATTTCATTCGGGAAAATCTTAATCTGACGGGGACCCATGTGGGCTGTGATACCAGCCAGTGCGGTGCCTGCGTGGTTCATGTGAACGGGGATTCCATGAAATCATGCACCATGCTGGCGATGCAGGCCAATGGGGCTGAGGTGACGACGATCGAAGGGCTGGCAACGGGCGGCGAAATGCATCCTATGCAACAGGCCTTCCAGGATAATCACGGCCTGCAATGCGGCTTCTGCACGCCGGGCATGGTGATGAGCGCCGTTGATCTGGTGGCGAAGAACCCGAATCCGGACGAGGCCACCATCAGGTCCGAGCTGGAGGGCAATATCTGCCGCTGCACCGGCTATCACAATATCGTCAAGGCGGTGCAACAGGCCGCCAAGACCATGGGGGGATAACATGGCTGAAAATGGCATTGGCGCTAGCCTAAAGCGCAAGGAAGACAACCGGTTTCTGACCGGCAAGGGGAATTATACCAGCGACATCAATAGGCCGGGTCAGATACACGCCTATATCGTGCGCTCGCCCCATGCCCACGCCACGATTAATTCCGTCGATATCGCGGCGGCGAAATCGGCGCCCGGCGTGATCGGCGTATTCGTCGGTCAGGATCTGCTTGATGACGCCGTTGGCGGTTTGGTTTGTGGCGCCTCGGTAACCGGCAAGGGTGGCGAGGTGAACAAGACCCCGCCGCGCAATGTGCTGACCATGGACAAGGCGCGCTTTGTCGGCGATCCCATTGCCGTCGTGATCGCGGAAACCCTGGCCCAGGCCAAGGATGGCGCCGAATTGGTGGCGATCGATTATAGCGAGCTGCCGGCGACGGTATCGACCGCGACGTCCGATGCCGACGGTGCGCCACAGCTGCACGAAGAATGCCCCAACAACGTGGCCCTTGACTGGGAGTTGGGCGATAAGGACGTGGTCGATGCGGCCTTTGCCGCTGCCCACAAGACGGCGGAAGTTGAATTGGTCAACAACCGCATGGTCACCAACGCCATGGAGCCGCGCGCGGCGGTAGGCGAGTATAATTCGGGAACGGACGAGACCACTCTGTATCTGACGTCGCAAAATCCGCACGTCCATCGCCTGGTCATGTCGGCGTTCATGAATATCGCGCCGGAGCACAAGTTCCGGGTGGTCGCACCCGACGTGGGTGGCGGCTTCGGTTCGAAAATCTTCACCTACAATGAAGAGGCGATCTGTGCCTGGGCCGCCAAGCGGATCAATCGTCCCGTCAAGTGGACATCCGACCGTTCGGAAGGTTTCATGTCCGATGCCCATGGCCGCGATCACGTGACCAAGGCGGAAATGGCCATGGATGCCGATGGCAAGTTCACCGCCATGCGGGTGACATCCAAGGGCAACATGGGGGCCTATCTACAGCTCTTCTCGGTCTCCATTCCAACGCTGTTCCATGGCTTCCTGCTGGCGGGACAGTACACCACGCCTGCGATTTATCTGGACATGCGCTGTGTCATGACCAATACCGCGCCGGTCGATGCGGCGCGCGGCGCGGGCCGGCCGGAAGCAACCTACCTCTTGGAGCGTCTGGTGGATGTTTCGGCGGCTGAAATGGGCTTGGACCCGGCGGAAATTCGCCGGCGTAACTTCATCAAGGCCGACCAGATGCCGTACCAGACACCGGTCGTGCAATGTTACGATTCCGGTGATTATCACGCCTCTCTGGACAAGGCCTTGGCCAATGCGGACTACGACAGTTTTGCCGCCCGCCAGGCCGAGGCCAAGGGCCGGGGCAAGCTGCGCGGTATCGGGCTTTCGTCCTATATCGAGGCTTGCGGCGTCGCGCCTTCGGCCGCTGTAGGTTCGTTGGGTGTTGGCGTTGGCTTGTGGGAATCCGCCCAGGTACGCTTTAACCCGACGGGTGGCGTCACGGTTTTCACCGGCACGCATTCCCATGGCCAGGGTCACGAGACGGCCTTTGCTCAACTGGTCACCGAACGCCTCGGTGTGCCGGTGGAACAGGTCGAGGTCGTGCACGGCGATACCGACAAGGGGCAGTTCGGCATGGGCACATATGGCTCTCGTTCGCTGCCCGTGGGTGGTGTCGCTATCGCCAATGCCTGCGACAAGATCATCGCCAAGGGCAAGAAAATAGCGGCCCATACCCTGGAAGCATCCGAGGACGACATCGAATTCGGCGACGGCAACTTCACCGTTGCCGGTACCGACAAGACGATGAATATCGCCGAGGTCGCCTTCACGGCTTACGTGCCGCACAACTACCCCGAAGGGGTGGAGCCTGGATTGGACGAGATCGCTTTCTTCGATCCCTTGAACTTCTCCTTCCCCGCCGGCGCCCATGTCTGCGAGGTGGAGATTGATCCCGACACCGGAAACCTGGAAATCGTCAAGTATACGGCGGTGGATGATTTCGGCGTGCTGGTCAATCCGATGATCGTGGAAGGCCAGGTTCATGGCGGCTTGGCCCATGGCATCGGCCAGGCATTGTTGGAGAATTGCGTATATGGCGATGACGGTCAGCTGGTAACGGGTTCATTCCAGGATTACTGCATGCCGCGGGCGGACAATCTGCCGTCGTTTGACGTGGATTATGCCCCGACGGTGCCGCTGCACAATCCCTTGGGCGTCAAGGGTTGCGGCGAGGCGGGTGCCATCGCGGCACCGCCGGCGGTGATCAATGCCATCGTCAATGCCCTGGGTATCAAACATCTGGATATGCCGGCCACACCTGAAAAGGTATGGCGCGCCGCGCAGGCGGCAGGCTAAGCCAGGGAGGAGAGATAAATGTATAACTTCAACTTCCAATCCGCCTCCAGCCTCGATGACGCCGCCGCCAAACTGGCCGCGGCCGAGGATGGTACTGTCATCGCCGGTGGCCAGACCTTGCTGCCGGTTCTGAAACAACGCCTGGCAAATCCCTCCGATGTGGTTGATCTTTCGGGCATTGCCGATCTGAAGGGCATCTCGGCCAGTGGCGATGGTGTTACCATCGGCGCCATGGCCACCCATGCGGAAGTGGCCGGATCGTCCGATGTTCCCGCTGCCCTGCGTGCGGTGGCGGAAGGCATCGGTGATCCACAGGTGCGCAATCGGGGCACTTTGGGTGGTTCCATCGCCAATAATGACCCGGCGGCGGATTATCCCGCGGCCTTGTTGGGCCTGGGCGCCACCATCACCACCAATCAGCGTGACATCGCGGCCGATGATTTCTTCACCGGGCTGTTCGAAACCGCGCTGAACGATGGCGAGATTATCAAAAGCGTGACCTTCCCGAATGCCACCAAGGCTGCCTATGCCAAGTTCCCCAACCCGGCCTCCCGCTACGCCATGGTTGGTGTTTTCGTGGCCCAGGCCGCCGATGGCGTCCGCGTCGCCGTAACCGGTGCCACGGAATGTGCCCATCGCGGCCCCAACCTGGAAGCCGCTCTGTCGGCCAACTGGTCGGCGGATGCCCTGGACGGGGTCAACATTCCTGTCGACCGCATGAACAGCGATATTCATGCCGGCGCGGAATACCGTGCACATCTGGTTGTTGTCATGGCCAAGCGGGCCGTGGCCGCCGCGGGTTAGGACGACCAATCGAACCTATGGAATAGGCGGAGGGGCTTTGGCCTCTCCGCCTTTTCTTTGTCTGGGAAAAGACCTAGTTTGACAACCATGAGCACAGCCATTCCAAAAGATATCGATGCCACCCTGGATCTATTGACCAGCGGGAACTACATCGCCGACCGCAGTCTGGCGACGACGCTGTTCCTGGCCCTGAAGATGGGCCGGCCGCTGTTCCTGGAAGGCGAAGCCGGCGTCGGCAAGACGGAAATCGCCAAGGTGCTGTCGGAAACCCTGTCCCGGCCCCTGGTGCGTCTGCAATGCTATGAAGGACTGGATGTCGCCTCCGCCGTCTATGAATGGAATTATGCGCGGCAGATGATCGAGATCCGCCTGGCCGAGGCCAGCGGCGATATTGACCGCGAACGCCTGGGCCAGGACATCTTTCGCAGTGAATTCCTGATCAAGCGGCCCTTGCTGCAGGCCTTGGAAGTTGGCGCCGACGGCACGGCGCCGGTGCTGTTGATCGACGAACTGGACCGCACGGACGAGGCGTTTGAGGCTTATTTGCTGGAAGTGCTTTCGGACTTTCAGATCACCATTCCCGAAATCGGTACCATTGCGGCCAGCCAGCTGCCTATCGTCATCGTCACCTCGAACCGCACGCGGGAGATCCATGACGCCCTGAAGCGCCGCTGTCTCTATTACTGGGTGGATTACCCGGACGCCGAGCGCGAGCTGGCGATCCTGCGCACCAAGGTGCCCGGTTGTGAAGAGACTCTCAGCCGCCAGGTGGTGGCCTTTATCCAGCGTCTGCGGGAGCATGACCTGTTCAAGCTGCCGGGTATCGCCGAGACCATTGATTGGGCCACGGCGCTGACCGAATTGAACAAGATCGTTTTGGAGCCCGAGACCGTGGACAACACCCTGGGCGCCATTCTGAAATACCAGGATGATATCCAGAAAATCCAGGGCAGCGAGGCCGCCAAGATCCTTGAGGAAGTAAAACACGACATGGCGGTGAGCGGTTCCTAAGGCGGCGCCATGAACAGCCCGGTAGACAGCACGCCCAGCCCTGACGACGGCAACCGTCTGGCCGAAAACATCATGCATTTCGCACGTGTCCTGCGCGCCGCCGGCCTGCCGGTGGGGCCGGGCAAGGTTTTGGATGGGGTGCGCGCGGTGATCGCCGCCGGTGTCGGCAGCCGGGAAGATTTTTACTGGACGCTATTCGCGGTTTTCGTCAACCGCCAGGACCATCGCGAGATATTCGATCAGGCCTTTCATATCTTCTGGCGCAATCCCCGCATTCTGGAACGCATGCTGCATATGCTAATGCCCCAGGTCGAGGTGGAGATGGACCAGAGCCAGAACGATGCCGTCTCCCGCCGGGTGGCCGAGGCCCTGGCCAAGGGGGAGGGGGCCGAAATCCCCCAAGAGGAAGCGGAGGAGGAAATCGAATTCGACGCCGCCCTGACATATTCCGCCCGCGAGGTGCTGCAAGGCATGGATTTCGAGTCCATGAGCGCCGACGAGGTGGCCCAAGCCAAGGCCATCATCGCGCGCATGCGCCTGCCCATCATGGCGCTGCCGACGCGGCGTCTGTCGCCCGATCCCCATGGCCGCCGGGTCGATATGCGGGCCAGCCTGAGGGCCGCGCTTCGCAGCAGCGGCGGTGTTCCCTTGCGTCACCGCTCACCGAAACAGCGCCATCCGCCCCTTGTGGTGTTATGCGATATTTCCGGCTCCATGAGCCGCTACAGCCGCATGTTCCTGCATTTCATGCACGCCATCACCAATGACCGGGACCGGGTGCATACCTTTGTTTTCGGTACCCGGTTGACCAATATCACCCGGCACCTGCGTCACCGGGATGTGGATATTGCCCTGGAAAAGGTGGCCGAGGGGGTGGAGGATTGGTCGGGCGGTACGCGTATCGGCCACTGCCTGCACGATTTCAACACTGATTGGTCGCGCCGGGTATTGGGGCAGGGGGCGGTAGTGCTGATGATCTCTGATGGGCTGGACCGGGATGCCGGAGAGGGCATCGGGAATGAGGTCGAGTGCCTGCATAAGTCGTGTAGGCGATTGATCTGGCTCAATCCCCTCTTGCGTTATGCCGGTTTTGAGCCCAAATCGAAGGGTATTCGCGCTTTATTGCCCCATGTTGACGATTTTCGCACGGCGCATAATCTGGACAGCCTGGGTGATTTAGCCGAAGTTTTAAGCCGGCCCGAACCGGGGCGGCGTACAAAATTTATGACGGAGGCAGCCTGATGGCAGCAGACACGGATGTTGTGGAGCACGAAAAGGTGCTGGAAAAGGCAGCGGAGTGGAAAGCCGCCGGCAAAGGCGTGGCGCTTGCCACTGTTGTCGCGACCTGGGGCTCGTCGCCAAGACCCGTTGGCAGCCAACTGGTGGTGGAGGAGGGCGGCGATTTCGTCGGCTCGGTCTCGGGCGGCTGCATCGAGGGCGCGGTGGTAACGGAAGCGCGCCAGACCATCCAGGACGGCCAGACCCGTTTGATCGACTATGGCATCTCGGACGAGACCGCCTGGCAGGTCGGCCTGGCCTGCGGCGGCAAATGCGAAGTCTTTATTGAGCCGGTGGACTAGACGTAAATGAAAACCGATCTTTTAAAACAACTGCTCGCCGACCGCGAAAGCAAGCGCCAGGTGGTCCTGGCGACGGATTTGGCGTCGGGCGAGGGGCAATTGCTCTATCCGGCGGAAGCAGCCGGTGGCGATGAACTGCTGGATGCCGCCCACCGTGTCATGGTCGCGGACAAGAGCGGCATCGTCGAACTGGCGGATGGCCGCAAGGCCTTTCTGCATGTCTATAACCCGCCCCTGCGCATGCTGATCGTGGGCGCGGTGCATATCGCGCAGCCGCTGTCGCAAATGGCGGCGCTGGCCGGCTATGACGTGGCCATCGTCGATCCCCGCCGCGAATTCGCCTCCGCCGACCGTTTTCCCGGCATTACCCTGATCGATGCCTGGCCCGATGATGGCGTCGCGCAATTCGCCCCTGACCGGCGCACCGCCATCGTCACCCTGACCCATGATCCCAAGCTGGATGATCCCGCCCTGATCAAGGTTTTGCGCTCGGACGTCTTTTATATCGGCTGCCTCGGCTCCAATCGCACCCATGGCAAGCGCCTGGAGCGCCTGGCCGCCGAGGGTTTTGACGAGACGGATTTCGCCCGCATTCATGGTCCGGTGGGCCTGGATATCGGCGCCAAGTCACCGGCGGAAATCGCCGTTTCGATTATTGGCGAGGTAACGGAGGCATTGCGCCGGCCCGCCCGCGCCGATGCGGCGGCGGCGCAATGATTTTCGGCTCCACGCCGTTGGCCCAGGCGGTCGGCGCCATTCTGGCCCATTCGGTCAGCGCCGGCGGCGTGCGCATGAAAAAAGGCCGCAATCTGACGGCTGACGACGTCGCGGCCCTGGCCAAGGCCGGTGTGGAAGAGGTCATCGCCGCCCGGCTGGAGGCCGATGACGTGGACGAGGACACGGCGGCCAATGCCATCGCCAAGGCCTGCCGGGGCGCGGGCGCCCGTTTGCAGGAGGCCTTTACCGGGCGCTGCAACCTGTATGCCGACGGCCCCGGCGTGATGGTGCTGGACCCTGCCCGCGTCGATCGGATGAACCGCATTCACGAGGCCATCACTATTGCCACCCTGGCGCCTAACGAGGCGGTGGAGGCCGGCCAGATGCTGGCCACCATCAAGATCATACCGTTTGCGGCCCCCCATGCGGCGGTGGATGAAGCCATCGCCATCGCTGCTCAGGGCGCGGCGCCGCTGTTGCATATCTCGCCTTACCGGGCCCGCCGCGCCGGCCTGATCATGACCACCTTGCCGGGCACCAAGGCCAAGGTGCTGGACAAGACCGCCGCCGTGCTGCGTGACCGCCTGGAACGCCTGGGCAGCGCCTTGGCCCATGAACAACGCTGCGCCCATACTGCCGACGACGTGGCGGCGGCGGTCGCGGCGCAGTTGGCCCAGGGCCTGGATCCGATCATGATTTTCGGTGCATCCGCCATTACCGACCGCAGGGACGAAGTGCCAGCCGGCATCGTGGCGGCGGGGGGCGAGATCGAACATTTCGGCATGCCGGTGGACCCGGGCAATCTGCTGCTGCTGGCCGCCAAGGACGAAACGGCGGTCATCGGCCTGCCGGGCTGTGCCCGTTCGCCGAAGCTGAACGGCTTCGATTGGGTGCTGCAGCGGCTGCTGGCGGATCGGCCGGTTGGCCGGGATGAGATCACCGCCATGGGCGCTGGTGGTCTGTTGAAGGAAATTCCTTCCAGGCCGCAACTGCGCGCCGGCGATGTCAGCCAGGGCGCACCGAAAGCCCCGCGCATCGCCGCCCTGATCCTGGCCGCCGGCCAATCCCGGCGCATGGGTGCCGCCAACAAGCTGTTGGCCGAGATCGACGGCAAGGCCATGCTGGCCCGCGTGATCGAAGCGGTCCAGGCCTCGCAAATCAGCCAGATTATCGGCGTTACGGGGCACGAGGCCGAAAAGGTCGCTGCCGCGTTATCAGCCCATGGCGTCGGCACGGTGCATAACCCCAACTATGCCGACGGCCTGAGTACCTCGTTACAGGCCGGCATTGGCGCCTTGGCGGATGATGTGGATGGCGTCATGGTCCTGTTGGGCGATATGCCGCGCATCGCGCCCAGCCATATCAACCGCCTGATCGCGGCCTTTAATCCGGTCGAGGGCCGGGCCATCTGCGTTCCCACCTATCAGGGCAAGCGCGGCAATCCGGTGCTGTTCGCATCGCGGTTTTTTGCCGAGATGGCGACGGTTGGCGGCGACAGCGGCGCCAAGCATCTGATCGGCCAGCACGAGGATGACCTAGTCGAGGTGGCAATGGATGATGATGCGATCTTTTTGGACGTGGACACCCCCGATGCCCTGACCGCCATCCGCGGCCAATTATGGGGACACAATACTTAATTGCGCGCCCGGAATCGCCGATTATCCTTGGTTCAGGGCAATTAAGTATTGTGTCCCCATAATTGGTGTCCCCATAATTGGTGTCCCCATAATTGGTGTCCCCATAATTGGGGCTCGACATTTCAACGAATCTCCTTTTATAGTCCGGCCATGACCACGGACCGCAAACACCTGCGCAATAGCCTGCGCCAGGGTCAGCTCATTACGGGGCGGCTTAGCCGCCCGGCCATTACGCATGGCCGGGATGCAAGCCGCTTTTCAATGATGCCCCCTACACTGGAGTTTGCCAGCCATGCCTATTCAATCCGATAACGGTCAATTCGAAGAAGTTAACGACCAACCATCCCATCCCGCGCCGCAGACGGCGGCGGGCACCCACTATTTTCAAATTCAATCCCAGGCGGAAGCCTCGGCCCTGCCCCGGGTGTTGGAGCTATTCGCCCTGCGCGACCTGATCCCCGCGGAGGTCTCCTGCAAGCATCATCGCGACGGTGAGGACAGTCTGCATATCCACATCGCCATTGCCCATATGCCGCCCCATCAAGCCGCCAACATCGCCGCCCGACTGCGCAACATCATCCCCGTCACCCGCGTCGTGCTCGAACCGGCGGAGGCTTGAGAGCGAAAACCGGTCGTTGACGAGATAGTTGCGCCCAGGGGAATGACGCGGGCATCCGATCAGTGCTATTGAATTGGCAATGAATAGTGAATGTGTGGAGGAGCGAGACCATGAAAGTTGATGCGGTACTGACTTCGGATCTGGACAAGGCCGGCCAGGAGGCGGCTGAGCTGGAGGAAATGGGCTATGACGGGCTGAAATCCATCGAAACCGCCCATGATCCGTTTCTGCCCCTGCTGTTGGCAGCCCAGTCCACCAAGAACATCGACCTGACCACCGGTATCGCCGTAGCCTTTGCCCGCTCTCCCATGACCCTGGCCAATGTGGGCCATGACCTGAACGCCGCGGCCAAGGGGCGCTTTTCCCTGGGTCTGGGCTCGCAGATCCGGCCCCATATTACCAAGCGCTATTCAATGCCCTGGTCCTCGCCGGCGGCGCGCATGCGCGAGCTGATCCTGGCCATGCGGGCGATCTGGGCCTGCTGGCACGAGGGCAAGCCGCTGGAGTTTCTGGGCAAGTTCTATACCCACACCCTGATGACGCCGTTCTTCACCCCGACCAATACGGAGTACGGCCCACCCAAGGTCTATCTGGCCGCCGTCGGGCCGATGATGGCCGAGGTCGCGGGCGAGGTTGCCGACGGCCTGCTGGTACATGGCTTCACCACGCAGGCCTATCTTGAAAACGTCACCCTGCCGGCGCTGGAGCGCGGCTTCGCCAAGGCCGGCAAGACCCGGGCGGATTTCGAGATCGCCTATCCGGTGTTTGCCGTCAGCGGCCGGGACGAGGCGGAGATCGCGGCGGAAACCACCAAGATGCGCCAGCAGATCGCCTTTTACGGCTCGACGCCGGCCTACAAGCCGGTGCTGGATTCCATCGATATGGGCGAATTACAGCCCGAGCTGAACGCCATGTCCAAGCAAGGCCGCTGGGAGGCCATGGGCGAGCTGATCGATGACAAGGTGCTGCATGCCATCTCGGTCGAGGGCGACGCGCGGGAAGTGGCCCGCCAGATCAAGTCACGCTATGGCCATATCGCGGACCGCACGGCGGCGTCGTATACCTCCATGGGTCAGGAAGAGAAGCTGGCCTTTATCGAGGAAATGCAGGCGGGGTAGATATTCTCCGGCCTCACTCCGGCGGCTCACTCCGGCGGGTCGGGCAGGGTCAGGGTGATGGCGATGGCCAGCGCTACCAACGATGTCGCGGCGAGATAGGCCGGCGTAAAGCTGCCGCTGTATTCAGCCATGATGCCGGCCAGGATCGGCCCGAGCATCTGGCCCAGGCCAAAGACGACGGTGAGGGTGCCGATGGTGCCCACTGCGCGCTCCGGCGTCAGATAGTCGGCGACCGTGGCTGTCATGATGACCGGCAGGCCGAAGGCGGAAATTCCGAACAGGCCGATGGAGAGGTAGACCAGCAAATCGCCTCCGCCATCGCCGCCCCCGCTTTGGGCGATCAGGGTATAAGCGCAACCTTGCAGAATGAAGGCTATGGTAATGCCGATGCGCCGACCCAGGCGGTCCGACAATGCGCCCAGCAACGGCCCGCAGAACAACGAGAAAAATCCCAGCCAGATCCAGAATTGTCCGGCCTTGGCCTCCGCCATGCCATGTTCGCGCACCAGGGTCGTGACGATGAAGGTCATGTAGACCACGTAAGTCATGCCAAACAGGCAATAGACCGCGGCCAGACGCGTGATCAGGGCGCGCAGTTCCCCGCCGCCGAGCCATTTCGCGCCGGTCGGCGCGGGCGCGGCGGCGGCCGGCTGTCCATCCGCGCCCGGTCCGGGTTCATCGCCATAGGGTGCCGCCCCGATATCGGCCGGACGGTTGCGCACCATGATCAAGCAGAACAGCGCCATCGGCAGGCAGATGGCAGCCAGCATGCCCCAGCTTAGGCGCCAGCCGGCCTCGCCCATGGTGCCGTTGATAAGGGGAATGGCCCAGCCCGACAGCATGACCGCCAACCCGGCGCCGGTGGAAATTGAGCCGCTTGCCCGGCCCCGCCAACGGGAGGTGAACCAATGAGGCACCATGGTCACGGCACAGACAAAGGCGATCCCGCTGCCCAGGCCGGTGCAGCCGTACAGGACTATCAGTGGCCAAAAGCTGCTGGAAAAAGCGACCCCCGCAATGCTCACGGCGATGGCCAGCAGGGCCATGGTAATCAGGCGCCGCTCGCCAAATCTTGGCAACAGGCGCCGCACACAAAGCGCACCCAATAAATAGCCGATAAAATTGCCGGTGGAGATCCAACCCATCTGCACATAACCGAGGTTCAGGGCATCGCCCATGGCCGGTAGCAGCATACCGAGGGCAAAGCGTCCCACGCCGAGGGAGACAAAGACACTGAGCATGGCGGACAGTACGATCCACCAACCGTAATGCAGACCGAGGAAATGCTTGGTGCCTTTTCCCGTATCAGGCGGGCTGGCCTTTTGCCCGGCGAAATCTTGCCGGTCTAAATCTTGATTGGGGGAACTCATGTGAAAACGGTTAATATCCCAGCAGGAAGATATCGGGTGGGGCATCGGGCGGCGGCATGCCTTATAGTGATACGTGAACAGGGACGAAGGGGCAACAATGGCGGACGGTTCTTCCAGCCCCGGCGGCGAGGCCTATTGCCTTGACGAGTTGCGGCGCGGTGATCGGGACCGGTATTTGATCCTGCTGTTCGCGCCGCGCAAATTTCGGCCCGTGCTGGCGGCGCTGTACGTCTTTAACCTGGAATGTGCCCGTGGGGTCATGGCGGGGGGCGAACAGCCCTTGTTGGGACAAATGCGCCTGCAATGGTGGCGCGATGGTCTGCAGGCTGGAGACGAGGCGTTTACCCATCCGGTGCTGTCCCTATTGGCCGGACGGCGGGATTTGCAGCCAGGCTTGCTGGATCTTCTGGCCGCGCGGGAGCGGGATCTGACCGATCCGCCCTTTGCCAATCTGGCGGAGGTGGTCGTGCAGGCACAAGCCACGGGCGGTGCCCTGGCCGCCCTGGCAGCGCAAGCTTTAGGGGATGGTAATCTCGATGCGGCGCGGGCGGCGGGCACGGCCTATGCCCTGGCCGGCGTGCTGCGTGCCATACCGTTTCAGGCGCCGGGCCGTGGTTTTCAGGGCCGTCTGTGCCTGCCGGACGATATGCTGGCCGGGCATGGCCTGACGGCGGACGATATCTGGTCCGGGCAACAGCGCGCCGCGGTCAGTGATTGCGTCGGCCAGATCGCGGCGGTGTCGGCGCGGGAAGTGGAGAAGCTAGCGGATCTTGACCGCGCGAGCAGCAGCCTTTCGCCGTTACTGCATGGCAGTCTGGCGCGGGCCTATCTGCGCCGCCTGGAAACAGCCGGCAATGACCCCTTCGCGCCTGATCTTGGCTTGAACCCCCTGGCTCGGCCCCTGTTGTTGTGCTGGCGGGCCCTCTTGCGCCGGCCATAGGCTGTTTCAGGCCGCCAGCCAGGCATCCAGATCGGCCAGGGCGCGTTCGGCGTAGGCTGCCTTGCGCAGTTTTTTCTTTACCTTTGGGGTCAGGATGGGGAACAGGCCGAAATTGGCGTTCATAGGCTGGAAATCAGCTGTCTTGCCCTCTTTCAGATCCCGGTGCCGGGCGGTGCCGGTGATATGGCCCAACAAGGTTCCCATGGAGGTGGTGGCGGGCGGTAGTTTCGGCGCCTGGCCCAGGCGTTCGGCGGCGGCGAAGCGCCCGGTCAAAAGCCCCATGGCGGCACTTTCCACATAGCCTTCGACGCCGGTGATCTGCCCGGCGAAGCGCAGGCGCGGCTGGGCGGCAAGGCGGCAACTGCCATCAAGCAGTTCGGGGCTATTCAGAAAGGTATTGCGGTGAATGCCGCCCAGGCGGGCGAAACGGGCATTTTCCAGGCCCGGAATAGTGCGCAGAATGCGCATTTGTTCGCCGTGTTTCAGCTTGGTCTGAAAGCCGACCAGGTTATACAAGGTGCCCTGGGCATTATCCTGGCGCAGCTGCACCACGGCATGGGCCTTGATATCGGGCTGGTGGGCGTTGGTCAGGCCGACCGGCTTCATGGGGCCGTAACGCAGGGTCTCGGGCCCGCGCTCGGCCATGACTTCGATGGGAAGACAGCCTTCGAAATAGGGCGTATCCTTTTCCCATTCATGAAATTCCGTCGCCTCGCCAGCCAGCAAGTCGGCAATGAAGGCCTCGTACTGATCCTCGTCCATGGGGCAATTCAGATAGTCCTTGCCGGTGCCGCCCGGTCCGGGCTTGTCATAGCGGGATTGAAACCAGGCTTTCTCCATATCCACGGAATCCGCGTAAACAATGGGCGCGATGGCATCAAAGAACGCCAGATGCTGGGCCCCAGTCAGTTCGGCGATGGCGGCTGTCAGATCAGGCGATGTCAGCGGCCCGGTGGCGATGATGACATTGTCCCAATCTTGGGGCGGTAGGCCCGCGACCTCGCCGCGCGCCAGCTCCACCAACGGCTCGGCCGCCAAGGCGGCTGTGACATGGGCGGAGAATGCCTTCCGGTCCATGGCCAGGGCGCCGCCGGCTGGTACCTTGTTGGCGTCGGCGGCGGCCAGGATCAGGCTGTCGCAGCGGCGCATTTCCTCGTGCAACAGACCGACGGCGGAGGCCTGAGCATCGTCGGAGCGGAAGGAATTGGAGCAGACCAGTTCGGCCAGGCCCTCGGTCTCGTGCGCCTCGGTCATGCGTTCGGGGCGCATTTCGTGCAGGATGACGGAAACGCCGGCACGGGCGATCTGCCAGGCCGCTTCCGATCCGGCCAGACCGCCGCCGATGACGTGGATAGGTTTAGCTGTGTTCATGGCCGGTTAGATAAGCCTGCCGGGCCGTTGGCGCAATATGCTTTTATCAGGACGTAACGCGGCTCAATCCGGCCGCTCCCAACCCCACCAGTTGCACAGCGCCTCGCCCATGATCAGTTCTTTGTCCTGTTCGCTAAGCCAGGGCAGTGCCTCGGTAAACATCTCGATGCATTGCTGCCAGGAGCAGGGCATTTTGGAAATATCCGTCCCCCAGAACATGCGTTCAGGGCCGAAAGCGTCATAGATCTGTTGCAGATAGCCATGCATGTTGGCAAATGGATAGGCCTCGGTGGAATAGCCCGGCGCGCCCGTGGCCTTGACCGCGATGTTGGGAAATTTCGCCAGAGCCAACAGGTCCGGCATATGGGTCATGGCCTCGTGATCCCTAAGGGGGCTGGTGCCGCCCCGGCCGCCCAGATGGTCAATGGTCAGGCGCAGGCCAGGGTAACGCTCGGCCACGCGGCCCAGGGCGGGGAATGTGCCGGTCGCCAGCAGAGAGATGGGGACGCCGGCCTCTTCCGCCGCCGCCCAAAGCCAATCAAGCTCGCCATCGTACAGCCATTGCCGCACAGGATCGTTGAAAACCAGATAGCGCAGGCCCAGCATGCCGGGCTGTTTGCGCCAATCGGCGAGCCGGTCACGGGATTCCGGTTGATCAAGCGGCAACGAACCCATGATGGCAAAACGGCCGGGATAATCCGCGACTGCCTTGAACGCCATTTCGGTGGAGCCTGGATCCCAGCCGGGCGGATTAATAACGGCGCCGTGGACGCCGGCTTCGTCCATCAACCCGATGGCCTCTTCGGGCGTGAACGAAGTCACCTGCCAATGGGCATCGTTACTGGGCAGGCCGGTACCCCAAAGATGTATTTGTGCATCGATAATTTGCATGGCGGTTACTCTAATAGCTTGGCTTTGTGGGAAACGGTGTTAACTGCAGCTCGTGGGTCCAGCAGGACCGGTCCTGGGTATGCAGATAGTAAAATGCCTCGGCAATCTTGACCGGGTTCATCACCGTATCGGGATCCTTTTGCGCTTTTTCCAGGGCCCGTGTGCCAGGTGAATCGATCAGGCCGTCGATCACCACGTTGGCCACGTGCACGCCATGTTCGGAATATTCCTCGGTCAAGACTTGGGCCAGGGTGCGCATCATCACCCGCGGGTAATACAGCGACTGTCCGGTCATACGTTTGCGTCCGCGCAACGAAGAGGCATTGTTGGAAATCAGGAACGAGCCTTCGCCCTTCTGCCGCATGGCCGGCAGGACTTCCTTGGCGACGAGAAACGGCCCACGGGCGGAAATGTGCTGGGTGGTATCGAACATGTCCAGCGGGATATGTTCAAGCAGCTCTTTTTCGGGGGGCAGGTCGCGGCCCTCCAGATAGCCGGCGTTATAGACCAGGACGTCGGGCTCGCCCACCTCGCTACGGATGGTGGCGAAGGCCCGTGATATGGACTCGGGCGAAACCAGATCCAGCTCCACCGTCATGCATTCACCGCCCTGTTCCTGGATGGATGCCTGCAGGGCGGCGGCATTGGCTGCGGTGCGTGTGGTCAGTACGACGGAGAAACCTTCCTGGGCGAATTTCTGCGCGATGGCACCGCCAACGCCCCAACGCACGCCCAGGGGCAGCTCGCTATCGTCAACGGCGCCGCCGTGGGCCAGCTTGGTCATGCGGCCATCGGACTGCCATTTGGTGGTGGCGCCCACCACCACGGCAACTTTCTTGGTCATTGTATCCGCCTCCATACGGGTCGATTATGTTGGTTCGAGTTGCAGCGAGTTTAGCGGTTGGCATTTGGCAAAGCCAAGTGTGATCGCGTGATCAAGGGAGAGAGGTTCCGGGATGAATTCTGATTTTGCGCCACTGAAGGATGTTCGTGTTGTCGAGATGAGCCATATGATCATGGGCCCCTCATGCGGCATGTTCCTGTCATTCCTCGGTGCCGAGGTGATCAAGGTTGAACCGCCCGAAGGCGACAAGACCCGTCAGCTGAGCGGTATGGGCAGCGGCTTTTTCCCAACCTTCAATCGCGGCAAGAAATCCATTCAACTGGATCTGAAGGCGGCGGCGGGCATTGATGCGTTGAATAAGTTACTCGCCACGGCGGACGTCTTCGTGGAAAATTTCCGCGATTCATCGCTCGAGAATATGGGCCTGGATCCCGATGCTCTCAGAGAAAAGTATCCCCGCCTCATCATTGCCTCCTGCAAGGGTTTCCTGCATGGGCCCTATGAAAACCGCACCGCCATGGACGAGGTGGTGCAGATGATGACCGGCATGGCACATATGACCGGGCCGACAGGGCGGCCCTTGCGCATTGGGTCGTCGGCCAACGACATCATGGGCGGTCTGTTCGGGGCGCTGTCCGTCCTTGGCGCGCTGCTCGAGAGGGGCAAGACCGATACCGGCCATAGTATCCGTATCGGCCTGTTCGAAAACTGCCTGCTGCTGGTGGCCCAGCACATGGTGCAATTCGATATCGAGGGTACGGAAGCGCCGCCCATGCCGGAACGGGTATTTTCCTGGCCGGTCTATGATATTTTCAAGACCCGCGAACAGCGCCAGATATTTGTCGGCTCGGTAACGGAAGGGCAATGGGACAAGCTTTGCACAATATTGGAGCTGGACGAACTGCTTAATGATCCAGGCCTGAGATCACGGCAGGATCAGATCCACGCCCGGTCCCGCACGATCCCGATTTTCGAGGCGGCGATCGCCCAGCGGTCATTCGACGATCTGCTGCCGCGCTTTGAAGCCGCGGGCATACCGTTCTCGCCCATCTCTCGGCCGGTGGAAATGTATGATGATCCCCATGTCAACCGCGAGGGCGGCTTGTTCGTATCGAACCTGCCCGAGGGCGGCAGCTTCCGCGCACCGGGCCTGCCCATGGAAGTCGACGGCCAGCTGGTCTGTGGCAACAAGCCCGACCTGCCCGCGATTGGCGCGGACACAACGGAATTGCTCAACAGCCTTGGCCTGAGCGAGGCCGAGATTGCCGCGGCCGCGGGATCGAAAGCGGGCTAGCCGCGATACGTGCTAGACCAGATCGCGGATGATTTCCCGCGCCGCGTTGTGGCCGGGGATGCCCGTGACGCCGCCGCCCGGATGGGCGCCGGAGCCGCAAAGATACAGGCCCCGAACGGGCATGCGGTAGTTGGCATGACCCAGGGTCGGGCGCAGGCTGTACAACTGGTTCAAATCCAGGCTGCCATGAAAGATGTCGCCGCCGATCAGGCCGAATTCCCGCTCCAGATCCAGAGGCGTCAAGATCTGCCGGGCAATGATGCTGTCGCGGAAATTTGGTGCAAATGCGGTTACCGCCTCGACCGCGTCATCGGCGGCCTGCTCGCGGACCTGATCCCAATGCTGGCCGTCGGGCAGGTCGGGGTCGAACTGGTGGCAGAACATGGAGGCGACATGCTGGCCTGCCGGTGCCAGGCTGTCGTCGATGGTCGAGGGGATCACCAGTTCCACGAACGGCCGCCGCGACCAGCCGAAGCGCATGGCATCCACATAGGCATCGTCCAGATAGCGGGTGGAGGGCCCGATAATAATGCCGCCCTGATGATGCTCGGCCAGTGCGCTGCCGGGCAGGCAGGTGAAATCGGGCAACTCGCTTAGGGCGACGTTCATGCGCAGGGTGCCGGATTTGCAGCGCCAGTTCGCCATGCGCTGGCGAAAGGCCGGCTCGACATTATCCGCCGCCAGAAGATCCAGGAACAGCAGTTTCGGATTGACGTTGGCGGCGATCGCTCTGGCGCCGATCAGACGGCCATCGGCCAGGCGCACGCCGGTGGCATGCTTGCCGCTAACTTCGATTTCCGCGACCGCCGCCTCTGTTTCGATACTCACGCCGGCAGCCTCCGCCGCCCGGGCCATGGCCTGGGTGACGGCGCCCATGCCGCCGACCGCATGGCCCCAGGCGCCGGCCTCCGGCATGATCTCGCCGAAACAATGATGCAGCAGGACATAGGCTGTACCGGGGCTGTAGGGCGAGGCAAAGGTGCCGATGATGCCGTCATAGGCGAACAGGGATTTCACCGCATCCGTATGGAACCAGCGGCCAAGGAAATCCACCGCGCTCATCACCATGATATCGGCAAGATCCCGCTGGGTTTCCAGGTCCAGGCCGCGCAGGCGGTTGCCGCTGCGCAGCAATGCCCACAGATCCCGCAGGCCGCCGCCTGAATTCGGCGGTGTCTCCATGAGGAAGCCGCGCAGCACATCCGCCAGGCGGCCGATGGTGGCTTCATAGTCGACCAGCTGTTCCGCATCGCGGCTTGAAATACGCGCGATCTCCTGCCGTGTGCGTTCCATGTCGGGATAGGATTTCAGGTAATTGCCGTCTTCGAGGGGGAGGAAGTTCGACATCTCCCACTGGCGCAGTTCCAGGCCATGGCCGAACAAATCCAGATCCTCGACCACCCGCCGGTTCAGCAGTCCGACGGCGTAGGAGGCAACGGAATTTCGGAAACCAGGATGGAATTCTTCCGTCACCGCCGCGCCACCCACCTGCGCGCGCCGTTCAAGCACTTTCACCGACAGCCCGCCCTTGGCCAGATAGGCGGCGCAGACCAGACCGTTGTGGCCGGCCCCGACGACCGCCACATCATAGCGTTCCGAATATGTCCCAGGCTTCGCCATGACGTCCCTCCTGCCGCGACTTGTGTCGCCGGTACGATCCAGCCTACCATATGTCAAATAGGGGAACTTTTGCGTTAGCTGAATTATGGGGAAGCATCATGACATTGAGTAATATTCGCGTGAATCCCGTGACCGCGTCCATCGGCGCCGAGATTGAGGGCGTAAACCTGGCCGAACCGTTGAGCGATGCTACCTTCGAAGCCCTGCATGATGCCTTGATGGCCCATCAGGTGATTTTTTTCCGCGATCAGGAAATGAGCATCGAGCAGCACAAGGACCTGGGCCGCCGGTTTGGCGATCTGCATGTTCACCCCGCCGCGCCCGGGCCGAAGGATCATCCGGAAATTTTGGTTATCCACGCGGACGAGAAATCCAAGCGTGTCGCGGGCGGCGGCTGGCACACGGATGTCAGTTGCGATGTGGAGCCGCCCATGGGCTCGATCCTGCACATTCACGATGCGCCCGAAGTCGGCGGCGATACCCTGTTCGCCAACATGTACGGGGCCTATGAATCCCTGTCCGACCGCATGCAGCAGTTCCTGGACGGCCTGACCGCCATGCATCGTTCCGAACATGTGCACAAGGGCCGCTACGGCCTGAAGGAAAACCTGCGCGACGACGACTACCCCGAAGCCATTCATCCCGTAGTCCGTACCCATCCGGTGACCGGGCGCAAGGGCCTCTACGTCAATGCCTCGTTCACAACCCGGATCATGGAGTTAAGCCATCACGAGAGTAACGACGTGCTGGCGATGCTGTGTAATCACATAGCCCGCGGCGTGCATTTCCAGTGCCGCTATCGCTGGGAAGACAACTCGGTGGCGTTCTGGGATAACCGCTGCACCCAGCACCACGCCGCTTGGGACTATTACCCCAACGTCCGCCACGGCTACCGCGTCACCATCCAGGGCGACAAGCCTGTTTAGACAAAGATCAGCGGTGACGCTTTTTTAGATCCCGGAAATCGTTGATGGCGGGGTTTTGGCGGGGGTCTTCGTCCGGGCCGAAAATCTGTGCTTTCTGGATTTTCTGGGTGCCGGTGGTCGGCAGGCTGTCGACGAACAGCAGCCAACCCGGCGCCTTGTAATAGGCCTGGCGTTCGAAACACCAATCGAACAGGGCGCGGGCCTGGGCCGCATCCGTTGGCTCGCCGGGCATGGCAACGATGCAGGCCAGAACCTCCTCGTCGCGGATCTCGTCCTCGACGGGCAGCACGGCCACTTGCGCGACCTGCTCATGGGATTGAAGGCAGGCTTCGATCTCGGCGGCGGCGATGTTTTCGCCGGAGCGGCGGATGATGTTTTTCTTGCGGTCGACGAAATACAGCATGCCGTCTTCACCCTGGCGTACCGTATCGCCGGTATGGAACCAACCGCCGCGCCAGGATTTTTCGGTCTCTTCCTCATTCTTCAGATAGCCCGAAAAGAAGTGCTTGCGCGGCGTCTCGGCGTTGTAGCGGACCAGCAATTCGCCCTCCGCGTCCGGGCCCACGTCATTGTCATCGTCATCGACGACGCGGGCTTCCAGACCGGTTAGCGGCTTGCCGAAGGCACGGGTATCAACGCGCCGTGGCTCGTGACAATCGGCGAAGACGCGGCCCGTCTCGGTCATGCCCCAGACTTCCACCAGGGGAAAGCCGAAACGTTCCTCGAACGGGCCGTGGAGCTCCGGCTCCAGCCCGGCGCCGGTGCCAAAGCGCAGTTTGTGCTGTTTTTCCTCCGGCGTGACTGGTTGGTTCATCAACAACGGCGGCACCACGCCCAGGTAATGCATGGCGGTGGCACCCGTGGCGACCACGTCTTTCCACCAGGTGGAGGGATGGAAACGGTCCGGCGCGATCAGGCAGCCACCGGATAGGAACACCGCCGTGGCGCAGATCGCCTGGGCGTTGACGTGGAAAAACGGCAGCGGATTGATGACCCGCTCGGGGGCATCAAAACTCAGCTTGCCGCCCATGGACAGATACCACCGGCCGCCCTGGATATAGAATTCGTTACTTAGGATGCAGCCCTTGGGCCGCCCCGTCGTGCCGGAGGTGTAGAGCAGGCTGATCTCGCTGGACGGGTCGGGCGGGGCATCGATGGGCGCGGGGCCAAGGTGGGCCAAATCGTCGGTGAAGTTTTCGAAGCGGACGACCGGCAGCGGTTTATCCCGCTCCGCCGCCACCCGCCGCAAATCCTCGGCCCGGCCTTCCAAGGTGATCACGATGTCGGCCTCGGAATGGTCCATCTGATAGAGCATTTCGTCGTGCCGGTAATCGGGATTGATCGGCACGATGCCGCAGCCCAGGCCGTTTAGGGCCAGATAGTGAAAAAAGAACTCCGGCCGTTGTTCCAGCAGCAAACCGACCCGATGGCCATGACCAAAACCGGCATCAGCATATTGCCGGCGCAACGCCTCGATCCGGACCCAGGCTTCGGCATAGGTGAACTCCTTGCCGTCCGGATAATAGTCGCGCCCGGCCATGGGTGTGGCACAAAGGGCGCCGCGATCGGGCCATTGCCTCGCACTGTGGCCGAATGCCGCGTGCACCGTGTCGAACTCGGGTACTGTCATTACTCTCTTACCAAATCTGCCAACTAACCAAATTTATGATTTTTCGGGAACCCTTTCGGGGCCAACCGGCCTGCCTGGCTGCGTTTGCCCAGCCACATATCCAACTCAGTTTCCGTGCGGGTGCGTCCTCCCGCCTGGCGCCAGCTCAGACCGTCCGCCAGGGTCATGGTCTTGGCATCCGACAGGCCGCCGTCGCGGTAGCGTTGCAGCACCACGCCCCGGCCTCTGTTCATTTCCGGCAACTCGGAAAGGGGGAACAGCAGCAGTTTATGGTTGTCGCCGACAACGGCCAGATGGTCGCCCTGCACCGGCGCGCAGACGGCGGCCTCCACATCGCCCGAAACATTGAGTACCTGACGGCCGCCACGGGTCTGCGCCACTATTGCTTTTTCCTCCACCACGAAACCCCGGCCATCGGAGGATGCGACGACAAGCTTGCGTTCGGGATCGTGCACCATCATGGCGACGATTTCCTGGTCGTTGGCCAGATCCAACAGCAGTCGCACCGGCTCTCCATTGCCCCGCCCGCCGGGCAGTTTGTCACAGGATAGGGTGTAGAAGCGGCCATTGGTGGCGAACAGAACCAGCTTGTCCGTGGTTTGGGCATGCAGCCAGAAACGGCCCTTGTCGCCGTCCTTGTAGCGCACGTCGTGACCTTCCTCCACATGGCCGCGCAGGGCGCGGAGCCAGCCCTTGTCGGAGCAGACCACGGTGATCGGTTCCTTTTCGACCATGGCCTCGATCGGCATCAATTCGCCGGTAGGGGCATCCGCGAACGTGCTGCGGCGTGGCCCCAGGCCCGGATCGTCGCCAAAGGTCTTGCGCATCTCGCGGATTTCGCCGGTGATCGCGGCCCAGCGCTTGTCCTCCGATGCCAGCAGAGCCTTCAACTCCTTGCGCTCGCCCTTCAAGGCCTTGTCCTCGGCCCGGATTTCCATTTCCTCCAGGCGGCGCAGGGCGCGCAGGCGCATGTTCAGGATCGCATCGGCCTGGTTTTCGGTCAGATTGAACGCTTTCATCAAGGCAGGTTTGGCTTCGTCCTCTTCCCGGATGATACGGATCACTTCGTCCAGGTTCAGATAGCAGATCAGATAGGCGCCCAGAACCTCCAGGCGCCGTTCGATCTGGCCCAGGCGATGGTTCGAACGGCGGATCAGGACCACATGGCGGTGATCCAGGAAGGCCTGCAGGGTTTCGCGAAGGTTCATCACCCTCGGCGTTTGATCCGCATCCAGAACGTTCATGTTGAGGCCGATGCGTACTTCCAGATCGCTAAGGCGGAACAGATGTTCCATCAGCATTTCCGGTTCCACCCGGCCTGATTTCGGCTCCAGCACCAGGCGGATGTCTTCCGCCGATTCATCGCGGATATCCGCCAATAGCGGCAGCTTGCGCAGGTGCATCAACTCGGCGATTTTTTCGATCACCCGGCCTTTTGGCACCTGATAGGGAATCTCGGTGACGATGATGTTGTAGGTGCCGCGCTTGCCTTTTTCGACCTCCCACTTGGCGCGCAGACGGAACCCGCCGCGGCCGGTTTTATAGGCCTCCAGGATCGAGGCGTGATCCTCGACGATAACGCCGCCCGTAGGGAAATCCGGGCCGGGAATTAACTGCACCAGCTTGTCCAGACCGGCATTGGGAAATTTGATCAAATGAAGCAGGGCGGCGCACAATTCGCGGATGTTATGTGGCGGGATCGAGGTTGCCATGCCCACCGCGATGCCGGTGGCGCCATTGGCCAACAGATTGGGGAAGGCGGCGGGCAGAACGATGGGTTCTTCGTCTTCGCCATCGTAGGTGCCGCGGAAATCCACCGTATCCAGGTCGATACCCTGCAGCAGGGCCTGGGCGACGGCAGTCATGCGTGCCTCGGTATAGCGCATGGCGGCGGCGTTATCACCGTCCACGTTGCCGAAATTGCCCTGGCCGTCCACCAACGGATAGCGCTGGGCGAATTCCTGGGCCAGACGTACCAGGGCGTCGTAAATCGCCTGATCGCCATGAGGATGAAACTTGCCCATGACATCGCCGACGATGCGGGCGCATTTCTTGAAACCCGTGTCCGGGTTCAGTTTCAGCTGCCGCATGGCGTACAGAATGCGCCGGTGCACCGGTTTCATGCCGTCGCGCACATCGGGTAGAGAGCGCGACATGATGGTGGAAAGGGCATAGGAGAGGTAGCGTTCGCCAAGTGCCTCGCCCAGGGGCGTATCGCGGATGTCACCGCCTTCAAGAATCTCTGTCATGGCCTATTGTATCACTGATCAGTCCGCCATTCATTCAGCTTGTCATTCAGCTTGGCGGGAAATGCGTTCGATCAGGCGCTCCCGCGCCACGGGCGGCGGCCTGTTATGTGGCGCGAAAACAGCTGATTGCAGGAAATAACCGGTTAGTTTCAGGCCGTCCAGAATGTCCTGACGCGCCAGCTTTTCGCCGGCTGCAGGCAGTAAAAAGCCCGGCAGCGGCAGCAATTTGTCCTTATACGGCGCGGCCGCCTCGCGGCTGACGGCGCGGGCGGAGCGGGGTGAGACATAGGCCAGATCATCGGTGCTGCCCGTGGCGGCGCAATGGCTCAAATCCAGGCCAAAGCCAAGCTCGGCCAGCAGACCCAGTTCGAATCGCACATAAACAGCGGCCCAAGTCTGTATGTCCGTCGGCGTGTCCGTTGGCGTGCCCGCCAGCGCCGCCAGCAGGGCGGCGAAGCCATCATGGATGGCCAAGTGAGGTTCCCGTTCCGGTAAGGCTGCTTCCGTCACCGCCGCTGCCGCCGTAAGGCCGGCCAGGCGGTCGCCGTCCGACAGCAGGGCGGCGGCATGGTCGCGCATGCCCTCCACCGTATAGCTGCCCAGATGCTCGGCCAGGCGGCCGCGCCATTCGGCCGCCACCTGGTTGCCCGGTTGCAGCAACCCGCGCAGACGCCGCCCCGCGCCGCCCCTGACAAGGCCCGCGTGGCGGCCATGTTCACGGGTCAACAGATTGACGATCGCCGCCGCCTCGCCATGGCGCCGTACCGACAATACATATCCTTCGTCGGACCAATTCATGCCGCCAATGTAGCAGGAGATTGTGCCGCAGGCGTCAATAGACGACAATCAAGGGCAAGGGAGAGGAATTAAATGACAAAAGCCTTTGACGGCGTCCGCGTCGTCGATTTCACACAAGTATTGTCCGGACCGGTGGCAACAGCCAATCTGGCGCTGCTGGGCGCGGACGTCATGAAGATCGAGCTGCAGGGTGTTGGAGACCAGACGCGGAACCTGATGGCGGAGGGGGAATGGGCCCTGCGCGGCCTGGGACCGCTGTTTATCGGCTTCAACTGCGGCAAACGAAGCATCGCCCTGGATCTAAAGAACGACGAGGCCAAAAAGGTCGTCCGCCGCATGATCGAAACGGCCGATGTGGTGGCCGAGAATTTCAAGCCCGGTGTCATGGCGCGCCTAGGTTTCAGCTATGAAGACGTCAAGGCGATCAAGCCCGATATTGTCTACTGCTCCATTTCAGGCTTTGGCCAGAATGGCCCGGCGGCGGGCGCGGGTGCATATGATGGTGCCATTCAGGCGGTTTCGGGCCTGATGTCCCTGACCGGCACGCCCGAGGACGGCCCCATCAGGGTCGGCTTTCCCGTAGCTGATATGTCGACCGGCATGACGGCGTCATTTGCGATTGCTTCGGCGCTGTACCGCCGTCTGGCGACGGGCAAGGGCCAGTATCTGGATGTCTCGATGACGGATTCCGTCATGGCCCTGATCAGTTTCGCCCTTAACCGCTATCTCCTTACCGGTAAGGAGCCGCAGCTTATGGGCAACCGCTCGACCACCATGCAGACGACCACGGATGCCTATGAGACCACGGATGGTTTCGTCAATATTTCGGTCTTTTCCGATCATATGATCCCGGCCCTTTGCCGTGGCCTGGGGCGCCCGGAATGGGCCGATGAGGACCGCTATCAGACGGAACAGAGCCGGATCGAAAACCGTATGGAGATTTACGAGGAACTAAAGGCGCTGTTCAAAACCAAATCCACCGAGCAATGGCTGGAATGTCTGCGGGCGGAGGGCGTGCCCGTGGCGCCAATTCTGACCGTGCCGCAAGCGGTGGCGCAGGAGCAGGTCGGCCACCGAGACGTCCTGATGACGCTGCCGGCGCCGGGCGGCATGGGGGGTGAGGTTACTGTTCCTGGAATGGGCTTCATGGCCTCGGAAGGCAGCCCCGCGACCCAGGTGCCGCCGCCCACCCTGGGCCAGCACACGGAAGAGATTTTGGCTGAATTTGGCTATCGCGCAGGCGACATCGCGGCCCTCAAGGAATGTGGTGCGATTTGAGGCGTGCCGTGTCCTGGACCACAGGGTTGTTTCCCGCGGTATGTGCTGATTCGCCCCATTCAGCCTTCCTGTGGCGGCGAAATGAAAGCGGATTTTGGTGCCGGATAGAGGTGCCGCCGCCGTCAGAAGCCTTGGGATGCCTGGGCTTTTGCCATGATCGCTGATTGCATGATTTTGGCCTGAATTCCTGCGCTGAAATCCTTGCCGGAAATCCATTCTGGTGCTTAAATGTAGTGTCCCAATTTGCCTAGGAGGCAAGGAATGAGCATGCAGGCCGAGATCGATGATCTACGTCATCGTCACCATGCACTGGACGGCGAAATCGAGGCGGAAAATACCCAGATTTCCCCGGATGAACTTAAAATCAGTGCCCTCAAGAAAGAAAAGCTGAAGATCAAAGACCTCATACAACAGCTCGAAGCGCAGGATTAAGACTCCAGCTTCGAGCGATCCGGCGGTCGCGCCTTGGCGAGGCGGTCGTTTGACGAACTAAAGAATTCAATTGCACCGACCAATTGGCGTCAAGGTCAATGTTCAGGCCCTCTGGCAGCGCCAAACAGTCCGGTGCGAGATTGTAATACATTGCCCTGAAAACTGGCGGATTTAGCCGGTTACGGGTGGTTTCAACCCAGCAAGCCTGAAATAACTTGCTTTTTGGCCGTTTCATTCCCATTTTAGCGCCGTTCAATTTTTTTAAGCGTCGACAGGTTCGGCATGAACCGGCGCAAGCAAGGGATAGCTGATGGCGAAAGAGGAATTACTGGAATTTCCGGGAACGGTCATGGAACTGTTGCCCAACGCGATGTTTCGCGTCGTGCTCGAAAATGAGCATGAAGTTTTGGCCCATACCGCTGGCAAGATGCGCAAGCATCGGATCAGGGTTCTGGCCGGCGATAAGGTGCTGGTCGAAATGACGCCCTACGACCTTTCCAAGGGCCGGATCACCTACCGTTATAAATAATCGGGCCGCCATGGCACAGCCGTGAAATATCCATGACCGCGCTGCCCGGCCCGATGTCTGAGTTGGCGCCTCGTCTGGTTTTGGCGTCGGCTTCGCCACGCCGTCTGGAACTGTTGACCCAGATCGGTCTGCGGCCCGATACCGTCGCCGCCGCCGATATAGATGAAACCCCCCTGAAGGACGAGACGCCGGCCAAGTTGGCCCGCCGACTGGCGTTGGCGAAAATGGCCCGGGTACATACCCAGCAACCGGACTGCTTTGTCCTTGGCGCTGATACGGTCGTGGCCGTGGGCCGGCGCATTTTACCCAAACCCGATGACGAAGGTGAGGCGCGGCGTTGCCTTGAACTATTGTCCGGCCGCCGCCATCATGTCCTGACAGCCGTCGCCGCCGCGGCACCGGGCGGCCTGAATGATCAGGTGCGCCAGCGCCTGGTCGACAGCGTCGTCACTTTCAAACGTTTGAGCCCAGGCGAAATCACCTGGTATCTGCAAAGCAGGGAATGGCGCGGCAAGGCCGGCGGTTATGCCATTCAGGGCAAAGCCGGGCGCTTCGTGCGGTTTCTCCGTGGATCCTATTCCAACGTTGTGGGTCTGCCCTTGTTCGAGACGGCGAACCTGTTGGAAGGCCTGGGCTATCCTATTGGGGGTTATCCGATCCGGGATGTCGATCCAGGACAATGATTGATGAATTTCTAATCGATGCCGGTCCGAGACGCCGCCGTATTGCCTTGCTGGAGCAGGGCCGGCTGTTGGAACTGTATCTGAGCGTCCCTGGTGACCGGCATCCCGAACGCATCATCGTGGGCCGGATAAAAACGCTACAGGCAGATCTGGACGCGGCCTTTATCGATATTGGCGAGGGGCGGGAGGCCTTGTTGCCGGCCCGCGATGCGGCGGTCAAGCGCGGCACACCGATTTCCCGCGCGGTGCATGAGGGCGAGAATGTGATTGTCCAGGTCAAGCGAGAGGCCGAGGGCGAAAAGGGCGCCAGGGTCAGTGCCCGTTTGCGCTTGACCGGCAAGGCCATGGTGTTTTTACCCCTGGGCCATGACGCCGAACTATCCAGCCGCATCAAGAACCCGGATCAGCGCCGGCGCCTGCAGACCCTGGCCCGCGCCCTGCTGGACCATCATGGCGGCGGTCTGATCCTGCGCAGCGGTGCGGCGAAATACGACGATGCGGCCCTGGCGGGGGAGGCCGATGACCTTTACCGGCGCTGGCAGGCCATTCAGACCGCCGCCGCAGCCGCCAAGCCGCCGCTATTGCTGGATCCGGGCGACGATCCCATGGCCGCTATCTTGCGCGACCATGCGGGCCCTTCTTTGCGGCGTATCCGGGTCGAAGACAACGCTCTGGCCAGGGAACTGCAGGTGGCCCGAAGCGATGACTGGCCGGTGATCGAACTGCATGACGGGGCCGGGCCATTGTTTGATGAATTCGATTTGGAGGCGCAGATCGACAGCGCACTGGCCACTGTTGTCGCGCTGCCGTCGGGTGGCCGTATCATCATGGAACACACCCAGGCGTTAACGGCGGTGGATGTGGATTCCGGTCAAGGCGGCAATCCTGGCGGCAATGGCGATCCGGCCCGCCTGGCACGGGAGAGCAATACCGAGGCAGCCCGGGAAATAGCCCGGCAATTGCGCTTGCGTGAAATCGGCGGGCGGGTGGTGATCGACTTCATCCCCATGCGGGGCAAGGGAGAGGTCACGGCTTTATTGAAGAAATTCCAGGGCTTTCTGGATCAGGACCCCGGCGGCGTTCATCTGGGCCGAATGTCGGAATTGGGCTTGGTGGAACTGACCCGGCGGCGGCGGCAACCGGCCCTGGCGCAACGTTTGACGGAAGTTTGCGCGCCCTGCGCCGGCAGCGGCCTGCGTCCCACGGCCCGCTATGTGGCCGATAATCTGTTGCAGCGCATTCTGCGCGAGAGCCATGCGGCCAAGGGCCGCGCCGTGGCGGCGCGTGCGTCGGCGGTAGTAGTGGCCGATCTGGGCGGTCCAAACGGCGAAATTCTGACTGCTCTGGCCCATGACCGAGGCTGCCGGGTGCAATTGACGGTGGATCCGGCCTTGGCTTTGGATGAATTCGAGGTTACCACTGTCCGATGATCATCAAAATGCCGGCACCGAAAACCAGCCATAAGAAAACCCGGCCCTGCGCCAACTGCGGCAAGGCCGCGGTGGCGGAATACAAGCCGTTTTGCTCCCGCCGCTGCGCCGATATGGATCTGGGCCGCTGGTTCAACGAAAGCTATACCATTCCCGCCGTTGAACCGCCCGATGAATGGAGCGGTGAAGAATAGCCCGGAAATGCTCTAACTCATGAATCGAAACGCCCCGGCCGATGAATGTCATCGACCGGAGCGCGTGGTAAGACGGGATTATTCGAGGAGGAAGATGTTCCGTCTTGGGATGTGCCTTGCGTTCTAGGCCGTCCGGACCTCGTCCAGGAAGCCCATCACGGCATTGTTGAGTTGATCGGCCTGCCCGGCGAGCTCTTGTGAGGCGGCCTGCACCTGTGTCGATGCGGTGCCGGTCTCCTTGCTCGCCTCGCTGACCGAGGCAATGTTCTCGTTAACCTCTTGCGTGCCTCTGGAGGCCTCCTCCACATTGCGCGTGATCTCCTGGGTCGCCGCCGACTGCTCTTCCACCGCGGAGGAGACGGAGGTGGCGATTTCGTTAATCTTGCCAATGGTTTCGGTAATGCCGCTCAAGGCATCGACGGCTGAGTTGGTTTCCAACTGCATGGCCGAAATCTGCCCACCAATTTCATCGGTCGCCTTGGCCGTCTGATTGGCCAGGTTCTTAACCTCCGAGGCCACCACCGCGAAGCCCTTGCCGGCTTCACCGGCGCGGGCGGCCTCGATGGTCGCGTTCAGCGCCAGCAGGTTGGTTTGCGAGGCGATGTCGTTGATCATATCGACCACATCACCAATTTTCTGCGCCGCATCGTTCAGTCCAGCCACCGATTGATTGGTGTTTTCGGCCTGGACCACCGCTTCGGAAGTGATGCGGGATGATTCCAGCACCTGACGGGAAATCTCCGAAATCGACGACGACAGCTCCTCGGAAGCGGATGCTACAGTCTGCACATTGGCGCTGGCCTGTTCCGAGGCAGAGGCAACGGCGGTGGCCTCATTCAGGGAGCGGTCGGCCACCTGCGACATCGACGTTGCGGTCGCATCCAGTTCCGCCGTGGCCGAGGTGACGCTTCTCAGGACGTCGCCGACGTTGGCTTCGAACTTGTCCGCCAAATCCTCCATTGCCTGTTTCTTTTCCTTCTCGGCCCGGATTTCAGCCTCTTTGGCCTCCGCCTCCAGGCGCACGCGCTCAATAGCGTTGGCCTTGAAGACCTCGACCGCGCCGGCCATTTCGCCGATTTCGTCGCCACGGCCGCGGGCCGGAATCTCGACATCATTGTCGCCGCCGGCCAGACGCTGCATGGCATCGGTCATGGCGGTGACCGGTTTGGCCAAACCACTGCCGATTAACCAAGCCAGAACGAAACCCAATATCAGGCCAATGCCGGCACCAAGCTCCATCTCCAACTCGGTAGTCTCGATGGTGGCCATGGTCTCGGCTTTCGTCGCCGCCGTTTCCGCATGTACGAGAGAGACGATTTTTTCGGCATCCGTGACTAATTCCTTGGCCGCCTCGGCCATTTCGTGATGCAACAGGTTGGCGATTTCATGCTCGTCTTCGACGACCTTTTCAAAGGTCTTGATGTAGGTGTCGAACTCTTGGTTCAGTTCCGTGAGCAGTGCCTTTTCCTTGTCCGTTTTCAGTATTGGGCCCAGGGCCTTGAGGGCGGCATGCACCTTGTCGAACTCGTGATGCGTTTTTTGCGCGAAGCTGTCTTCCTTCCGCCCGATCATGATGTTGGCGTAAAGCTCCGCCTTCAGGCCGTGCTCCCGCGCGACGAGGACATGTCTGGCGGCGTCCGCGTTACCTTCATGCTCCACTTGCTCTAGCATCTTGTCGAGGTTCGCGATGAAAAGATTCCCAAGCGGGTCCAGGACCTCGTGGATCAACTTTTGGAACTCTACGTTCAGCGTGACGATTTTCTCGAAATCCTTGACGTAGATTTCGAAGTCCTTGCTGATGACGCTCATCAACTCCACTTGTTCGGGATCTTTGAACAGGGCCGAGGCATCGGCAATTTCCGCACGCAATTTTTTGGCTATTTCGCGCGCCTTCTTGGCGTCCTCCATGTTGGAGGTGACGGCGAATTCACGGACATAGATTTCCAACTCGAAGAAGTGGGACTCCACCGAGGCCGCGGCTTCCGCCTCCTCGACCTCATGGCTATAGAGTTCCACTTCGTGACCGATGGTGACCAGGTTGAAATAGCCCACTCCAGCGACCACGGCGAGAATGACCAGTACCGAGGCGAAGCCCAACAGGATTTTCGTCCTGACCTTGATGCTGTTGATGAAGCCCGCTTTTCCGGTTTCGTTTACAGTGCTCATGATTACTTTCCTCAAAGATCTTGTGGCTGCGCCGTTTCCCCAGATAAGACGGCTGTTTTAATGTTTAACCGCTCTTCAAAAGCAGGCGGCGGTGCAAGCCCTGCAAAGGGCCCGCGTTCATGTCGCCCCAGTGGCCGGGACCGGTGTCGCCGCCATAGCTCGAATGGGCGCTATTATGACCAGGCGATTTGGCCGCCTTGGCCGCGCCGTGGCCGGCCTCCTTCTTGCCCGAGGCCAGGGCCGAAGCCACCGACATGCAAGTAGGGCAGGCCGCCGCCGCGCTGGCCATATATTTCAAGACGGACCGGCGGCTGAAGGCGGATTTATTCATTTGAATTGACATGGCATCCTCCTATTTGCGTCATTCCCTATGCATTTATCGTATTTTGAACATGCCTAGAGATATAAGCCAAAAAGCATAATATATGCTTAAGGCTATTTAGACGCGCTATAGATGAATTTAGGCCATTTGACTTAAGGAATTATGTAATACTGTCTACATTGCGTCGAAATACGGACATAAAATTGTTGTAATTATATTGCAGTAAATGGCGTTATTCGTGCCATTCTATTATACCAGTTTGCGCGGATCAATACCCATGGGCCCATTCTCGGGGTCCGATTGA
>CAZPWJ010000042.1:0-38208 GCA_964590195.1 uncultured Rhodospirillaceae bacterium | reverse complement strand
GATCCTCCCTTTGGAAACAGGATCACATGTCCCAAATGTTTTGATGACGGACAGAACGCCGCCCAGTTCGCACCGGATGCCAAGCTGGGCATGTGGAAGAGCGACGAACAATTCTTCAACAAAGGTAGCGGCGGCCAATGGCGCGATGCTCTGAGCGCCGAAGACCTGGCCTTGTACGGCGAACGCATGCGCGGCCTGTTGCCGGCCGAAGACATCGCTTGGCTGCATCATGGCGCAAATCAACCCAGTTGATGACGTTATTACCCGCCGATATGGTGCGCCTGAAACGATATATTTCCGGAGATGACGGACGGCTTCGTTGCCGAGCGCCCGCACGCAACACTGGGGGGCCAGAAGCCGGCGGCATTTTGCGCCGACCCGCGACCGGTGGTTAAGTGGACAACCGGCCGCGCCGGATTGGCCACTTCCCCATAGGCCCAACAACAGTTACAAAGATTCCATCAATGCGGGACCACTCCAACCATGGAAGCTCCAATACAGCAAATTGTCGCTTTTCCCTTGACCGCCTTCTTGACAGGGACCTGTATCGTCGCGGTCATTGCGATTATTTCGATCAAGCTTCATGACTATTTCACCAATAAACGAATTGTTGATCGGCTCATAAATTCATTTGAGGATGTTCGCCGGCAATTGGAACAACTTTCCACATTCGATGGTGACCGTACAGGGCATGAATATTACATCAAACTGGATGACAGGCCGTTTGGTGCATGGCAACGGGTGGGTCGTCAGGATCGAGAAGGTGATCCCTTAACCGACCAGATAAATTTTTTTCGCCGAAAGCTAAGTTTCTTGCCAGGATCTACTAGAATTCGCGGAATCCCGATCACCGAAGCACAGAAAGCGGAGATCAGACGATATGCCAACGCTACGCTCTTGCCATTGGTTGACGATATAATTGCCAACATCAGAGCGGATTACCGTGGTCGGCAGTTATGGCGACCAGTCAAACGGGATTAAGCGATGGAGAACGGTACAACGCCCTTTGTATTTAAATTGTGAGACATCGAACGATGGAAACCTTCGGCGCGCCGATAACCTCCGCCACCGGTTAGCTAAGTCTCTCGAAACTATTCGCCGCGAAAGACCGCCCCGCGCCGTTCCACGAAGGCGGCCACGCCTTCCTGGCCATCGTGGCTTATGCGAATTTCTGCCTGGACCTCCAATTCCCGGCGGAACTGTCTCTCGAACGCATCGCCTTCGATTTCGTCCACCAGGCGGCGGGTTTCGACCAAGGCCCGCGTTGGTCCCTTGGCCAGCCGAGCGGCCAGCTCATGGGCTGCCGGCAGCAGTTCTTCATCATCCAGGCAGTCGCTGATCAGGCCCCATTCCAGGGCCGTTTCCGCCGCGATGGGATCGTTCGTCATCATCGCCCGCAAGGCCTGACCCCTGCCAATAATTTTCGGCAACAGATAGGTTGAGCCGCAATCGGGTACCAGGCCGATGCGGCTGAAGACCTGAATGAACTTGGCCGAGCGCGCGGCAATGGCAATATCGCCGACCATGGCCAGGGAAAACCCGGCGCCCGCGGCAGTGCCGTTGACCGCCACGATCACCGGTACCCGCGAGGTGCGGATGGCGTTCATGGCGCCGAAATAGCAATCCATCACCGCCTCGACAATATCCACATTGCCCGATGGCCGGTTGCGTAAATCCTGGCCGGAGCAAAAGCCGCGGCCAGCCCCGGTCAGGACCAGGGCGCGGATTTCCTTGTCGCTCTCGATCCGCGACAGTGCCTCCTGAACCTCGTACATCATATCGAAGGTCAGGGCGTTGAGGGCCTCGGGCCGATTCAGGATTAGGGTCGCGACCCCCTCCCGGACCTCGAATAATATGTCCTTGAAGCCGCTCATGACGTGCCCCTTTTGGTTCGATGGTTTAGGCGGGCTTCTTGGTGACCTTGGCGCCGAATAGGCCCTCGATCTCACCTTCGGAATAGCCGGCTTCGGCCAGGATTTCCGCGCTGTGCTCCCCCAGAAGAGGTTGCAGACGGCGTACCGTTGATGGCGTTTTGGAAAACCGGGTTGGCGGATCGGTCATGCGCAGCTTGCCCTCGGTTGGGTGGTCCACGAAACGCCAAAAGCCCGAGGCGTTCAATTGCTCGTCTTCCAGCAACATTTCCTTGGTGTTGACCGCCATGGTGGGGATGTTGGAGCCTTCCAGCGCCTGCTCCCATTCCGCCGTGGTCCGGGTGGCGACGATATCGGCGAGGGTGTCATAGACGTATTGCGAATTATCGATCCGCGTCGAGATATCCGCAAACCGGGGATCGGCGGCCAGGTCAGGGCGATCGGCTATTTTGAACAGCGTCTCCCAATTGGCGTCCGTATAGGGCAGTACCGCCAGAAAACCATCCTTGGTCGGGTATGGCTTGCGCCCGGTGTTGAGCAGCCGTTCATAGCCCAGGCCGGCGATGGGCGGCTCAAACGCGGCGCCGTACAGATGTTCGATCATCACATAGTCGACCAGGGTTTCGAACATCGGCACTTCCAGATACTGCCCGCCGCCGCCACGTTCCTTGCACACCAGCGCCGATAATATGGAGGTGGCCACATTGTAGGCGGTGGTCTTGTCGGCAATGATCGTGGGTACGAAACGCGGTGCGTTCGCGGTCACAGTCTGCAGATCGGCCAGGCCCGAGGCCGCCTGGATAATATCGTCATATGCCGGATCGTCGGCCATGGGCCCGTCGGAGCGAAAGCCATAGGTGGCGCAGAAGATCAGGTCCGGGTAGGCGGCGGCGAATTTCTCGTAATCCAGGCCAAGCTTTTTGGCCACTTTTGGCCGCATATTGTGCACGAAGACGTCCGCCGTGCCGACGATCTTGAACAGCGCCTCGCGCCCGGCCTCTTGCGTTAGATCAAGCACGATGCTGCGTTTGTTGCGGTTGGAAGCCAGGTACATGGACGCCATGCCCTCGTTCTTGCGTGGTCCGAGGTTCCGTGTGGTATCGCCGGCGGGGGTTTCGATCTTGATGACATCGGCCCCCATGTCGCCCAGCATCTGGGTGGCCCAGGGGCCCAGGATGACCGTGGTCAGATCGACGACGCGAATGCCGTCCAGTGTTCCAGCCATGTTACGCTAACTCCTCGATTTGTTGCACCACGGCCATCACGTTGCGGGCCTGTTTCAGGTGCGGCATATCCAGCATCTTACCATCCAAACCAACAGTGCCCAGGCCTGGATTTTGCTCGAACACATCGATCACCCGTTGGGCATGGGCGACCTCTTCTTCGGACGGTGTGAAGGCGCGGTTGATGACTTCCGCCTGGGCCGGATGGATGGCGATCTTGCCAAAGAAGCCAGCCCGGCGGTCGCGCAGGCATTCCGCTTCCAGCCCTTCCAGATCACGGAAATCCACGAAGACCACGCCGACCGGCTGGGCATCGATGGCCCGGGCCGTGGCCAGGCATAGGGACTTGGCCATCAAATAGGGATCGTCATAGTCGCCGGTGCGCGGGTTGCGGTTGTCCGTGGCGCCAAGGGCGGCGGCCAGATCCTCGCCGCCCCAGGTCAGCGCTACCAGACGATCGGTGACATTTTCCAGATAGGTGTGAAACGTCAGCAGCGAAGCGGCGGTCTCGGTGGAGACGCAATGGATCTTGGTCGAGCCAAGCGCTAGCCCCTCGCGTGTTTCCAAGGCCGAAAGATACTTCGCCATGGTGTTCACATCGTCGGCTGAGTAGACCTTGGGCAGGACGATGCCGTCCGGCGCGCCGGGCATGACGGCGGCCAGATCAGGCAGGGACAAATCCGTATCCAGCGGATTGACCCGAACCCAGAGCTGCTGGCGGGAACGGTCGGGCCGGGACAGAAGATAGTCGCGGACCATTTCGCGGGCGATCTCCTGGCGCGCATCGGCGACGGAGTCTTCCAGATCCAAAATCAGCGCATCGGCGGGATTTTCCCCACCCTTTGCCAGCTTGCGTTCGCTATCTCCGGGCACGAACAGCCAACTGCGGATAATCATGCCGGACGCTTCATAATCAGGCCGGTACGAACGCAAAAGGCGATTTCCTTGTCGTCCTGATTGTAGCCATAATGCTCAAACGTCACGATGCCAGTTGTCGGACGCGACTTGCTCTCCCGCTTGGCGGTGATCTTGGTGACCACATGAATGGTATCGCCATGGAACACTGGATTGACGAAACGCACATCGGTCATGCCCAAATTGCCCAATGTGGTGCCCAGGGTGGTATCGGCGACGGTGACACCGATCACCAGGCCCAGGGTGAACAGGCTGTTGACGATACGCTGGCCGAACATGGTGTTCTTTGAGAACTCCTCGTCCAGATGCAGGGGTTGGGGGTTATGGGTCATGGCGCAGAACATGATGTTGTCCATTTCCGTCACCGTGCGGGTGAGGGGGTGGTTGAATTCCATGCCCTCCTCGAAGTCCTCGAAATATAGACCGGCCATTTTGCGGGTTCCTTTCCTTGTAGGGTTTAGATGGGGCGGAAAACCGGCAGGGCCTGATCGCCCTCGGTGGCCCGGAAGGTGACCTCGACCGCCTGTCCGATGGCCAGGTTGTCCAGGTCGCATTCGACGATATTGCTCATCATGGTGACGCCTTCGTCCAGGGTGACATAGGCGATGGCGTAGGGTGTATCGCCCCGCCGCATCACCGAATAGGAATAGATCACGCCCTTGCCCGTGGCCTCGTACCATGCCGTATCGCCGCTCAGGCAATGGGGGCAAATGGCGCGGGGGTAATAATGCGTCTTGCCGCAGGCGTTGCATTTCTTGAGCAGAAATTTGCCCTCCTTGGCGGCGGCCCAATAGGCTTCGGTCTCCATGTTGATGGAGGGTTCGGGATATGTGCGCTCGTTGGCGCGGTCTAGCATTGTCATGCGTCGTTCCTTCCTAGAATAACCGTCGAGCTGCCCATGCGCGTGGCGATGGAGCCGCCGGTGCCATGTGCCAGGACAAACGTGCAGTCGGGCACCTGAACCTTTGGGTGCGCCTCGCCGCGCAGTTGGCGGACGGCTTCGATCACCTTGGTCATGCCGCCGCGGTTGTTGGGGTGATTGTTGCACAGCCCGCCGCCGTCCGTATTGAATGGCAGCTTGCCAACGCCGGAGATTAGATTGCCATCGGCGACGAACTTGCCGCCCTGGCCCTTTTCGCAGAAACCAAGATCTTCCAAGGTCTCCAGCACGGTGATGGTGAAGCTGTCGTAGATCGAGACATAATCGATATCGGCGGGCGTCAGGCCGGCTTCGTCGAAAGCGATCGGGCCGGATTTTACGGCCCCAGTGTAGGTTATATCGACCTGGCCGGCGTTCAGATGCTTGATCGCCTCGCCGGTGCCCAGGATCTTGGCGCAACGATCACCGAGCGACTTGGCGACCTCCGGGCTGACGATCACCAGGGCGCCGCCGCCGTCCGAGATCACGCAGCAATCCAGGCGGTGCAGCGGGTCGGAAATCATCGGCGAATTCAGCACGTCCTCGACCGTGACCACATCTCGCAGCACCGCATGCTCGTTATGCTGGGCGTGGTGCGAGGCGGCCACCTTGATCCAGGCCAGCTGCTCCGAGGTGGTGCCGTATTCGTGCATGTGGCGCATCGCCGCCATGCCGTACTGATTGGTGATGACGGGCCCGTAGGGCAGCTCGAATCCCAGATCGGGCAGGGCATTGCCATAGTCCCGCGCGCCCAGGGTGGCGACGCCTTCCGCCCGGGGCCGGCCCGCCAATGTCACCAGGGCGACGGAACATTTGCCCATGGCGATGGCATTGACCGCGTGGCCCACATGGACAACGTAGGAAGAGCCACCGGTTTCCGTGGTGTCGGTATAGACCACGTCCAGGCCCATGTATTCGGCCATGGACATGCCCCCCAGGCCGGGTGCGTCGCCGGCGCAGAAATAGCCGTCCACGTCATCCTTGCTCAGGCCCGCGTCCTGCAACGCGCCCAGGGCGGACTCGGCATGCAGTTGCGGAATGGTCTTGTCGACGGCCTTGCGGGTGGGGTGTTCATAGACGCCCGCGACATAGGCCTTGCTACTTCGGCTCATGGTTTTCTTACCTGTTTTCTGTTTGTGTGGTGTTTGTTTTTCTCAATATGATTTTGGCAGGTTCAACGCTTTTTCCGCCAGGAAGCTAAGCATCAATTGCGGGCTGACCGGGGCCAGGCGGTGGATCAGGCTTTCGCGGAGATAGCGCTCCACGTGGAATTCCTTGGCATAGCCCATGCCGCCGTGGGTCATCACCGCGTTGGTGCAGGCCTTGAAGGTGGCCTCGGCGGCGAGATATTTGCCGGCGTTGGCCTGCAGGCCGCAATCCTCGCCCGCGTCGTACATGCCGGCGGCTTGGAACGCCATCAGATGAGCCGCCTCCAGCTCGGCCCAGGATTCGGCCAGGGGATGCTGGATGCCCTGGTTCATGCCGATGGGCCGGTCGAACACGACACGTTCGCGGGCGTAATCGGCGGCATGGCGCAGGGCGCAGCGTCCCAGGCCCACCATGGAGGCCGAGATCAAGATCCGCTCCGCGTTCAGGCCGTGCAGAAGATAGCGAAAGCCCTTGCCCTCCTCGCCGATCAGATCTTCCTTGGGGATGCGCAGATCATCGATGAACATCTCGTTGCTGTCGACGCATTTGCGGCCCATCTTCTCGATTGGCCGGATGTCCACATGCTTGCGGTCCAGATCCGTATAGAACAATGACAGCCCATCAATGGGTTTCTTGGTCTCGGACTCGTCCTTGGTGCGGGCGATGATCAGCATTTTGTTGCAGACCTGGGCGGTCGAGGTCCAGATCTTCTCGCCGTTGACCAGATAATGATCGCCCTGGTCCACGGCGCGGGTTTTCAGGCGCGTGGTATCCAAACCGGTATTGGGCTCGGTTACGGCGAAACAGGCGATGTCCTGGCGCTTTATGACAGGCGGCAGCCATTTGCGTTTCTGTTCGTCCGTGCCGAACACAACGACCGGGTTGAGGCCGAAAATGCCAATGGCGATGGCGGCGAAACCGGCATTGCCAGCGCCCGACTCGGTTATCGCCTGGGCCATGATCGCGGCTTCGGTAATGCCAAGACCGCTGCCGCCGTATTCTTCCGGCATGGCAATGCCCATCCAGCCGTCGGCAACCAGGGCCTGACAGAAATCTTCCGGAAAGACGCCGTCGCTGTCGCGTTCCAGCCAATATTGATCATCAAAGCGTTGGCACAGCTTCATCACGCTGTCTCTGATCTGCTGCTGTTCCGGGCTGAAATTTAGGCTCATGGTCTGACGTCTCCTGAAATTGGCTCGATTATTCCTGGGGTTCCGTGGTCATGGGGGCGCCGCCCATGGCCAGGGTGCATGCGGCGGCGGCCTGTTTGACCTCTTGTTCGTTGCTTGCGGCGTTGGCGTGCATACGCTCCGAAGGGCCGGCAATCAGCAGCGCGGCGGCGACCGTGCCGTCGGAGGCGAAAATCGGTGCCGCGAGGCCGGAAGCCCCCGGTATCCGTTCGTCGCTGGTCCTGGAAATGCCGCTGGCGCGGATACTGGCCAGCTCCGCTTCCAATTCGGCGGTGGCGGTGATGGTGGTCGCGGTGAACTGTTCCCGCTGTGTCGTCTCCAGATAGCGCCGTAATCGTGCCGGGTCGAAATGGGCCAGCAATGCCTTGCCCAATGCGGTGCAATATAACTCCCGCCGTTCGCCAACCGTGACCGCATAGCGGATTGGATTGCTGCTTTCGGCCTTGTCCAGATAGATCGCCAGCGCCGCGTCGGGGGCTTTATCGGATGCCAGGGCGCCCAGCACGGCGGTTTCCCCTGTTGCCGCGGCCAAGCTAGCCAGGATCGGCCGGGCCAGCACGATCAGCTCGCGCCCGGCGATGGCCCGCATGGCCAGGGTGAGAAACCGCGGGCCCAGGAAGTACCGCCCCGTCTCGTCCCGGGCCAGACAGCCTTCTGCCGTCAAGCCCGCCAGCAATCCGACCAGGCTGGTCTTGGGCGCGCCGGTATCAAGGGCCAAATCCGACAGCGTGGCGCCATTCTCGGTATTCGCCAGCGCTTCGAGCATGGTCAAGATTCGGCCAACCGACTGCGGACCGCTCCGCGCGCTGAGGGGTGTTGATTTTGCCGCGTGGGTCGGGGCCGTCATTTGTGCCTTCAAAGTCGCCCGTTCGTGAGGATGTGCGATTGCGTATATTCGTACGCAATACGAATATCGATACTTTAGGCTGTTCGCGGAGTCAATAACGGGCGGGGACTTTCGGGCAAATATCTTAGACGGGATGCCGAATTTGCTTGCAAGTTTCCTTTTGCCGACCACCAAAATGTACGATCATGGCGAATCGGTGACTGCTGCGGATGAAGGCGGACTAAGAGATATATCTCGGTGGGGCCAGGTATGGGTATTGCGAACCGGGTGGCGGGCCGGCTGTTAGGGGGCAAAAAAAGAGCCCGGAAATCGTAGATTTCCGGGCTAGTCTAACAGGGAGGCTTCACGTCTTGGGAGACGCTAGACAAACCGGCTCGACACGGGGGGGGTGTGAGAGGGTTCGTCGAGAATGCTGCATCGCAACATCCTGGTATTGAACTTAGGGAGTAGGAGCGATTTTCGCCACTGAAAGTTCTGCATGTTAGGTATGCGTCATACGCATAGCTCGACTGATATCAGAACTGCCACTGTCGAACCTGCTCTTCAAGAAACTCCCGGAACACCCCGATTCTCTTTGTATTTCGCAGTTCTTCGGGATAAACGAAAAAAGCATCCGTGGTTGGTCCGTCTACCTCCGGTAGGATGCGTTGCAGTGGTCTATCGGGAGTAATCATATAATCGGGCAGGGCACCGATACCGACGCCGTTTTCGATGGCCAAAAGTAAGCCATAAATGTTGTTGACCTGCAAAATCGTGCTGCGCGGACGGGCATGGGGTTTGAGGCCAACCGTGCGTGGCCAATTGACGTTTCTGAGCGTCGTTGGGGCATGGTCGCCATAGGCGATCAAGGGGCAATCGTCCAGATCATCAATGCTGTGAGGCGTGCCATGACGCTCCAGATACTTGGGCGAGGCATAGAGGTGCGAATGCACCGTGAACAGCCGTTTCTTGATCAGATCCGGTTGCCGCGGCTCGGTAATGCGGATCGCCACGTCGGCCTCACGCATGCCAAGATCCAATTCCCGATCATCACAGATGATGGAGAGGCGGATATCGGGGTAAAGTTCCAGGAAATCATGGGTCCTCGGCGTAAGCCAGGTGGAACCCAGGCCCACCGTGGTGGTGATGCGCAGATCACCGGCGGGGATATTCTTACTATCGGTAAGACGGGCCCTGACGGCGGCCAGCTTGTCGAACACATCGTGGGCGGCGCGGTACAGCAGATCGCCATGTTCGGTTGATTCCAAGCCGCGGGCGTGGCGGTGAAACAGCTGCACACCAAGTTCTTCCTCCAGGGCCGAGATCTGCCGGCTGACGGCTGATTGGCTGAGGTTCAGATCTTCGCCAGCATGGGTAAAGCTGCCAGCCAGGGCAACGGCATGAAAGACCCGCAGCTTGTCCCAATCCATAGTCTATTCAGCCGCTTCGGCTGCTCCATCATTGCCATCTTCCTGGGCGCCCAGGAAACGCTCGACCTCCAATGCCGCCATGCAGCCGGTGCCGGCGGCGGTCACGGCCTGGCGATAGATCTTGTCCTGCACATCGCCGGCGGCGAACACGCCGGGCACTTCGGTGGCGGTGCTGTCGGGCGCGGTCAGCAAATAGCCCTCGTCATCCATGGCCAGCTTGCCCTTGAACAGCTCGGTCTGGGGGACATGGCCGATGGCGACGAAGACGCCGTCGACGGGCAGGTCGGTGACGGTGTCGGTCTTCACGTTGCGGACCCGGGCGCCGGTTACGCCGGGGGGCATATCGTCACCTAGAACCTCTTCCAGCACGTGGTCCCACAACACCTCGATCTTTTCGTGGCGCAACAGGCGTTCCTGCAGGATTTTTTCCGCCCGTAGGCTGTCCCGGCGATGGATCAGGGTGACCTTGGAGGCGAAATTGGTCAGATACAGCGCCTCTTCCACCGCCGTATTGCCGCCGCCGATGACGCAGACTTCCTTATCGCGATAGAAAAAGCCGTCGCAAGTGGCGCAGGCCGAAACGCCAAAGCCCTGGAATTTCTGCTCTGATTCCAAACCCAGCCAGCTGGCCTGAGCACCGGTCGAAATCACCAGGGTATCGGCGGTGTAGGTATCACCGCTATCACCCGTGCAACGCAAAGGCCGCGACGTCAGGTCCACATCGGTAATGATATCGTGGATGATATTGGTGCCGACGGATTTGGCCTGTTCTTCCATCTGCTGCATCAGCCAGGGCCCCTGGATGACCTCGGCGAAGCCCGGATAATTTTCCACATCCGTGGTGATGGTCATCTGCCCGCCCGGCTGCAGGCCATGCACCATCATCGGTTTAAGGCCCGCGCGGGCGGCGTAAATGGCGGCGGTACAGCCCGCCGGGCCGGAACCTAATATCATGACGCGGCTATGATGGGTTTGCGACATTCCGCACTCCTAAAACAACAAGCTGATTTTTCGAATTGACCGGTTCCCGCGATGAAACCGGTCCCTGCTATGTATGGCGCCACCCGGCCTGCTTCAAGTCAGGCGGCTGAATTACTCTTTACCCGGAGCAATTCGTGTATCCGTGCCGCGATCTTAGCAACGTCATCGGCCGGCTGGTACCGCCAATCTTCCAATTTACCCTGGAATGGCCGGGTATAGCCGGCTTCCTGCATGCTGGCATGGAATTCATTGAACTTGCGGTTGCCGCCCGCCAGATGAACCACGTGCACCGGTTTGCCCGTGGCGCAGGCCTCGGTGACCATATTCACCGAATCGCAGGTCACGATGATGGCGTCCGCCAGGCCCAGATAGCCAAAATACGGATTGTCACCTTCGAAATCCCAGACCTCCGCCGGCAGGCCCTCCAGAGCCTTGCGCAAGGCCTTGATATTATCTTCGCCGGTGCGCCGGGAGGGGGTCACCGCCAGTCCCACGCCATGTTCGAGGCAAAGGGCGCGCAATTGTCCGGCCAGGGTGCCTGTAATCTGGGGCGTTAGGTCGTAACAGGAATTTCTGCCGCCGATCAGCACCGCCACCAGGGGCCGGGGCAGATGCGCCAATTGCGGCGCGAACGCCGCCGCCGCTTTCGACAAACGGTCAGGTGTGATGCGGTGCAGGGATGCCTCGCTCTCGACCACATTGGGCCCGTGCAAATGGTCGTGGCGGGGCGGGGCTACCAGATCGAAGGCGGATAGCCTGGTTTGCGGGTTCTGCACATGCACGATTGCCGTGGCGCCACCGCTTTGCCGTTTCACCCACAGGGCATAAGGCACCGCGCGGCGGCCGCAGGAAATCAATAGATCCGGCCAGGGCGCGGCGATGGCATCGCTGTCATCGCCCAGGGCGGCCAGCGGCCAGGGCCACCAGCCGGGCGGCAGCCAGGTCCATGGCGCCCGCGGCCGCACCCGTTTGATGGTGAAGGGCAGGCCCACCGCTTCCGCCAGCGCGACGGCCTGGTTCTCCATGCCGGCATGGCCCGGGGTCACGACCCAGCAGGTCGGCGATGCATTGGATGATTTCTTATTCATGCCTATCTTTTGTGCCGGATCAGAAGCGGTTGTGAAATATTGTTGCGTGGGTAATATTATTGCGCGGATCACCCTAATAGCACATGTGGTCCGGATGGAGGATATTCCGCCTGTGTCAAAGGTAAAGCTGGACGCGATCGACCGCCACATATTGGAGCAGCTGCGCGACGACGGCCGCATCACCAATGTGGAGCTGGCCCGCCGTGTCGGTATCTCGGCGCCGCCCTGTCTGCGCCGGGTCAGGGCCCTGGAACAGGCCGGCCTGATCCGCGGCTATCACGCGGATCTGAATGGCGAGGAGCTCGGCTATGGCCTGACAGTCTTTGTCTGGATCGGCCTGGACAGTCAGCACGAGGATGATCTCTCCGCCTTCGAGGCGCGCATGGCGAACCTGCCGATGATCCGGGAATGCCATATGTTGACCGGCGAGGCGGATTTTATTCTAAAAGTCGTGGCGCAGGATTGGGATGCCTGGCAGAGCTTTCTGACCACGGAACTGATTGCGGCGCCCAACGTTGCCTCGGTTAAGACCGCGCCGGTACTGCGTCGTTCAAAAGTTGAGTTCGGCGTGCCGCTGGACGGTATGGGCGAAGTTTAGCGCTATGAACGGATTGTTCATCCCATTGCCGGAAGATCGGGATCATGACAATGGATCATCCCATCTCTGAAGAACAGGGCCGGACGGCGGCGCCCGTGTTGAGCCGCTCCACACGGCATTTGATGCTGGCGTTGGGGCTTGTCTGCACGGCGGTGGGTATTGCCGGCCTGATCCTGCCCCTATTGCCCGGCACGGTGTTTCTGCTGATCGCGGCCTGGGCTTTTTCCCGCTCATCCGAGCGGCTGCACCAGTGGCTGTTCCATCATCCGCGTTTTGGCCGGACAATCCGTGATTGGCACTATTATCGCGCCATCCCCACAGGGGCCAAGCTGCTGGCCGTCACCATGATGTCGGGCTCGTTCATCTATGTCGCCTTTACCTACAGTGACGAATGGCTGATCACCGCCCTGGTCGGTGCCACCCTGGCCCCCGTCGCCATCTGGATCGCCACCCGTCCCAATGCTGGGCGAGGTCATGGAGCATCGTAGGGCGCCCCAACCGCGATAGACTACTTTTCCAGATCAGGCGCGATATTACGCAGCGGCGGGCGCTCGCCATCGAATGATACCGGCAGGCCGGTCAGGGCCATGCCCTGGCCCGTGTCCTGCATGATCCCCAGGGCCTTGGTTTGCGGATGGGCGACGACCTCGCCGGCATCCTGGATCGGCGCGTTGGGCACGCCGACATGGTCCAGGCGCTGCTGCCAATGGGCCCGGGTCTCGGTCTTGAAGATCGCCATCAGCATCTCGTTCAAGGCCTCGCGGTTGTTCGAACGCGCCGGATTGTCGACAAAGCGCGGATCGTCCAGCCATTCGTCATGCTGTAATTCACGCGCCAGGTTGGCGAACAGCCGGTCGTTGGAGGCGGCGACGATCAGATAGCCGTCGGCGCAGTCATAGGCCTGATAGGGCGCGATGCCCCGCACGCCGGAGCCATGGCGCTTCGGCGGTACCCCGGTAACCTGCACATCCACCGTGTAATAGGCGCTCCACGCGAGGGCGGTTTCGTACAACGAAGTATCGATGACGCCGCCCTTGCCGGTCTGGCCGCGTCGGTTCAGGGCGGCCAGAATACCGATGGCGCACCACATCCCCGTACCCATGTCGACAATGGAAACCCCCGCCCGGACCGGTGCCTGGCCCTCTTCGCCCGTAACGGCCATGATGCCGCCAAAGGCCTGCATCAGGGCATCGAAACCGGGCCGCTGCGATAGCGGACCCTTGGCGCCAAAGGCCCAGAGATTGCAATAGATCAGCCCTGGATTATCCCGGCACATCTCCTCCGACCCCAGGCCGAGCTTGTCGGCCACGCCGGGACGCAGGTTTTGCAGCACCACGTCCGTATCGTCATTGATCCGCCGGCGCAACGCGGCCAGGGCGTCCGGATCCTTGAAATCAACGAAAATCGAGGTTTTGTCCCGGTTGATGGCTTGAAACACCGTCGCTGCCTCGCGCCAGAACGGCGGCCCCCAGTGCCGGGCATCATCGCCGCCGTCCGGCCGCTCCACCTTGATCACGTCGGCGCCCAAGGCGGCCAGAATCCAGGTGCCGTAGGGCCCAGAGACATTGCTGCCCAATTCGATCACGCGAATGCCCGCCAAGGGGAGGTCTTGTTTCATACTATCTACTCCTCGGCGATGCCTTTAGGCAGCCCTTTTCCTGGGGCAATAGCAGGGCGTCTAGTTCTTGCCGGTGGGTAAATCCCGGAACGAACCCTCCTTGTCCAGGCGGACATCCTGCGGCAGGCCCAGGACCCGTTCGGCGATGATGTTGCGTAGAATCTCGTCGGTGCCGCCCGCGATGCGGTAGCCCGGCGACGACATGGTGCCGGTCTGGAACAGGCCATCCATGGCAACCTCGTCGGGATCGGTGATGATGCCCACCATTTCCTGCATCTCCATGCCAAAGAACGAGACGTCCTGATACTTGGTGGCCGAGACCACCTTATTGATGGAGCTTTCCGGTCCCGGTGTCTCGCCCCGGGACATCGCCGTCATGGTGCGGAAATGGGAATTCTTCAGGCCCTGCTGGCGCACATACCAATCCGCCAGGCGGTCGCGCACCATGGCGTTGTCCAAGGCGGGGCCGTCTTCCAGCTCGGTCTCGCGGACCAGGGAGAAGATTTCGTCGAAATCAGGCGGCGGTGCGATGCCGACCGCGAAGCGTTCGTTCATCAACGTGGTCAAGGAGACTTTCCAGCCGTCGCCCACCGCGCCCAGGCGCTGGCTGTCGGGGATGCGCACGTCGGTGAAATAGACCTCGTTGAAGTTGGAGGCGCCGGACATCTGCTTGATGGGGCGGACCTCGACGCCGGGTGATTTCATGGACAGGAAAAAGAATGTCAGGCCCTTGTGCTTGGGCACGTCGAAATCACTGCGGGTGACCAGGATGGCATAGTCCGAGAACTGCGCGCCGGAGGTCCAGATTTTCTGCCCGTTGATGATCCAGTCATCGCCATCTTTTTCGGCCCGTGTGCGCAGTCCGGCCAGATCGGAGCCGCCGGCGGGTTCCGAGAACAGCTGGCACCAGATTTCCTCGCCGCGCAGGGCAGGGGCGGCATAGCGCTGTTTCTGCTCTTCCGTGGCATAGGCCAGCATGGTGGGGATGCACATGCCCAGGCCGATTTCGTAGACCCCGCGCGGGGCGATGAAATTGCCTTCTTCGAGATTATAGATCACCTGCATGATGGGGGAGAGGCCTTGCCCGCCATATTCCTTGGGCATGGTGATACCGGCGAAACCGGCGGCCGCCTTCTTGGCCTGCCAGACCCTGGCGCCCGCCAGGATCGCGTCCTTGTCGGCGCCGCCGGCGGCATTGAGGTTGCCGTCGCTCTTCGGTTCGGCATTCTCGGTCAGAAAGGCGCGCGCCTTGGCGCGGAATGCAGCTTCTTCGGGGGTGTCGTTAAAATCCATGATATCTATTCCTTACGCTGCATTTCTTCTCTCGAGGGCCCGGATCAGGCGGTCTTTCCACCTGCGTTGGCTACCCAGAACCAGGGCCAGCTGCCGTGCTCGGCGATAATAGAGATGACAATTGAATTCCCAGGTGAAGCCCATGCCGCCGTGGATCTGGATGTTCTCCTTGGCGGCGAAATGATAGGCCTCGTTGGCCGCGACCCGCGCCGTGGCCGCCGCCACCGGCAGCTCCGCCGCATCCGTCGAAAGGGCCCAGGCGCCGTAATAGCTGTTCGAGCGGGCCAATTCGATCTGGATATACATATCCGCCAGGCGGTGCTTGATGGCCTGATAACCGGCGATGGGCCGGCCAAAGGCAAAGCGGCCCATGGCGTATTCCTTGGCCATTTCCAGACAGGCCTGGGCGCCGCCGATCTGCTCGAATGCGACCAAAACGGCGGCTCGGTCCTGGATCCGCTCCAGCAGGGGCCAGCCCTCGTCGCCAAGTTTTTCTGCCGTGGCATCGGCGAAGCTCAATTTGGCCTGGGACCGGGTCGGATCCATGGTCTTGACCATTTCCCGGCTGACGCCGTCGCCGTTTAGATCGACGATGTACAGGCCGACCGCACCGCCCTCGCCGGCGGCGACAATGGCCCTATCGGCGATATCGCCGTCGGCGACGGGGATTTTCGCGCCCGACAATTTGCCATTCGCCACCGTGGCGGCGATGTTTTTCTCGGTCGCGGGCTGCGGCCCTTCGGACAGGGCGAGGCACCAGATGGCCGCACCCGTGGCCAGATCCGGCAGATAGCCTTGTTTTTGCTCCTCCGTACCCGCCGCCATCAAGGCCTCGGCGCCAAGATAGACGGAAGAGGCGAATGGTGTCGGGGCCAGGGCGCGGCCAAGCTCCTCGGCCAGGACACAGAGTTCCAGATGGCCCATGCCGCCGCCGCCGTATTCCTCGGGAATGGCGGCGCCGATCCAGCCCATATCGCCGAACTGTTTCCACAATTCCTTATCAAAAGGCTGTTCGCCCTCCAGGGTCTCGCGGACGACTTCGGGGGGGGATTTATCCAGCAAGAACCGCCGTGCCTGATCCCGCAACATGCGTTGATCATCATCAAATTCAAAATTCATGACGCCCGTCCACTCCCAATCAAAACTACACTTGCAGGCTATCAAATCGGAGCTTCCCCCACCCGTCAAGACGCAATAGCGGCAGCAATGGCAGCATCGGGATTTTAGGGATGGTTAACCATAGGGACCTATAACAATTTGATGGAACAAATCGATCCACAGGCGCAGTTCGAGGGCGGCAACAGCGCCCTGGCGCAAGGCCGTCCAGGCGATGCGGTGGCGCATTACCGCAAAGCCCTGGAAGCTGCCCCCAATGTGGTGGAAATCCACCACAATCTGACCGCCGCCCTGGCCCAGCTGGGGCGCGGCGGTGAAGCAGTGGAAGTTGCCAAGCTTGGCCTTTCGCGGCGGCCCGGCTACGCCCCTCTGCATGTGGCATTGGCCAATCTGCTGGATAACGCCGGTGAGCGTGAAGCGGCCCGCGATCACTACACGGAAGCCTTGCGCCTGGACGGCGATTTGGCCGCCGCGTGGTCCGGTCTGGCGGGACTGCTGATGGCTGACGGAGCTTATGAAAATGCATCAAAAAACTATCGTAAAGCATTGTCATTAAATAAGAACGATCCAGTATCGATGAACAATTTGGCGATCTGTCAGCTTAACCTGGGGCGCCAGCATGACGCCTTGGCGCTGTATCGTGATCTGGTCGTACTGAACCCGGATCTGGGTGGCGTGCACAACAATCTGGGCCAAGTGCTGCAAGGCCTGGGCCGTCATGATGAAGCGGTCGAGGCCTTTCGCCGGGCCCTGGCGCTGGATCAGAACATCGACAACTTGGCGCCCTTCCTGATGCAATCTCTGATGTATCAATGTGCCTGGGAAGACCTGGGAGAGATCAAGCAACGGGTCTTGGCGGAGACGCGGCGGCGCCTGGCCGACAACCTGCCCATCACGGTGCAGCCGTTTTCCCTGGCGGGAACGGATGCGCCGGCGGATTTACGCTTGGCCGCGGCGCGCTCTTATTCGGCCTATTGCGCCGCCAACGTCACTGCCCTGCGCGACCGCCTGGCATTTACTTTTGCGCCCGCGACATCGGCGCGTCTGCGGATCGGCTATATCTCGCCGGATTTCCGCAGCCATAGCGTCGCGACTTCCTTTAAGGACCTGATCGCCCGGCATGACCGGGATGGTTTCGAGTGGTTCGCCTATGCCATTGGCCGCGAACAGCGCGATGAGACTACCGATTATTTCCGGACTGAATTCGATCATTTCAACGATTTCAAGGACTTGGATCTGGAACAGTCGGCCCGCCATATTCACGGCGACCGGTTGGATTTGTTGGTCGATCTGTCCGGATTTACCCGCCATTCCGCCCTGGAAATTCTGGAAACCAGGCCAGCGCCGGTGCAGGCGCATTATTTGGGCTATGGCGCCACGTTGGGTGCCGATTGCGTGCAATATCTGGTCACGGATGCGGTCCACACGCCACCCGAATTGGCGGCGCACTGTTCCGAGGCCGTCGTTTATTTGCCAGATAGTTTCATGGCTACCTCGCGGCCCGAGATCGCGGCCGTGGTGCCTGACCGGGCCAGCCAGGGCCTGCCGGAAGACGGCTTTGTCTTCGCCAATTTCAATGCCCATTACAAATTCGATCCCGAGACCTTTGATTTGTGGCTGGATCTGCTGCACGAACTGCCCCGCAGCGTGCTGTGGCTGTTGCGGGGAGGTGAGGGCGCCATGGCCAATTTGCGCGCCACCGCCGCGGCCAGGGGGATTGATGCCGAACGCCTGATCTTTGCCCCGCGCGCCAGCCATCCCGAACATTTGGCCCGGCAATCCCTGGCGGATTTAAGCCTGGATTGCCGCCATCATGCGGGCGGTGTCTCGACCCTGGATGCCCTGTGGTCCGGTCTGCCCGTACTTTCCAGGGCAGGCGATAACCAATCCGCGCGCACCGGTGCCTCGATCCTGGCGGCTGCGGGTCTGGCCGAATTGGCAGTGGCATCAATGGCGGATTACCGTGCCATGGCCTTGCGCCTGGCCCATGATCCCAGCGCATTGGCGGATTTGAAGGCGCAGCTGCAGGCCAATCTGGAAACCGCGCCGCTGTTTGACACGGCCCGGCTGGCCCGGCATCTGGAGGCCGCCTATGGGGAAATGGTGCGCCGTTACCGATCGGGTGAGGGCATAGGTTCCTTTAGCGCCGCCCGGGTCCTATGATAGGTCCCATGATACCGCGAATTTACCGGTAGTTAGGGTCAGCTAAAGGGTCAGTGATCATGGATTTGACGGAACGTCTGGAAAAACTGTACGCCAGCGCGGTGTACGATGTGATGAACGCCATGGGACACGCCAATTGCGTACTGCCCCACGGCATCAATGCGCTGGATCCCAGCCACCGCCTGGCCGGGCGGGTGGAAACCATGAACGGCGACTATGGCGAGGGCAAGGACGAGGGCGAGACCTTGCTGGCCTGGGCCACGGTGCTGTCGAAGGCGCCCTCGGGCAAAGTGCTGATGTGCCAGCCCAATACCTATGAAGTGGCCCTGATGGGCGAGTTATCGGCGGAAACCCTGAATTATCGCGGCGTGCGCGGCTATATCGTCGATGGCGGCTGCCGCGATGTACCGTTTCTGTTGCAGAACGATTTCCCGGTGTTCTGCCGCTTCAACACGCCCAAGGATATTTGCCGCCGCTGGGTCGCCGAGAGCATGGGGGAACCCATCGATATCGGCGGCGTGACGATTTCCAGGGATGATTATGTGCTGGCTGACATCGACGGCGTGGTCATCATCCCAAAGGACATGGCGGAAGAAGTGGTTGCCAAGACAGAGGCGGTCGCCTCCACCGAAACCGCCATGCGTGACGCTATCCTCAGCGGCATGGACCCGGTCGATGCCTACAAGAAATTCGATACATTTTGAGCATTGATGAACTTGAGCGTAGATGAACGGCCGCCGGGGGAGCCTGGCCATTTGCAGCCGCGCCTTGTCGGCGTCATCAACTGGCGCGGTGTCTGGACCCTGTATGCCAAGGAAGTGCAGCGTTTTCTAAGGACCACCATGCAATCCATCGTGGCGCCCGTGGTCACCACTTTGTTGTTCCTGGCGGTTTTCTCTCTGGCCTTTGGCGAGCGTGATGTCCTGGACGGGGCGGTAACGTTTCAGCGTTTTCTGGCGCCGGGCCTGATCATGATGGCGATCGTGCAGAACAGTTTCGCCAACAGCGCCTCGTCAATTCTGCTCTCGAAAATCCAGGGCAATATTGTTGATCTGCTGATGCCGCCCATGGGACCGGGTGAATTGAGTTTTTGCCTTGCCTTCGCCGCTGCTACCCGCGGCCTGCTATGCGGTGCGGCGGCGTCCCTGGGCATGGTGTTTTTCGTGGATATCAGCGTGGCGCACGTCTGGCCGATTATCTTTCATGGCGCCGCCGCCGGGCTGTTGCTGGGGCAGATGGGCATTACGGCTGGCATCTGGGCTAACAAGTTCGATCACATGGCCACGGTGACCAACTTTGTCATCACGCCCCTGGCGTTTCTATCGGGCACGTTTTATTCCATCGAGCGCCTGCCCGAACCCTGGTACGCATTGAGCCAGGTAAACCCGTTCTTTTATATGATCGATGGCTTCCGCTATGGCTTCATAGACCATGCCGACGGCGCCTTGGCGGTGGGCGTGGCGATTATGATCGGCCTGAATGCCGTCATGTGGAGCTGTAATTACCTGATCCTGCGCAGCGGCTATAAGCTGAAATCATAAACGTGCTCTAGCGTTCGAGTTCTTCCAGCAATCCCCGCGCCGCCTTCAGGTCCGCCGTGTCAAAGCCTTCCGTGAACCAGCCGTATATCGGCGCCAGCAAGTCGAGCGCTTCCGCGGTCTTGCCTTGTTCGTGCCAAAGCCCGGCCAGGGAAGTGGCGGCGCGCAGCTCAAGCGGCTTGGCGGCCTGTCGGCGGGCGATTTCGAGCGCCTGTTGGAAACAGTTTTCGCCATCGCAGTCCTGGGCCCGGCGAATTTCGCCCTTCATGCGGTTCAGTTCCGCCTCCCACCAGGTTTCACCGGTCTCATCCATAAGGTGCAGGCACTGCTGGATTATTTCAGTGGCTTCGTCGTATCGGCCCAGATTGAGCAGGCCTTCCGCCTCGAAACATCGATATACCGTCTGCATGTATCTTGGCGCTGACGACGCCAGACCGGCCTCGATTTCCTCAATGCCTGTCTCGGCCGTGTCGGCATCCGCCGCCAGCGCCGCGCCTTTCATAAGATGGCCATGTTTAAGCCAGTTAGGGTTGCTGGCCTCGACGCCGATGTCGATCATCTTCTCGGCGGTCGAGACAGTCAGCGCAAAATTACGGGCCGTGAGGCGCAGAAACGAGGCCCAATGATGGGCAAAGCCAAGGGTATTTGGATGCTTCAACTCATGGGCAAGGGCCAGCGCTTCCTCCACCAGTTTCGCCGACTGGTCCGCGTGGCCGAGAAACTGGGTCGCGATCGCCAAGTGCAACTTTGCGGCGACGCCAATGTCGTGGCCAAAGCGTTGTGCCGATTGGCGGTGCTCATGTGGATCAAAATATTCAATGGCCGTGCGGGCCGCCTCGAACGCGTCCGTGAATTCGCCCCGGCTGTTGTAGCCAACCGCCATGCAACGATGGCCGGCGCATTTCGCCGCGCTGTCACCGGATCGCTCTGCCCGGTCGCGCATCTCGGCGGAAATATCAAGAAACTCGTGCAGCCTGGACTGGGTGCCCAGCAGGGCACAAAAGCCATGTAGTATATCGATATGCCGCGGATCGTCGTCAAAGGCACCAAGCAATTCGCGGGCGCGCTGAAAGGCGTTTTCGGTTTCCTCCGCGCCATAGCCGCGATGCGCCATGGCGGCCAGGGCCAGGCAGGATTGCAGGTCAATCTCCAAACTATCCTTGTCGCGCGAAGGTCTAAGGTTCGCCACCGAAGCGATACCCTGTTCCGCTTGCACAAAGGCTTCGGCGACGGCGGAGCGGCCAAGCGACTGCTGGCCGGCGCGCAGCCAAAGATGCGCGGCGCGTTCGTGTTCCTGGCCGGCGGCGAAATGGTGGGCCAGCAATTCCGGTTCCGCCTCGGCGCGGTTGGAAAACTTTTCCTCCAAGGCGGCGGCGACGTCACGATGAATTTCCTGGCGCCGGGCCCGCAGCAGCATCTGGTAGGCTGTATCCTGTATCAAGGCATGCTTGAACAGGTAGACCGTTTCGCCGCCGCGCTCGTTGCGCTGAACCAGACCGGAGTTCAACAATATTTCGAGATCATCGCGAAGGTCTTCCTCCGTCTTTTTCGACACGGCGGAGATTAGCTCGTGAGGTACATCACGCCCGATCACGGCGGCAACCTCGGCCGTCCTCTTGGCCGAACCCAGCTGGTCCAGACGCGCGGTGAGGGAGGCCTGTAGGCTGGCGGGCACTTCCGCGCCGGAAATTTCCACATCCGAGCCAATGATCGTGTGGGTCAGCTCTTCGATATAAAGCGGCACGCCATCGGCGTGGGAGACAATGTGCGCGATTTTGTCACCGGGTAGTTCCGCCCCGCCCGCCTTGCGGATCGCTTCATTGATCTGTGTATGAATCATCTCTTCGACTTGGGATTGGCTCAATCGCCGTATGGGCAGCCGTGTTACATGCTGCGTCTCTGCCCAGGGCGCGGCGAATTCCGGACGGTGGGAGATGACGAACAGCACCGAGGCATTGGTGACTTCGTTCAGCGCTTGCTCCAGCAGGCCCAGGGTCGAAGGATCAGCCCAATGGACATCCTCGAAAACCATTAGCATGGGCGTTTTCCGGGCCAGAGCCAATAACTGTTCGATAATCGCGGCTTCGGTTCGCTGCTTGCGTTGCTGTGGGTTGAGTTCGCTGGCACCGAAGCGGTCTTCAAACGGGATCGACAGCAGCGATGCAATGAGCGGCGTGGCCCGCGCGCCCTCGCCGCCGCCTTGTTCAAGCAGCGCTTCAAGTTTGTCCAGTTTTGTCTCGGCGGCATCGCCAGGCTGCAATTTGGCGGCGTACTCCAACTGCCGGATGATTGGATAATAGGCGCTGTTGGTATGATAAGGCGCGCATTGATAACGCAGGCGCGTGTACTGCTGCCCTGATATTTTCTCATAGAATGCCTGCACCAGGCGCGACTTGCCGATCCCCGCTTCACCGGACACCATCACCACTTGACCCTCACCGCCCTGGGCGGTTTCCCAGCGGTCGAGCAGCATGTTCAATTCGCCCTGGCGCCCGACAAAGGGCAGCAGCTTTTGGCCTTGCGCTGCTTCGAAACGATTGCCGGCCGCCGCCAGGCCCTCGACCCGCCATGCCGGTACCGTTTCGTCGAACCCTTTCAGGTGTTGCGGCGGCAAGGGCGAAAGTTGAAATGCCTGTCCGACAAGCTCCCTGGTCATGCCCCCGATGACCACCTGGTCGGGCTCCGCTATCTGCTGCAGGCGGGCGGCCAGATTTGGGGTTTCTCCGCTTACCGCATCCGTATCCATCGCGGTATCGCTGACCAGATCACCAACCACGACTTCGCCCGAAGCAATCCCGACCCGCGACGCCAGGTGTTCGCCAGCCTGCCTGTGTACGGCCTGTACGGCGCGTACCGCATCCAGGCCCGCATGAACGGCGCGTTCGGCCTGGTCCTCATAGGCTTGCGGCCAACCGAAATAGGCCAAAACGCCATCGCCGAGAAATTTTGCCACATGGCCGCCGTAACGGGTGACCGCGCCGGCGACGGCATCCTGATAGAGCCGCATCAGATCGCGCAAATCCTCCGGGTCGAGGCGCTGTGACAGGGCGGTGGAGCCGACCAGATCGCAGAACATAACCGTTAACTGGCGCCGCTCCGCCTCGGCCGAAATGGCTGAAGTAGGCGGCGCGGCGGGCTGCGCGGTTGTCGGTCCGGATATTGGCGCGGGTTCGCCGCCGCCGGCAAGATTGTTGATGGCTTTTAGAAGTTTCTTGCGGTGGCCGAGGGATAAGCCGAGTTCCTTGAGATCATCATCGGCGAGTTCGGTAAGAACATCGAAGTCGATGTCATTTTCAGCGAACAGCCCGGCGTATTTGCCGAGTTCCAGCGCTTCCAGCCATTGCCTAACGTCGCTCACCCTACAGACTCCACGGTGCCTGCCGCGGCAGGCTTCTTCAAGTCCCACGCAATTCGTATATTACCACAAAGATAGAACCAAGGCAGTCTGGAATTAACGCTAAGTAGATGGCGCGCGTCGATCCCTACCGCACCATGGTACATTAGGCTAAGTTACAAGATTATGCCGTTATGTTGAGCACGGCTTTGTTGTGCCCATGGTTTACCAGGGCGCGGTGCCGAATGTTTTGAGTGATGGGAGTTGAATGATGGTCTGGAAATTAGCGGCTATTGCTTTTGTTTGTGCCGGGATATTGTTTTCGGGGTCGCCGGCCTTTTCGCAAAATAGCGACGTCATCAGCGTCAAGAAACTGGACATTGGGACCAAGAAAGCCTTTTTCAAGAAAATGAAGTCCCGTGAGGTTGAACTGGCCCGGGGCGTGGTGGAAAGCAATCTGATCCCGGTTTACCCAGCGGACGCGGGTTGCCAGAAAATCGACCATATTTTCGGCGAACCCTGGCGCGGTCCTGTGCCGAACCGCCGTCACATGGGGGCGGATATTCCGGCCAGCTGGAATGAACCCATCATTGCCATGGCGGATGGCGAAGTCGTGGCGCTGTTCACGGGCGACGGTCCGGGCTTTCGCGGCAGGCAGGTTATCTTGCGCCATGCGCCGGCGGATACCGGCCTGCCGGTTTGGCTCTATACGGTCTATACCCATTTCAACGAGATGCCTGACTTCAAGCTTGGGCAGCGGGTGCGCATGGGCCAGGCGCTTGGCCCCAACGGCAAGAGCGGCGTACCGGGAAAGCTGCGGGAGCCGCATCTGCATCTGACGGTTAACTACAGCACAACAAAGAAATACGCGGTGACGAAGGGGCTTGTTGTTCCCTTCAAGGGCTATTTCGCCGATCCGGTGGCATTGTTTCGCGGCGGCATGCCCATCGATACTCATGCCATGCGGGCCTTGCCGGAAAACGAGCGGCGCGTGAAGATCGCCTACAAGCTGAAGACGGGAGAGATCGTGCCGCCCGATGCCAAGATCATCTGGCCCTTCGCCTGCCGTCCGAAATAGGTATTCGCCGTCGTTGCACCCTCGCCCGCGCATGAGCGGGCGGTATTAAGTCCGCCTTCCGATTATGGCAATTGAAATATGATTATTGCAAATCTATCCAATTGTGAGTAAGGCATTTCATTTCTTGTGCTTTTCCCATTCCCTGGCCTATCCTGCTTCCCTAAGAGCGGGATAATTTTCCCGTCAAAAATGGGCGGAGTATTTGTATCCCGGTTTGTTGCTTGCGTACCCCCAAGTAAAATTCAACAGGGAGATAAATCATGAAGAAATCCATTTCCTTTGCAACGCTGGCTTTGGCAATTGGCGTTGGCAGCTTCGTGCTGACCGCGACGGCCGATGCCGCTTCCAAGCGCCAGTTCATCGCCATTGGTACGGGTGGTCCAACCGGCGTCTATTTCGCCACCGGCAACGCGATTTGTCGTCTGGTGCATAAGGAAGCCGCGGAGGGTCGAAAGAGTGGCCGCAAGCACGGCATCCGTTGTTCCGCGCCATCCACGGGCGGTTCCAACTACAACATCGGTCAGATCCGCGACGGCGAATTAGATTTCGGCGTGGCCCAGTCCGATTGGCAATATCACGCCTACAACGGCTCGGGCGGTCCATGGCAGGGCAAGGCCTTCAAGAATTTGCGGGCTGTGTTCTCGGTGCATCCCGAACCCTTGCAGATCATCGTTGGCAAGAATTCCGGCATTAATGGCTGGGACGCCTTGAAAGGCAAGCGCGTCAACATCGGCAATCCCGGTTCCGGACAGCGCGGTACCATGGATCTGTTGATGAAGCAGGCCGGTTGGTCCAAGGGCGATTTCAAACTGGCGACGGAATTTACCTCGACCGAACAGTCCAAGGCATTGTGTGATGGCAAGATCGATGCCTATGTCTACACCGTTGGCGTGCCGAACGCTGGCGTAGCCGTCGCCACCGACGGCTGCGGCGCAAAGATCGTCAATTTCGATAATGCCATTGCCAAGGGCAACGTTACGGCCAAGAAGCCGTATTATGCCTGGGCGAAGATCCCGCAGGGAACCTACAAATCCACCACGGCCGACGTTAAGACCTGGGGCGTCATGGCGACTTTCGTGACCTCCGCCGATACGCCGGACGATGTGGTTTACGAGGTAACGCGGGCGGTGTTTGAAAATCTTGATGACTTCCGCAAACTGCACCCGGCTTTCCGCAACCTGGATCCCAAGGGCATGGTTACCAACGCCATTTCCGCACCGATCCACGCGGGCGCCTTGAAGTACTTCAAGGAAAAAGGCCTGAAATAGTCAGGCTAGACCGTAGTCTCGATGGCGGGACCGGCGGCGTCATGCCGGTCCCGCGTCGACATCGTTACATATAATCGTGCCGGAGCCGGATGGCAGGGGGGCGCGCGCAGATGACCGACCAGGGCATTACGTCCGGCGTCTCCCAGGAGGAGATCCAGCGGCGGATAGATGAAGTCGAATATACCGGGCGCAAACCCGGCCCGACGCTGGGCCTGATTATCGCCGGCATCGCGGCCACCTGGTCGCTGTTTCAACTCTGGATCGCCTCGCCGCTACCGTTCCTGTTTGACTTTGGCATTATCGTTGGGGTGCCGGCGCGGGGCATTCACCTGGCTTTTGGCTTGTTGCTGGTATTCCTGATGTTTCCAGCGGCGAAAGCCTTGGCCCATAAGCGCATTTCGCCCCTGGATATTCTGTTGGCGCTGATCGGCGCCTTTGCCGCCCTGTGGGTTTTTATCGACCAGGACGGCATCACCGCCCGTCTGGGCACCCCCTTAAGCATCGAACTTTTCGGCTTTAACTTTCCTTTCGAGGTGCTGTTGGGCGGCTTTGGCATATTGTTGTTATTGGAAGCGACGCGGCGGGCCATCGGTATTCCATTGGTGATCGTGGCCTCGCTGTTCCTGATCTATTCAATCTTCGGCCAGGCCATGCCCGAGATTATTTCCCATCGCGGTGTCTCGGTGACCCGGCTGATCGGCTACCAGTGGCTGGGTGGGGAATCCATTTTCGGCATTCCCATCGATGTTTCCGTCAGCTTTGTTTTTCTGTTCGTGCTGTTCGGCGCTCTGCTGGACCGGGCCGGCGCCGGCAAGTATTTTCTCGATCTGGCTTTTGCCATGGTTGGCCGCTATCGCGGCGGCCCGGCCAAGGCGGCGATCCTGGCCTCGGGCATGACAGGCCTGATCTCCGGCAGTTCCATCGCCAATGTGGTGACCACGGGCGTCTTTACCATTCCCGTCATGCGCAAGACCGGCCTGTCGGCGGTCAAGGCCGGCGCGATCGAGGTTGCGGCCTCCACCAATGGCCAGATCATGCCGCCGATCATGGGGGCGGCGGCCTTCATCATCGCCGAGTTGATCGGCATCAGCTATTTCGATGTTATCGTCGCCGCCTTTATCCCGGCGGTGATCAGCTATATCGGGCTGTTATACATCTCCCACCTGGAAGCCCTGAAGCTGGGCTTGAGCGGCCTGCCCCGTTCGGACATCCCGCATCTGCGCCGCACCTTTATCAGTGGCGTGCATTTCATCGTCCCCATGGTGGTTCTGGTCTATCTTCTGATGTGGGAGCGTTGGACCGCATCCTCCGCCGTGTTCTACACAATTATCGTGATGTTCCTGATCATGCTGGCGACGCGTCTCAAGCCGGCTGGCATGGGCCGCGCCTTGATGGCGCTGCTCTACGCCATTCCCATCGCGGTGGCCGGCTGGTTGCGGGTAAGCGGCATGGTGGCTCAGGACAGCCTGTTCTGGGGCTTAGGCGTTGCCTTTCTGATTATCGTGGCGCTGGGCATCTACAAGGGGATCCGGCAGCGCGATCTGGGTCCGGCGCTATTGGATGGCTTTATCGATATCAACGGCGGTCTGATCGCCGGCGCGCGCAACATGGTGGGGATCGCCGTTGCCGTGGCGACCGCCGGGATTATCGTCGGCGCGGTTTCCTCCACCGGCCTGAACAATGCCATGGTCGGCGTTGTCGAGGCTTTGTCGGGCGGCAATGTCTATATCCTGTTGATCCTGACCGCCGTGCTGTCGCTGTTGCTGGGCATGGGTTTGCCGACCACGGCCAACTATCTGGTGGTCGCCTCTCTGCTGGCCGGCGTGCTGGTGGAACTAGGTGGCGCCGCGGGCCTGGAACTGCCCCTGATCGCGGTGCATCTGTTCGTGTTCTATTTTGGCCTGATGGCGGACAGTACGCCACCTGTTTGTCTGGCCGCCTTTGCCGCCTCGGCGATCAGCCGGGCGGATCCGCTGAAGACCGGCGTGCAGTCATTTCTCTATGATATCCGCACCGCAATTCTGCCGTTTGTCTTTATCTTCAATCCGGAACTGCTGTTGATTGGCGTTACCAGTTTCTGGCACGGCGTCGTGGTGTTCTGCGTATCTCTGCTGGCCATGTTCTGCTTCACCTCCGCCACCCAGGGCTGGCTGATCATCCGCACGACGATTTTCGAACGCCTGGTTCTGCTGGTGGTGATGTTCGCCCTGTTCCGCCCGGACTATTTCGTTAATCAGGTCCATCCGGCCTTTGCACCGGTGGATATGAAGGCTTTTGTCGGCGACCGGATCGAAGTTGCGAAGGGACTGTCGCTCCGCCTGCACACGACCCGTCAGACCGACTATGGCGACCGTTTCAAATTGTTCCTGTTTGATGCACCCGGCGGCGAGACGGGACAGCGGGGACTGGGGCTCGAGCTATCGGCGGACGGTGAAAATTACGTGGTCGATAATCTTGCCTTTAATGGTCCGGCGGAAAAGGTGAAAATGGACTTTGGCGACATCATTACCTTGGTGGAGGTCGAACAGACCGGTCAGCCGGCGCGGGAATGGGTCTATCCCATCGCCCTGTTTATCCTGGCGTGCGTGCTGGGCCTGCAAATGCTGCGTCGGCGCAAGTTGCCGGTAGAGACATGAGAGGTATGAGCGATGTACGACAGCATCCTGTTGACCGTTGATTTGAGCGATGACAGTTCATCCGTAAAAGCCCTGCCCACGGCGGTGGAGCTGGCGCGGAGCCATGGCGGAAAATTACACGTGGCCACTATTGTGCCGGATATGGGCAGTCCCATGGTGGGGAGTTTTTTTCCCGATGGCTTTGAACAGCGGATGGTTGATGAAACAACGGCGCAATTACAGGCCTTGGTGAAGGAAAAAATTCCAGCCGAGATTCTGGGCAATCTGCACGTGGGTTCGGGAACCATTTACAAGGAAATCCTGCGCCTGGCCGAGGCGGACAAGGTGGATTTGATCGTCATGGCTTCGCACCGGCCTGAACTGCGCGACTATCTGCTGGGACCGAACGCGGCCCGTGTCGTCCGCCATGCCACCTGTTCGGTGCTGGTGGTGCGCGACTAGCTGGGCGTCGACGCAGTGTAGCTGATTTCGACGACCTCTATTTCCTCGATACCCGATGGTGTGCGCAGCTTCACGATATCGCCCTCGGCGGCCTTGTGCAGGGCGCGGGCGATGGGCGAGACCCAGCTGACCTCGCCATGGTCCTGGCGCGCTTCATCCGCGCCGACGATACGCACGGTGCGCTCCCTATCGTCGCTATCGGCATAGGTCACCGTGGCACCGAAGAAAACCTGCTCGCGGTTCTTTTGTTTCTCCACGTGCACCACTTCGGCGATCTCCAGCCGTTTCATCAGATAGCGCACCCGGCGGTCAATCTCACGCAGGCGTTTCTTGCCGTACAGATAGTCGCCATTTTCCGAACGGTCGCCATTTCCGGCGGCCCAGGAGACAACCTCGACCACCCGTGGCCGTTCCACCCGGCGCAGTTGCTGCAATTCGTCCCTGAGGCGGGCATGGCCCTCGGGCGTCAGGTAATTCTTTGTACCTGGGGGCAGGGGGGCCGCGACCTCCGGCAGGTCGTCGTCTTCGCCGTCGGATTCTTTTGTGAACGCCTTGCTCATGTTCCGCTATTCTCCACCTTAAACAATGCCACATGCTTAAGCGCATGGGCAGAGGAATTTCAGAGGATTGGAGCAGGGCCGTGGATTACGCGTATGTGGACGATGCCAGGGAGCAGCCGGGATTGCGCCTGGCGCTGACCATGGGGGTGCCGGGGCCGTGGAGCCAGGCGGCGAAATATCTCTTCGAATACAAGAAGTATCCATTCATCGCCGTGGGCCAGAAAGGCGCCCAGGAGAATCCCGAACTATTCGCCTGGACCGGCCACCGCAACGCGCCTGTCGCCGTGTATGAGGACGAGGCGCCCCGCGTCGGCTGGTACGAGATCGTCATGCTGGCCGAGCGCCTCGCACCTGAACCGCGCCTGGTGCCCGAGTCTTCGGCGGCCCGAGCTGAGATGTTCGGCCTGATTACCGAGATCGCTTCCGAGGGCGGCTTGGCCTGGCAACGGCGCCTGGCCATGATCGATGTCATGCGTGCCGCCATTCCTGACCCGGCGGCGCGGCAACTGCCCAATACCCTGGCCGGCCGTTATGGCTATTCCAACGCGGCGGCGGCCAAGGCGAACGACATATGCGCCGATATCCTGGCCATGCTGGCGGCACGGCTGGAGACCCAGGCGGGCCGGGGCAGCGGCTATTTCGTGGGCGATGAATTCACCGCCGCGGATTTGTACTGGGCCTGTTTCTCGCAGCTGGTGGCGCCCATGGCAGAGGATCTCAACCCCATGCCGGAGCGCCTGCGCGGCCCCTACACGGCGCCCGAGACAATGGTGATAGCACCCATATTGCTGGCGCATCGCGAACGGATGTACCAGCAGCATTTAACGCTGCCGCTGGATTTTTAGAGACTAGTCGCGCAACTCCCGCCGCAGGATCTTACCCACCGGGGATTTCGGCAGTTCGTCAATGAAGGCGATCAGTTTGGGCACCTTGTAGGCGGTCAGGTTTTCCCGGCAAAACGCAATCACTTCCTCGGCGCTGACCTCGGCGTCGGGCGTTTTAACCACGAACAGTTTGACCGCTTCGTCCGTCTGCGCATCGGGCACGCCGATGCAGGCGGCTTCCAGCACGCTGTCCATATTGGCGACCACGGCCTCGATCTCGTTGGGATAGACGTTGAAGCCCGAGACCAGGATCATGTCCTTCTTGCGGTCGACAATCTTGAAGCGGCCTTCTTCGGTCAGAATGGCGACATCGCCGGTGCGGAAATAACCGTCCGCCGTGGTCACCGCCGCCGTCTCTTCCGGCTTGCGCCAATAGCCCACCATGACTTGGGGGCCCTTGACGCAAAGTTCGCCCGGTTCGCCCCTGGCGACCTCGTTGCCGTCATCATCGCGCAAAGTAACATCCGTTGACGGCATGGGAATGCCGATGGTGGCGCTGAATTCGTCGCCTCCCGCCACGTTAAATGTCACCACGGGGGAGGTCTCGGACAGGCCATAGCCCTCGGTAATGTGCAGGCCCGTGACCTCTCGCCACTTGTTGGAGATCGCCTCCTGTATGGCGGTGCCGCCGCCTGCCGACAATTTCAACGACGAGAAATCAAGTTCGGCAAAGCCCGGTGTATGCAGCAGGCCGTTGAACAAGGTGTTGACGCCGGTGATCACCGAGAATTTGTAATTGCCTAATTCCTTGACGAAGCCCGGCATGTCGCGCGGGTTGGTGATCAGGACATTGCCGCCGCCCTTGGAGAAATAGGTTAGGCAATTCACCATCAGGGCAAAGATGTGATAGAGCGGAATGGCGGTGACCACCACTTCCTCGCCCTCGCGGACGCGGTCGCCCAGAAAGGTCGAGATCTGGATAATGTTGCTGACCAGATTGCGATGGGTCAGGGCGGCGCCCTTGGATAGGCCGGTGGTGCCGCCGGTGTATTGCAGATACAGCAGGTCCTCGCCCGAGATCTCGACCGGGTTGAAGGTATGTTTTTCGCCCCGCGCCAATGCGTCCGTGAATTTCACAACGTTCGACAGCCGTTCATCGGTCGGTGGGCTGGGCAGGGCGCCGTTGCCGCAATCGCCCAGGTCGGCGACGATGACATTCTTGATCGGGGTTTCGGCGATGATCTCCGCCAGCACCGGGGTGGAGCCGGAAAAGATGATAATGGTGTCGGTATCGGCGTCGTTCAGCTGATGTTGCAGCTCGCGCGGGGTATACAGCGGGTTGACGTTGACCTGCACCAGACCGGCCCGCATGTTGGCGAACATGGTGACGGGAAAAGCCATGATATTGGGCGACATGATGGCTACCCGGTCGCCCTTTTTCAGGCCCAGTTCCGATTGCAGATAGGCGGCCAGATTTTCCGACAGGCGGTCGATATCATTAAAACTCAGATCGGCGCCAAAATTGCTGAAGGCCGTGGCATCGCCATGCTTTGCGATGGCCGCCGCCGACATGGCCCATATGGAAGGGTAGGCATCCGCATCGATCTCGTGGGGTACGCCCGGTTCGTAATTCTTGCTCCACGGTTTGTCGGTCATGTTTGCCTCTTCCTGTTGGCCAAATCATCTGCTTCGGATACCTTGGCGAAGGACGAAAGATATAACCAAATCAACGCAAAGCGTAAGAGAAAATTGCCCTAATCTGAACGATGGAGACCACACAATGAGCGATCAGGCCGCGGCTGTTTTATTGCAGTGCGATGGTGCCGTCGCGACCCTGACGCTGAACCGGCCGGACAAGCTGAACCCGTTGGATGGCGACACTATCACGGCCCTTGGCGCAATGGTGGAAGAGCTGGAAGGCCGGGCGGATATTCGCGTCGTGTGCCTGACGGGCGCGGGCAAGGCGTTTTCCGCCGGCGGTGACCTGGCCGGCTACATTTCGTTGTACCGGGCGCCGGATGCGTTCCGGGAGTTTCTGGAGATTTTTCACGCTCTGCTGAACCGCATGGAGCAGTCGGCGAAAATCTATGTGGCGGTGGTCAACGGTGCCTGTGTGGCGGGCGGCCTGGAACTGCTGCTGGCTTGCGATGTGGCCGTGGCGAGCGAAGGCGCGCGGATCGGCGATGGCCATTTGAATTTTGGCCAGTTGCCCGGCGCCGGCGGCTCGCAACGTCTGCCCAGGACCATCGGCGCCATGGCCGCCAAGTTTCTCATGCTCAGCGGGGATTTGCTGGATGCGGCGGCGGCACAGCGCATCGGTCTGGTCAGCAGGGTGTTTCCCGATGGTGAATTGGCGGCGGGCTCCATGGCTTTGTGCCAGGCCATGGCCAAGCACAGCCCCGTTGGCTTGAAGGGCGCTAAATACCTGGTCAACCATGGCCTGGAGGGCGATCTGCAAACAGGCCTGCGCATGGAATTGGAATTCGTGCATAATTACGCCACCACTGAACGGGATGCCATGGAAGGCCTGCTGGCTTTCAAGGACAAGCGGCCACCCGAATACGACCGAGATTGAACAGGATTGAAGCGGAGTACGGCGCAATGCGGGCCTTGCGGGATAAATACGCCATCGTCGGCACGGGCTATACGGATTATTCCAAGAATTCCGGCACCACGGTGTTGAACCTAGCGACGGAGGCCTGTTTGAACGCGGTCGGTGATGCGGGCCTGACACCGGACGACATTGATGGTTTGGTCAGTTTCCAGTTCAACGATTCCGTGCCCGCGATGTCCGTGGCCGGCGCCATGGGGATCGAGGCGGCGGGCTATGCGGTCGATATCGCGGGCGGCGGCAACGCCGCCAACCTGGTGGTTCTGAACGCCATCGCGGCGATTGAGGCGGGTCTGGCCAAAAACGTGCTGTGCTTTCGCGCCATGAATGGCCGTTCCGGCTTTCGCCTGGGCGGGGGCCGGGACATGCAGGCCCACGGCATCACGCAGTTCACGGCGCCGTTCGGCTGGATCACCTATCCCCAGGCCATGGCCATGTGGTGCCGCCGCCATATGGTCAAGTACGGCACCACATCGGAACAGCTGGGCACATTGGCGGTGACCTTCCGCGATAATGCCGCGCTTAATCCACGCGCCATGCAGCGCCAGCCGATCAGCATGGATGATTATCTCTCGGCCCGGCCCATCGTTGATCCGTTTCGGATGCTGGATATCTGCCTGGAAAGCGATGGCGCCTGCGCCGTCCTAGTGACCTCGGCCGATCGGGCCAAGGATATGCGCCATGCGCCGGTGTACGTCATGAGCGGGGCCAACGGTGGCGGCGCCAATCAGGGCGATGATCTGTTCGATTGCCTGCGCTGGGAGGATCATTCGGAAAACTATTCCGCCTATATCGCCGACGACCTGTGGCGCGGCGCCGGCGTCGGGCCGGAAGATATCGATGTGGCCGAGATTTATGATTGCTTCACCTACAGCGTGGTGGCGCAGTTGGAAGGCCTGGGCTTTTGTCAGCCCGGTGAAGGACCGGATTTCGTTCAGGGCGGGCGCATTGCCCGTGACGGCGCCTTGCCGCTGAATACCCATGGCGGCCTGCTGTCAGAGGCTTATATCCACGGCCTCAACCATGTGGTCGAGGCCGTCGATCAACTGCGCGGCGATGCCGGGCCCCGGCAGATCCCTGGCGCCGAGATCGCCCTGACCACCGCCGGCGCCATGACCGTTGGCTCCGCCCTGGTCCTGCGAAACTGAGGGGCGGGGAGCGCAATGTATAACAAGCCTGTCCCCGTACCCGATGCCGATACGGAACCGTTCTGGTCCGCTTGCCGCGAGGGGCGGTTGAGCGTGCAATGCTGTAGGGGATGCGGCGCCAAGCGTCTGCCGCCCGAACGCTATTGCCCAAAATGCCATGGCGCCGAGAGTGAATGGCAGGACGTCAGCGGCAAGGGCAAGGTCTACAGCTGGATCGTGGTGCGTCATCCGGTGCCGGGTGATGTCTATGGCGCCGATGTGCCTTATGTGGTGGCGCTGATCGACCTGGAGGAAGGCGTACGCATGGCCTCCAACATCATCGATTGCGACCCGGATTCGGTATCGGCGGATATGGCGGTGGAAGTTGTCTTCGAGGTGGTAACCGAGGAAATCACATTGCCAAAATTCCGGCCGCTCTAACCCAGCAGGTTCCGGCTTTCACCGGGCAGGCGCACGGTTAGGCCGTCCAGTGCCGGCGTCATGAAGATCTGGCAACACAGGCGCGATGTGCGCTTGAGGCCAAAGACCAGATCCAGCATGTCTTCCTCGTCTTCCACTGGGGGTGGGATTTTGCCGTTCCAGTCCGGGTCGACGATGACGTGGCAGGTGGAGCATGCCAGGTTGCCCTCGCAGGCGCCTTCCATGTCGATGCCATGGCGGACGGCGATCTCCATGACCGAGTCGCCGATAGGCGCTTCGACCACCTGTTGTTGGGTGCCGTCGGCACTGATGAAGGTAATCTGCGGCACTGACTTACTCAGCCGGGCTCAGGCTGCGTTGGTATGGGCGCTGTTGCGCCGATAGATTTCCGCCCAGGCGATCAGAAAACGCTCTATCTCGGTCTGAGTGGTATCCCGTTCCAAGCTGACCCGGATCGCCGTCATGGCTTCATCCATCTCCATGCCCATGGCGTCCAGGACGTGGCTGGCGGAAACCTTGCCCGACGAACAGGCGGAACCGGCACTGACCGCGATGCCGGCCAAATCGAGCGCCATGACCTGGGTATCCGAGCGGACACCGGGCATGGTCACGCATGAGGTATTGGGCACGCGATCGGCATCGGCGCCGATGATCTTGCGGGCCGGGGCGATCTCGGCCAGGCGGTCTTCCAAATCGTCGCGCAGCTTGGCCAGCTTGGCGAATTCCGCCAAATCTTCTGCCGCAAGTCTGGCGGCTTCGCCAAAGCCGGCGATGCCCGCGACATTCTCGGTGCCCGAACGGCGACCCATTTCCTGGCCGCCGCCAACCATTTGCGCCAGTACGGTACGGTCCTCGCGCATCACCAGGGCGCCAACTCCTTGCGGCCCGCCGAACTTGTGCGCCGAGAGCGAGAGCAGATCGGCGCCAAGTTCGTTGATATCAATGGTGATCTTGCCGGCACCCTGGATTGCGTCGCAATGCAGCAGGGCATCATGGGCATGGGCAATTTCAGCTGCTTCCGCGACGGGCTGAATGACCCCGGTTTCATTGTTGGCCAGCATCAGCGAAACCAGGGCTGGGCCGTCGGAGGCGGCCAGGGCCGCTTCCAGGGCGTCCAGATCTACCCGGCCCTGTTCATCCACATCGACAATCGCCGCGTCCCTGTCCAACAACAAGGCGGGGGCCAGAATAGCGCCATGTTCGATGCCGGAGACGATCAGGTGCCGCGGGCCAAAACCGCGCAGGGCCAGATTATCGGCCTCGGTTCCGCCGGAGGTGAAGATGACGTTCTTGGCTGGCGCTCCGACCAAATCGGCGACTTGTTGGCGCGCCTTGTCGATGCGGGCGCGGGCTTTGCGTCCGGCCTGATGCACGGAGGAGGCATTGCCCACCGTCGCCATGATTTCCATGGTCAAGGCAATCACTTCCGCCCGGATCGGGGCGGTGGCATTGTAGTCCAGGTAGATCGGCTCGGCTGCGGTCATGAACGGTCTCTAATTGTTTCTATCGGTACAGCCGCTGCCATCAGTCTCCTGGGCGCTGTCATCGTCGCTGATATCCCATTGCGCCTTGTCTGTATCGCCCAGGCGGCGCTCCAACTCCTCGACCTGCATGGACAGTCCTTGCACCTTATCCAACAGCGCATCTATTACCCGCTGCACCGGGTCGGGAATATCGGCCTGGGTGCCATAGGCGGTGAAGGCGGGATGCTCTTCGGCATTGTCGGGCGCGCGGCCGCGGGCGATCTTGGCCGGGATGCCGACCACGGTGGCGCCAGGCGGAACATCGCGCAGGGCAACGGAGTTTGCCCCGACCCGGGCACCAGCTCCGACGGTGATTGGCCCCAAAATCTGCGCGCCGGAGCCGACGATGACATCGTCGCCCAGGGTGGGGTGGCGTTTGCGCTGGCGTTGCGAGTCAGAATCCACCGATGGTGCGATGCCGCCCAGGGTTACGTCATGATACAGGGTGACGTTATCGCCGATTTCCGCCGTTTCACCGATCACCACGCCAAAGCCGTGGTCGATGAAAAAGCCTTTGCCGATGGTGGCGCCGGGATGGATTTCGATGCCGGTCATAATGCGCCCGATATGTGCGATGACGCGGCCGAGGAGGAAGAATTTCCGTTCCCAGAACCATTTCGCGAAGCGGTAATAGACCACGGCGTGAAATCCGGGATAGGCCAGTATGACCTCTAATTTTGAGCGCGCGGCAGGATCGCGCGCCATGCAGGCCGCGATATCTTCGCCAAATGTCTTAAACATCACGCATCTCCGCCCAATTTCGCGCCAGTTCCGAGTGACTTGTACATACAGGTGCCATATCGATCGTGCAATGAACCCTCGCTACCGTTTAACCTAGTTAGCCTGGAACAAATGTTCAAGATCCCGCGCAAAACGATAATATTCGGTAAAATCGAGACAAAAGATCGGCAAAAGCTTGCGATTCCACCCCCCGGTGCCTTATATGGCGATCAAGGAAGCTGTCGATAGCTCCCTGCGCCCGGATTGCCGAATAGCCAGGTTGAAGCATCGATCATAAGGAGTGCCCACTAACATGCCTGAAGTGATTTTTAACGGACCGGTCGGACGGCTCGAGGGGCGCTATCATGAAAGCGAGCAGACCAACGCGCCGATCGCGATCGTGCTGCATCCCCATCCCCGTTTCGGCGGCACCATGAACAACAAGATTGTCTACAATCTGTATCAGTCCTTCGTGGAGCGGGAGTTTTCAGTCCTGCGCTTCAACTTCCGTGGCGTCGGACGCAGTCAGGGCAGCTATGACAACGGTATTGGCGAGCTTTCCGACGCCGCCTCGGCTCTGGATTGGCTGCAAAGCATCAACGCCAATGCAAAGACCTGCTGGATTGGCGGTTATTCATTCGGCGCCTGGATTTCCATGCAGTTGCTCATGCGCCGGCCCGAGATCGCCGGCTTTATCTCCATCGCGCCGCCGGCCAACAATTTCGACTTTACCTTTCTCGCACCCTGTCCCGCATCCGGCCTGATCGTGCACGGTAGCCGCGACGACACCGTGCCCGAGGCGGATGCCGCCGCCTTGGCCGAGCGTCTGCAGGCCCAGCGCGGCATCGCCATTGACTACCGCAAGATCCCCGGCGCGACACATTTTTTCCAGGGCAAGATGGACCGGGTCAACAAAGAGGTCGGTAATTACCTGGATGCCAACCTGAAAGACGACGCGGCCTAGGCCCTAGGGCGCGTCCGCGGTAATGAAAGCCGTACTTTTATTACTGATTATTGTCGGCGGCCTGGTCTGGTGGCTGGGCGCTCGCCGTATCGCCATCCTGCTTGGCGTGCCGAAAAGCTGGACCACGAAACGGGGTCAGATCATCTTTGCCGTCATTATCGTCGGCGCCGCCCTGATCGTGGCTTCATTGCCCTATCTGCCATAAGGCGCCTTCGGGTTTCACAGACCGGAACCGTGAAAATCATGACAATGTCATCGGGAGTTGGCTATGATCATGACCTGAGTTTGTCCCGACAATTTGCAGTTGCCATGGAGCCTGAGTATGTCCGCCAGTCCGCTGTTTATCGTTTTGGCCTCGCCGGAGCACGAAAAGGTGCAACTGGCCGGCATGATGGCTTCCGTCGCCGCCGTTTCGGAACGCCCGACACAGTTGTTCGTCTCCATGGCGGCGGTCGCGACCTTCCAAAAAGGCTTGAGCGCGGAGGAACGCTATAAGGGCGGTGCCTTTTCCGGCCTGATGTTGGAAAAGGGCGCGCCGGATGCCATGGAGCTTTTTGCCCAGGGTAAAATGCTGGGTGAGTTGAGCATCGTTGCCTGTTCAATGGCGCTGGACATCCAGGGATGGACCTTGGATGATCTGGTGGAGGATCTGTTCGACGAGGCTGGCGGGCTGACGAAATTCCTGTCCGATGCCGAGGCGGGCGAATTGATTGTTCCGTGCCTATCCGGTTAACGCAGACACCCACTTCATGTAGGGTGCTTC